>JBPCXV010000115.1:0-55484 GCA_051008235.1 Pseudohongiellaceae bacterium | reverse complement strand
GGGTAGTGCCATCCATTCCCATGTGTTAACTTGATAAGGCCGAGGCACTGCTTTGTTGCACCGTTGTTCTAGCGCCGCTTATTCCCATGTGTTAACTTGTTAGACGTATTAACTCAAACACGAGGCTGGTTGTTCTAGCGCCGCTTATTCCCATGTGTTAACTTTTGATGCACAACATTAGATCTACGACGGGGGTTGTTCTAGCGCCGCTTATTCCCATGTGTTAACTTTAAACCCGTGTTTGGCGGTAGGATACATCCGTTGTTCTAGCGCCGCTTATTCCCATGTGTTAACTTAGTTACACCAAGTAACCATTGGCCGTCATACGTTGTTCTAGCGCCGCTTATTCCCATGTGTTAACTTTGTATCAGTGCAATCAATTCCACACACTAGGTTGTTCTAGCGCCGCTTATTCCCATGTGTTAACTTTGAACCTGCTTTATGATGCACCGGAGCGACGTTGTTCTAGCGCCGCTTATTCCCATGTGTTAACTTGTCATCGCGTCCGCCCCACACCGAGAAAGCGTTGTTCTAGCGCCGCTTATTCCCATGTGTTAACTTTGGAAATGTCACAACACTATGCCCCACAATCGTTGTTCTAGCGCCGCTTATTCCCATGTGTTAACTTGGCAAGGTGTGGCACACACCGCCGCTTGCTGTTGTTCTAGCGCCGCTTATTCCCATGTGTTAACTTTCAAGGGTATGGATTGTCTGGCCGTCAGGGGTTGTTCTAGCGCCGCTTATTCCCATGTGTTAACTTGTGTTCGGGGGTGTGGGGTTTGCCTTTGTGGTTGTTCTAGCGCCGCTTATTCCCATGTGTTAACTTGGCGTTTAGTTCAACAAAAAACCTCTGGAAGTTGTTCTAGCGCCGCTTATTCCCATGTGTTAACTTCAATGCCGACCCAGACCGCGGTGGTGGTCAGTTGTTCTAGCGCCGCTTATTCCCATGTGTTAACTTTCGCGGCCAGGGCACAGCGAAAACCCCGTCGTTGTTCTAGCGCCGCTTATTCCCATGTGTTAACTTGCCCTGGGTAACTTTACTATGGTAAAGCATGTTGTTCTAGCGCCGCTTATTCCCATGTGTTAACTTGAGGAACATACTATGCTTATTGTATCCACTGTTGTTCTAGCGCCGCTTATTCCCATGTGTTAACTTTAGTAACGGGGTGTCCTGCCCCAAGCGTTCGTTGTTCTAGCGCCGCTTATTCCCATGTGTTAACTTAGCCATACCTTTTTTGGCTTTGGCAAGTATGTTGTTCTAGCGCCGCTTATTCCCATGTGTTAACTTCTTTGTATTTAACGGCACACAAGGCATCACGTTGTTCTAGCGCCGCTTATTCCCATGTGTTAACTTCCGTAAGCGTAATGTGTTGGCAGTGTGTAAGTTGTTCTAGCGCCGCTTATTCCCATGTGTTAACTTAGCGCTTCGCCGGACTCGTTGACTGCGGCTGTTGTTCTAGCGCCGCTTATTCCCATGTGTTAACTTTCGGTCGTATTGTGTTGGGGTGCCCTGTTCTGTTGTTCTAGCGCCGCTTATTCCCATGTGTTAACTTGCCGGGCAATGGTAGATCGTGACGGCCTGAGTTGTTCTAGCGCCGCTTATTCCCATGTGTTAACTTGTAAGGCTAATCCTGCTCGCCTATGTAAAGTGTTGTTCTAGCGCCGCTTATTCCCATGTGTTAACTTCTTTGGCGCGTCCGCTGGTGATGCAGTTGCGTTGTTCTAGCGCCGCTTATTCCCATGTGTTAACTTGGCACCTCACCCACTGACGAGCCCGAAGACGTTGTTCTAGCGCCGCTTATTCCCATGTGTTAACTTGCTGACGGCGCATACTGCGAGGCGCGCTACGTTGTTCTAGCGCCGCTTATTCCCATGTGTTAACTTCAACGCGCCGCGCTGATTAGTCCGAATGTGGTTGTTCTAGCGCCGCTTATTCCCATGTGTTAACTTTGTCAACAGAGAATTGAAACGAAGCATCACGTTGTTCTAGCGCCGCTTATTCCCATGTGTTAACTTTCACACTATACGAGCGCCAAACAGGAGGGTGTTGTTCTAGCGCCGCTTATTCCCATGTGTTAACTTTGGTGGCGGCTTACACAACCCGTAGAAGTGGTTGTTCTAGCGCCGCTTATTCCCATGTGTTAACTTGCTCAATCACAGAACGTGACGAGCTCGCACGTTGTTCTAGCGCCGCTTATTCCCATGTGTTAACTTAGGTGCTGCGTAACTTTCTGTTTTATAGGGGAATCTTTGAATTGCAGTACGAGGAAACCCCTTAAAACAGGTGTAGTTGGCTTGGTTTCTGGGCATTTTTGAGCACCTTTTTTGCGAAAAATCGCTTCATATTGGCAAACTGCTTGTCAGTAATCATCAGTATATCCACTTTCCCGCCTGGGGGTAACTCCATTTTCACCTTATTCTCGGCGGTTTCCGCTTTTTCTGTAGAAGCACAATATTTGAGATATACGGAAAATTGTGACATCTCAAATCCGAGATCTAGCAAAGAGTTACGGAAGGCGGTAGCCTGTTTGCGCTCTTTTTTTGTGCCCACAGGCAGGTCAAACATTACAAATAACCACATAATTCGGTACGGGCTGAGGTTTCGACGGCGCATCAGAGTATCTGGTCGCCTTCATCGATAGGCATGGAGGGCGTATGAAAATCTGACCCATTGCCCAGACAATAATCTGCAAAGGTACGGCACATCTTGGCTGCAGCAAGTGATAGCGGGGATGTATCTTCGCCAATGGGGAGTGTAATGCTTACTACGGCGGCCAGCGATGTCTTTTTCTCAGGGGTGAGAACTTCGTAGGTTTCCTCTGCGCCATCTCTGGTATTAAGCCAAATCATATAATCCGCTACTGGACGATAAGGTTCCATTAAGTCGTCAACCAGATTCAATGGGTTCTGGGGGTTCCTATGATGCAAACTAAAACTTGGATGCAATCCGGCACTGCAAACGGCTCGGGCTACGCAAGCACGAACCACTGTGTAACAATAATTAAGTGCTGTATTCAAACCACCGGATTTTGGATTTCGGCGAAACTCTGACCCAAACAGAGTTTGCCAATAAAACCGTGCTGCTTGTGCCTCGTAATTGTCAGGATCTCCTGAACGTACCTTGTTGACCATTCTTAAGAGTTGGCGGTTGCTTTGATTTGCTCTCAAAAGCATCTCGGCCTGGTTTGTAATCTTTGATCTAACAATTCGTTGCCAGGCGCGTTTTCTCTGCGGCTCGGAAAGTGCAATTTGAGCCCGCATTACCTGAAATTGTCGGTTATGGCCGCTAACAGGTAATGTCCAACTGCAAGGTAAGTAGTTTGCTCCGCAAACAACTAGCGGAATATTCCTCTGGGACAGCTCGTCCAATAAGACTGTTGAGATTGAACAGCCAGGAACAGATACGATAACTGCGGCAATGTCGTCCAGAGGTACTCGGCCTAGTTGCTGGTCACGATGAAGAACCTCAAGAAACCCTCTAGTTTTGTGTATCCAGTAACCTGGGTTGGTAATCTCTATTACTTGTCCTGTCATAGTGGGCAGTTTCTAAGGGCAAGGGCGTTTCTCGTAAGACACCTTTCCCATTGGGCTTAAGTGAACCTTTCGTGCGTTTAGCGACTGTAACTGGCGTACACTTTTGCGCACATAGTTAAAAGAGTTATCCGAGTCTCTATTTCTAGCATCTACATTTGCCTCATTAGGTGGCGCGAAGAATAACCCGCCTCCGCCCACCATGTATTGTAGCCGATATATTTTTACTTCCTCATTTTCTTCAACCTTAATATAATCATTGATTTGCAATCTCATAACTAGCCGTGCCGCAGGATGGGGTCGACAGGTTTCTCCAGGCTTGAACTTTCTTTGGTTTGCATCAAATCTGGAAATAACAATCCCTTCCCACTCGCCAGCCTTTTGATGGCCTTTCGGATAAGCATATATCTCCATGCCCCAATTGCTGTCGCCTTTATAAAATTTATACGGTTCACCCCCTCGATTGTGAACAGGAATTACTTTTAATGCTTCTACCCTCCTCAAACTTCGTATACCTAGATCTTTGGCAAGCCTCTTGACCCCATCCTCTCCTTTCCCTCCTTTACTTGCTTTCTCAAATGCTGCTTTGAATTTTCTACGCAAAGTTCCATCGCGGATAGCTTCAATATCGCTTGCCTTTTGGAATTCATTTATTGGTTTTCGTACCACTACTTCATATGTACTCTTACCATCAGGCTTGGAAACCAAACCATACGCCGTATCATTATGAAGTTGGCCATCCGTAGCGCCCGGACGGAGTTTTTTGCGACTTTGTTTATGAGACACAATGATGTTCTCAATTACTGTTGATACTTCTGTCCGAAACTCATCCCAAGGGTCAATTTCACGGCTTTTAAACAATCTACCCACCTCTAATTTTTCTGCGCGATTAGCTGCCGCAGATACCTTTTGTAGCATGGGACGTGAAATCATCCCTATAACTATCGCATCCACAGCGTGATGGCGATGGTCATCTCGGGATTTTTGGTCCCCTTCAGACAACAGACCATTCAGTCCCCAAAAACCTCGTAACAAGCCGGTAAGTCTGCCTGTTAATACATCTATCTTATCTATGTAACAGACAAGCTCAAGATACTCGCGAGCAAGGCGGCCTATGTAGCGAGTATCGTTCAGATGTCTCTCGCTAAAGTCATTATCCCTATTCCATATATCACGTGCATTCTCCAAGAAACGCCATTGCTTGGATCTTGACAAATTTTTCGCACGCTCAAGTATTTGTTCCCAGTCATATCCTGTCGGGTTATCGTGGAACGCTTCGTATGGTGTTCTTTGCCCCTTGTCTCTGTTTGCCCGCCGAGAACATATCACTTTATTTGCATATGAATCATCCAGAGATTGGCTGAATGGAATTAAGTGTTCAACTTCAACTTTATCGCTAAACAAATCATGAATGCCAATTTTCTTGCCACTAAAGAGGCAGAATCTGCCATTGGGGTCTTCGCTAAGCTCTTCCCACAATCTTATACGAATACGATTATCCCTGTTTATCTCTTGATTACACTCAGCCAGCTTCTCATCAATCTTTTCATTTCTTTTCTGATTATTCCTTTGTTCTTTTTCGATTTCAGATCTACCCTCTGCTCCTGCAGGAAGGTCACGGGCAAGTTCAATCGCTATAGACTCTGGATGACCATAGTTACTAATAACCTCATTGACTAATTGACGAATCTGATTTAATGCAATATGCACTGTCGGATTGGTTACGCCACCGAAAAATTTTCGTTCATCCCATTTATCATCAGGGTCGCGAGTACCCGGAATAATGTGGCTACCATCCTGAAAGGCTTCACCATAATAAGGCAAACGGGTTTGAGGTTTATATTCTTGCTCGCTACACTTTGGTCTGCGCATAGGGTCAGTAAATTCCGGAACACACTCACCCAGATATGTAGCGGCCTCATTTTGCATAAGGAGTTTAAGCTCACCATCTTTCTCAACGCCATCACGCATAATTTCCATCATCAAGCAGGCAGCTTTAGTTGAAATATTTGCGGTTCCTTCCACAAGAGGCGCATTCAGACAATTTTCGGCAGCAGCGAGGGTAAGACTATACTTTTCCATTAAAATATCGCGCACTTCTTCATCGGTTTTCTTGTCATCCTGAATGACCGTAATAAACTTATCCTGCTCATCCAAACTCCAAGAATGCCATATATCCCCGAGATAGTCTTCATGCTGCATCACATTTGCAGTTTGATCTCCATCAAAACCGGTTACGCCTGGAGTTTCAAAGTTAAATTCAAAATTGCCTTGCGCCAAATCCAGTTCTTTAAGGATTCTTTTCATTTTGCTAAACGCTACCCGTGCGTTTCTATGGTTTGGCTTTTCTTTAAGTTGTGGCCGCTCAAGCAACTGAATAATTTTATCCCTGGCCTGTCGATGGTCGGAATCAACCAACCGCCGCCTAACTCCATTATCATCCATCCATTCAAGGCTGTTCACTTGCTGGTAGATTCGATATCGCTGGAAACTGGGCATCGCACGAAAGGTGCGCAGTTCGTCATGTAAATAAGTGCATCTGCCTCGTTCTTGTGGCTTTAATGGTCTTTGCGTAAAAATAATTTGATGTATGCGGCGTTGCCACTCATCTGTCATCAATTTAGGGTGGTGCTTAGCCTGTGCCTGCCATATCTTGTTAAACTCGTCTTCGTACAGTTCTCTGATGGGATACACATCGTATAGTTTTCCATCGTCGCCAGCACCCGGGCGAGCTCTGGTCTGTTTATTGGCGGTCTGCCGCTGCCACAAAAATGCACCATAGGTTAAGTCCTTTCGTTCCGTGAGGGCTTTGAGTGCTGTTTGTCGAGATGCTATCTCTTTGTGCCGAGCATCCTTCTTCTCTTCTCTGGATAATGCTTTATATTCTTCTGTGCCAACCAACCGTTCGCCGATTAATTCCATTTCTTCTAGTAATGCTCTATAAGAATTAGCTACTTTACCGCTAGTTGTCTCTTCGCTACGATCTTTGCGGTTGCTCTTGAAGCCTCTACGCTGGTTCATATGAAACAGGGCGCGGCCAATCTCATAGGGTTTCAGCTTCTCAGTCAGGGCTCTTGAACGTAACTCTAGCGGATTTAGCAACTGAAGAGATTTACGCTCATCCTTATCCTTTGGGAAAAGTCCCACTTTTGTTAATTCCGCCAGCAAGAACCGCTGGCGCTGCTTGAATCTATCTCGACGCCGCCGTGCCTGTCGTGCAACCCTACGGGTTGCCGCCAGGGTTGCTTTCGATTTGGGATTTCGTCCTTCGGAAAAGATACGCGCTCCCGCCGCCTCTATTCGACAGGGCTGACCCTTGCCGTCCAACTCCAAGACGCTCCAGCCAAGGGAGTTAGTGCCAACATCCAGGCCAAGTCTGTATTTGATGGTATTCATTAAAATTCTTGTTGCCTTTTGAAAAAAATGGTATTAAACTGGCACCGTTAGCATATGGGAATAAGCGGTTTTTGCTAGGATTAACAAGCGAGAATTCGCACCATTCGGGAGCGACCTTCGGGTCGCTCTTTTGCTATCTGGGGTTGTCAGTCCCCCGCATCAGCCGTTCTCCTATCTGCTGAGAATAATTGGTTTCAGGTTATTTTGTCAACCAATAGCCTTGTCCAATTGGTCCATGGTATTTTTTACATTCTATAGGATTGGTCTCGGCTAATTAAAGGGCTTATCCTACTAGACCAGCAAACTCAAGGGCACAGCATACAGACGGTCTCCGAATGGCAGGATGCTGTCGCCATCGTAAAACAGCGCACCAGCCGCGAACTGTTTGCCAGCGGCATTTTGCACTTTTTTTAGACCATGGAAGTCTTTAGTTGACACTGTGGCAGAGGCTTTTATCTCAACACCTGCCAGGCGGCGACCTTGCTGCAAAATAATATCAACTTCTGCCTTATCCCTATCGCGGAAATGATAAAAACGAATTGCATTTTCATTCCAGTCGGCGTGTTTACGCAGTTCCTGATACACCCAGGTTTCCAGTAACTGACCAAGCAAGTTTCTATCTTCCCATAAGGCTGCACTGTCAACATCCAGCAGAGTGGCGGCCAAACCAGTATCTGCAAGGTGTAGCTTCGGTGTTTTTATCATTCTGCTAAGCCTGTTGCTATGCCACGGTTGCAGTCTTTCAATTAGGAAAATCTGCTCCAGCAATGCCAGATAATCCCGAATGGTAGGTCTGCTAACGGCAAATGGTGCGGATAAATCCGCCGTATTAAACAAACGGGCAGTCTGCCCTGCAGTAACTTCCAGTAATTTAGGCATAATGTCCAAATGACTAATGCGAGAGATGTCCTGTAGGTCGCGCTGGATAATGGTGGTGATGTAATCGGAGTGCCATATTGCTCGCCTTGTATCGGTTGGTCGGCTCAATGCCTCCGGGTAGCCTCCCTTACAAATATACTCGCTCAGCGAACTGCCCAGGGGCTGGAGTGGATATTTTTTCAATGGGGCAAGGTTTGCATTAAATAAATGGGTTAGAATTTCCGGTTGTTTCCCTGCCACTTCGCATTGCGCTAGAGGACGCAGGCGGATAATTTCCATGCGGCCAGCAAGTGAATCAGCGAGATTTGGCAAAAGCAGGACGTTTGTTGAACCAGTTAGTATGAGTCGGCCAGGCCGGCGATTTTTATCAATGCTTTCCTTGATGGATGTGAACAGTTCAGGTACCCGCTGAATCTCGTCCAGAATGCAAAACTCAGGTAAATCCCGCATGAAGGCAGTCGGGTCGGCTTTGGCTGCCCGTAGCTGATTATCAGCATCAAAACTGATGTAGTGATAATTATGTTTCTTGGCAATTTGCAGGGCCAAAGTAGTCTTGCCACACTGCCGTGAGCCATGGATTAACACCACCGGGGTGTCGGCCAGAGCGTCCTGTAGCCGAGGGGCTATAAATCGCTGGTGTGGGCGATTGGATTTTGCGGGCTGAGCCATACCGAACCTCTCATATATGCCGAAATTCGTGGATTTCACAGCGGCTAAGTGTAACCCATTCTTCGGCAGATTGAAAGGTTTGGCTTCGCAGATTGAAAGGTTTGACCCTCGCAGATTGAAAGGTTTGGCTTCGCAGATTGAAAGGTTTGACCCCCGCAGATTGAAAGGTTTTGCCCTAATCAGCCGGGTATTGCTGATAGGTTATCCCCGCCATTTTGTACACCATCCGCCCCACCTGGCAGCAGTAGCCGAATTCGTTGTCGTACCAGAGGTAGAGGACGCAGTTGGTATCGTTGACGATGGTGGCGTTGGAGTCCACTATGCCGGCTTCGCGGGTGCCGACGAAGTCGGTGGAGACGGCGTCGGGGTCCTGGGTGTAGCTGATTTGGTTTTGCAGGGGGGAGTGGAGGGCTATGCCGCGCAGGAAGTCGTTTACTTCTTCTTTTGTGGTGGGGGTGTTTAGTTGCAGGCTCATGATGGCCATGGATACATTGGGGATGGGCACTCGCACTGCGCTGCCGGTTAGTTTGCCGGTTAGTTCCGGCACGGCTTTTACTACCGCTTTGGCGGCGCCGGTTTCGGTTAGCACCATGTTGAGTGCGGCGCTGCGGCCGCGGCGGGGGCCTTTGTGATAGTTGTCAATCAGGTTTTGGTCGTTGGTGTAGGCGTGAACGGTTTCTATGTGGCCGTGGGTGATGCCGAATTTGTCGTTGACTACTTTTAATACCGGGGCGATGGCGTTGGTGGTGCAGGATGCGGCGGTGATGATTTTGTCGTTGGGTTTTATCTGTTCGTCGTTGATGCCGTAGACAATGTTTTTCAGTGTGCCTCTGCCGGGGGCGGTGAGGATTACCTTGGCAGCGCCTTTGGATTTCAGATGGCGGGACAGGCCATCTTCGTCTCGCCATGCGCCGGTGTTGTCAATTACCAGTGCGTCCTGAATGCCGTATTGGCTGTAGTCAACTTCTTCCGGGGTGTTGGCGTAGATGAATTGCAACTCGTTGCCGTTGGCAATTAGCACATTGCGTTGTTCATCAATTCGCAGGGTGCCTTGAAAGGTGCCGTGCACTGAATCGTTCACGAACAGGCTGGCGCGTTTCTCCAGGTCGCCTTCCCGGCCTGGACGCACTACCACTGCGCGCAGGCGTAGCACTTCGCCGCTGCTGGTTCGTTCAATTAGCAAACGCGCCATCAGGCGGCCAATGCGGCCGAAGCCGTAAAGCACCACATCCTGGCATTTGCTGGTGGGGGCTTGCTTGTTGCCATCGAGATAGCCGAGTTCGCTGCGCACGAATTCATCCACCGGCGATGCGGCGTCGCCCTGCTCTTCCAGCAGCTGCATCCATTTTACGGTGAGTTTGCCGAGGTCAATCTGGGCGTGTCGCAAATCCAGCTTGGACAGAGCCATGAGTACGGGGTGGGTTTCAAACTCGGACATCTCGTTGCGTTCAATCTGGCGCACGTTGCGGTGCGACTTCATGATGAAGGTGACGGAACGGTTGTGCAGCGGCCTGCCGTAGATGAAGACGCCCACATTGCGCTGGCTGAATAGCCTGCCAATTACTGGAATCATTTCTTGCACCAGTGCTTCCCGTTGTTTCCAGTCTGCAAAATAATTGTCAACGCTTGGGCGTTCCACAGTAACCTCTCGCTTTGTTGGCCGTTGGGGGGTTGAAAGGGGGCTATTATCAACGGAAAGAGGGGGTTGGTGCAACTGTGGGTTACAATGCCCGGTTTATCAGGAACAAATTATGAGCAGCGTGTTTGCGCCACCCTTGCCTTCCGAGCCGCAGCAAGCCGTGTATTGGGCTAGGCCGTTTGGTGCGGCTGGCAGTTTGGTTATTGCCAATGCGGCGGCGCGTTGTGATGGGCCGTTGTTGTTGATTACTGAGAACAATGAGATGGCGGAGGCGTTTCGGCGGGAGTTGAGTTGGTTTGGGCGGCGTGGGGTGACGGATGATGAGGGGGTGCCGGTGTTTAGTTTGCCTGATTGGGAGACTTTGCCTTACGATAACTTCTCGCCGCATCAGGATATTACTTCCGACCGTATTGCGGCGCTGCACCAGTTGCCTACGTTGAAACGGGGCATATTGGTGGTGTCGGTTAGCAGTTTGATGCATCGTTTGCCGCCGCGTAGTTATATTGCTGCCAATAGTTTGGTGCTTGAGTGTGGGCAGCAGTTTTCTATTGAGCAGATGCGTGAGGAGATGATTCAGGCTGGTTATCAATCGGTTGATTCGGTTTATGAGCACGGGGAGTTTGCGGTGCGTGGGTCTATTATGGATATCTTTCCCATGGGTAGTCCGCAGCCGATTCGTATTGACCTGCTTGATGATGAGATTGATACCTTGCGCAGTTTTGACCCGGAGACTCAGTTATCCGCCGAGCAGATAGAATATATTCGGCTGCTACCGGCGCGGGAGTTTCCGCTTGATGAGGCTGCCATTGCCCGTTTTCGGGCGGCGTTTCATGAGCGGTTTGATGTGGATCCGCGGCAATGTCCGTTGTATCAGGATGTGAGTGGTGGTTTGAATTCACCCGGGCTGGAGTATTATCTTGCGTTGTTTTTTGAGGGGCTTGATTCCTTGTTTGATTATTTGCCGCCGACTACGGTGTGTTGCCGGATTGGTGAGACGCAGGTTCGCGGGCGGGAGTTTTGGCAGGATTTGCGGGCGCGGTTTGAAGATAGGCAGGTTGATCGTTATCGGCCTGTCTTGCCGGTGAGGGAGGTGTTTATTCCGTTGGAGGATGTTAATCGGGCAATTAATGACTATCGGCAGATTCAGTTTCATGATGTTGGCGATGCTGTGCAGCTGGACTCCAGGCCATTGCCGGATGTGGCAAGTGATGCTCGTTTGCAGACGCCGCTACGGGCACTGCAAGAGTTTATGCAGGCGCAACCGGTGCGGGTGCTGTTTTGTGCTGAATCTGCGGGGCGGCGGGAGACTTTGATTGAGTTATTGAAACAGATTGACTTGAATCCGCAACCTTTTGAATATTTTCAGGATTTTTATGGCTCCGATGCCTTGGTGGGAATCACGGTAGCGCCGGTGGACCAAGCCCTGTGGCTGCCCGAAGCAGGCATCGCGCTGATTAGTGAAAGTCAGCTGTTTGGCAATCGCATTGCCCAGCGTCGGCGGCGGCGCACCGGGGATAATACTGACTTCATCGTAAAGAGCCTCACCGAATTACATCTGAATGATGCGGTGGTGCATATTGACCATGGAGTCGGTCGCTATCGCGGGCTGGAAACTATTACTACCGATGGTGAAACCACCGAGTTCCTTATTCTGGAATATGCCAATCAGGCGCGGCTTTATGTGCCGGTTGCGTCCTTGCATCTTATCAGCCGTTATAGTGGCGCCGAGGAGGAGGTGGCGCCGTTGCATACGCTGGGCACTGAAGCCTGGCACAAGGCCAAGCGCAAGGCGGCGGAAAAAATTCGTGATGTGGCGGCGGAGTTGCTGGATATTTATGCCCGGCGTGAGGCTAAAAAAGGTTATCGCTACCAGCTTGAGCGCAGTGCTTACGACAGGTTCGTCGCCAGCTTCCCGTTTGAGGAAACTCCCGATCAGCAGCAGGCTATTGATGCGGTGGTGTCTGATATGACCGGCAGCAAAATTACCGACCGCCTGGTATGCGGCGATGTGGGCTTTGGCAAAACCGAGGTGGCCATGCGCGCGGCTTTTGTGGCGGTGCAAAACAATCGTCAGGTGGCGGTGCTGGTGCCCACTACCCTGCTGGCGCAGCAGCATTTTGACACCTTTACCGACCGCTTTGCCGACTGGCCGTTTATGGTTGAAGTTATCTCCCGCTTCAAAACTGCCAGACAGCAGGACATCGCGCTGCAATCGCTGACCGAGGGTAAAATAGATATACTCATCGGCACTCACAAGTTGCTTAACCGGCGTATTGATTACAAAAATCTCGGCTTGCTTATTATTGATGAGGAACATCGCTTTGGTGTGCGGCAAAAAGAGTTGCTGAAATCCCTGCGTGCTAATGTGGATATTCTCACGCTCACCGCCACGCCTATTCCGCGCACGCTGAATATGGCCTTGTCGGGCATACGCGATTTGTCGTTAATAGTAACGCCGCCGGCTCGGCGTTTGTCGGTGAAAACTTTTGTGCGGGAGAAGCAGGACAGCATTATCAAGGAGGCGATGTCGCGGGAACTGTTGCGGGGCGGGCAGATTTTTTATTTGCACAACGAGGTGAAAAGCATTGACCGCGCCGCCGCTCATCTGGCGGAGATTGTTCCCAACGCTCGCATTTGCGTGGGGCATGGGCAGATGCCGGAGCGGCGGCTGGAAAGGGTGATGGCTGACTTTTATCACAAGCGTTATAACATTCTGGTGTGCACTACTATTATTGAAACCGGCATTGATATTCCCAGTGCCAATACTATTCTTATTGACCGTGCCGACCGCCTTGGTCTGGCCCAGTTGCACCAGTTGCGCGGGCGTGTGGGGCGTTCTCATCATCAGGCTTATGCCTATCTGCTGCTGCCCGGCCATGGCCGGATGACGCCGGATGCGCTAAAACGCATTGAGGCAATTCAGGCCGCCACCACGCTCGGTGCCGGATTCACGCTTGCCAGCCACGATCTGGAGATTCGCGGCGCGGGTGAACTGCTTGGCGAGGAGCAAAGCGGGCATATTCAAAAGATAGGCTTCTCGCTTTACACTGAACTGCTGGAGGATGCGGTGCAAGCCATGCGCGCAGGACGGCAGCCTGGTATGGAGCTGGATATGGACAGGAATATTGATATTAACTTGCGTATTCCGGCGCTGATACCGGAAGATTATTTGCCGGATGTGCATACGCGGTTGATTATTTACAAGCGCATTTCGGCCAGCCGTAGCAGTGATGAGTTGCGTGAATTGCAAGTGGAGATGATAGATCGCTTTGGCTTGTTGCCGCAGCCGTTGAAGTTGTTGTTTCGGCTTACTGAGATGAAGTTGCGGGCGGAGCCGTTTGGCATTCGGCGTATTGATGCTAATGTGAGCGGTGGGCGGGTTGAGTTCAAGCAGGATACGCGGGTGGACCCGAACTCTATCGTGCGATTGATTCAGGCTGAGCCGCAGGCTTATCGTTTGAGTGGGGCTAATCAATTGCATTTTTCTCACGATAGTAGTAATGCTGAGGAGCGTATTGATGTTGTTGGTAATTTGTTGGGCAAGTTGGTTTTGTTGCAGCAGGCGGCGGCGTGAAGAAGGACTTATGAATATCAGACAGGCTGGATACAGGGTATTGCTCTTGTTTTTGTTTTCGGCTTCGGGCTGGGCGCAACAGCCGGAGCAGCGCTGGGTTGTGGTGGAGGTTTCTATTTTCTCCAATGAACTGGAGGTTGACCGGCGGGAGGAATTGTTTTCGCCGGAGCAGTTTAATCCCGGCTATCCTTCTTCCATACGGCGGCTGGACCGGGTGGAGGAGTTGCTGGTGTTGCCGGATTATCTGGCCGGGCCGGTTGTGCCTTATCCGGCGCCGGATGGCTTTCGTTATCCTGACTTTCCACGCCGGGCGTATTTACAGATGCCTTACTCGGCGAGTGATTTTCAACAGACTAATCGTGCTCTTGAAAGGGATGCTGAACATCGTTTGTTGTTTCACGGATTGTGGCGACAGCCGCTGGTGGCATTGGGTGATGCCAGTGCTGTGTTTGTTGAGGGTGGTATTGACTATGGTGTGCATAGTGAGTTGGAGGGGAGTTTGGCTGTTGGTTTGAACAATAACCGGACTCGCATTGTAGCGGATGCGAATGTTTGGTTGCTGGGTTTTGGTGTGAATGATGGGGATAGTGGTGCTGATGAAGGCTGGTATTTGCCGCCGCGGCCGGCTAGTGTGTTTAATGCTATTGCTGTTGCTTTAGCTAATGCGGCGGGGGGTGCGGGTTCTGACTCTTATTCTGATTCTACTCCTGGTTATGTTTCTCTCTCTGGTTCTGGTTCTGGCTCTGGCTCTAACCCTACCCCTATTCAACCAAGCGTAGTGTATCACTTGAAACAGCAACGACTAATGCGTAGCGAGGAGTTTCATTATCTGGATCATCCGGCACTGGGCTTGGTTATTCAGGTTACACCTTATGAGTTACCGCCTCTGCCCACATCCTCTCAAGAGCAATAAAGCAAGTATCTGTGGCAAAGCAATATATTGACCATCATTCCTACCCACACTCATCAAGGCGAATCACTCAACTATAGCGGTACGGATAATATATCAGCTGCTATCCTTATCCGCAGTCATCAGAATCAATCATTCCAAAGCGCAGCAACAGTATCAATCACGATGCCTTTACCGAGTTTCATAACACCCCACATTGAATCCAGTGTGAGGTTTTCATCACTCAGCCCGGCAGCCCAGTTCACCGACATACACAGGCTGGCATAATCCAGCCCCACCTCGCGAGCCAGGGCAGCTTCCGGCATTCCGGTCATGCCCACCATGTCGCAGCCATCGGTTTTCATCCGCTTAATTTCGGCAGCGGTTTCAAACCTTGGACCCTGGGTGCAGCCATAAACACCGCCATCCATAAGATACGGCGACGACCCTGTTCCTGTTAGTGTCGTGTTTGTTTTAATCGCTTCGCGCGCCGCATTCAGCACAGACTGCCTCATGGGTTCGCTGTAAGGATTGGTAAAATCTATGTGGAGAACGCCCACTTGCTCCATGGGCGAGTGCGTTTGCTGCTCAATAGCATCTCCGTGATTGCCTAGATTAAAAGTATGTTCGCGACCATAAGTGTAATCAATAATCTGGTCGGGCACCGCAAAACTTCCGGGTGCGAGATTGGAATGGATTCCCCCCACCGCATTAACAGCCAGAATTCGCCGCGCCCCCATGCGTCGCAAGGCATCTATGTTAGCGCGATAGTTAATGAGATGCGGTGGAATACTGTGGTCGCCACCGTGCCGTGCCAAAAATAAACACTCCCCCTCCCCTTCGCTTCCCTTACCTCCCCCATAACGTTGCACATAAACCGGCTGCGTTGCATACTCCGTCTCCACCGCCTCCTGCCCAAGATTAACCAATCCCTGCAACTCTCCTTTATTTGACTCCGCTTGCTTCGTAGCCCCGGCCAATTTCCCATCAGACACACTATCAAGAGAATAAACTCCCGTACCACCAATTACTGCCAACATCTTACTTACTCCACCAATGACTCTTAATATTCTTACCGCACTCAAGCACAGCCGATTATCACTAACATTTTACTCATATACCAAACTGGCGCGCCTGGCAGGATTCGAACCTGCTACCGCCGGCTTAGAAGGCCGATGCTCTATCCTGATGAGCTACAGGCGCGAGTGTGGGAACGGGGCGAATTGTATCATTTTCGGTAGCCATATATTAACCTTGCAATTCTGACATTTAATGTCATAATTACAGGGTTAATCAACCACAGGATACACCATGATTACTCGCACACAGCTTGATATAGTGCTGAAAAACCTCGCACACTTCCCTGCCGTGGCGCTGCTGGGGCCGCGGCAGGTTGGCAAAACCACTCTGGCACTGGACATTGCCGACAGCCGCGATAGCGTCTATCTTGATCTGGAAAACCCCACCGACCTCAACAAGTTAAGCGACATCGGGCAATACCTGGCAGACCACGAAGACAAACTGGTCATTCTGGATGAAGTTCATCGCGCTCCAAAACTGTTTGCGGCGTTGCGCGGCCTGATTGACAAAGGGCGGCGGCGCGGCCTCAAGGTTGGGCGTTTCTTGCTGCTCGGTTCCGCTTCGCTGGATTTGCTGCGGCAAACCGGCGAAAGTCTGGCTGGCCGCATCGCCTACATTGAGCTTACACCGCTTGGCATATTGGAAGTTGGCAGCACGGCTCAGGAAAAACTTTGGCTACGCGGTGGCTATCCAGAAAGTTTTCTCGCTAAAACAAATCAGGCCAGTATGGCATGGCGAAATAATTTTGTTAAAACTTATCTGGAACGGGATATTCCGGCGTTGGGACCACGCATTCCTGCGGAAACTTTGCGCAGGCTCTGGACTATGCTGGCACACAGTCAGGGTGGGCTTGTTAATGTGGCACAGCTGGCGGGCAACCTTTCTTTAAGTGGCAAAACAATTTCACGCTATCTTGATTTGATGGTTGATTTGCTGCTGGTGCGGCGGCTTCAACCCTGCCATGCAAATGTACGCAAGCGGTTGGTGAAATCTCCCAAAATCTATGTGCGCGACAGTGGCGTGGTGCATACGCTGCTTGACATCCCTGACCGGGATTCATTGCTGGGTCATCCGATTTGCGGGGCGAGTTGGGAGGGTTTCGTTATTGACAACCTGCTTGCCGCCGCACCGGATGGCACCCTGCCGAGTTATTACCGAACCGCAGTCGGTGCGGAAGTGGATTTGGTGTTGGATTTACCTGGCTTGTCGCAACGCTGGGCGATAGAAATAAAAAGCGGTTCAGCGCCGAAGCCAAGCAAAGGCTTGTTCAGCGCGATAGATGATGTGACGCCGGATAAAGTTTATGTGGTGAACGCCGGCAAGGATAAATATCCGCTGACAACGGGGGTGGAAGCCATCAGCCTGACTGAACTGATGAAGATGTTGAGTAAGTGGAAAGCTTGACCAGCAACTGTAATGCTGAGTGAGTGAAGCACTTATTGAGCGGGAGAAATTGGGGTGACCGATGGGGCTCGAACCCACGACAACCGGAGTCACAGTCCGGGACTCTACCAACTGAGTTACGGTCACCATTGAGCCTGCAGAATTGGTCGGGGTAGAGAGATTTGAACTCCCGACATCTTGCTCCCAAAGCAAGCGCGCTACCAGACTGCGCTATACCCCGACAGGCTTTCAAGATGTGCATGATACCGGCTTCGTGTCCTTGCGTCAATGTTGATGCGCTTGCTTGCTGTCCTTTACTCGCCTACTCGCCAGGTGCTGCTGCCATCGCTGTCTTCTACTACTACATTCATGGCGGCAAGGCGGTCTCTTATGGCATCGGCTGCTTTCCAGTCTTTTGTAGCGCGGGCTTGTTCTCGGGCGGCGATTAGTTGTTCTACTTCGGCTGGGTCCACGGTGTTGCCGGCTTTCCAGCGCAGGAACTCTTCCGGTTGGCATTGCAGGATTCCCAGGGTGCCGCCCAGGCGGATTAGCAGGGTGCCCAGTTGGGCGGCTTTGACTTCGTGTCGGGTTTGGGCGCCTGACTCTTGTGCGGCGATTTTGCGGCGGAGGGTGTTGAGTTCTTTTGTTAGTTCAAAGAGGACGCTGATGGCTTGGGGGGTGTTGAAGTCATCGTCCATGGCGGTGTTGAATGCTTTTTCAAAATGGCTGTTGGCGAGGGTTTTGGCGTCTGTGATGTTCAGGCCTTTGAGGGCGTGGTAGAAACTTTGCAGGGTTTCGGCTGATTGTTGCAGGCTGGTGTCGGAATAGTTGATTGGGCTGCGGTAGTGGCTGGCGATTAGCAGGTGGCGCACTACTTCCGGGTGATGATGTGCCAGCACATCGCGGATGGTGAAGAAGTTGTCCAGGGATTTGGCCATTTTGTCGCCGTCAATTCGTAGTGGGCCGTTGTGTAGCCAGTAGTTGACGAAGGGTTTGCCGGTGGCGCATTCGGATTGGGCAATTTCGTTTTCGTGGTGGGGGAACATCAGGTCGGAGCCGCCGCCGTGAATGTCAAAAGTTTTGCCGAGGGCGGCGGTTGACATGGCGGAGCATTCAATGTGCCAGCCCGGTCGGCCATAGCCCCAGGGGGAATCCCAGCCGACTTCGCCTTCGGCGGCGGCTTTCCAGAGGGTGAAATCTCGCGGGTCGCGTTTCAGTTCGCCTACTTCAACTCGTGCGCCTTCCAGCAATTCGGACGGGTTTATTCTGGACAGTCTGCCGTAGGGTGAAAATTGTTTGACGGCAAAATAGACATCGCCGTTGCTGGCGCGATAGGCGGAATCTTTGCGAATCAGTTTTTCTATCATGGCAATCATCTGGTCAATGTGTTCGGTTGCTCTGGGCTCCTGGTCGGGGCGGGCGATGTTCAGGGCGTGTTCATCTTCGTGCATGGCCTGGATGAAGCGGGCTGTGAGCTCGGAGAACAGTTCGTTGTTTTCGGTGGCGCGGTTTATAATTTTGTCGTCAATGTCGGTGATGTTGCGTACGTAAGTTACCTTGTAGCCTCGTGCGCGCAGGTATTTCACGATGACATCAAACACTACCAGCATGCGTGCGTGGCCCAGGTGGGCGTAGTCGTAGGTGGTTAGGCCGCAGACATAGATGCGCACCTTGCCGAGTTCAATTGGCTTGAACTCTTGCAGGCGTTGGGTGAGTGTGTTGAATAGTTTTAGCATGGTGTTAGTTTCGTCCCCATGAGTCGCGCAGGGTTATGGTGCGGTTGAATACTGGATTTCCTTGGTATGAGGGATCGGTAGTGTCCAGGCAAAAGTAGCCTTCCCGTTCAAATTGAAATATCAGGGGTTCCATTGTTTTCTTTTGATTGTTCAAGTTTTTCCACACTTCAAATATCGCTTCTGATGCCGAGTACTCCAACACACAATGTTTAAGAGAAACAAACGAGTCCGGGTTAAGACACTGGCGGTAGTTCTCAATTTCTTTATTTTCTGGGTTTTTCACATTAAATAGGCGGTCATACAAACGCACCCCCACGGGTGTGTGCTTCTTCGCCGATACCCAATGAATCACTCCTTTTACTTTACGCCCTGCAGGATTGCGGCCTAATGTCTCAAGGTCCGCAGTACAGTGCAATTCTGTTATCCTACCCGCCCCATCTTTAATGACCTTGTTGCACTTAATCACATAAGCGCCGCGCAATCGCACCTCGCCTCCTTCCACCAAACGTTTGAAACCGGGTGGTGGCGATTCGGAAAAATCAGTTTGGTCGATAAAAATTTCTTGCGTTAAGGGAATCGTGCGCTCCCCAAGTTTCGGATTTTTTGGATAACTAGGCAGCTTAAGCAAATGTTCGCTGTTATCTATATTCTCCAGCACCACTTTCAACGGGCGTAGTACGCACATCACGCGGGGGGCGTGTTTATCCAAATCATTACGAATAGCGAACTCAAGCATACTCATATCAACCGTGCTTTCGCTACGGCTAACCCCCACACTTTCGCAGAAGTTGCGGATGGCGTTGGCCGTATAGCCACGGCGGCGCAGGCCGGCGAGGGTGGGCATGCGGGGGTCGTCCCAGCCGGTTACGATGCCCTCCTCTACCATTTCTTTCAGTTTGCGCTTGCCCATAATTGTGTAGTTGAGTTTGAGTTTGGCGAACTCGGTTTGTTCCGGTAGCACATAGCTGTCGGGGCTGGTGTCGCCGGCTTGTTGGAGTGATTTCAGGTCAAGATGTTGCAGAATCCAGTCATACAATGGGCGGTGGTCTTCAAACTCCAGTGTGCACAGAGAATGGGTGATGTTTTCCAGTGCGTCGCAGATACAGTGGGTGTAATCGTAAGTGGGATAGATGCACCATTTATCGCCGGTTTGATGGTGGCTGATGTGGCGAATGCGATATAGCACCGGGTCGCGCATATTCATGTTTGGTGAGGCCATGTCTATTTTTGCGCGCAGGCTGAGTTTGCCGTCGGCGAATTCGCCGGCTCGCATGCGGCGGAACAAGTCCATGTTTTCGGACGCGGGTCGATCGCGGTGTGGGCTGTTTTTGCCAGGTTCGGTCAGGGTGCCGCGATATTCGCGGGCTTGTTCTGGGCTGAGTTCGTCCACATAGGCCAGGCCTTTTTCAATGAGTTGTTCGGCGAAGGCATACAACTCGTCAAAGTAATCGGAGGAATAGCGCACCTCGCCTGCCCACTTGAAGCCGAGCCAGCGGATGTTGTCTTTGATGGCGTCAACATATTCCTGGCTTTCTTTGGCCGGGTTGGTGTCGTCAAAGCGGAGATTGCACTGGCCGCCGTTTTCCTCCGCCAGACCAAAGTTGAGGCAGATTGATTTGGCGTGGCCGATGTGCAGGTAGCCGTTGGGTTCGGGTGGGAAGCGTGTGTGTACGCGGCCACCGTGCTTGCCACTGGCGAGGTCGCGGGCGATTAGTTGCCGGATGAAGTTGGAGGGCGTGGCGGTTCCCGAGGGAGAGTCCTTGTGTGATGAGCCTGTCATGGTGCCGGGAGTCCGCTTGTTTGGGGTTGTGGCCGGAAGTTGTATTGCTGTCTGGATACTCTGTATTATAGCCGTTCTATGGTGAGATTGAGAACTTTTGCTTTGACTACCACTTTACTCATTTCCGACTTGCACCTGACGGAAGACAGACCCGATATTACGGCGGCGTTTGTTGATTTTCTGGCGCATACTGCACCGGGTTGTACGCAGTTGTTTATTCTCGGTGATTTGTTTGATGCCTGGCTTGGCGATGATGATGACAGGCCGTTGGCTGCTGAAATTGCACAGGTGCTTGCGGAGCTGGTGCAGTCGGGTACGCAGCTGTTTGTGATGCATGGCAATCGGGATTTTCTACTGGGTGCGGATTATTGTGGGCGTTGCGGTGCTGAGCTTATTGAAGAGCCTTATTCTTTGGCTACCTCTTTTGGTCCGCCGGTTTTGCTGTTGCATGGCGATACGCTTTGCACCGATGATCATGATTACATACGTCTGCGGGAAATGTTCCGCGACCCGGCCTGGCAGGCGGAGTTTCTGGCCAAGCCGCTGGGTGCGCGGCGTGAGTTTGCCCACGAGGCGCGGGCTCAGTCCAGAGCTGCCACGAAGAGCAAGACGGAGGCTATTATGGATGTTAACGCCGGGGCGGTGTTGCGCTTGCTGGAGCAAACCGGCCATCAGATTATGATTCACGGACATACTCATCGCCCTGCTACGCACAAATTAACTTTGAACGATGGTAGCGCCGCCGAACGTATCGTGTTGGGTGACTGGGATAAAAATCTGTGGTTTGTGGAAATTTCGGATGCGGGTATTCGTTTGCAAGATAAGCCGCTAAGCGCAAGTTGACTGCCTGTTCAGGGCGATATAGCGTTCGTAATGGGCATCAGATAAAAGCATAAGTTCTGTATCAATGAGTTCGCAAAGCTCATTAACGTTGTGGTCTGCGTAGTCCGGACGTAGATAGACACCGTACTCTTCCAGACTTTCAATGTGTTGATGTGCTTTTTTTAGCAGGTTGTGAAGCCAGCAATAGGGAGACAGGGCGGGGTCAAAGGGGATATTGAACTGGTTCAGCCCATGTTGCAGATTTGGCAGGGAGAAGATGCGCAGTTTGTCTTCCAGTATTTGCACTATCATTTGTTCAATGCGGCTGAGCACGGCGCGTTTTGCTATATCGTCGTAGCTGTGCCAGTTGATAACCTCAACGGCGTAGCGTTTGCAGCCGCGGCATACGGCATCTCCCACCGATGTGGTTGAGCAAATGCCGATACAGGGGGTTTTAGCTGTCTCAGCAGGTGCCGCCGTTGTATCGGAAAAAGTTTCGTTGCTGCTCATTGGTGTGGCCTTGTGTTGTTCCTGTGCTGTTCCTGTTTTCGTTTACATTGTGCTTTTGCTAACTACTTCAAACACATCCTTTGATAAACCGGCGACGGCTTTGATGCGTTGTAGTTGAGTCTGCATTAAAGCCTGTCGCTTGCTGTCGTATTTGCGCCAGCGGGTTAGTGGCGTTAGCAGTCGGGCGGCAATTTGGGGATTCAGCGCGTCCAGTGCCAACACCTGGTCGGCGAGGAAAGTGTAACCGGCACCATCGGCGGTGTGAAAGTTGATGTGGTTCTGGCCGCAGAAACTGCCGATTAGTGCACGCACCTTGTTGGGGTTGCGTAGTGTGAAATCCGGGTGTTTGAGTAATGTCATAACTCGTTGCAAACCTTCGGCTAACGGGCAGCAGGCCTGGATGAGAAACCATTGGTCCACCACCAGCGGCTCGTGCTGCCATTGTTTGTAAAATGCGGCCAGGGCGGCTTGTGCCAGAGGTCTGGCTGCCGCTTCCCTGCTGTTGACCAGCATACGCAGTGCGGCCTGCTGGTCTGTCATGTTATCGGCCTGCTGGAATTGATTTTGACAGGCCGCCAGCCAATCGCCCTGCCCGCTTCGTACCAGAAATGCGAGAGCCAGGTTTTTTAATGTGCGTTGTGCTACGGCGGGGGCTGCGGTGTTGTATTTTTCCGTGCTTTGATTTTGTTCGTAGATGGCGGCGAAGCCAGTGGTGAAATTGGCGGCCAGTTCATCCAGCACGAACTCTCTGGCTTGATGGATTGCTTCAACATTTACCTCGGTGGCCTGTTCAATGAGATAGCTTTCGCTGGGCAAGGTTAGTAACTGGCTTATGGCGGCCTTGTCTGTTGATTGCAAGACGCTGTCTATTACGCCGCGATAGGCTTCCAGAATAAGTTTTGATATTTGTGGCTTGCCATCCCCGGTGGTCAGTGTTTGTTGAACTGTGCCCAGTTCAAGTAAGGCCAGTTCCTGGGCTGCGTTCCAGCGGTTGAACCCGTCGCTGTCATGCACCATCAGGAAGCACAGGTCTTCGGGCGGATAGGCGAAACTCAGGCGCACCGGCGCGCTGAAGCCGCGCAGCAAGGAAGGCACCGGCTCGGTTTCAACATCATTGAATATGAACTGCTGGTTTTGTTCGGTCAGGTTCAACACTAAATCCGTTTGTTCTGTTGCACTGTCATTAATCGTGACAGCATTGTGGCTTGCTGCGTTGGCACTGTCATCCTGCATATCCGCATTGCTATTCGTCTCACCTGTCTTATTCTCTATTGCGTTATGCAAGTGTAGCGGCATCTCATTTCCGTCTCTGTTTAACAAGCCAACACGGAGGGGAATATGTAGTGGTTGCTTTTTATCTTGGCCGGGGGTTGCCGGACAACTTTGCTTTACATTGAGCGTGTATTGTTTGGCCTCGGAGTTGTAATCGGCGGTGATGTTCAGAACCGGGGTGCCTGCCTGGCTATACCAGATGCGGAACTGTTGCAGGCTGATGTCGGCGGCCTCTTCCATGGCGGTTACGAACTCTTCAACGGTGACGGCCTGGCCATCGTGGCGGGCGAAATACAAGTCGCAGCCCTGACGGAATTTTTCCGGGCCAAGTATCAGGCTAATCATGCGCACAACTTCTGCGCCTTTTTCATAGACAGTAACTGTGTAGAAGTTGGAAATCTCCATGTAGGAATCGGGTTGCACGGAGTGAGCCATTGGCCCGGCATCTTCGGCGAACTGTATGGTTTTGAGGAAGGCCACATCTTCCACTCGCTTCACGGTGCGGGAGTTCATGTCGGCTGAAAATTCCGAGTCGCGGAATACGGTGAAACCTTCTTTCAGGCTTAGCTGGAACCAGTCGCGGCAGGTTACCCGGTTGCCGGACCAGTTGTGGAAATATTCGTGGGCGACTACTCCTTCCACGCGCTGGAAGGCGAAATCTGTGGTGGTTTTCGGGTTTGCCAGCACGCAGGAGGTGTTGAATATGTTCAGGCCCTTGTTCTCCATGGCGCCCATGTTGAAATCATCTACTGCGACAATCATGAAGGTGTTCAAGTCATATTCCCGGCCATAAACTTCTTCATCCCAGCGCATGGCTTTTTTCAGGGATGTCATGGCGTGTTGGCATTTGTCCAGGTCTTTTGCTTCCACGAAGATGTGCAGGCTGACTTCGCGGCCGCTGCGGGTGGTGAAGCTGTCATCCAGGCTGACCAGATTGCCTGCAACCAGTGCGAACAGGTAGCTTGGTTTGGGGAAAGGGTCTTGCCATGTTACCCAGTGGCGGATGGGGTTATCGGCATTGGTGCCGTCGGCAATTCGGTTGCCGTTGGATAACAACACCGGATAGCGGGCTTGCTCGGCGCATACGGTGGTGGTGAAGCGGGACATAACATCGGGGCGGTCCAAATAGTAAGTGATGCGGCGGAAGCCCTCGGCTTCACATTGGGTGCAGAACATTTTTCCGGATTTGTATAATCCCTCCAGCGCGGTGTTGTTGTGTGGTTCTATTCGGGTGTGGCATTCCAGCGTGAAGGGACTGGTTGGTGTAGCGGCATCTTGCAGCAAGTTGGGCAGGTTGGGGATGGTAAGTGATTCTGCGTCGCAATAATATTCTTCGTCTGTCAGCTTCCTGCCGTTCAGCCATAAGCCGGTTAGCACAAGATGTTCCCCGTGTAGCACTAATGTATCGCCAGCAGCATTAGCATTAGGTCTTAATACAAGCGTTGCTTTCACATTGGCATATTCTTCAAACAAGTCAAAGTGTAACTCGGTGCTGCCAATGAGGAACTCGGGGGGACGATAGTTCTTCAAGCGTGTTGTGCGTGGCTGGGCATCTTTCATGGCAGTTTTATCGGTAGATGTAACATTAGTGCATCAAGGTAACTTCATAGCCGGTGAAGCGGCGCAAGTTTATTACGCCGCAGTCAAAAATCAGGTATTGGCCTTTGATGCCGAGTAGGGTTCCTTCCACTGTTGCTTGCTTGTCAAGGTTGAGTGAGGTGATGCGGGTTGGGTGGCTTTGCACGGGGTATTTGATGGTAACCGGTTCTATGCCGTTGAGAATGCTGATGGCAAAAAATCCGAAGCGGGTTTCCAGTTCGTTTATTTCTGTGCGGCACTTTGTTAGCAACTGTTGTGCTTCGTCTTGCATGGACAGGGTTGTTGCATCGCCTTTTAGCATATCGCGCCAGTTGGTTTTGTCGCTGACATGTTGTTTGAACATTACTTCAAGGTTGCCTGATTGGAGGCGGTTGCGCACGCGGATGATGGCGAGGGCCTGGGTTGCTCCCTGATCAATCCAGCGGGTGGGCACCTGGGTGGCGCGGGTGATTCCTACTTTCAGGCCGGATGAATTGGCCAGATAGACGATGTGGTCTTGCATGCAGGATTGTTCTCCCCAGGCGGGCTCGCGGCAGGTGCCTTTGTGGTAATGGCATAGTTCGGGGCTCATGATGCAGGTGTCGCACTGAGCCAGTTTGGTGAAACAGGAGTAGCAATAGCCCTGATTAAAGCTCTTGTTGGTTTTGCGCCCGCAGGCAACGCAGAAAATGTTGCCGCTGTGTTTCAATCGCATTGGTTTGCCCAGTAGCGAATTCAGGGAGTAAGGTTGCTTGTCCAGCGACATGGCGTAGGACACCGGCTCTTCCAGCCGGGTTTGCATTTTCCGCATGACACCGTTTGCTATCGTTTTCATTTGTCATTACTCAATTGATTACTTTCTGTACCATTCATCGTCGCTATCCGAATGGCTATCGGCTGTTTCGTCCGGGTTCATCTGGTCTGTGTGGTTTTGCTTGTTGTTATTCGGTTGCGGGGGCGGGTGGCCTACGGCGTCGCGGTTTAGTATGAATATGTAGTAGGAGGCGACGGCGAGTCCGATTAGGACTCCGCTGAACAGGCCGCCCATGTGGGCGGCGTTGGCGATGGAGTTGCCGGCGATTACTGCCATTACTACCAGAAAGATGATAAAGGCTATGAGCATATCAATGGGGAGCTTGATATGACTGCGCGGCATGAAGACATTAAGTACGCCGATATAACCCACCAGCCCATAAACCACCCCTGACATACCGCCAAAATTAGTGGAGCCGGAAAACAGATATTGTGCTGAATTGCCGATGAGTGCAAACAGGAAAACCAGCAGCAAAAATATGAAGCTGCTTTGCGTGCGTTCCAGCTGCTGTCCGAAATACCATAGCCACAGCATATTGAATATAAGATGCACCGCGCCGAAATGCAGGAAGATGGGAGTGAGCGTGCGCAGGAATATAATCGGGCCGCTAATGCCATCCGTATTGGTTAAGGGAGCGCTGATATCCAACTCGGGATAGAACAAACCACTCACCGCCTCCGGGTTATCACCTAACCCCGACAGCAGGGCCACCACCAAACACGCGGCGACCAGCAACATCGTTACCGGGTTGTAATACAAGCCATGCACAAGCAGGTTGGCAACTTTAGTCATTGGAATTAACCTGACGATTGCCCCAGCCCAGTTTGCTACGGCAAGATTCATAGAAGCTGTGTGGTAAGGGGTGAACCAGTTGCAGCGGTTGGGATTTTTTGCGTATCAGGAACTCGTCGCCGATGGTGGCGGCATGGCGCACTTCGCCATCGCAACTTATCAGCGCGTTACAGCGGCTTCGCTTTGCTACCCGCAAACGGATTTCACTGTCGCCATCCACTACAATGGGGCGGCTGCTGAGTGAATGGGGGTGCATGGGCACCAGCGCGGTGGCGTTAAGGCGCGGATGCATGATCGGGCCGCCGGCGGACAGGGCGTAGGCGGTTGAACCGGTGGGGGTGGCGATAATCAGGCCATCGGCTTCCAGGCTATAGACGAACTCTTTATCTACAAACAACTCAAGCTCCAGCATCTGCGCTGCGGAAGCGGGGTGGATGACCACATCGTTAAGCGCGGAGCCCAGTGCTTTATCGGTGGCGCTGTTGGCGGCGTTGTCAGTAGCGGTGGCGGCGGTGCTGTCGGTGTAGCGGAACACATCAAACAGAAAGCGGTTTTCAATAGTGTAGTTACCAGCCAGCACTTCGGTAATAACGGTTTCCAGTTCATCCGGCAGAATGTCGGTGAGAAAACCAAGCCGACCCCGGTTCACGCCAATTACCGGTGTCCGGGATTCAACCGCCGATTTGGCCATGCTCAACATACTGCCATCGCCGCCGACTACGATAAGCAGGTCGGCTTTGCTGTGGTCTGTTGCCAGAGTCAGGGAGCGTTGCTGCAGGAAGGCCTGCAATCGGCGCAGGGTGTCATCGGTGCCGGCACGGGCGGGGCCGCCCACTAGTCCTATATGTTTGAAATCAGTCTTCACGGGTCAAGTATAGTCTGTCCACGGAATGCTCGCCACATTCTGTGGTGAATCATTGCATTATCAGACATGGCTTTTGAGTGTGGCATTCCGCCTGCCCATGTTGTATAGTGCGGGCAGGCGGTGGGGTAGCCCCCTGATAGCCCAAGCCGGGCCAAACCAGATGGCGAGCGCCAGACCGCAAGCACCAGACTCAAGCATCAAATAGCAATCAAAGGAGACATCAAATGATATCCCGATTCCCTTCCCCGCCAGCTTTCCACAATAGCCCCGGGGCCGGTGGCCTTTGGCGGCACCTCTTGCCTGTTTTCCGCTCCGCCCGTGGGCAGCATCGGGGCCACACTAACCGGCGGCGCTTGCGGGCCGTCTCCGTGCTGGCGGCGCTGGCCTTGCTGGCCGGGTTTGCCGTGCCAGCGCAGGTGCAGGCGCAGGTTGTGCTCTCATTCTTTACCGATAAGCCTACGCCCAATGAAGGCAGCTCGATAGAGATTGACTATACGCGCGATTCGGGTACGGACTCGAATAGCGACCTGGAGCTCACCTTCACGGTGACCGGGAATCTGCACTTTATCCATCCCAGCCTTTCGTCAGGCACCTTTGATACCGCTGCTGCTGTTGGTTTTTCGGCGAATGCCAGCTCTAGCGATGTAGGCATCCGAAACGGATTCGCGGACGGCATGTTCAACGGCCCCAACAGGGTTACAGTGAATGTCGCCCTCAAGACAGGCTGCTGCACCACCAGTGACGGCACCGCCTACACCATCGCAGCTGGCATGAGCACTGTTGTCTTTAACTTCGTAGACGACACGCCAGCGCCGATATTGAGCATCTCTGACACCCAGGTAGCCGAAGACGAAGGTGTGATGTTGTTTGATGTGGCCTTGCCAGCCAATGCCGCATTTGAGGTTACGGCAGACTGGCAGACCCTTTCCAGCAGCACGGCGTCTGCATCTGCGGACTACACGGCTGTTACTGGTGGCAAGCTGGTAATCCCGGTAGGCAGTAGCGAAGCTATCCTGACAGTTGCAATAACTGATGACACAGAGGCCGAGGGGGAGGAAACCGTCATAATCCAGCTATCAAACCTGGTGAGTGCGCGTTTTGCGGCGGGTGGCGGCACTACCACAGCAACTGGCACGATTGATGCGAGCGACAATACGCCGGAGTTGACCGCTTCAGTCGCGCCCACCTCCGCGACTACAGTGGTGGGGGATGACATCCTCTTCCGGATTAATGCCAGTCCGGCGCCGAGGATGGACCTGACCCTGTCCGTAACCATAGCGGATGCCACCGGCGACTTCCTGGCCACAGGCGCGCCCACCGAGGTGGTCTTGCCGATGGGCGACCGTGTCGCAACTGTCACTGTGGCCACCAAGAACAGCAGCACGACTGACAGTGGCACGATTACGATGACAGTTGGCGCTGACTCAAACACCGCCATGCCCGCCTATACGCTGGGTACGTCTGCTACCGCCACCGCGACAGTCATCCAGCCCCGGGCTTTCATCGGCGGTGTCGGTTCAAGTTCCACATGGCAAGCCAGCCATACGGTTACCGAAGGTGCGGGAGTTAACTTCACTACCAGCATCTGGCTTGAACCCGCGCCCCCCGCAGGCGCAAACCTCACAGTAACTTATGAATATGTGGATGGCACGGCGGAGTTCGGGGAGGACTACGGTGTCCCCGGCGGTTCCAGTAGCGGGACTATCACCTTCCCCACTACGGAAAGCCCCACTAACAGATTTACGCTGACTGTTCCAATCATAAACGACGATGTGGAAAAGGCGACAAGGAATTTCAGCATAAATCTTACCGACCCTGTTGCGCCGGTGATGCTTCGCGCCGGGCAGACCACGACCGCAGTTAACATAGGGGATGATGATGCACCCGTGATAAGTATCGCTGATGCCACAGTGCGAGAAGATGGGGGGATGATGGATTTCACTGTGAGTTTGTCAAGGGCATCGGGAGTGGACCTTGATATTGAGGTTGACTATGTGACTTCCGATGGCACGGCGATGGCCGGCGATGGCACGGCGATGATGCCCGGCGATTACACGGCAATTACTGTGAGCACGCTGACCATCCCTGCGGGGGATACCACTGCAACTATCTCAGTGGATATTGAATACGACACTGATAATGAATCCAATGAAACCTTCACCCTGGTTCTCAGCAACCCGATGAATGCGACTTTGGATGCAAATGCGGCAACCGCCACTGGCACCATTGTGCATTACAATGGGCCGACACTGAGCATTGCCGCATCCGAGAGCAGCATTGAGGAGGGCGAGACTGTTGTGTTCACTATCACCGGTGACAGAGCATTGGCAACGGCGCTGACCGTGATGGTGGGGCAAAGCAGCGGTGCCGCCGTTGGTCCCCTGCCTACCACGGTAACATTGCCGGCGAATGCAAACAGCGTTGCCTTCACCGTTACCACCGACGCGAATGAACCTGGCGGTAACATCGTTGCCACGATTGCGAGAGGCAGCGGCTACAGGTTGAGCGACCCGCCATCAAGTGCCACGGTGAGGGTGCTGAATATGCCGGAACTCACTATTCGCGGAGGCGGCACCATCAGGGAGGGCGAGGCTGCCCTATTCACCATCTCTACCGGCAACAGCGGGTCACGGGCAGCAGACATGAGCGTCGTGGTAGAGACCGCATATACCGGCAATGTCATTCCTCTTGATAGCATGGGTATGCCCGCCCTGCCTACCCTGTTGACAGTGACAGTGGAGGCAAATCAAGTCGCCTTTGTTATCGTCGTCCCCACCGCGATTGATTTGGTGGATACCAGTGGTGGCTCCATCAGCATGACCCTGATGTCTGTCAGCGCTGACTCCGACTTCACTTTGGGTACGCCCAGAACTGCCGAGGTTAGTGTTACCGATGGTGAGAATGCCCTGCAACAGGTCAATGCGGTTATTCTGCCTTATGTGGCGCTGGCTGTTAGTACTGAGGCGGTATCGGGCATTCAGGGGCGGATTGAGAGTGCGTTTAATGGTGGCGGCGGTTCTTCCGGCGGTTCCACTTCCAGCCTGTCCTTGCAAGGTTCCAGTGTGATGCAGTATCTGGCCGGTCAGGCGCAGCACAGAGATGATGCCCGCGGCCAAGGCAAGCGCCCGGCGCCGTTGCACATTCCCCGCGACATCAGTTTCAATATCGCCCTGGGCGGCGGTGATGGTGGTGGCTCTGTTAATTCCTTCGCCGATGCAGGCGGTGGCGCGGCGAGTGGCAGCGGGGGCAGCCTCATCAGCCTATGGGGTCACACCTTCCAGCGCAACATCACTGCCGGCAAGAACGCACTGGGCGAAGGCAACAACTTTGAAGGCGATGTGCAGGGTGTGATGGTTGGTATTGATACCCTGCGGGATAATCTGGTTTGGGGCGTTGGCCTGATTGAAGCCAGCTCCGAGATAGATTTCGCTGTTGACGGTTTCACCGGCGTACATGAAACCAGTATGACCGGCCTTCATCCTTATATCGGTTATCGCTGGGACAACGGCATAGAACTGTGGGGCAGCGTGGGCTTTGGCCGCGGCAGAGTTGCGACCATTGAAAACGACAGGCCGTTTCGTTATTCCCTTGATGTTGATTCCCGATCTTATGCGGCGGGCGGCTATAGCCCTCTGGTGAGCAATGTAAGCAGTTCATCAGGAGTTAGCACCACGCTGGGGGTTATCGGTAATGCCATGGTTATGAGTATGGAGGAGGATGCCGGTAATACCGTTGATCTGGATGGCGGGCAGGTGCGCTTGGGGCTGGAATTGAAGCACGAGCGCCCGCTGGAATCCGACAATAGCATGAGCGGCTCGCTGAATATGGTTTATCGCCGCGACTTTGGCGACGGGCCTACTGGCGGCGGCGTGGAAGTTGGCGGTGATTTGGGTCTTGTTATGCCGGATAATGGTCTGATGCTGGACTTTGCCGCTCGCACCCTGCTGAATCATAACGACAGTATTGAGGAATGGGGGGTTAGCCTGGGCGTGGTTTGGGCGGCCAATCGTGACAGCCGTGGCCTTTCGCTTAGTTTCAAGCCGCAATGGGGTATCACTGGTAGCCGGGCGCAGCAGTTGTGGAATACGCAGCAGATGAATCAGTTTGGGCTGGGCGGTGGTATGGATAATCTGGCTGGCATTTATGGCCTTGAACTGAAATACGGCATACCGGTGATGTATGGCAAAGAACTGGTGGAACTGTTTGCCCGTGGTGATGTTAGCAACAGCGATTCAATGGCGCTGGGTGCCAGTTTCACGCTGCGGGAATCTCTCAGCATGGGCTACGAGGCTGTGCTGGGGCAAGGCGGCAGATTTGGTGCTGGCTTTGGCTCGCAGACGAATAGGGATAGCAACCAGTTGCCGCTGGCAAGCTCCGGCTTCCTGTCCAATTTGCAGCCGGGCACTGCGGGGTATCAGTATCTTATGCAGTCAAATGGTGCTGATGGCAGGGGTTTCCAGCTTCCCGGCGGTTCTCAGGGCAAGGTTGACCACCGCGCCTACATCCGTTACCACAAACGTTTCTGATTGTTAGCAGATTACTTGCCTGATAAAACATCACGGCTCTCCATTGCGGAGAGTCGTTTTGTTTATGGGTTAGATGGAATTAATGGCGGACCGGACGGGACTTGAACCCGCGACCTCCGGCGTGACAGGCCGGCATTCTAACCAGCTGAACTACCGGTCCGCGAAAGGCTTGACTGGTGGGTGGTGCAGGGATCGAACCTGCGACCTCCGCCTTGTAAGGGCGGCGCTCTCCCAGCTGAGCTAACCACCCGCAAGGAAGTGGACATTGTACAGATTTGTGTTTTAATGTCAATCGCTTGTTATGAAGATATTCAAAGAATTCAGTTTTGAGGCGGCGCATCGCTTGCCCAATGTGCCGCCGGAGCATAAATGTGCCCGGCTGCATGGGCATTCGTTTGCCGTGCGCCTGACGGTGGAAGATGAGGTGGGCAAGGATAGCGGCTGGGTGATGGATTTTGCCGAGATTGAGGATATTGCCCAGCCGGTAATAGAGCGTCTTGACCATCATTATCTGAATGAGATTGAGGGGTTGGAGAATCCTACCAGTGAGAATATTGCTCGCTGGATATGGCAGCAATTGAAGCCTGTTCTTGCCATACTTTGTGAGGTGGAGGTGCGGGAGACTTGCGTGAGTGGCTGTCGTTATCGAGGTGATTAAGTGCTTGTCTCTAGAAAACTGTCAATCATAGCACTAAACACTTTCCGGTAACTGCCAGTTGATTGGCTGTTTGCCTTTTGATTCTAGGTAGGCATTAGCGCGGGAGAAGTGGTGCTGCCCGAAGAAGCCGCGGCTTGCTGATCGCGGTGAGGGATGGGGGGAAGATAACACCAGATGATGTCGTTGCCGCTTGATGATCTTACCCTTGCGTTGGGCGTAGTCACCCCATAATAGAAATACCAGTCCTTCTTGCTGTTCGTCGAGAATGCTAATTGCCTTGTCGGTGAATTTTTCCCAGCCCTTACCCTGATGAGAGCCAGCCTTGCCTGCCTCCACGGTGAGTGTTGCGTTGAGTAGCAAGACACCCTGTTCTGCCCAGCTTTGCAGATGGCCGTGTTTAACTGGCTTGCAGCCTACATCGGCTTCCAGTTCTTTGTAAATGTTACGCAGGGAACAAGGAATACTGACTCCGGGCTTAACGGAAAAACACAAGCCGTGAGCTTGACCTGGGCCATAGTAAGGGTCTTGCCCTAAAATAACTACCTTCACGGCTTCAAAGGGCGTGGCATTAAAGGCGTTGAATATCTCATCGCCGGGCGGGAAAACTTTTTTGCCGGTTTGTTTTTCTTTTAACAAGAACTCGCGTAGCGCACTCATATAAGGTGCGTTGAACTCTGCTTGCAGATGTTCAAGCCAGGATGGTTCCAGTTTTATTTCGCGCGCAGCTTCCGTCATAAGGTTTTAATCCCTGGTCAATTGCGGACGAGTATGGGGGAACAGTAGCACATCCCGGATGGATGGCACATCGGCCAGCAGCATAACCAGGCGATCAATGCCTATGCCCTCGCCTGCCGTGGGCGGCATGCCGTATTCCAGGGCTTTTACATAGTCCCTGTCATAGGGCATGGCTTCGTGGTTGCCCGCCTCGCGTTGGGCTGCTTGCTCTTTGAATCTTTCGGCTTGGTCTTCCGGGTCGTTGAGTTCCGAGAAGCCGTTGGCCAGTTCCCTACCAGCGATGATTAGTTCAAAGCGGTCGGTTACATCCGGGTTCGCTTCATTGCGTCGCGACAGTGGCGATACCACGGTGGGATATTCAGTGATAAAGGTTGGCTGTTCCAGTTCCTGTTCCACTTTTTGTTCGTAGATTTCCAGCAGTATCTTGCCGGCGGGCCAGGCCGGGTCAAAGTTGACACCGAGAGATTTTGCGACTGATTTGATGCTGTCATTATTAGACAGTGCTAATACTTCAATGTTGGATAAATTACAATATTGACAGACTGCTTCGGCCATTGTCAGGCGAGCGAATGGTTTGGAGAAGTCATAGTTGATGCCTTGCCAAGGGAATTTGCAGGAATCAAGAACTTCTTCGCTGATGTGGCAGAGCAATTTCTCTGTGAAAGCCATCAAATCTTCATAATCCGCGTAGGCCCAGTAGAACTCCAGCATGGTGAACTCCGGGTTGTGCTTGGTGGAAAGCCCTTCGTTGCGGAAGCTGCGATTGAGTTCAAATACTTTTTCAAATCCGCCCACCACCAGACGCTTAAGATATAGTTCGGGTGCCACGCGCAAATACATAGCCTGATTCAGTGCCCTGTGATGGGTCTCAAACGGATGGGCGATGGCGCCTCCCGGAATTGGTTGCATCATCGGGGTTTCCACTTCCATGAAACCCTGCTTTTCAAGATAACGGCGAATAACTTTCAGCGTTTGTGAGCGGAGCTTGAATACCCGGCGCGAGTCTTCGTTAGCGATTAAATCCAGATAGCGTTGGCGGTAGCGTAGTTCTGTGTCTTGCAGCCCCTTGTGTTTATCCGGCAGCGGGCGCAGTGCCTTGGCGAGTATGCGGAAGGATTCGGCGCGCACGGTTAGTTCGTCTTTGCCGGTTTTGAATAGTGTGCCTTTAATGCCGATGATGTCGCCCAGATCCAGCGCTGCGAGTTCTTCGGCTAATTCTTCCTTATAATCCTTGTTGTTCATATAGACCTGAATGTGGCCGCTATCGTCCTGGATAACTACGAACGGGCCACGCATTCGCACTACGCGCCCAGCTATGGTTGTGCGCATGGTTTTTGCTTCAAGAGATTCCCTACTCCGTTCTTCATACTTATCCAGCAATTTTTTGACAACCTTCCGATTGCGAAAAATTTTATTGGAGTGAGCTTTAGTTTCAGCTTTGGTTTCAGCACTACGAATAGCGGCAAATTTATGCCGTCGCTGGGCTATTAGCTTGTTTTCATCCTGCTGTTCGTCTTTCATAGTTTACTTATCACTCAGGGTTGTTGCCACAGTTCAACATCGTTGATTATAACCTGTTTTCGTCCTGCTAACTTATGTGTGGCGGCTGATTACAGCCCCATCTTTAGGCTGGCCTCTATGAACTGGTCAAGTTCTCCGTCCAGCACGGCGCTGGTATTACTGACTTCAACATTCGTACGTAAGTCTTTGATTCTGGATGAATCTAATACGTATGAGCGAATCTGGCTGCCCCACCCTATATCGGCCTTGGACTCCTCTATGTTTTGCATTTCTTCCTTGCGTTTCAGTTCTTCCAGTTCGTAGAGTTTGGCCTTGAGTTGCTTTATGGCTTGTTCCTTGTTTTTGTGTTGCGAACGTTGGTTTTGGCATTGCACAACTATGCCGCTTGGTTCGTGGGTGAGGCGCACGGCGGAATCGGTTTTGTTTACATGCTGGCCGCCGGCGCCGCTGGAACGATAGGTATCTATGCGCACATCAGACATATCCACAGCCACTTCAATATCGTCACTGATTTCGGGGGAGGCAAAGACCGAGGCGAACGAAGTGTGGCGGCGATTGCCGGAATCAAACGGCGACTTGCGAACCAGCCGGTGCACACCGGTTTCCGTGCGCAACCAGCCAAAGGCGTATTCACCGGCAAAGTGTACGGTGGCACTTTTGATGCCGGCTACCTCGCCGCCGGATGCTTCAACCAGCTCGGTGGCAAAACCTCTGGCCTCGCCCCAGCGCAGATACATTCGCAACAACATCTCCGCCCAATCCTGCGCTTCGGTGCCGCCGGAGCCTGCCTGAATATCCAGATAGGCATTGCTCTTGTCCATTGCACCGGAGAACATACGCTGGAACTCCAGTTCGCCAACCTCTTTCTCCAGTGCTTGCAAATCCTTACTGGCGGAATCCAGCAGTGCCTGGTCTGATTCCTCTTGCGCCAGATGAAGCAGTTCATCCACTTCGGTAAGGCTGCTACCGAGCCGCTCCAGAGTATTCACCACAGATTCCAGCGCCGCTCGCTCCCGACCTAGTTGCTGGGCATGTTCAGGTTTTTCCCACACCGAAGATTGGCCCAGTTCCACTTCCACCGCCGTCAGGCGCTCTTTTTTCTGCGCATAGTCAAAGGTACCCCCTGAGACTTTCCAGGCGGCCATACAACTCTTTTGTGATGGCAAGGTGGGTGGTCGCTTCTGACATGCTTCAAGCTCTGAGCAGGTTACACTTCCGTTACTGCATAAATTTCGGGAACAAGCCGGTTGCTTGCTACCGCTGTTAAGGCGCTAGTTAATCTCTAACAGTTCAACCTCAAAAATAAGAGCCGAGTGAGGCGGAATGGCCGGTGTTGGTGGAGATGCACCATAAGCCATCTCTGACGGAATATAGAGACGCCACTTGTCGCCGACTCGCATCAGTTGCAACCCTTCAGTCCAACCCCGAATAACCTGGGTTAAGGCGAAGCGTGCCGGCTGGTCGCGCTCAACCGAACTGTCAAACACAGAACCATCGGCAAGAGTGCCGTGATAATGTGCCAGCACCGAGTCAGCAACAGTTGGTGACGGATTGCCAGCCGGGCCGGACTCCAAAATTTCATACTGCAAACCAGACTCCAGCACCACTACCCCATCCCGCATCGCATTCTCCGCGAGAAAAGCTTCACTGTCCGCCAAATTATCCGCCTCCTTCCTTTCCGCCGCACTTATCACACGTTGCTGATAAGCTATGAGTGTTTCGGTAATTTCCTCGTCAGACAATCTGGATTCACCATTCTTAATATCCCGCAACCCACTAATGAGCGCCTCAACATCAACAACATCGCCCATCATCTCCTGTTGCTGTAGCAGACTCTTGCCAATGTTGGCACCAAGCGAATAAGCCACGCGCTGGTCTTCATCCTCCAAGTCCGGCACACCCTGCGCCCACAACGGGCTACTGAGCAGAAGCATACAGAGGGTGGTTAGTGTAAGTGTATTTAGCATTTTCATAGGGCACCTGTAAGATTAATATTAGTGTTGGGATTTGCGTTACTGCTGCTTGCCAATAGTCAGATGGCGGTATTTATACCATAATTTGATAGTTAACCCAAATGGCTCATCCTGACTTGGTACATAAGTTTGCGAAGCTAGGCCATAAATACCCCGCCCGACCCGGACTCAAAAAAGACTGGCCCCTGGATGATATTGACTCCGATTCCCGGTTCCAAGTACAATCCCAAACCTTACCGAGGTTCATCCGTATGCAACATCCAAACTTTCACTTGCGCTTTCTCGTCTCTTTCGTGCGCTTTCTCGCTATGGGCATTCTGCTTGGTGGTTTGCTGGCAGCCTGTCAGCAGCAGTATGGGGTATCAATTAATAATCAGCCGGTGTATGGGCCTGCGGGGGTGGCCAGAGCCGAGGCGCTTGATGCCAGTTTGCAGGGTTGCATTAATATCGCGCTGGACCAGCAGAATCTGATGGACTCGTCTGAACTTACGGTGCTGTCTTGTGCCAATAGTGAAATCACGCGACTTGATAACATCAGCCAGCTGGACAACTTGCGGTTTCTTGATTTGGCGGGCAATGAAATTAGCAACATCGCTCCGCTGGAACGGGTGCAGGCACTTAGTGCCATTAATCTGAAAGACAACCAGATTAACGACATCAGCCCGCTGCTGGATATGCCCGGTCTGGTTTCGGTGCGTCTGGTTGGTAATGACAATATTCCCTGCGGCCAACTTGAAGAGTTGACTGAGCGGTTGGGGGGGAATTTGGAAGCACCTGTCAGCTGTCAAAATTGATGGCACGGCAGTTTATCTGGTGCGGTGGCCCCGCCCTTCTGTTTGGATTGTTAACCGGTGCGGCGGGCAAACCTTAATTCAAGTTATCACTTATTACCTGTAGCATATCTTCCTGCAAGAGCCTTTCGGTGAGGCCTGTGCTGAGTGCGGCGGCGGCTTCATCTTCATCGGTCATCAGAACTTCGGCGGTTACTTTCACTGCCTTCTCGTCTTCTTCCAGCACCCACACATTCATATCCCTGAGAACCTGATCTTCATCGTTGCCGCCGCCAACCAGACGGCTGAAGAAACCGGCGGGGCCATCACCTTCCACGATGCCGGCGAAGCGGACGTTGTAGAACGCTTCATCGGCGTTGCTTGTTACTATTTCCACCTCGGCTGCTTCCAGTGCCTGTCGCACCTGAACCCAGGCGCGCTCAAAGTCAATGCGCAGTTCCAGCCAGTTGCCCTCATCGGCTTCAATGATGTTGGCCTTGCTTTGCGCCTCTATGCTACCGGCCAGCAGACTGGAGGAGGATGCCTGATAGACGTCATTGCGGTCGGCCAGATATTGTGACAGGGCTTCAACAATCACACCTTCACGCTCCGGCGTGGTGGACACTTCCGGCCAGGTAACCACCACCGGAATGGTTTCGCTGCGCAGTTGCTGAAAATGTCTGACATAAATTTCCGAGTAGCCGGAGTGCAATCCCGGCTCAATCATCACCCGGTATTTGTGGCGGGATTCCAAATCGCTCTCCACTTCCAGCCAGCTGGTGTCCATGATGCCCGAGCTGGGGTTTTCATAATCAAATGCCAGTTCCAACTGGCTCCAGAAATCGCGCACCAGCGGCCATACCCGGCCGGGGCTGGCATCAATCACTATCCATTGACGATCGCCCAGATTCTGGATGATGACGCCTTCGCGGCGGCGCACATCTATCGGTCTCGGCAGGGGGGTTTCGGTGAGCAGTTCGGCGTCGGGGTCTTCCGGGTCGGGGATGACATACAGCGGGTCAAGGGCGGTGTTGCTGAGGTCTTCCGGCAGTGTTATCGGTGGTAACACTTCAACCTCGCGGTAGTCGCCGCTGCGGTCGCGCACACCGGGGATGATGTTACAGGCGGTGAGTGAGGCGATTGAGGCGGCAACAAGCAGTAGCGATAAACTGCGCGCCGGTAACATTCGCTTTGATGGATACAAAAATTTGAACATTAACATTCCATACTTTCTCACTTTAGTCTTGTCTGCTGTAGTACCTGTTAGCACTGGTTACAACTTTGACAATTTGCGCGGGGTCTGGTTCAACCGCTTGCCGCCTGTTCTGATTCGGCTTCCCGTGTCTGCACACGGCTTGGCCAGGAGTTAATGATTGCTTTAATCAAGGTGGCCAGCGGGATGGCGAAGAATACACCGGCCAAGCCCCACCAGCCGCCGAACACCAGCACGGCGGCGATGATGGCCACCGGATGCAGATTAACCGCTTCGGAGAAAATGACCGGCACCAGCACATTGCCATCAAGCAGTTGCAGAATGCCGTAAGCGATTAGCACGGTGGCAAACTCTCCGCCGATGCCCCATTGCACATAAGCCACCACCGCCACCGGAATTGTAGCCACAGTTGCTCCGATGTAAGGCACGATAACGGACAAACCTACCAGCACGGACAGCAGCAGGCTGTAATTAAGGCCGAGCAAGCTGAACATGATATAACTGACCGAGCCGACAATAAGTATTTCCACGAACTTGCCGCGCACATAGTTGGCAATCTGCTGATCCATCTCTCGCCAGATACGCGACATCAGAGGCCGGTTGCGCGGCAGGAAGTTTTGCGACCAGCGCACCAGTTCATCTTTGTCGCGCATCATGAAAAATACCAGAATCGGCACTAGCACAAGAAATACAATCCAGGTGATAACGCTATAGATGCTGGCTAGGGAATATTCCAGCACCCGCTGTCCGTAGGCTGCCACTTCGCTACGAATGCTGTCTATGAAATCCTCAATCTGTTGCTGGGAAAACAGGGTGGGATAATTTTCCGGCAAGGCCATGAGCGATTGCTGCCATTGGGTTAGCAGGTTTGGCAATTCAATCATTAGGCGTTGTAACTGATCCCAGGCACGGGGAATAAGATAAACCAGTAACACCGTGAACAGGCCGATGAACACCGTGTACACCAGCCCGAAAGCCAGCCATTTGGGCAAGCGGTATTGCAGCAACAGGTTTACTAACCCCTGCATCAGGTAAGCAATTATGATGGCGGTGATAAGCGGGGCGATTACATTACCCAACAACAACAATACTCCCAAGCCGCTGAGCAACAGGATGAGCAGAATCACTGATTCTTCGTCATCAAAATAACGATTATAAAAATCTTCAAACAGCTTTCTCATAACCTAACCTTTCTTAATCCAGTAAAAGTAGACCGCGCCCTCTTTCTGGAAATCCAGTATCTGATGGTTGCTCTGGTCTGCAAACAGATGAAAATCCTTCTCCGAACCGGGGTCGGTGGCTACCACTTTCAGCACCTGCGCCGACTCCATGCCGTTCAGCGCCAGCTTGGCCTTGAGCAGAGGCATGGGGCATTGCAGGCCACTAAGGTCCAGTTCAATATCGGCTTTGATTTCCATGCCGCCATTGTAACAATGCAGGCGGTTTCTGGCTATGCCCTGCCCTCGTTTTGTGCTACATTATGTGCTGTCGCGGTTTTGCCGATAGTGCCTCAAGCCCTGACTGGTTCCGGTTTATGGTTACAGCAAATTCAACTATCCTCATTCGTCCCATTACGCAGAGCCCCGGTTTGGGTCTGTGGCTTGATTCCTGTTTGAACCTTTGCTTGCGTTTCCGCTTGCGTCTTCGTTTGCGTTTGGTCTCTGCCTTGTGGCTTGGGCTTGGCTTGTTGCTGGGTTCCGGGGGCGGCTTGGCTCAGCCTGCTTTGCCTAATTTGGGGGATCGTATTTCGGGTACGGTTTCACTGGAGCAGGAGTATGTGTTGGGGCAGGAGTTTTTGCGGCAGATTCGGCGTGGTGCTCCAACTATTCCGGATCCCTTGTTGAACGCTTATCTGGAAAATCTTACCTACAAGATTGCCGCGCAAAGTCAGTTGCGGGATCATCGCTTGTCGTTTGTCATCATTGATAGTGAAGAGTTAAATGCGTTTGCCGCTCCAGGTGGAATTATCGGCATTAATAGCGGGCTCTTTATTGAGTCTGCCAGTGAGGCTGAGTTTGCTTCGGTGATGGCCCATGAGATTGCGCATCTCAGCCAGCGTCATTATGCCCGTGGCATTGATGAGGCGAAGCAAAATCGGGTGCCGCAACTTGCCACCGTGCTTGCCAGTGTGCTCATCATGGCAACCTCTGACCCTGCTCACGGGCTGGCGGCGCTGACTGGCGCACAAGGTCTGGCGCTGGAAGACAGGTTGCGTTATAGCCGCTCCAACGAGACTGAGGCCGACCGTGTGGGTCAGGACACCATGCATGCGGCCGGGTTTGACCCCAGGGCGATGTCCACCATGTTTGGGCGGCTTATGGCGAACAGCCGGTTTGATTCCAGGCCGCCGGAATATCTGCTTTCGCATCCTGTGTCTGAAACGCGGGTGGCGGAAAGCCGTTCGCGGGCGGGGCGTTATTTGGGTAAGGATTATAATGACAGTTTGGAATATCATATTAATCGGGCGCGGGTGCTGGCGCATTATGCGGAGGACAAGTCGGCGCTGGTTGCCGAGTGGGAGCGGCGGGTGGCGGTTGATGCACCTGGTTCGTCTGCCGAGAGTGTTGAAACATCCAATCCTGATAGCACTGACAGTGCTGATGAGTTTGATATAACTTCAAGTGGTGTTACTGCCAGTGCGATTAGTCAGGGAATTGCACTTGCCACCGACCCCGCCGGAATTACCCGCGATGCGAATCGTTATGCGCTGGCGGTTGCCTATTGGGAAGCCGGGCGTTACGAGGATGCTCATGACACATTAGCTCCGCTACTGGTGAAGGAATCAAATCGCATCAGTTATGTGGTAACTCAGGCGGAGATACTCGTCAAGCAGGACAGGCCCAGGCAGGCGGCGGAATACTTGCGTCGTCATCTGACAATTAGTCCGGGTAATCATCCGCTTACCATGGCTTATGTTGATGCCTTGCAGGAGGCAAGAGATTACCAGCAGGCTGCCGTGACGATGGAGCAACAAACCAGCTTGCGCCCGGACGACCAGCAACTGTGGTATGAGTTGGCTGAGACTCAGGGGCAAGCCGGCAATATCAGGAAGGTGCACGAGGCGCGTGCGGAATATTTTACGCTGGTTGGTGGTTATGAAAGTGCTGCGGAACAGTGGGGGTATGCCTTGCGGATTGCCGGCGAGGAAGATGAGGCGGAATCGGAGATTATTCGTTTGGAACAAAAAATTCTTGATGTGGCCGAGATGTGGGATGCGGCGCGGGGGCGGCGTTAATAGACGATAGTATGCATTAGTATCCAAGGCAGGTTGATTGGCGGCAGATTTTCTCATTCATCCCCTGATTCAGAACTTGTTCCCCGCTTACGCCCTGTCCCTGCCCTGATTCAGAACTTGTTTCCCGCTTATGCCCTACCTCTGACTTGCAGTTTGTTTTGTGCGGCAAAGTCCAGCATACGTTGTAGTGGCAACAACGCACGCTTGGCCAGTTCCGGGGCCACCAGAATCTCATTACTCTCCTGATTACTTTCTTTGCCGTTTTGTTGTGTGTTTTCCCAACCACTAGTTGAACCGTTTCCTCTGCCGCCATGCTCGCGCAGTGAATCCCGCATGGTTTGCAAGGTGTTCATTGCCATCCAGGGGCAGTGGCCGCAGCTGCGGCAGGTGGCATCGTTGCCGGCGGTTGGTGCGATGATGAAACGTTTGTCCGGCGCAACCTGTTGCAGGCGATGGAATATGCCGTGGTCGGTGGCTACGATGAAGTCGCGCTGGGGCAGTTCCCGGGCGGCTTTGATAATCTGCGTGGTGGAACCGATAACATCGGCCATCTCCAACACTGCGGCAGGTGATTCCGGATGGGCGAGAACAGCCGCCTGCGGATACATTTTGCGCATCTCATTAACGCCACGCGCCTTGAATTCCTCATGTACGATGCAGGCTGCATCCCACAGCAACATATCGGCGCCGGTGTTGTTGCGGATGTAACTGCCGAGATGTCGATCCGGCGCCCAGAGAATTTTTTCGCCCTGCGCGGCCAGATGTTCAATCAGTTCCACCGCTATGCTGGATGTTACCACCCAGTCGGCTCGCGCTTTCACCGCTGCCGAGGTGTTGGCATACACCACCACAGTGCGTTCGGGATGGGCGTCGCAGAATGCCGAGAAGCGGTCGGCGGGGCAGCCGATGTCCAGCGAGCAAGTGGCTTCCAGCGTGGGCATAAGTACGGTTTTATCAGGGCTGAGAATCTTCGCCGTCTCGCCCATGAAACGCACTCCGGCAACAATCAAAATATCCGCATCACACTCTTTGCCGAAGCGGGCCATTTCCAGACTGTCGCCAACAAAGCCATCGCTTTTACCGGCCAGTTCCTGCAAGCGCCCGGCGGTGTAATAGTGCGCCACCAGGCGGGCGTTCCTGCTTTGCATCAGGGCAAGCAGTTCGGCTTCCAGTTCATCCTCGGTGGCGGAGTCAAGCACGGGGGGTGGCGTGATGCGAGCAAGATGCTCCCGCACCAGTTTGGTGTTGGAAGCCAGCGCAGTGTGATTGGCCGCATGGTTGGTGGTCATGGTGTTTTCTCCTAATCCCTTACATTAAGGATACTAGAGAAACAGTATGGCAAGCAAATAAATTGGTGGGTCGTATAGGATTCGAACCTATGGCCAATTGGTTAAAAGCCAACTGCTCTACCGACTGAGCTAACGACCCGGAGAGGGGGGCGTATCTTACACGCATTGTAAAAAAATGCAAGATAGTGGGGTGGACGCTTTCAATTCTGCTGCGTCCGTTCGTTCCTCTAATATCGTCGTCGGTTGGGTGCAGTTTTCAATCTCCTGATATTCTCGATACTCTTTCACAAAAAGGTATAAAATCACAAGCACAGGAATTGCCCATCTGGTTGTATAATCAGTAAAGACAAGCAGCCTTTTGAACGGTTTATCTGTATTTGCATCTGTCAAGTTTGTTGGTTCTGTTGCCATGACTCATTCTCCTTTCAATTAATAATAACGGGTGGGGTCATCCATACCGGCATCGGTGAAGCCTTGCTTTCTCAGGCGGCAACTGTCGCAACGGTTGCAAGCCCTGCCCTCTTTATCGGCCTGATAGCAGGATATGGTGAGACTGTAGTCCACTCCGAGCTTTGTGCCGAGGGCGATGATTTCTGCTTTTGGTAAGTTGATTAGTGGCGTTGTCAGTTGAATTTGTTTGCCTTCCTCCACGCTGGCTTTGGTGGCGAGGTTGATTAATTGTTGCCAGGCGCTGATGTATTCCGGGCGGCAGTCGGGATAGCCGGAGTAATCCACCGCGTTGACACCGATATAGATGGCATCAGCCGCCAGCACTTCGGCCCAGGCCAGAGCGTGGGCAAGGAATACTGTGTTGCGTGCCGGTACATAAGTTGCCGGTATGCCTTTGGTTTGCTGTTCCGGTATCGGGATTGAGGTATCGGTTAGGGCCGAGCCGCTAATGGCGGCCATATCCAGTGTGATAATTCTGTGTTCAGCCACGTTGGCGGCTTTTGCCACACGGGTGGCCGCGTCAAGTTCGGAGCGGGAGCGTTGGCCGTAGTCAAAGCTCATTACGTGGCAGGTATAGCCGTCATTGGCTGCAAGTGCCAAGCAGGTGGCGGAGTCCAAGCCACCGGAGAGAAGTACCACCGCTATACTTTGCTTATTCATACGCTCTCTCGCTTTGCGCTTTCCTGCTCGTTCATTTCTATTTTCTCGCTACTTATCCTTACGCTTTCTTGCTTTTGCGCTTTCCTGCTCGTTCATCATCAACGGCCCGGTTCGGAACCCCACAGATATTTGTGGAGTTGAATTTGCAAGCGCACCGGCAGTGCGTCGGCCAGAATCCAGTCGGCCAATTGCACGGCGGGTAATTGTTCGTGGGAGGGGGAGAACAGAATTTCACCGGCGCGATTGCCCAGGTCATGTTGCAACAGTTGTGCCTTGCTCCATTCGTAATCCTTGCGGTCGCAGATGACGAACTTTATCTGGTCTTTGGGACGCAGCAGTGGCAGGTTTGCGTTCAGGTTGCGTACTACCTCGCCGGAGCCGGGGGTTTTTAGATCAAGCACCACCGATACTCGCGGGTCAACGGTGCTGATATCCAGCGCGCCGCTGGTCTCCAGTGATACCTGATAGCCGGTGTCGCACAATGCTTGCATGAGTGGCAGTGCATTGGGTTGCGCCAGGGGTTCACCGCCGGTAACAGTGACAAGTTTGGTATTGTATCGGGCAACCTGTTGCAGAATATCCGTCAGGGGCAACACTTCGCCTCCTTCAAATGCGTAGGCCGTGTCGCAATATTGGCAACGGAGGGGGCAGCCGGTCAGGCGCACGAACACGGTTGGCAAACCCATTCTGCTGGATTCACCTTGCAAGGAGTGAAAAATTTCTGTGATTCTAAGTGTGGGGGCGGAAGTCATGTTGGGAAGGGAAGAGTCCGTCCTGCCGGATTTGTTACGCAGCTATTTTTGCGCTTGGCATCTCTGCGTCTGGCATCAGTCAAGGGACAGGAGGCGGGTGTCGGCGAGATTGGCCACGCCGGAGTTGGGGAAGCGGCGCTTGATGTCGTTTAGCAGGCGACGGGTCTGTCTTATATTGCCCATACCCTGATAGGTGAGTGCCAAGCCATACATGGCGTCGGGCACCTTGCTGGAATCGGGGTGCTCGTTGAGGATGAGTTCATAGGCATCAAGCGCATCTTCGTAATTTTCCAGATACAGAAACGCCTGCCCCTTCCAGTAATGGGCATTGGATGCGAATCGGCCTTGCGGGTAAATGTTGAGGTATTGATCAAACTCGCTAATGGAGCGGGCGAAGTTTTCACCACTAATTACAGAGTCGTAAGCCAGTTGATAAAGTTGTTGCTCGCTGAGTACGACCGGCTCAAGAGTTGGCCTGGTGCTGTTGCGCGACCCGGCTGCATTGCCTGATGCGGTGTTGTTGCGTGAACTGGCTGCATTGTTTGGCGTGGTGTTGTTGCGCGAGCTGGCTGCATTGTTCGGCGCGGTGTTGTCGGGCGAACCAACTGTATTGCCTGCCGGTGCTGTGCCGTTGTTATTGCCGATACCGTCGGTTGTATCAATCTCGCCGCGCGTTACAGCGCCGCCAATGTTGCTACCAGTGCGAGTTCCCGCACCATAAGACACGGCGGCACTGTTATTATCGTTGCTTGTGTTGCTACCTGTGTTATTGCCTATATTGTTAGCTGTGCTGTTGCCTGTGTTGCTACCAGCATTGCCTCTTCCGTTAAATTCCGAATCAACCGCATTAGCAGATGAAGCACCACCTGTGGTCGAGCCATTGGCTGAACCCGGTGTCAACAAATTACCGGCAGAATTCGCACCCACACCTCCTGCCGTATTCCCCAAGCCGTTCCCTGCGCCGTTGTTTGCGTTGCTCACATTAGTCCTGTTTTCCAGTTCCTCAAGGCGCTGGTCTATATTGGTATAACGCGTCAAAGAATCCTGCTCCAGCCTGCGCACCTTAAAACTCAGTTCTTCCACCAGTGCGCGCAAGGTTTGCACTTCGGCGCGCAGTTCCCGATTCTGGTCCAGCAACAAAGACATTGCATCACTGTTCGCACCGGTCGGGGTGGCAGATTGAGCAGATTGCGACCTGCCGGGAATGATGCCTTGCGATTCCACCACGGAACCGGGGGGTGGAGTTTGGGCAATGGTCATGGTGCTCAACAGGCTGGCGCACAGAAGCAAAAGCCAGTGGTTCGTCTTTATCAATATCGTTGCTGTTTTCATGGGCCTGCCCCCCGGGGCGACTAGTTCAGAAAGGGTGACCAGCTTGGTTCCCGCACATCACCCTGGGTTGATGGTAAACGGAACTTGACCTGGCCGTCAATGGATACGGCATCCAGCACTCCCCTGCCGTTGAACTTGGTGGCATACATAATCATGCTGCCGTTGGGTGCCACGCTGGGTGATTCGTCCAGGCTGGTGTCGGTGAGGGTGATAACGCGCAGGGTTTCCACATTCAATATGGCAATCTGGTATTGGGGGTCGCGGCGGGTTTCCCGACGCACATGAACCAGATTAACTCCGTCCGGCAGGAACTTGGCTTTGGCGCACTGGAAGCAGTCATAGGTTAGCCGTTCCACATCAAAGGCGCTGCCGCCCAGTTCTATCTGGTAGATTTGTGGCTGGCCGGTGCGGTCGGACATGAATACGATGGAGCGTCCATCAATGCTCCAGCTGGGTTCTGTGTCAATGGCGGGATGGTCGGTTATGCGTTGTAACTGATTGGCGCGCAAATCTTGCACATAGATATCCGGGCTGCCGTCTTTGGATAACACCATGGCCAGCATATTGCCGTCCGGCGACCAGACTGGCGAACTGTTGATGTTGGGATAGTTGGTAATCTGCCGCCGCTCGCCGGTGGCGATTTGCTGAATGTAGATGCGCGGCAAGTCCGTCTCAAATGACACATAGGCCACCTGGGTGCCATCCGGCGACCAGCTTGGCGACATAATCGGCTCTCTTGATTCGAGCAGCACCCGGGCGCGCTGGCCATCATAATCGGCCTTCTCCAGCCGGAAGCGGGTTTCATTCGCCGAGGGGTATTCGGCCACCACATACAGTATCTCAGTTCTGAACGCACCGGGGATGCCGGTTATCTGCTCATACACCACATTGCTGATGGCATGACCGATGTCGCGCAGCTGGGTTACACTGCCGGTGAGCTCCTCGCCGGCCAGACGCAGTTCGCGGTTGATATCAAACAACTCATATTGCACCGAAACCAACTGGCTGCCTTGCGCCTGGTTTATTTGCCCCACCAGCAGGTAATCCTGGGCCAGCACGCGCCAATCGCGATAGACAATTTCGTTGCCTTCATTCGGCAGGCTTAGCATATTGTTGCGGGACAGGGCGCGGAATTCGCCGACTTGTTCCAAATCATCAATGACTATTTGTGCCACCTGTGTCACATTTCCGCTTAACACGCCGCTGCCCTCCCAGCCGAAAGGCACAATGGCGATGGGAATCGGGTTGTCAATGCCCTGGGTAATCTGGATGCTGAGTTCGGCGCGGGCGGCTGTGGGTGTGATGAGAGTTATAGGAATTACGAGGGTTACGAGAGATACGAGCGTTATGCGCTTTACAAAAACTACGAGAGCCACACCTGTTACCCGTGTTACGCGCATGATGGACACCACCCGCCTTATCAGGCAGCAAATACCATTCACAAACAACGATAAAAAATAATTCATATTCAATTCAGCAAATCCTCAGGTTGAAAGATGAGTGACAAGGTTCGGAAATTCTCATTAAATACTCTTATCGGTAATTCCTGCAATTCACTGAACGGGGCGGCGCGGTAAACGGCGGTTTCGGCGGAGCGGTCAAAGGCCGCGTCGTTGCTGCTTTGCACCACATTGACGCTGGTTACATCGCCAGTGGGCAACATCTCAATGCGTAGCACGGCACGCATACCGTTGCGCGCACTTGGCGGCCTTGACCATTGTTGTTCCACATATTGCTGGATAATGGCGGTGGCACTTTGCACCAGTTCATATTCGCTGCGTGCCGCTTCGGCTTGCTGCTGTTGTTGCTGCTCCAGTTGCTGCTGGCGTTGTGCCGCATCAAGTTGTTGCTGCCGGATTCTTTCCTCCTCAAGTTCACGCTGCCGCTGCTGTTCCAGTTGTTCCCTGTCGCGCTGCTCTCTGTCGCGTTGTTCCTGCTCAGCGCGCAGGCGTTCCAATTCCTGACGTTCTATCAGCGCCTGCCGTTCCGCTTCCTGTTGTTGCTGCTGGCGTTCCAGTTCGGCTTGCCGTTGCTCTTCCTGCTGCCGGGTTATGCGTTGCTGCTCCAGCCGTTCCAGCCGTTGCCGTTCCTGCTCGCGTTGTTGGGTTATCTGCGGGTTTTCATCAATGAACAGTGCCTTGATGATGGTGGGGGGTTGCACCAGTTCCAGCGTGTTATCGGGCGGGCGGGTTTGCAGATAAAGCAACCCGGCCAGCAGCATAATATGCAACAGCAGTGCCGCCGCAAACGACAGCGGGTAGCCGTTATAAATAACCAGTTGATTGTAGGTGCTGTTGGTATCCATGTTTTGAATCCTCACATTCCCTAATCATATCACTCCGGGATTTGTGGAATGTTGACCGAATGGCTGTGCGCTGCTAGCGAATACTATCCAGCGGCTCGGTGATGAAACTGGGGTTGGTCACGCCGACCTGTTGCAGGGTGGTTATGAGCGTAATCATCGCGCCCCAGCCGGCGTTGGTGTCTCCTTCAATCAGCACCTGAATGCTGGGGTTTGCGCCCATGATGCGCCCTACCCGGTCTGCCACGATTTCCAGCGTCAGTGGCTCGCGGTTTTCACCGGCGGCGCCGATGCTAAGAAAATACTCGCCCTCCTCAGTAATGGAAACTATCAGGGTTTCCAGATTTTCATCAATCTCCAGCGGGTCATTGTTGGCCTGGGGCAAGTCAATTTCAATCCCCTGATTGAGTAGCGGTGCGGTTACCATGAAGACAATTAGTAGCACCAGCATTACATCAATGTAGGGAACTACATTGATTTCGCTCATCGGTTTGCGTTTCTTGCGTACGGTGATTTCCATGAGTGTGGTGCCGGTTGGTGTGATGTTGATTGCCGTGCGATAGTTACTGTGAATCAGTTGCTATAAATCGGTGCTGCGAATCAGTTGCTGTGAATCTGGCGGTGGAGGATGCTGGAAAACTCATCGGTGAATGTGATGTAACTGCTGGTGATGTTTTCAATGATGGCCGAATAGCGGTTATAGGCGACCACCGCGGGAATTGCGGCAAACAGGCCAAGCCCAGTGGCGAACAGGGCTTCGGCGATGTTGGGTGCCACCACTTGCAAGGTGGCCTGGGCCTGGTTGGCCAGGCCGATAAAGGCATTCATGATGCCAATGACTGTGCCGAACAGGCCGATGTAGGGCGACACCGAACCTACCGTTGCTAAAAACTGCAAGTGATGTTCAAGCTTGTCTTCCTCACGCGAGTAGGCTACGCGCATGGCACGTTGGGCACCTTCCATGACGGCTTCCTTGTCCACCGCGCCCTGTTGTTGCAAGCGCATGAACTCCTTGAAGCCGGCGCGAAAAATGTTTTCCATGCCGACCAGTTGTACACCATCCTCCTGCATCTCGGCGCCTTCCTGATACAGTTGTCCCAGGTCTATGCCGGACCAGAAGCGTTCTTCAAAACTGAGTACACCGCCGCTTGCCGCCGCCAGCACCAGCCAGCGTTGCACGATAAGCACCCAGGACAGCACCGACATGACAATGAGAATCAGCATTACCAGCAGCACTGGCAGGCTGGCGTTGAGAACCAGTTCCAGCAGATTAACTCCCGGGTTCATGGCGTGTTCCTCGTGTGTTTCATATTTTATCCTGACTGTTTCCCGTAGCTGTTGTTACTAATAGTAGTTGCTGTGTTGTTGCGGCGTTGTTACTGCATAGTTACTGTATGGTTACCGTGTACCTGCACCTGTTCGTAAATCAGTTAGACAAGCAGTCTCACAGGATTATTCGGCCAATTGGGAAAATAGTTTTACATATATAGTCCCAACGGCACATCGGGTGGTGGGCTCAGGAGGCTCCGTTGGCGGCTCCTGCCCATTCATAGTCCCGGCGGCACATCAGGTAGCAGGTTCAGGAGGCTCCGTTGGCGGTTCCTGCCCGTTGTTGAACAGGTCGGCGTGTTCCTGCGCCGGTTTCAGGCCGAAGTGTTGATAGGCGTATGGGGTTACCGCGCGCCCTCGCGGGGTGCGGGTGATGAAGCCTTGCTGAATCAGGAAGGGTTCAACTATCTCCTCAATGGTGTCACGCTCTTCGCTGATGGCGGCAGCGAGGCTGTCAACACCAACCGGACCGCCGGCGAACTTTTCAATCATGGTGAGTAACAGGCGTCGGTCCAGCGGGTCAAAGCCGTTCTTGTCAATGCTTAGCATGTCCAGCGCCTTGCCGGCGGTTTCCAAGCTTACCTTGCCGTCGCTTTTTACCTCGGAGTAGTCGCGGGTGCGGCGTAGCAAACGATTGGCAACTCGCGGTGTGCCGCGGGAGCGGCGGGCGATTTCGCTGGCACCATCGGGGGCAATGTCGGTGCCGATAATGTTTGCCGAACGCAACACGATGCGGCTGAGTTCCTCAATGGAATAAAACTCCAGACGCTGGAGGATGCCGAAGCGGTCTCGCAGCGGTGAGGTGAGCAGGCCGGCGCGCGTGGTAGCGCCCACCAGGGTGAATGGCGGCAGCTCCAGTTTGATTGAGCGGGCGGCGGGGCCTTCGCCAATCATGATGTCCAGTTGGTAATCTTCCATGGCCGGGTAGAGAATTTCTTCAATGGCGGGATTCAATCGGTGAATCTCGTCAATGAAGAGCACATCTCCGGATTCAAGATTGGTTAGCATGGCGGCCAGATCGCCAGCTTTTTCCAGCACCGGGCCGGATGTGGCTCTGATGGCCACATTCATCTCGTTGGCGATAATGTGGGCGAGCGTAGTCTTGCCGAGGCCGGGGGGGCCAAACACCAGCGTGTGGTCAAGCGGTTCGTTGCGGTTGCGGGCGGCGCTTATGAATATCTCCATCTGCTTGCGCACCTCTTCCTGCCCCACATAATCTGCCAGACGAGTGGGGCGGATGGCCTTATCCTGCTGGTCTTCCTCAAACTCCGCGTTTGCTGTTATCAGGCGTTCTTCATTCATTCTGTTTTCCGCTGTGTGTTGTGTGCGTGCTACTAAATCACATTATCAGGCCAGACTCTTCAAGGCCAAACGAATAAGCGTTTCAGGGTCGGCGATTTCCGGGTTGGCCTTGCGTACTCCGGCTACAGCGCGGGTGGCTTGCCCGGGTTTGTAGCCGAGGGACAGTAGTGCGGTTTCAGCATCTCGCATTATGCTTCGTGAGGCGGGGTCGGTGGCGGGTGCCGTGCCATCCCCATCAACTTCCGTAACATCGGCATCTTCCCATTCGGCCAGACGGTCGCGCATTTCCACAATAAGGCGTTCGGCAGTTTTTCTGCCGATGCCCGGCATATTGACCAGTGCGCTAATATCATTGTCGCGCACTGTGCGCACGAAAGCATTGCTGTCCATGCCGGAAAGAATTGCCAGTGCCATTCGCGGGCCAACTCCGTTTACCCGGATGAGGGCGCGGAACATTGCCTTGTCTTTTTTATCAATGAAACCGAACAACAACTGGGCATCCTCGCGCACTACAAAGTGCGTGTGCAGTGCAACTTGCTGGCCGGTTTCCGGGAGCTGGAACAGCGTAGTCATCGGCACCTGAATTTCATAACAAATACCCTGCACTTCCACGGCAACCTCCGGTGGATTTTTCTCAATCAAGGTACCGCGAATATGTCCTATCATTACTACAATCTCTTGTTCACTATTCACTGCCGCAAGCGCTTGCGACTGAAGCCACGGGCGCCGCTCATACGCACCAGACTGGCCTGGGTGTTGGCATGGCATATAGCCACGGCCAGTGCGTCGGCGGCATCTTCGGCGATGGTATCACTGATGCCAAGCAGGCGCTTGACCATGTATTGCACCTGAGCCTTGTCCGCCGCACCGCCGCCCACTACGGCCTGTTTGACCTTGCGCGCGGAATATTCGCCGACTGGCAGATTGTGATGCAGGCAGGCTACCATGGCGCTACCTCTGGCCTGCCCCAGTTTCAGGGCTGCACCGGCACTGCGCCCCATGAACACTTCCTCAATGGCGGCTTGCTGCGGGCTGTGGGTTTCAATAATCGCACACAGTTCGGTGAAAATGGTTTTCAGACGTTCGGGCTGGGAATCCAAATTGGGACGAATGCAGCCACAAGTTACATAATCAAGCTTGTTGCCGACAGAGTTCACCAAGCCATAGCCGGTGATGCGGGAACCTGGGTCTATGCCTAAAATTAACGCCATTGTCATGGGCCTCAGTTATGCCTTAGCTCACACCACTACGTCTTGACTCACGCCTCTGTGCTTCAGCTCACGCTTCAAATTGAGCATTACTATAAACATTCTGCACATCGTCCAGGTCTTCCAAGTGTTCAATCAGGCTTAACAGTGTTTCGCCATCTTGTCGGTTCAGTTCTGTTTCGGTGGTGGGCAACATGGTCATCTCGGCGTTTTCAACTGTGAGACCAGCCGCTTGCAAGGCATCCTGAGTTGGGCCGAATGATTCCAGAGTGGTTAGCACGCTCATAGTTCCGTCTTCATGGGTGACGATGTCGTGTGCTCCGGCGTCCAGTGCCACTTCCATTATTTTTTCTTCATCGCCGCCCTTATCCAGATTGATGATGCCGGTGCGGTTGAACAGATAGGCCACCGAACCAGTGGTGCCGAGGCTGCCGCTGAACTTGCTGAAGCCGTGGCGTATTTCAGCCACGGTGCGATTCTTGTTGTCGGTCATGGCCTCTATGAGTACGGCTGCGCCGCCCGGTCCGTAGCCTTCATACACCAGTTCTTCCATGCTGTCGCTGTCGGCGGTGCCAGCGCCGCGGGTGATGGCGCGGTCAATGGTGTCGCGAGGCATATTGGCGCCCAGCGCCTTGTCAACTGCGGCGCGCAGGCGCGGGTTATCGGCGGGGCTGTCTCCGCCCAGTTTGGCGGCGACGCTAATCTCCCGAATGAGTTTGGTGAATATCTTGCCCCGCTTGGCGTCCTGACCGGCTTTGCGATGCTTGATATTGGCCCATTTGCTGTGTCCTGCCATTGTATTTTCCTGTTTGGGAACCTGTTGCCTGGTTCCGGTGGTGGTATTCAGGTTTTTTCTGTTGTTCGGTTCCGCTGGTGTTGTTCAGATTTTTCTGTTGTCTGGTTCCAGTGGCGTTGTTCAGGTCTTTTCTGTTGACTGTTCGGCTTTCTTTTGGGGACGGTGGAGACGGATGTTTAGTTCTTTAAGCTGGCGGTCTGATACTTCGCCCGGCGCATCGGTTAACAAACAGGCGGCGGACTGGGTTTTAGGGAAAGCAATTACTTCGCGGATGGAAGTGGCGCCGGTTATGAGCATGATAAGGCGGTCAAAACCAAAGGCGATGCCGCCGTGAGGCGGACAACCGTGAGCCAGCGCATCAAGCAGGAAACCGAATTTTTCCTGTGCCTCGTCTTTGCCGATACCCAGCACCTTGAATACCGCCTGCTGCATTTCCGGCTTGTGAATACGAATGGAACCACCGCCAAGCTCAGTGCCATTAAGCACCATGTCATAAGCCCGCGACAGCGCCTTGCCTGGCTCGGCCAGCAAGGTGGCCTCATCGCAGGCCGGTGCGGTGAAGGGGTGGTGCAAGGGAGTTAGCTTGCCTTCGCTGTCTGTCTCAAACATGGGGAAGTCAGTTACCCACAGCGGCGCCCAGCCGGATTTCAGCTGACCACTATCCTCGGCAACCTTCACACGCAGGGCACCCATTGCCTCGTTAACAATGTCGGCCTTGTCTGCACCAAAGAACAAAATGTCGCCAGTCTCTGCCTGCGCCCGTTGCAACAGGGATTCAATCACTTCATCGGGAATAAATTTGAGAATAGGTGATTGCAAACCCTCCGTTCCCGCAGCGCGGTCGTTCACCTTAATCCAGGCCAAACCTTTGGCCTTATAGATGCCGACGAACTCGGTGTAGCCATCAATCAGCTTGCGGCTTAACTCGGCGCCGCCGGGCACCCGTAGCACTACCACCCGGCTACCCACATCCTGCGCCGGAACTTTGAATACCTTGAAGTCCACTTCACGCATCAGGTCGGCGATGTCAATCAATTCCGTGCTCACACGCAGGTCAGGTTTGTCGGTGCCATAACGGCGCACCGCTTCAGCATGACTAAGCCGCGGCAAAGCGCCAAACTCCACATCCAGATGAGTTTTGAATATATGCCTGATGAGCGCCTCCATCAAATTCATAATGCCCTCCTCATCTATGAACGAAGTTTCCACATCAATCTGGGTAAACTCCGGTTGCCTGTCCGCGCGCAAGTCTTCATCGCGGAAGCAACGGGCAATCTGATAATAGCGATCCAGACCGGATGCCATTAGCACCTGCTTGAACAGTTGTGGAGACTGCGGCAAGGCAAAGAACTTGCCGGAATGAGTGCGGCTCGGCACCAAATAATCCCGTGCGCCTTCCGGTGTGGCACGGGTTAGCAGCGGTGTTTCTATATCCAGAAAACCATGTTCATCAAGAAAGTTGCGCACCGTGTTGGCTACGCTGGAACGAACTTGCAAACGACCCGCCATCTCAGGCCGCCGCAAATCAATATAGCGATGACGCAAGCGAACATCTTCCCCCACCTCAATATGCTCATCCAGTTGCAAAGGCGGAGTTTGGGCCTCATTAAGAATTTCCAAAGTGCTACCCAGCACCTCAACCATACCAGTGGGCATCTCTTCGTTAACTGTACCCTCCGGCCTCAGCCGCACCTTGCCAACAGCCCGCACCACGAACTCATTACGTATAGTTTCCGCTATGGCAAAGCTGGCCTTGCTATCCGGGTCATACACCACCTGGGCAATGCCCTTGCGGTCACGCAAATCAAGAAATATCACCCCACCATGGTCACGGCGACGATGCACCCACCCACAAAGGCGGACCTCTTCACCAACATGCTGTTCGTTTATTTCGCCACAATAATGACTGCGCATAATAAAATCCATTGTCTAAAAAGTAATCGGCCACCGACCGCTCCGGTTCAGTCCACAGGCAGGTTGATAGTATTAAGGCTAGCTATCGTGGCAATCAGTTATCCGGCAATTATACCTTATAATAACTGGTAGCCAATTAGTACATTTGAGACAAATCAGGAAGTCCCCCCACCGGTGGCTTACGTGTTAAGCCGGGCACATGGTTGACATTTAAGACCGGGCACATGGTTTACACCTTAACTGGCCGGATGACCCGATTTTTCCGGGCATCGACCACCCCAAGATAGGCCATGCCGAAGTACAGCTGCCA
>JBPCXV010000114.1:0-12262 GCA_051008235.1 Pseudohongiellaceae bacterium | reverse complement strand
CGACAAAGCTTTTACTGATATTGTCATAAGCAGAGCCGCCCGGAGCGTCATTCCAAGTGGCGGTAACAGTGACAGTGCCACCACCTACAAGATTACCGACGCTAAAGACCGGCGTGCCGATGCTGGTATTATTATCCGTCGGATTGCCGGTATCGGAACTCCTCAGCAAATCAAGCTCAGGCACCGGCGAGAACTGCGCCTGCACCTGCGGCGCCAAGCCCAGCCCCAGAACAAACACCAGCGTCGCGATAAACTTCGGCAACTTCCCAAACAACCCAACAGCAAGCCGCCGAGGCTTCGGGGCTGATAATGATGGCGTGTGGTCATTCACGATATTACTATTCTGACAGGTGTCGCTTGATAGCATTGTTACATCCTCCACATAGATTATAGGCAGGCGGGCATTATAGGGCACAAATCCAGCCTTATGCAAACCGGATAATTGCCCGGGCATTTGGGCTTAGCACCACAGCCGTGGCACCAGTGGCGGTGTTGAGGCGTGGTATTGTTGGTAATCCGGGTCCTGACCCCATTTGGATTGGGCGTATGTTTCAAGCATGGGTACGCCGCTGATTTTCATGAGTAGTAGCCATACAAAAACCGGGGAGATTAGTGTTGCATATTGCCAGCCGGTTAGGGCTGGTGCTGCGATGATGGCGATTCCAATCCATAGCAGGATTTCGCCCAGGTAGTTTGGGTGGCGGGAATATTTCCATAATCCTTCGGCGATGAAGCGTTCGGCGTTGTTGGGGTTGGCTTTGAATTTTGCTTTTTGTGCGTCTGCTATTACTTCAATTGTGAAGCCTGTGGCCCAGAGTAGTGTGCCCAGTAATGCAGTCCAGCCCAGGGTTACCTTTTCGGTGGCGGTGATGGCGGCGAGGCCGCAGGCGAGCGTTAGGATTACCCATAGTCCTTGCAGGGTCCAGGTCATGAAAAAGCGGGGGGCATCGGGTTTGATAACTGTGAAGCGGCGGTCGTGGCCTGCTTTTTTAATTCTGCTGAATAGAAACCAGCCCAGACGGACTGTCCAGATTGTTGCGAATGTGGCGATGAGCCAGCCGCGGGCATCGGTGGGGGCGCTTAGCAGTAGGGACAGCAGGATGACGGAGATGTAGGTGATGGAGCCGGTGATGTCAAAGTAGCGTTCGGTTTGTTTCAGGTAGGCTGGTATGAATGCGGCCCACTGGATGATGAAGGCGACGGCGGCGCAAATGGCAAATACCGGTATGCCGGAAACATGTCGGGTGGCGGGGCTTGCCGCCAAAGTTATCAGGGTGGCGACGAGCAGGGCGGTGGTTATGCCGATGTAGGATCTGCGGTTGTTGATGGTCAGTTCTTCAGTGTTCATCGGGAAATACTACGGGTGATGTTGGATAGGGATGTGGTCATGGTTATAGTTACTCCCACTCAATGGTGGCCGGGGGCTTGCTGGAGATGTCGTAGGTTACTCTTGAGACTTGAGGGATTTCGTTCATGATGCGGCGGGAGGTGGTTTCCAGCAGCTCCGGGGGGAGGCGGGCCCAGTGGGCGGTCATAAAATCTACGGTTTCTACTGCGCGCAGGCTGATGACATAAGCATAGCGACGGGCGTCGCCCACTACGCCTACTGAGCGCACTGGCAGGAATACGGCGAATGCCTGACTTATTTTATCGTAGCAGTTTGCTTTGTGCAGTTCGTCTATGAAGATTGCATCGGCCTGGCGGAGGATGTCGCAGTATTCTTTTTTCACTTCGCCCAGCACGCGCACGCCGAGGCCGGGGCCGGGGAATGGGTGGCGGTATATCATGTCGTGGGGCAGGCCCAGTTCCAGGCCGATTTTGCGGACTTCATCTTTGAATAGTTCGCGTAGTGGTTCTATGAGTTGCAGTTTCATGTTCTCGGGCAGGCCGCCTACATTGTGGTGGGATTTTATTACATGGGCTTTGCCGGTGCCGACGCCGGCGGATTCAATGATGTCCGGGTAGATGGTGCCTTGGGCTAGCCACTGTATTCCCTTCGTTTCTTTCGTTGTCATGCCTTCCGCCATACTTGCCGCTTGCTCATCAAACACTTCTATGAAAGTGTTGCCGATGATTTTGCGTTTTTGCTCCGGGTCAGTTATGCCGGTTAGTTTGTTGAGGAAGCGATCTTCAACATCTACTCTTATTACCTTGATGCCCATGTTGCGGGCGAAAGTGGCCATCACCTGATCGCCTTCGTGCAGACGCAGCAGGCCGTTGTCAACGAATACGCAGACCAGTTGCGAGCCGATGGCTCGTTGTAGCAGGGCGGCGGCCACTGATGAATCCACGCCACCGGACAGGGCTAGCAGCACCTTGCCCTTCCCTACCTGTTGGCGGATGTCGGCGACTGCATCTTCAATGATGCTGCCTGCGTTCCACAATGATTCGCATTGGCACAGCTTGCGCACGAATCGTTCCAGAATGCGCAGGCCTTGAGGGGTGTGAGTCACTTCCGGGTGAAACTGAATGCCGTAGAGCTTGCGCTCGCTATCACATATAGCGGCGATGGATGCGCCTTCTGTGCTACTGGCAACACAAGTGAAGCCCGGCGGGGTTTGCGTTACCTTGTCGCCGTGGCTCATCCACACATTAAGCTGGGCGACGCCTTCGGTGGTGCAGTGGTCTTCTATGCCATCAAATAAAACGCAGGGGGACAACAAGTCAACGCGAGCGAAGCCGAACTCGGCTGTGTTTGAGGATTCAACCTTGCCGCCAAAGTGTTCGGCCATGACCTGCATGCCGTAGCAGATGCCGAGGATTGGCAAGCCTGTTTCATATAACCAGGCGGGCGGTTGCGGTGGCACTTCGGCGGTGGCGGACTCCGGGCTGCCGGAGAAAATTATTCCCTGCGGTGCAAATTCGTTGAACCTGCCCTGCTCTACTTTGTAATCCCATATTTCACAATAAACTCCCAACTCCCGCACACGCCTCGCAATTAGTTGTGTGTATTGCGAGCCGAAGTCTAAAATTAATATCTTCTGTGAATGTATGTTCTTACTCATAACTACGCGGACCAGAGAGAACTTTTATATCAGCACACTCAATAGTTAAACACTACAGCACGGCAAATAACGAGCCGCCGTATCACGATACCCGATAGTTGGGCGCCTCTTTGGTAATAGACACATCATGCACATGCGACTCAGACATCCCCGAAGCGGTGATTTTTACGAAGCGGGTTTTGCTGCGCATCTCGTCTATGGTGCCGCAGCCGGTGTAGCCCATGCTGGAACGCAGGCCGCCCATTAGTTGGTGGACGATGGCAGACATCGCGCCCTTGTAGGGCACCCTGCCCTCTATGCCTTCCGGCACCAGTTTTTCGGTGCCGGATTCTATGTTTTGGAAATAGCGATCGCCAGAACCTTGCGAGTGGGACATGGCACCGATTGAACCCATGCCGCGATAGGATTTGTAACTTCTGCCTTGATACAGTTCCACTTCGCCGGGCGCTTCTTCCGAACCGGCCAGCAGGCTGCCGACCATAACCACATTGGCACCGGCGGCGATTACTTTGGCGATGTCGCCGGAATAGCGAATGCCGCCATCGGAAATGACACCCACCTTGCTGCCCTTCACCGCCTTGCTCACATTGGCCACCGCGCTGATTTGCGGCACACCCACGCCGGTGACGATGCGCGTGGTGCAAATTGAACCCGGGCCGATGCCAACCTTCAGGGCATCCGCGCCCGCCTTCACCAAATCTTTCGCCGCCTCGGCGGTTGCGATGTTGCCGCCTATCACCGCGGTTTCAGGATGCTTGCGTTTGATTTGCGCCACCTGATCCAGCACGCCCTGAGAGTGGCCGTGGGCGGTGTCAACCACTACCACATCCACGCCCGCTGCAATGAGGGCATCGGCGCGTTCAAGATTGCTGGCGCCGGTGCCCGTGGCGGCGGCGGAGCGCAGGCGGCCATGTGCGTCTTTGCAGGCATCGGGGAACTCTTCGGATTTGCGAATATCTTTCAGGGTAATGAGTCCCTTCAATTCAAACTTGTCGTTAATTACCAGTATTTTTTCAATGCGGTGCTGGTGTAGTAATGCTTTCACTTCGTCAAGGTGATAGTTTTCTTTTACGGTTACCAGTTTGTCTTTCGGTGTCATAATGGATTGAACCGGCGCATCAAAGTTTGATTCAAAGCGCACATCGCGGCTGGTAACAATGCCCACCAGACCGCTACCGTTTACCACCGGCATACCGGAGATGTTGTGTTCCTGCATCAACGCATTAAGGTCGCTCACCGTGGCAGTTGCCGGAATCGTAATCGGGTCTTGCACCACCCCGCTCTCATACTTCTTAACACGCCGCACCTCTCTGGCCTGCTGCTCAATACTCATACTTTTATGAATCACACCCAGCCCGCCAGCCTGCGCCATGGCAATAGCCAGCCGTGAATCGGTAACCGTATCCATAGCCGCCGAAATAAGAGGAATGTTTAGTGTGATTGCAGCAGTGAGCCGCGAGTTAAGGTTAACTGACTTGGGCAGGACAGTGGAGTGGGCGGGCAGCAGCAGAACATCATCAAAGGTCAGGGCTTCTTCGGCGATATGTAACATTTATATTTCCGCAGGGCACAAAGAGGGCATTATACAGATTTTTGGGCAGGATGGCTAGTTCAGCAATTTCCCGGTGGTAGGTTCAAATGCCTGGATTGATTTATACATTTTTGTTCCGGCAAAAGACTTTTGAGCAATATATGCCACCCTCAGTAGCTCTTGAATTCTTTTTGAGTTTATTTTATTTTCTGACAATACATCGTTTTTAGAAACAGCACTTAATATCTCTGTTATGTCGTGTCCATTACAAACTTGAAATTTATCATAGCTAGATGCTGTAGATTTGAAAGCCATGTCTGAAAATTCTGTTTTTGATTTCGTGGCGCTACTTGAGCGTTCAAATAATTGGTCTAGAACTGTATTAACATTAACATCCAGTCGGAATGGATCGGGCTCAACAATAACAAAATCTTCAAAACTTAGTCCGTCAAAATTCAACATCACCCGATGTTGTTCGTTCAGTAATCGTAGATTACCTAACTTTAGAGCTGCTTCTATGGTGGCTGGTACCATATTTTTTTTCAATTTTTTTAGAGCATCGTACTTCGCAAACGCACCAGTTATTGAGTCGGTTGCTCCCGCTTCTATCATCATCATTTCCAAATCGTGAGCATCGGTAAGTATGAGATTAGAAGAGTATGCAGGATGCGACAGTATGTGGTCAAAATCTGCATCGCATAGCCCAATTACACGATGGTCTTTGGAGAAGTGATTCATAATGCCAATAACATCCGGCTTTCCTCCGGACGGGCGAATGGCCGTAGTGTCTTTTGCAAGTACATCCTGAAAAAACTTTAAATCACTTGGTCCTTCAACTACAAAAACAGTCTTGTTCTTGTGGCTTGGGTGGGTGAATAACATTTTAATTCTATTTATCTTACTCTGAACTGTTATGAAAGATCTCAATTTAACCGGTCTCCTCTCCGTTTAAGTCCACAACCAAACTCCAATCCTCCCCTATGATCTGTGGTGAGTGCGTCGAAATAATTGCTGTGAATGGCTGAATTTTCTGAATTTTTCTCAGGTCTTCAAGAAATGCCTCTTGCCATGCGATATGTAGTGATATTTCTGGTTCATCAATCAGCACCAGGCTATTATTATCAGTCTTAAAAATCAGCTCATATAGCAGAACCACTTCGTGTTGCTCCCCTGAAGATAGGGCCACCATATTCAAAGAGATTCCATTTTCAGTTTCAAAATAAAAGCCTTCATTTCTGCTAATACGCACTTGTTTGTGGCTTAATTGTTTATCATTCAAGATTGAAGTGAAAAAATCAAGTTGGCTTACCAAGTTGTCGTACACTTTAAGCTTCTTTTGAGTATCAAGCACGTATAGCGTAAGTACTTTCAGGTTTTCTTCGCTAATTTGCTCTGTTGTGTATTCGGCCGATTCATCTTCAATAAGGCCATAACGTACCAGTCGTTTGCGTGAATTTTCAATTTTATTTAAATGCTTTTTAAGTTTATCTTCCGTGTATGCTGCTTTACCATTAGGCAGTGGGCTTAACAATCTATTAGGGAAGGTGCTGTCTAGCTTTTGTGCGATAGCGGAATACTCGCTCGTTAAGTTTTTTATCTCCCTCTGTAATTCGTTTGCATATTGTTCAATGGTGTTAATTGGGCTAACACTTTCAGTGTTATCTACCCGCTGAAACGGATCTTCTCTCTTCTTATGTATTTTATCTCGCTGAATCAGGCGCTGATCTTCTATCAGACGCACATTGATGCACTCTACGTATTCTTGCACCCAGTCTGGCAATGACATAATATTCTGATCGTCGGTGCTAAATAAATCGTCTCTGGAGTATTTTTCAATTGCTTTTCGATTTGTTAATAACCCTCCTAATCTTAAATCTAGCCATTCGCCTTGACCAGCCCTTGTTAGCCACGGAACTCCACTTAAAATCTCCGCTGCCGCAGCACTTTTTTTGCTGTATGCATAGCTGTTCACTTTTTTTCCTTTAGCAATTTGCTTAATTTCTACCTCTCCTTCAATGCTTTTTTTCGTAAAAAGCAATTCTGTTTTGTCTGAAAATTCCAAAGAAATATCTTTGACAATTAACTTTTCGATATAATGAAAATCACCGCTAAAAATGGCGTTGAGCATCCTTAAAATGACTGATTTCCCATAGCCGTTTGGCGCAGTAATTATCGTGATTTTCTCATCCTGATTAAATTGAATGGTATGATCAAAATAACCAAACAATTTTGAGACTGTTAATGTAGTAAGTTCCATCGCCTATGTCTCTCTGCAGAATTATACTGTTGTGTCTGGTTTATGGAGCGTAGTGCCACTATACAATATTAGTAATCGGCTAGCAAGAAATTTTCTAGTGTGGGATGGATTTCGCTGATAATGCTGCCTCCCCAAAACTCCGTCTGTCTGTTTATATCCAAGCCTTCTATCTCGCATCCACACCCACATCCATACCTCTATCCAAACCCGTGGAATGTCGCATATAATACTTGAGATTCAGCTTTTCAACAAGCGATTTGCCTGCCCGGCATCCCCCCACCGGCGGCTTGCGCCGCCGGTGGGGGTGTGAAGTCAGATTACTTACTCAACCAAACTTGTGGAGAAAATACGATGATGCTCTCACTACGAACACTACGCCCACTGCAATCACTACTATCATTACTGCGAACCTGGCCCATCATTGGCGCAGTGCTCGCACTTGCTACACCGGCGTATGCCGACCTGATGGACGAGGTGGAACACGGTTACGCCGACAGCAACGGGGTAAAAATTCACTATGCCACAGTTGGCGAAGGGCCGCTGGTGGTAATGATTCATGGCTTCCCCGATTTCTGGTATAGCTGGCATCACCAGATGGAGGGGCTGAAAGACAACTTCAAGGTAGTGGCCATTGACCAGCGCGGCTATAACCTGAGCGACCAGCCGGAAGGCGAGGAAAACTACAGCATGCGATATCTGGTGAGCGATGTTGCCGCCGTGATTCGCCATCTCGGTGAAGACAAGGCCACCATCGTCGGACATGACTGGGGCGGCGCCGTAGCCTGGCAATTCGCATTCGCCCTGCCGCAGATGGTGGACAACCTCATCATCCTGAACCTGCCCCACCCAAACGGCATGGGACGCGAACTACGCAACAACACCGACCAGCAAACCAACAGCGCTTACGCCCGCGCATTCATCGCCGGCAAGGCATCCGACCCCGACATCTTCTTCGGCCTGCCAATGACAGCAGAAACCCTGTCCGGCTGGGTAACTAACCAGACAGTTCGCAGACATTACATAGAAGCTTTCAACCGCTCCGACTTTGATGCGATGCTTGCTTATTACAAACAGAATTACCCCCGCGGGACGGGTAGCAATAGTGGCAGTGGCGACGGAAGCAGCAACGCAAACTCAATCGCCTCATCCGCCGCATCATCTACCGCACCCAGGCTTGCCATGTCCGTGCTGGTCTTCCACGGCCTGGACGACACCGCTCTCCACTCCGATGGCCTGAACAACACCTGGGACTGGATTGACGCAGACACCACCATCGTAACCGCCCCGGGTGCCGGCCACTTCGTACAACAAGACGCCGCCGAACTGGTAACCACCACCATGCGCTGGTGGCTCCTGGCACGGCAATAAGGCTGTGAAAGCCCCGTGTGCTGGCGTTATTGCTGATTCACGGGGTATTTTGTGCAATTTCCAATTGACTGACTATACTGGTTAATGAGAGGCCAACCTGATTTGTTGGCTTCAAACACTATTTCGTTTACCATATACACCTGCCTCCCCGGAGGACAGGGAGGAGAAGTCACATGGATAACAACCTGGAACATCGTTTAATTGCACTGGAAGGACAAGTCAACACCCGCACCGGTACCCTGGAAGAAATCATGAACACCAGACAGGCCGAGTATAAAACCGATATAGGTATGCTTGCCAAAAGCATGGCGGAGCGCGATGCCGAACAGGCAAAGCGTGATACCGAACGGGCGGAACGTGATGCCAGACTGGCGGAACGCGATGCCACCAGACATACCGGGTACAAAACCGATATAGGCATGCTTGCCAAAAGTATGGAGAAGCGTGATGCCGAACGGGCGAAACGTGATACCGAACGGGCGGAGCGTGATGCCGCCAGATATGCCGGGTACGAAACCAATATAAGTACGCTTGCCAAACGCTTGGCGGAACGTGATGCCGAACGAGCGGAGCGTGATGCCACCAGACATACCCGGTACGAAACCAATATAAGTACGCTTGCCAAACGCTTGGCAGAGCTCGCTGCCGAAAATAAGGCTGAACTCGCAAAGTACAGACAAGAACTCCCAGAGGTTTTGATTCGGTATCTGGTAATAACCATAGGAGCAATTGGCGTGACTGTGGCCATACTGGGCCTTGTTCTTACAATAGTATTGAGCTAGCCACAGCAGGTTCAGCACGGGAGGAGGTTTGGATGTCTGATTTGTTTAATAGTGCCTCCCTTGCTGCGCCTGATGTGTTTTCGGTTTCTGAGCTTAACAGGCAGGCGCGAGGGTTGCTGGAGGGGCGGTTTCCGGATGTGGCGGTGGAGGGGGAGATTTCCAATTTTGTTTGTCCGGCTTCCGGGCATTGGTATTTTACGCTTAAAGATAAACATTCCCAGTTGCGGTGTGCGATGTTTGCCCGCAGCAATCGGCTGTTGCGCTTTCAGCCGAAGGATGGGATGCAAGTGGTGTTGCGCGGGCAGCTTAGTATTTATGAGGGGCGGGGGGAATATCAGATTATTGCGAAGACTATGGTTGAGTCCGGCGTAGGTGCCTTGCAGCGGGCTTTTGAGGAACTGAAGGCCGGCTTGCAGGCGGAGGGTTTGTTTGATGAGAAGCATAAAGAGGAGGTGGGGAATCTCTATCAGCATGTTGGAATTATTACATCGCGCACCGGGGCCGCCATTCACGATATGCTCACGGTGTTCGCCCGCCGCTTTCCGGCCACGCGCATCACTCTGATTCCGGTTGCGGTGCAGGGCAAGGAGGCTGCCGCTGAAATTGTTCATGCTATTAAAGTTGCCAATCGTCTGCGGCAGAAGCTTGGGTTGCAGGCGCTCATTGTTGGCCGGGGTGGTGGTTCGCTGGAAGACTTGCAGGCGTTTAATGATGAGGCCGTGGCGCGGGCGATTTTTGCCAGTGAATTGCCGGTGGTGAGTGCGGTGGGGCATGAGATTGATTTTACTATTGCTGATTTTGTGGCTGATTTGCGGGCACCTACCCCTTCTGCCGCCGCCGAGCAGATGAGTTTGGACCAGGATGATTTGCTGGAGGAGTTGATGGCTTATCAGCATCAATTTGCCCAGATGGTTAAGCGGAAACTGGCGAGTGTTGGGCAGAGTCTGGCGACTTTGCGGCGGCATTTGAAGCGGCCTGACCAGCGTTTGCAGGAGCGGGCTCAGCATCTGGATAATATGGATATTCGTTTGCGGCGGGCTATGCAAAGTGTTCGGCAGCAATTGAAAGCGCAGCTGGCTGAACTCAGCCGCAGTTTGCAGGCGATGAGTCCGTTGCATACTCTGGGCAGGGGTTATAGCATCAGCTTTGATGAGGCGCGCAAGCCGATACGGGATGCAAAACAGATGAAGGCGGGAAGCAGGATGATTTCGCTGGTGGGCAAGGGGCAGATAACATCAACAGTTGAAAGCGTATCGTCTCTTTCCAATGAGAAAGCGTTGCGTGATATTACCTGAGATAAATCAGGAAGCCCCCCACCGCACCAGGCTTCGCCTTCTGCGACTCCCCCTCAAGGGGGGAGTTATTGCCCTGCCACCAGTGCAATTTCAAATTAACTGACTACACTAATGCCGCGAGGCCAGCCCGTTGGCTTCGGACACTATTTCGTTTATCATTACACTCGGCTTTGTATTGACATTGGGCTAGCTATGACAAATTGGACACGAATGATTTTATCGCTGGTTGCGGGTGTGGCGCTGTTGTTGAGCGTTGCTGCCTGGGGTAAGGCTGCTGTGGTGTCCGGCCTACCGCCATCTGCTATGGTGCCCGGTGGTATTGCGGTTATAGCGACGGGTATGGAGGCGGTGTCCGGGCAATATCGGAACAATCGTATTTTGCTGGCCGAATATCAGGGTGCGCAGTATGCCATTATTGGTATTCCCTTGAGTGTGAGCCCGGGCACGGAGCGGTTCTCGTTGCAGGACAGTGGGGGCGATAGTGCAACGTTGAGTTTTCGGGTGGATGATAAAGAATATCTTGAGCAGCATTTAACTATTCAGAATCAGCGGCAGGTTAATCCGAACGCGGAGGATATGGTGCGCATTAACCGTGAGCGGGCCGAGATGGATGGTGCTTTTTCCACCTGGAGTGAAAATCTTCAGCCGGTGTTTGCCATGCGGGCGCCGGTTGAGGGACCGCGTAGCAGTTCATTCGGCTTGCGGCGGTTTTTTAACGGGCAACCGCGCAATCCGCATTCGGGCATGGACATTGCGGCGCCGGAAGGCACGCCGATTATTGCGCCGGCGCCCGGTGTTATACTTGCCACCGGTAACTATTTCTTTAATGGTAATACTATTATTGTTGACCATGGGCATGGGCTTATCAGTTTGTATTGCCATGCGAGCAGCATTGATGTGGAAACGGGTGCGCGCGTGGAGGTCGGGGAGTTGCTTGGCCGGGTGGGTGAGACCGGACGTACCACCGGGCCGCACTTGCACTGGAGTGTGAATTTGAATAATGTGCGGGTTGACCCGGCGCTGTTTTTGGCTGATTGATTCGGGCTGTGGTGGTTATGAGTTAGTGAGGCTGGCGGCCATGGCAACTTATACATACGAGAACTTATGATGAATATTAGTAAACGGGAAGCGCAACGCTTGCGCAAAGAACAGAAACAACATGCCGCCCAGCAGCGGGCGCAAACCCTGCGGCTGTTGGGCAAGTTTGTTATGTTTGGTGTGGTGCCGTTGCTGGTGGCGTTTGCCGCTTATAGCTGGTTTAGCCGCGGGCCCACCTACTCCGCTGTTGAGATAATGCCCCACGACCATATCCTCGGCGACCCGGATAATCCGGTGCCCATTGTGGTGTATGCCGATTTTCAGTGCCCGGCCTGTGCTGTGGAACATCAGAACATGAGCGAGGCGTGGCCGAGCATTGCCGACCGGGCTTATCTGGTGCGGCGGCATTTTCCGATAGTGGGGTATCGTAATACTTGGAATGCTTCTTTATATGCGGAGGCTGCTGCGAGGCAGGGTCAGTTTTGGGGGATGCATGATTTGTTGTATATCAACCAGCCTATTTGGTCATCGCTGGTTAATGTGACGGGGGAGTTTGATTCCTACGCTCTGGAACTTAATCTGGATATGGAGCAGTTGCATGCGGATATTGAATCGGAAGAGGTTGTGCAGAAAATACGTAATGATCAGCGTAGTGGGAATTCGTCAGGGGTTACTTCTACGCCGACTTTGTTTATTGATGGGCGGCGGATGACTAGTTACGAGGTTGAGCGCATTCGGGAGGAGGTTGCTGCCGCTTATGCGGGGCGTCAGTAGACACTTTTGAGTCCGGGCGGGGGCGGCACAGGGGCGGGGTAGCGCAGTTCCGCACACGCCATGAATACATCCCTGTAGGCTCAGGGCGTCAGTGGACACTTTTGAGTCCGGGCGGGGACGGCGCAGGGGCGGGGTAGCGCAGTTCCGCACACGCCATGAATACATCCCTGTAGGCTCAGCAGTGGCTGTCCTGCCACTGCATGGTGCGGAAC
>JBPCXV010000113.1:0-3289 GCA_051008235.1 Pseudohongiellaceae bacterium | reverse complement strand
ACGGCGGAAGCGGGCAAGGATTACACCGGCATCAGCGATGCGATGCTGACCTTCGCGCCGGGTGAGTTGTTGATGTCGGTAACGGTGACGGTGATTGATGATGCCATAACCGAAGACAGCGAAGATTTTACGCTGACACTGTCCAGCCCGACCAACGCGACCCTCGCTGTGGATGCAAGCTCGGCGATTGGCACCATCACCGATGACGAGATGCCGACTCTTTCCATTAGCGCTACGGCCAGTTCCGTCGTTGAAGGCGGCAATGCGGTCTTTGAGATTGAGTCCAGCAACAGCCCGATGGCTGACACTGATATCGGTGTAATGGGCGTTGAGACAGGCGACTTTGTCACCGACCCGCTACCGACCAGGGTGACGCTCGCCGCCTTTGCTACCACCGCGACCTTCACCGTTGCCACTGTGGATGACACGGCCGATGAGCCGGATGGCAGCCTGACCATGGCGTTTGACCTCGCCGCAACGCCTGCCGCTTATACGGCCACCACTGCTTCTGTCGTCACGGTAGCCCTTGCAGACAACGACGACCCGCCGACACTGACGGTGACCTCGCCCGGTGTGACGGAACCTGCCAATCTGGTGTTTGATGTCTCTCTTGCCCCGGCCTCGGACAAGACGGCCACAGTTGATTACGAAACATCGGACGGCAGCGCGATCGCACCGGGTGACTACACTGTCGCTGGCGGCAGCCTCACCTTTTTGCCGGGTGAAACCACAAAGCAGGTAATGGTGACTGTGTTAGACGACGATATAGTGGAAAGTCTGGAAACTCTGACCCTGCGTTTCACTAACCACGACAACATAGCCGACACCGGCTTCACCGGCGGCGAGCTGGGCGCCACCGGCAGCATCGCCGATGACGAGATGCCGAGGCTGTCCATCACGGCTGTGGCAAGCCCGGTACCCGAAGGCACAGTGGCGGTATTCGTTATCGCATCCACCCATAGCCCGATGGAGGCGACGGATATTGGTGTGGCTGTTGTCCCGACCGGCGAGTTTGCTGCCGATGCACTGCCCACTAGTGTGACGCTGGTTGCCAATGAGACCACTGCCACCCTGACCGTCGCCACGCTGGACGATGCCGTTGACGAAGCAGACGGCAGCCTCGCGGTGCGGCTTGACCTTGACAGCGGGCTGACCAGCTACACGGTGGATAGCGACTTTGCTGCTGTCACCGTCACCATAGAAGACAATGACGGGCCGGAAGTTTCGGTTGCGGCTGCCAGTGCTGATGAAACAGATGAGCGGCTAGTGTTCACTGTTAGTTTGTCCGCGACGCCGATTGAGCAAACCGAAGTGACTTGGGCGACCGGCACTGACCCGAATGCGCCGGATGCCATGCGGGCGAGGGCGAGCGTTGACCCGGATGCGCTCGGCGCCGACTATGTTGTGGGCGGCGGCAAGCTGACCTTCGCTGCCGACGCCGTTGACCTGGGTTTGAGCGTTACGGTGACTCTGGTGGACGATGCCATGGTGGAACCGGATGAGACCTTCCTGCTGACGCTTTCTGATCCAGGCAATGATGCGACCCTTGCCGCCGATGCGTCTGCCGCCATCGGCACCATCATCAGCGACGATGCGGCCTTCGTAGCGGTTGACGCTGCCAGCGCCGGGGAAAACGAAAATCTGGTGTTCGCTGTGACACTGTCACCCGTTTCGTATCAAACGGTTGTGGTGAATTACGCAACGATGGATGGCACGGCGAAAGAGGGCGAGGACTACACGGGTATCAGCGACGGCATGCTGACTTTTATGCCTGATGCGTCTAGCGGAACGATAACGGTGTTTGTCACTGACGACCTGATAACCGAAGGCAGCGAAGATCTGACGCTGACACTGTCCGATGCAACCAATGCGACCATTGCCTCCGGTTCCACTTCGGTCACCGGCACCATCACCGATAACGAGATGCCGGCGCTGTCTATTCGCGCCTCGGACAGTTCCGTAACCGAAGGCTCTCCTGCCGTCTTCATCATCACCTCCACCAACAGCCCGATGGACGACACTGAGATTGGCGTGGCGGGGACCAAAACGGGCGAATTCTTTGGCAGCGACGCCTTGCCCACCATCGTTACGCTTGCCGCCGGTGAAACGGCTGCCACCCTCCGCATCGCCACTGTCGGCGATGACGATGACGAAGCAAACGGCAGCCTCGCCGTGTGGCTTGACATAGATAGCGGCTTGTCCAGCTACACGGCGACTGGCGCTTCTGTCGCCACAGTCACTATAAAAGACGACGATGGGCCGGAAATTTCGGTGGCGGCTGCCTCGGCTAATGAAGCGGAGGGTTACATAGTCTTCACCGTCGCCCTGTCCGCCATGCCGACGGAACACACCGAAGTGAGTTGGAACACAGGCGCCGACACGACACCGGATGCCGTGCCAGCGACGGCGGGCAGCGCCCCGGCTGCGGAGGGTGTTGACTACATCACGGCCAGCGGCACCCTGACCTTTGCTGCCGGCACTGAGGTGCTTCGCTTGAGTGTCACAGTGACCGTCGTTGATGACGATGATGTGGAACCGGATGAAACTTTCCTGCTGACGCTTTCTGCGCCGGGCAATGATGCGACGCTTGCCGCTGGTGCATCTTCGGCCACCGGCACCATCACCAGCGACGACATACCGGCCGTACACATCACCGCCAATCAGGAAGCGGTGAGCGAAGGCGATATGGCGCTGTTCACCGTCACTGCCGACCAGAAGCCATTGACTGACCTGACCGTTGGCGTCAACACCACCTTCACGCCCGACAGTTTCAGCCTGGGCACCCAGCCGACCACAGTGACCCTTGCGGCCGGCACCACCACCGCCGCCTACACAGTCGCGACGCAGGAGGTAACCGGCACCGGCACAGGCACGATTACGGCAACAGTGAACGACGGCGGCGCTGCCTACACAGCAGTCGCGCCGCTTAGCGCCACAGTCGCCATTCTGGATAACACCACGCGGCTGATTGACATCAGCGGCCCGGCCGCCAGCGTGACCGAAGCCGACAATGCCAGGGCTGAGTTCATCGTTGCGCTGAGCTCGCCGCCGGCCTCAACCGGGCAGACGGTAAGGGTGAGCTACGCCACTGTTGATGGCACGGCCATTACGGTCAGCGACTACAGGGCCGCAAGCGGCACCCTGACCTTCGCGGGCAGCGAGACCAGCAAGACGGTCACTGTAACTGTGCTCAACGACACGGCTTACGAAAACCCCAACGAGCGGTTTCAGATGCAAATCTCCAACCAGCGACCCATCACGCTCAACGATCTTGGCGCCACCAGCGCAG
>JBPCXV010000112.1:0-43770 GCA_051008235.1 Pseudohongiellaceae bacterium | reverse complement strand
GTTCAGCACCATGCAGTGGCAGGATAGCCACTGCTGAGCCTACAGGGATGTATTCATGGCGTGTGCGGCACTGCCTGCCCCCACCCCTGCCCGGACTCAAAAAAGACTGAAGACGCTACTGAACCCGATAAGACCGCAACAACGGATCAACCCCCTCCCTATCCAACGCCTCATTCATCGCCCCCCGAACCTCCCCCGCATCATCCAAAGTCATAACATGTGCCAACAATTCCCGCGCCGCATCCAATGTAATGTCTCGCAACACAGCCTTCACTTTTAACAAAGTAGCAGTATTCATCGACAAAATGTCATACCCCATCGCCATAAGCAACATCGCTCCACCCGGGTCGCCGGCCATTTCGCCACAAATACTCACCACCTTGTTCTCCGCATGAGTCTCATCAGCAATATGTTGCAAAGCCTGCAACACTGCCGGATGAAACGAAGTATAAAGATTAGCCACACGCGGATTATTACGATCCACCGCCAGCAGATATTGCGTAAGGTCATTACTACCCACAGAAATAAAATCCACCATCCGCGCAAGCGTCCTGGTTTGATAAACCGCAGCAGGCAACTCAATCATCACCCCAACCGGCGGAAACTTTACCTTGTGCCCCTTCTCTTCCCGCTTCAACTCATTGCAAGCCTTGTGAATAAGCTGCATCGCAGCCTCCACCTCATTCACATTGCTCACCATCGGCAACATAATTTGCAAATTGTCCAGCCCCAGGCTGGCGCGCAACATTGCTCTTATCTGCGCGGAAAAAATTTCAGGGTGGTCCAACGTAACGCGAATGCCGCGCCAACCGAGAAACGGGTTAGCTTCATCAATGGGGAAATACGACAACGCCTTGTCGCCCCCCACATCAAGCGTGCGCATGGTTACCAACTTCGGAGCGAAGGCCTCAAGCTGATCACGGTAGATAACAGTTTGCTCCTGCTCGCTGGGAAAACGTTCCGCCAGCATAAACGGCACCTCCGTGCGAAACAGCCCGATGCCTTCGGCGCCCTGATCAATTGAGCGCATCACATCAGATATCAAACCCGTGTTCACCCACAAATGTATCCGATGCTTGTCAGCAGTCTCGCAAGGCAAATCCTTAAGCGACTCCAACTCCTTAATCAATTCATCCTGTTCACGAATAGTGGCCTGATAACTTTCCAGCAGCGTGGTGGACGGGTTGCTGATAATCTCGCCCTTGTAACCATCCACAATCACCTCACGCCCATCAATCTGGCTAAACGGCAAGTCAACAGCACCCATCACCGTCGGAATGCCCATAGTGCGCGCCAGAATGGCAACATGAGAATTGCTTGAACCGGATATTGAAACCAGCCCCTTAAGTTTTTCCTTGGGCACTTCTGCCAACATAGCGGGGGTAAGTTCTTCTGCCACCAGCACGGTATTATCAAGATATTCAATGCTTACCGGTTTCTTCTCTTGCAGATAGGCCAGCACCCTGCTGCACAAATCCTTGATGTCCATCGCCCGTTCGCTCAGATAAGGATCGTGCATAGCTTCAAAGCTGCGCACATGAGCGCGAGCCACGAAAGCCAGCGCACCCTGCGCCCAATGCCCCATCCTGATGCGTTCAACCACTTCCTTGCCCAGCGCATCATCATCCAGCATGCGCAGATAAACATCAAACAACTGCCGCTCCTCTTCAGCCACCTGCCCTTCCAGTCTGCCATGCAGTGCGGTTATGTCTTGCCGCACCTGTTCAATGCAGGAATTGAAGAATGCGATTTCCGCTTCCACATCCACCGCCGGGCGTATGGGAATTTGCGACAGGTCGGCCGGATGAAACACCACAACCGCCTTGCCGATTGCCACGCCCGAGGAACCGGAGACACCGGTGAAAACCGTATCCGAAGCCTTATCGCCGGACAGGCTCAGGCCCTCAATGATGCCAACCGCTTCCGCGTGGGCAATCACACTGGCCAGTTGTGCCGACAGGGTAACAAGCAGGGCTTCTTCCGATTCATCAAACCGTTGCCGGTCGGTTCGGCGCACCACAATAACGCCAAGCACTTCGCGATGGTGGATGATGGGCACGCCGAGGAAAGCGTGGAACTGTTCCTCGCCGGTGCCTTTGAGATAGTGATAGTCGGGGTGAAGTGATGCATCCGGCAAGTTAAGCGGCTCGGCCTGTTGCGCCACATGGCTGACAAGACCTTCGCTCACCGCAAGGCGCACCTGCCCCACCGCCTGCTTGCTTAAACCTTCCGCGGCCATTAGCACGTAGCTATTGATTGCCTCATCCAGCAGGAAGACCCAGCAGGCCTGGGCGTCCAGCGCCTCCCGCACGCGGGTGACGATGATGTCCATGGCGGATTGCAGGTTCTCGGCGGTGTTAACCTCCTGCACAATTCTCTGCAAACGTTTCAGCATGGGTGAGTTCCTGTCTTGCAGATTGCGGTCTTACAATCCGTCAAGGTAATCTTGTAGTGGCTGTTCCAATTCCTGTAATGCTTTTTGATAGACATCTTTTTTGAATTTGATAACTTCCTTTACGGGATGCCAATAGTTTACCCAGCGCCAGTCATCAAACTCCGGCTTCGGGTTTTTGTCCAGCGCAACCTTGTTGTCATCGGCTTCCAGCGCCAGCAAAAACCATACCTGCTTCTGACCGATACAACGCGGCTCCTCCCGGCGAATAAAGCGGGCGGGCAGACGATAGTGCAACCAGTCCCGCGTACGATGCAATACCTTCACATCCGTCCCGGTTAAACCAACCTCTTCTTCCAACTCCCGCAACACAGCCTGCTCCGGCGTTTCATGTTGCTTGATGCCGCCCTGGGGAAACTGCCATCCCCCACGCTGTGCCCGCTTGGCCCAAAGCACTTCGCCCTTCCGATTGCAAATTACTATTCCCACATTTGGCCGATAACCATTAGCGTCTATCATTTATACTGTCCCGTGTGATATCTGGTATCCTATCACACTTGAATTAAGGTTATACTTGGCTTATGAACAGGAAAAATTACAGGTTTAATTTGCTCAGGCAGATGGCGGAATGTGATGCCAATTACATTCGCCTGCTGAAACTGGTGCCTCAGCTGAATGCCTACTTGCATAACTCCAGCCTTGATGCGAATCTGGTGCGCGAGATTGCGAATGGTTGCTCTGATGCGCGTCTGGGCAGCCTTGAGCGCCCGGAAAAAACTTTGGAAGGTTTGGTATCGGAATTCGTGATTGCTGACTATGAAGACATCGGCCCGGTAACAGTTAAAATAAAAATCCTTGAAGCATTCAAATACACCACTACCGTGCAAATCACTCAGCACCCGGAATTGAAAAAGTGGATGACCAACCCTTCCATGCTGGTGCGCCTGTATCATGATGCCAACACTGCCGAAGTGCTCTCTTATCAGGGGCACCGCAATTTCAAACCGCACTACCCACAACCAAACCCGCAGATGTATCAGGCCAACGAGAAACTTCATGTTAATACCTTCCTCGGCGAATGGCTAACTCACTGCCTCCGCGTTGGTCGTTGCACAACTGCCAGTTTGGCGGAATTAATCTGAACGCACGATGGAACAAGTGCTATGAGTGCTGCTTTGCCCGCCATGCCAGCCTTTCTGGTTTCAAGAATTGCCTGTAATGAGCGATAGAAAGAGTTATCTGCCTTGCAACATCGTAGATCTTCGTGGCTTTTTGCAATACCTCGTAACACCGCAACACCTCGTGACACTGCAACATCGCAATACCGCAACATTCATAAACACCAGTGCAGGCTATGCAGCGCTTCTGCTATGCCGCCACAAACTTTGAGTAAACTGAATGAACACCTACAACGCTGATGCGATTGAAGTACTAACGGGGCTTGACCCTGTCAGAAAACGCCCCGGGATGTACACCGATACAACCCGCCCCAACCATCTTGTGCAAGAAGTAATTGATAACAGTGTTGATGAAGCACTGGCCGGATATGCCCGCCAAATTCAGTTGATATTAAACAAGGATGGCACGGTTGAAGTATCCGATGATGGCCGCGGGATGCCGGTGGATAAACACAAGGGCGAAAAAGTGAGCGGCGTGGAATTGATTCTTACCCGGCTGCATTCCGGTGGCAAGTTTTCCGACAAGAACTACCAGTTTTCGGGCGGCTTGCACGGGGTTGGTGTCTCGGTGGTGAACGCCCTGTCTTCCTGGCTGGAAGTTGCCATCAGGCGAGACGGCAAAGTGTGGGGTATGAAGTTCAAGGATGGCGAGAAAACATCCGAACTGAAAGCCATCGGCACAGTGGGCAAACGCAACACCGGCTCAACAGTAACATTCCTGCCCAACCCCAAATATTTTGACAGCGCCAAAATTTCCATCCCGCGCCTTAAACATGTGTTGCGCGCCAAAGCGGTATTATGCCCCGGCCTCACCGTAATCTTCACCGACAATACTGTTGCCAAGGACAAAGCCCAAAGCGAACAGTGGTGTTATGAAGCCGGTCTCACCGACTATCTGACCCAGGCCACCGCCGACTACCCGGTGCTGCCCGCAGAACCATTTGAAGGCAGCGTGAAAGGCAACGACGAAACTGTGGACTGGGCCGTGCAATGGTTACCCGAAGGCGGCGAAATAACCGGCGAAAGTTATGTCAACCTGATTCCCACCACCCAGGGCGGCACCCATGTGAGCGGCCTGCGCACCGGCTTGCTGGATGCACTGCGCGAGTTCTGCGAATTCCGCAACCTGCTGCCGCGCGGCCTGAAACTATCCGGTGAAGATGTGCTGGATAAATGTTGTTACATTCTCTCATCCAAATTGTTAGATCCGCAATTTTCCGGCCAAACCAAAGAACGTCTGTCATCCCGTCAATGCGCCGTGTTTGTTGCCGGTGTAGTGAAGGACGCTTTCTCCCTGTGGCTAAACCAGCACACCGCCGAAGCGGAAGCCCTGGCCGAACTGTGCATTCAAAACGCCCAGCATCGCCTGAAAGCCCGGCGCAAGGTTGACCGCAAAAAAATCACCTCCGGCCCCGCCCTCCCCGGCAAGCTGGCCGATTGCGGCACCGAAGATGTAATGTCCGGCGAACTGTTTCTGGTGGAAGGCGACTCCGCCGGCGGCTCCGCCAAACAGGCAAGAGACCGGGAGTTCCAGGCCATCATGCCCCTGCGAGGCAAAATACTAAACACTTGGGAAGTTGACTCAAACGAAATCCTCGCCTCCCAGGCCGTTCACGATATTGCCATAGCCCTCGGCGTAGACCCCGGCTCTCATAACATAGACAGTTTGCGCTACGGCAAAATCTGCATCCTCGCCGATGCTGACTCTGATGGCTTGCACATCGCAACTTTGTTATGCGCCCTGTTCGTAAAACATTTCCGCCCGGTGGTGGAAGCTGGCCACATTTATGTGGCAATGCCTCCCTTATATCGCATTGATGTGGGCAAGGAAGTCTTCTACGCTCTGGATGAATCCGAAAAAGACGGCGTTCTGGACCGCATCGCCGCCGAGAAAAAACCCGGCAAAGTGAATGTTCAACGCTTCAAGGGGCTGGGGGAAATGAATCCCGTCCAGCTCAGAGAAACCACCATGGCTCCAGACACTCGCCGTCTCATACAATTAACACTGGATGAAACCGGCGACACCAAACCCAGCCGCAAAGAGAAGAACACCACCGAAACACTGGACATGCTTCTGGCCAAAAACCGTTCTCAAGACCGTAAGGAATGGCTGGAAGATACTGGCAATCAAGCGGACTACGCTGCTTAACGTATAGGTAGTTATGATGAACCAGCAAGTAATGTTAGGCGAAGATGATATTGAGAAGATTCAGTTACGCCACTATACCAGTCAGGCGTATTTGAATTACTCAATGTATGTTATTAATGACCGCGCCCTTCCTAATATCGGCGATGGTCTTAAGCCTGTGCAGCGGCGTATTGTTTACGCCATGTCGGAACTGGCCTTAAAATCTACTGCCAAGTTTAAGAAATCTGCTCGCACCATTGGTGATGTTATTGGCAAGTTTCATCCCCATGGGGATGCTGCCTGTTATGAGGCTATGGTTCTTATGGCGCAGGAGTTTGCCTATCGCTATCCCCTCATTGATGGGCAGGGCAACTGGGGCTCGCAGGATGATCCCAAATCTTTTGCTGCCATGCGTTACACCGAATCTCGGCTACGTGCTTACTCTGAGTTACTGCTGGCCGAGCTTGGTCAGGGCACTGTGGATTGGCGGCCTAATTTTGATGGCACCTTACAAGAGCCCGAAGTGTTGCCGGCGCGCTTGCCCAATGTGTTGTTGAATGGTGGTAGCGGCATTGCCGTGGGTATGGCGACTGATATTCCACCACATAATCTTAGGGAAGTTGCTGATGCCTGTGTTCACTTGCTGGAACATCCAAAGGCCACTGTTACGGATTTGTGCAAGCTCATTACCGGGCCCGACTTCCCCACCGAGGCTGAACTCATTACCCCTCGCAAGGAAATTAAGGAAATTTATAACACCGGCAAGGGCTCTCTGAAAGCCCGGGCTGCTTACAGTGTTGAGAGTGGCGAGATTGTGATTAATGCCCTGCCCTACCAGGTATCCGGCGCGAGAGTGCTGGAGCAGATTGCCGGCCAGATGCAAAAGAAGAAGTTACCTATGCTGGTGGATTTGCGCGATGAGTCTGACCATGAGAATCCCACCCGGATTGTGCTGGTTCCCAAATCACGGCGCACTGATTTGGATGGTGTGATGTCTCACCTGTTTGCAACCACCGACCTGGAGAGGAACTACCGCGTTAACTTCAATATGATTGGCATTGACAAGCGGCCGCAGGTGAAAAACATCGTTGGCTTGCTTAAGGAATGGTTGCAGTTTCGCACTGTTACGGTGAAGCGCCGCTTGCAACATCGCCTTGATAAAATTATAGACCGCTTGCACATTCTTGAAGGCTTGCTCATTGCCTATTTGAATATTGATGAGGTGATTAAACTTATTCGCACCGAGGATAAACCCAAACCCGCGCTGGTGAAAAAGTTCAAGTTGACCGGAACCCAGGCCGAGGCCATTCTGGAAATCAAGTTGCGGCAGCTGGCGAAGCTTGAGGAGATAAAGATAAAGGGCGAGCAAAAGGAGCTTGCCGAAGAGCGCAAGAAACTTGAAGCGTTGTTGCAATCTGCTGCGCGCCTGAAAACTTTTATCAAGAAAGAGATACGGGCTGATGCGGAAAAGTTTGGTGATGCGCGGCGCACGCCCTTGAAGGAGCGTGAGGAGGCGAAGGCGTATAGTGAGTCTGAAATTATTTCTACTGAGCCGGTTACTGTGGTGCTGTCCAATGGCGGCTGGATGCGGGCGGCGAAGGGGCATGATGTGGACCCTGCCACGCTGCAATACAAATCCGGCGATGGTTTCAAGTTGGCTGCTCGCGGCAAGAGTAACCAGCAGGCTATCTTTCTGGATTCCACCGGGCGGGCTTATGCCTTGCCCGCTTACAATTTGCCATCGGCCAGAGGTCAGGGCGAGCCGGTGTCGGGCAAGGTGAACCCGCCTTCTGGTGCAACTTTTGAGGGAGTGGCCATTGGCGATGAGGGCGATGAGGTGTTGCTGGCCAGTGATGCCGGTTACGGCTTTGTGGCGAAGCTTGGGGATTTGATTAGCAAGAACAAGTCGGGCAAGGCGGTTTTGCGTTTGCCCAAGGGCGGGCAGGTGTTGCCGGCGGTGGGTGTGAATGACTATGAGTCTGATTTGGTGGTGGCTGTTAGCAATGAAGGGCGTATGCTGGTGTTCTCGCTGAAAGATTTGCCGCGGCTTGGGAAAGGTAAGGGTAACAAGATTATTGGCATCCCTGGCCCTCGGGTGGCCGAGCGGCAGGAGTTTGTGGTGGGCATTGCCGTGCTGAGTGAGACGGATACGCTTACTGTGCACGCCGGTCGTCGCCATCACAATTTGCGGCCTGTGGATTTGGAACACTACCGGGGGGAGCGGGGCAGGCGTGGTAATAAACTGCCGCAAGGTTTCCGGAATGTGAGCAGGATTGAAGTGGCTGTCCCAAAAAGTGCGGAAACTTCTTCTGAATAAAAACTTATGTACCGCTACCTTCCGGTGTATCAGGCTGTTCCCCATAGATTCTTCCTAACTGCGCGGCCTGACGAACCAGTAAAAGTTTGTAATCTGCTATTGGCTCTCGCACCAAATAAGTCATCGGCATCGCCCTGTCTTCTTCACTAACACGGCTGGCATAGTTTGTCGCATCCTTATCGCTCAGATTTGCCCTTTTATCCTCGTCGCCAAACACCTCGGCGGCAACACGGGTTTCTCCGCCAGCCCGTTCAAAAGTATCCTTGCTGATTAGCAAACTATTATCAGGGCAGGCATCGCAAATTTGTCGGGTTATATCAACTGTCTTGCCTGTTAGATTGTCATCACCCCCCGTAACCGGCGAATACAATTCACTAACGGCCTGCCCCGAGTGTATTGACAGACGATATTTGGCGGCGGGTTTGTGTGAGTCATGTGAATCGTGTTGGCCGTGTGAACCCTGTGGGTTATGCGAGTCGCGTTGCTTGGGGTTATTAATTGAATCAATCATCTGTAAAAACAACTGTCCAGCACATACTCCGTGAAACGCCTGCTCTTCCTCAACCACGCGCATACCAAAAGCGATAAGCAATGCGCCCTCGGCACAGTGAATCACCCGTCCGCCATAAATCTGCACAACCCGCCCCGCAAGAAAATAATATCTGTTGAGCAGCTGCGCCATTTCATCTTCCGGCAGAGTTGAAGCCAGATACTGATAGTTTGCCAGGCTCACACACATCAGCGTAACCGCTTCCTGCCCCGGCAGGCCGGAGCCGGTTTCATCAGCATCTGCCTCCCCGGAAGAAGCACCAGACTCCGTCTTTCCGGAGAGCGCACCGGAAGCAGCACCTGACCCCGTCTTTCCGGACAGAGGTTTGCCACCAAACATCACCCCCAGCAAACTGTTATGGGCAAGAAACTCCGCCGTGGCATTGAACTGGCGGATTACGGCGCTCACCTCATTGTTCTGTTCTGGCTCGGGGCAGCTTTCAATCTCGCCGCGGCGAATTCTGCCCAGCGAGAAGTTAAGGGTTTGTAATGGGAAGCGCACCAGATATTGGAAGTAGCTGCGCGTCAAACTAATAGCCACAATCAGCAACAGCAGTGTGGCGGCCAGCACGAACAGCAGCGTGTTCATCAGGCTGGCTTCCATGTAGTTCAGGTCCAGGCTTAGCCGCACATAGCCTGCCGTGGAACCCGCCACCACAACCGGCGCCTGATAATCACCCCGCACTTCGGTCAGGCTGAACGGCAGCGGCACAAGAGTGCCCGGCGGTGTGCTATTGTTTGAAGCGGTGGCGAGCAGGTTGCCATCCACATTCAGCACCGACACTTCGGTGATGTTGGAGTTCAGCGCGATATTGTTCAGCACCACATTCAGGCTAATCAGGTCGTTCACCAGCATCAACTCGGTTACCTGGCTGGCGATTTGTCGGCTCAGGGTTTGGCCCAACTCGTCCGCTTGCTGGCGCATTACCTTTTGCATATAGAAACTGTTAATGAGCCAGAACACGCTCATGGCGAGTACCACCAGCAGGCACACGGAAGCAGTGAACTTTCGCGACAGATTAGTGCCGGGTTTTTTAGATAGTCGGATAGCCAAGAAACTTAAACCCTGTTGCTGTTAAAGATACTGGTTCAGCAGATTTTCCAACCATTCCTGTTTGCCACTCCGCTGCGCTGGCTCACCATCGGCGGCAGCAGCCAAGTCGCGCATGGCGGCCAGATTCAGTTTGCCTTTTGCAAAGCTGGCGCCATCGCCGCTGTCAAAGCTCGCGTAGCGTTGTTCCCTGAATTTTATCAGCGGGCTTTCCGTAATCAGACGATGGGCAACTTCCAGGCCGCGGGCAAAAGCATCCATGCCGCCTATGTGCCCTATGAAGATGTCTTCCATGTCGGTTGATTCGCGGCGCACCTTGGCATCAAAATTAAGCCCGCCGCCGCCGAGGCCGCCCTGTTCAAGCACAACCAGCATGGCGCCCACGGTGTCGTAAAGGTCGGTGGGGAACTGATCGGTGTCCCAGCCGTTTTGCGGGTCGCCGCGGTTGGCATCAATGCTGCCAAGCAGACCGGCATCGGCGCACATTTGCAGTTCGTGGGCGAAGCTGTGGCCTGCCAGTGTTGAGTGGTTGGCTTCCACATTAACTTTGAAATCATCTTGCAAGCCGTGGTGGCGGATGAAACCGATTACGGTTTGCGCGTCAAAGTCGTATTGGTGTTTGCTGGGTTCCATTGGTTTCGGTTCAATGAGGAAGGTGCCTTTGAAGCCGATGCTGCGGCCATAGTCTCGCGCCGCTGTGAGGAAGTTGCCCAGATGATTCAGCTCGCGCCGGGTGCTGGTGTTAAGCAAAGTAGTGTAGCCTTCCCTGCCGCCCCAGAATACATAGTTTTCGCCGTTCAGGCGCACGGTGGCGTCCAGTGCCGCTTTCACCTGGGCGGCGGCGTGTGTTACCACGGCGAAGTCGGGGTTGGTGGCGGCGCCGTTCATGTAGCGTGGATGGCTGAACAGGTTGGCCGTGCCCCACAATAGTTTAACGCCGGTTTGTTGCTGGCGTTCTGCGGCCAGTTCAACCATTTCTTGCAGCCGGGTTTCTGACTCGGCGACGCTGTTGCCCTCCGGTGCCATGTCGCGGTCGTGAAAGCAGTAGTAGGGCACGCCGAGTTTGCTGAATAATTCAAAACCGGCGTCCATGCGTTGGCGGGCGGCTTGCATTTTGTCGTCGGCTTTATCCCAGGCGAATATCTGGGTATCGGGGCCGAAGGGGTCGCTGCCTTTTCCGCATAGTGTGTGCCAATAGCACACGGCGAAGCGCAGGTGCTCTTCCATGGTTTTGTCGCCGATGGTTTTGCCTGCGTCATAAAACTTGAACGCCAGCGGATTGGTGGATGCGCGGCCTTCAAAAGGTATTTGCCCGATGTCGGGGAAGTATTCACGCTCGCCGACAAAAACTTTTCTTGACATGATTTATAGCCTCAGTGTGTTAATTGATACTCTTTTCATTCTTTACGACCCTCTGCGACTCTCCACCTCTCCACGCCCTGCTACATCAGACACTCTGTGCAACCCGTAGCGGGAGAAACCGAAGTATGACACAAACACAGGCACTCAGGCACGGGCAAACATCGGCCGCACCAAATCCAGATAGGCCAGATAGCGGGCGTAAGACTTGTCATAGGCGGGCATCAGCGATTTATCCGGCAGTGCCGTGGCCGCATCATCAAAGCGAATGTGTTCATCCACTTCGGCTGCCAGTGCTGTCGAGTCGCCGTGATTGCGGCTGCCCAGCAACATGGCGTTGAGAGCGGCACCGAGGGCGGCGCCTTCGTCAGCTTGCAGCAGGCGCACCGGGAGTTTGAAGTTGTCCGCAATCATCTGTCGCCACACGGCGCTGCGGGCGGCACCGCCGGTGAGGCGGATTTCATCAATCGGGCAGTTGCTGCGCCTGAAGGCTTCAAGGCCGAGCCGCAGGCCATACACTGCGGATTCCATTGAGGCGCGGTTGATGTTGTCGCGGGTCATGTTGCTGTCGTTCATGCCCATGATGCAGCCGCGACCGTTGGGCAGGTTGGGGGTGCGTTCGCCGTTGTAGAAGGGCAACACGATAATGCCCTCGGCGCCGGGGGGTGCCGCGCTTACTGAATCGTCAAAGGGCTGCACTTCCATTTGGAACAGGCTTCGCGGTTGCTCGGTGGCAACAGTGCAGTTCATGGTGCACAGCAGGGGCAGCCAGCCGCCGGTGGAGGAGCAGAAGGCGGCCAGTTCGCCCACCTCGTCAAGGCAGGGGGAATCGGCGTAGGCAAACAGGGTGCCTGATGTGCCGAGGCTCATGGTCAGGCGGCCGGCGGCCATATTTCCGGTGGCGATGGCGGCCATCATATTGTCGCCGCCGCCGCAAGCGATGGGGATGCCAGCGGTTAGCCCCAACTTTTTTGCGACTGCGGGTAGCAGTTGGCCGCCGCTGGCGCCAGCATCTATTAGTGGTGGCAGGCATTTGCTGAGGTCGCGGTCGGCATCCAGTGCTTGCAGCATGCCCGGGTGCCAGGTGCGTGAGCGGATATCAAGCAGGCCGGTGCCGGATGCGTCACCGCACTCCATGAAGCGTTCGCCGCTGAGGTAGTAGTTGAGATAATCGTGGGGCAGCATGATGGTGTTCATGCTTTGGTAGGCATCTGGTTTATGTTTTTTTAGCCAGCGGATTTTTGAGGCGGTGTATCCGGGCATTATCCCGTTGCCGACTTCTGCAATGCAACGCTGTCTGCCGCCGAAGGCAGCTTCAATCTCTTCGCACTCGGTGGTGGTAGCGGTGTCGCACCACAGTTTCACCGGGGCGAGTACGCTACCATCCGCCGCCAGTGGCACAAAGCCGTGTTGTTGCCCGGATACACCGATGGCAGCGACGGCCTTTCGCTCTTTGGCATCAAGCTGCCCGATGGCATCGTGCAGGGCGGCCAGCCACCAGTCAGCCTGTTGCTCGCGGGTGCCGTCCGGCTCGCTGTTCAGTTGCAGCTCGCTGCTGCCCGTGGCCGTTACCTTGCGCCCGTCGGCATCGTAGATGACTGCTTTCAGGCTTTGCGTGCCCAGGTCAATACCGAGGAATTTGCTCATGCTTTCGCTGCTGTCTTTTGTGGGGAGACTTATACTATCACTTAGCTACGGCCACTTAACCCGTTGTGGAAAAATATAATCGGGCTGGTGGCGCGGTGGGCAGATTATATCGCCGCGCACGAAATCAATGCCGCTGTGCCATAGGATTGGGAGTTGTTCAATATCGTTGACACGGTTGGCGATGACTAGCAGGTCATGGTTGTGTAGTGTACGTACCTGATTTTTCAGGTTGGCGGGGTCGCTGGTTTTTCCCTTGTTGTGATGTTTGTGTTGTTCGTTCTGTTCCCAGTCAGGCGCTTCCGGCAGATTGTAGTCGGGTATATCCAGGCTTACCGCCCACAACGGTAGCAGATTAAAAAGCGATTCCGATTCATCAATCGCCAGCGCATGACTCATACAAAGATTAATTTCGTGCGCGATGCAAACTTCGCTGAAGTCAATCATGTAATGTTGGCAGATTAGCACGTCCGCCTGGTCCAATTGGAATATAAGACGCGGCATAAGAGTTGGATGACTTTCCGCCTGTTGTTTCACGAACTCAAGGAAAGTGGCGCTGACCAGCGAACCCATGCTTAGTTTGACAAGTATGGATGCCTCAGCGGGGGTTTCGGAAAGAGTTTCAAGAGCCATCTCAACCACAAGCCGATCAAGGGTTTCTGCCATACCGTTTTCCAGCGCCAGACGGAACAGGTTGGCGGTAGGTAACTCGGCATCGGGCAGTGCGGCGCGGGTGCTGAGGGTGAACAGGCGGCGTTGGCCGGAACTGAAGGCGGGAACCGGTTGCAACGCCGCCTGAATCTGGCGTTGCGCAAGTACTTCTTGCAACAAACGGTGTTGCGGGCGAGGGGCGGCTGCAATCAGGCCGCCGCTATCGTTTTGGTCGCGGCGCAGTTTGCGGCGAGCCTGGGCTACTACGATGTTGGCATCCACCAACTCCGGGTCAAGCTTGACCAAACCGATGGCGCAATCAATGTGCAAATGTTCAGGCAAGGCATCTTTCACCGCGTGCTTGAGATGTTCCTGCAATGCCGTGCAAATTGTGTGCGCGTTCAGGCTGCTTTGTTTGAAAAACAGCAGGGCAAACTCATAGTTGTGACAACGCAGCAACTGGCAACCCTCCGGCAACTGCACTTGCACACTGGCAGCCAATCGCGTTAGCAATATTTCCGCATCAGGCTTGCCGACCCACTGCCGCACTGCGGAAAAATTGGCTACTTGTAACAAACCAAATGTGGCGGGTTCGGGTTGCTCGCGTAGTCGTTGTAAAACACCACCAACGAGGCTTAACAAGTTATGTTCACCTGTGCTTACTTGCTCATCTGCGCTCACTTGTTCGCCTGCGCTTATTTGCTCGCTTGCGCTCATCTGCTTACCTCCACTTACTTGTTCGCTCGCACTTATCTGTTCACTATCGCTCGTCATAACTACAACAACCCCCGCTCCGCCAAAGAAACCACTTCACCATAACCAATCACCAGATGGTCCAGCACACGAACATCTATAGTTGAAAGCGCAGCGATGAGTTTGCGGGTGATGGAAATATCGGCCTGGCTCGGCTCGGCCACTCCCGATGGGTGATTGTGGGCGAAGATGACTGCGGCGGCGTTGTGGCGGATGCAGCGTGTTACCACTTCGCGCGGATACACGGCGGCGCCATCAATCGTGCCGTGAAATAATTCTTCCAGACTAATGATATGGTGCTGGCTGGTGAGGAACAGGCAGAGGAACGCCTCATTCTGATAGCCGTGAAAGCGGGCTTGCAGATATTTGCGGGTGGCGGCGGAACTGCCGAGTATATCCCGTCTGCACAAATCGGTGATGAGCACCCGCTGATATAGTTCCCAGGTGGCAGCCAGCCGCGCGGCCTGGGCCGGGCCGACGCCGCGCTCTTCGCAGAGTTGCAGTGGGTCGGTGGCGAGCAGGGTGGCCAGGTCGGGGTAGCGGTCTAGCAAATCCTGCGCCAAATTTTGCGCCGAGCTGCCTTTCACCCCGGTTTGCAGTAGCAGGGCGAGCAGCTCCACATCCGACAGGCTGCCTGTGCCATAGCGTTGCAGGCGCTCGCGGGGTTGCTGGCTGTCCGGATAGAATGCGGTGTTCATGCCATAAGCATAGTCAACTATTTTAATTTTGCTGGAGATTTGGCGAACTTTTTTGAAATTGCTTTAAGGCGCGCCAACTGGTAGTCTAACGGCCTGTTTGGCTTGGCTTTTCTGGCCTGCCTGACTCTGGCTGATTGACCCGGCCAAGCTGACAGCCTCACCAACCTCTCCTGCGGCGCACACCTTATGTTGAGCCTTACCAACAAACGCATCTTGCTGGGTATCACCGGCGGCATCGCGGCCTACAAGTCCGCCGAGTTGACTCGGCTGCTGGTCAAGGCCGGTGCCGAGGTGCGGGTGGCGATGACTCCGGCCGCAACCGAGTTCATCACGCCGCTGACGATGCAGGCGCTATCCGGCAACCGCGTGCATCTTGAATTGCTTGATGCCGAGGCCGAGGCGGGCATGGGGCATATTGAACTGGCGCGCTGGGCAGATTTAGTCATCGTTGCCCCGGCCACTGCTGATGCCATCGCCCGCATGGCGCGAGGTCAGGCCGATGACTTGCTCACCACGCTGCTGCTGGCCACCCCCGCGCCGATAGCCGTGGCGCCGGCGATGAATCAGGGCATGTGGAATGATGTGGGCACCCAGTCAAACCTTGATACTTTGCGGCGGCGGCAAAACCATATTCTCGGGCCGGACAGCGGCGAGCAGGCCTGCGGCGATGTGGGCCCAGGCCGTATGCTGGAGCCGGAGCAAATAGCCGATGCTTGCGCCGCCCTTTTCACATCCGGCATTTTAAGTGGCAAGCAGTTGCTCATTACCGGCGGTCCCACCCGCGAGGCCATAGACCCGGTGCGCTATATCAGCAATCACAGTTCCGGCAAGATGGCTTATGCGCTGGCCGAGGAAGCGGCGGCGGCGGGGGCGCGGGTAACTCTGGTTAGTGGTCCGGTTAATCTGGGTGCGCCGGAGCGGGTTAATTTGTTGGCGGTTATCAGTGCGCTGGAGATGCACGAGGCGGTGATGGCGAATGTGGCGCAAGCCGATATCTTCATCGGCGTGGCGGCGGTGGCTGATTATCGCCCGGCGGTTAGTGCTGCTACGAAACTCAAGAAGTCCACTGAGGAGTTGCAACTGAATCTGGTGAAGAACCCGGACATTATTAGCGAGGTGGCCGGGCTAAAGCCCAGGCCGTTTATGGTTGGCTTCGCGGCGGAGACTGAGAACCTTGCTGCTAATGGCAAGAGTAAGTTGAAGGCGAAGCGGCTTGATTTGTTGTTTGCGAATATGGGGCCTGAGACTTTTGATAATGACTCGGTTGCAGTTACTGCGCTGGCTGATGATTTGGAGCAGGAGTTGCCGGCGGGCAACAAGCATCTGGTGGCGCGTGCTATGTTGCAGTTGATGGTTGAGCGCATGGGTGGGCGCGTGGGTGGGCGAAAGGACAAATAGTTTTGGCTTGCTGGTGTCCGTAACTGATTTGTTGTCATACTCATAGATGACTCGTTACAAGGTCATGCATAAATTTGTGAGGGTAAAGAATAACAATGATTGCAACAAGTAGCCAAGCCTCAGGGTTTTACAATTCTCACATCCCACCCAATATATTTCGAGCTTATGATATTCGCGGTATTGTGGATACCGAATTGAGTGCCGAGGTGGTGGAGCTTATTGCCGAGGCCATCGGTGGCGAGGCGCTTGACCATGGCATTGATAGCCTGCTGGTGGGCTACGATGGCCGCCTTTCCAGCCCGGCATTATGTGAGGCGCTGATTAGCGGCATCCGGCGTAGCGGTTGTAATGTGATTCAGTTGGGTATGGTTCCTACTCCGGTGTTGTATTTTGCCACGCATCATAGTGAGTTTGATTCCGGGGTTATGCTTACTGCCAGCCATAACCCTGCCAATTACAATGGAATCAAAATCGTGTTCCATCAAACCTGCCTCGCCGAAAACCAGATACAGGCCATCCGGCAGCGGGTTGAGAGGAGCCTTCAGCGCGATAGTGAGAACCTTCAACGACATGACAAAAACTCTCAGCGCCTAGATAAGAATTCTCCAGACAGCCTGAACATAACCTCCCACTATATCCAACGCATCGTTTCCGATATCAATCTTCACAGGCCGCTAAAAGTAGTCATTGATTGCGGCAACGCCGTGCCCGGCAATATCGCACCGCAATTATTCCAGTCTTTGGGCTGCGAGGTTACTCCGTTGTTCTGCGAGATTGATGGCCACTTTCCCAACCACCACCCTGACCCCACCGTCCCAGACAACCTGCTCAAACTCGCCGCCAGAGTGAAACAACAACAAGCAGATTTGGGGCTGGCCTTTGATGGCGATGGCGACCGGCTGGGCGTAGTGGATGAGCAGGGGCAGTTTGTGAACGCGGACCACATCATCGCCGTGTTGTTATGTCAGATTGCGCCCGACTATCCTGGCGAGCCGGTGGTGTTTGATGTGAAGTGTAGCCGCAATCTGGCGCGGCTCATCACCGACAAAGGTATGAAGCCGGTGATGCATAATAGCGGCCACTCTCTTATGAAGCAGAAAATGCAGGAAACCGGCGCCCCGCTCGGTGGCGAGTTTGCCGCCCATCTGTTTATCAAAGACCGCTGGTATGGTTTTGATGACGGCCTTTACGCTGCGGCGCGTTTGCTCGAGATTCTCAGCCAGCAGGCGAAGCCGGCCAGCGCGTTGTTCAGCATCCTCCCGCCCAGTGTGAACACGCCGGAGCTCAAGCTACCCGTTTCCGACCAGCACAAACATACGCTGATGCAACAACTCATCGCCCATGCGGATAAGCTGGAAGCGGAAGAACTGATTACCATTGACGGCATACGCGCAGAGTTCGCCGATGGCTGGGGTCTGATTCGTGCTTCCAACACCAGCCCGGCCTTGCTACTTCGTTTTGAAGCGGACACCCTGCGCGCCCTGCATCACATTCAGGCTCGCTTCCAATCGCTGCTAAGCGAAACCGATAAGACACTGGGGCAAACACTGGCACAGGTGCTGGCATAGAGATAGTGACACACAACTTGTGCGCTGACCCAAATAGATATGAGATGTTTAGACCACAAATAAGGTAACCCGACTTTGCCCCCCACCGCATCAGGCTTCGCCTTCTGCGACTCCCTCTCAAGGGGGGAGTAAATAACTCCGGGGCAATAACCCCCCTTGAGGGGGAGTCGGCGAAACAAGGATGAAATCCGCAGTTGAACCGGTGGGGGACTTCCTGATTTGTCTCACATGTTATAGGTCAGGACAAATTTGTCGCCAGCAGTAGCGCAAGGTTGGTATAATTATCCGTTTCGCCCTTGAGATTAGAGTATGTCGCTTACAGTAGATAGTGCCAAAAACATTGCCCGGGTTCTCACCGAGGGTTTGCCATACATACAGAAGTTCACCGGCCGCACGGTAGTTGTGAAGTATGGTGGCAATGCCATGGTGGATGAAAACCTGAAGCAGAGTTTTGCCCGCGATATCGTGTTGATGAAGCTGGTGGGCATCAACCCCGTTGTGGTGCATGGCGGCGGCCCGCAGATAGGCAAGGTGCTTAAAGAGTTGAACATTGAATCCAGTTTTGTTGACGGCTTGCGGGTAACCGACCATCAAACCATGGATGTGGTGGAGATGGTGCTGGGCGGTTTGGTCAACAAGGAGATTGTTAATTTGCTGAACCGGAATCAGGGCAAGGCGGTGGGTGTTACTGGCAAGGATGGCAATCTAATCAGAGCGCGCAAACTGAAACTGGCATCCAAAAATGGCGGGCAATCTGCCACTGTTACCTCCAGGAACAGCGAAGCCGCGGACGCGGAAATTGACATCGGCCAGGTGGGCGAAGTTGCCAGCATCAACACCGAGGTGCTGGAGGTAATGAAAGACAGCGACTTCATTCCAGTCATCGCACCCATAGGTAGCGATGATAGCGGTGCCAGCTATAACATCAACGCCGATTCCGTGGCAGGAGAAATAGCCGCAGTGCTGGGCGCCGAAAAACTCATGTTGCTAACCAATGTGGCCGGTGTGCTGGATAAATCCGGCAAACTACTCACCGGCCTTAACACCGACCAGGTGGACAAGTTGATAGCAAGCGGCACTCTGGATGGCGGTATGTTGCCCAAAGTAAAGTGCGCGCTCAAAGCCGTTAAGGAAGGCGTTCACAGTGCCCACATTGTAGATGGCCGGGTGGAGCACGCCGTGTTGCTGGAGATTTTTACTGATGAGGGTGTGGGTACGCTAATCACCAGAGACGGGCAATCCGGCTAGAGACTTAAACGCCTCAGCGAGATACTGGGTGAATGTTGTCCGGCTATGCGCCCCACCGATGCTTTTGCGGGCTACGCTCCATATTGTTTCTTGTAATCCATAACGTTGTTGAGATGCTTTGCAAGTTTTGAATCATTGTGCTGTGTCAAGTGGTCCATGATGTCAGACAATGTAATGATGCTGATGACTTTAATCTTGTATTCATTTTCAATTTCCTGAATAGCAGATAACTCACTGTCGTTGCCGCGCTCTTGTCTGTCCATTGCCACCGCGATACCGGCTAGTTGGGCTCCTGCGCTTTTTATAATCCCGGCGGCTTCACGCACCGCCATGCCGGAGCTGACCACATCATCAATAATCAAAACCTTGCCCTGCAAGGGGGCACCGATAACCGAGCCACCCTCACCATGACTCTTCACCTCCTTGCGATTGAAACAATAAGGCTTGTCAATGCCATGATTCAACACCAACGCCTGGGCTGTGGCAGTAACGAGCGGAATTCCCTTATAGGCCGGTCCAAACATAATGTCAAACTCAATGCCCGCCTCAACAATGGCGTTAGCATAACACTCGGCAAGCAAAGTCAGACTGGAACCGGTGTTGAATAACCCCGCATTAAAAAAATACGGACTAACGCGCCCGGACTTCAAGGTGAACTCACCAAAACGAAGAATGTTCTGGCTAATTACAAACTCAAGAAACTTTTTCTGATAACCCTGCATGGCGACCTTTTGTTTTTTCAGAAAATCCTGTGCGGCATGTTGTGTATGATGAATGGCTCTCAAGCAATACTCTTTGTTCTTGCTTTCTTTGCATCTCGTATTCATAAACAGCTGCATTGTATGTATCGTAATTCGTAATAATGGCCTCAACCATTGGATTACGATTATTCTCGCTGGCACCCACATGATAGAAATGTTCTCTGGTAAGAACGTTGAATTTGGACCACAGTGAATCTATGTATTCATTTTTTCTGTAGTCATTATGGTGCCAGGTGGAAAGAATGAATTTCCCCAGACTGTCAGATAACATGCTGAATAGTGTGTTTTCATGTGTACTATTCCAGCCGTTATAATAATCAACATGCCTGTCAATATACGGTGGGTCACAATAAATAATATCCTCTGCTCCAGTACCAGCCAGGGTTTTTTCGAATCCTTGGCACTTGAAAACAAATTCTTTAACCTTCAGCAATTTGCTGATATGAGAAACCTGATTGGTGATTTTTGTAACATACGCCCGTGCGAACCTTTGCGGCTTTTTGCAAAATGGAATATTAAAATTACCTTTACGGTTAAATCGAATCATTCCATTAAACCCGGCTCTGTTAAGGAACAGGAAATCCAGCGGCTGGTGTTCTTTATTAAACCTGTCCCGAATTTCATAATAGTGAGATTGGCCTTTATCTAACAGTCTTGCTCCTTCTTTTTCCAAATAATTTTTTACCATCTCTGGCGTAATCTCACCATCAGATATTGCTTGATAGAACGTAATCAAATGTGGATTTGTATCGCATAGAAGTGCACACTTTGGAGCCAGATTAAATGCAACAACGCCGGTACCCATGAAAGGCTCCACCCACCTGCCATCAAATGATGTCGGCACAATGCTGCCAATCCACGGGACAAGTTTTGTCTTAATCCCTTGTGATTTTACTGGTGGTACATTTACTTTCATTGTTAATCCTGCCTCTATAATTAATTACGCTTCTTTACTATTAGCGATGAATCTCCATTTCTATATTTAACAAAATCCCCTAGTGTGTTTATCCTCTTTGTGCCACCCTCCCCATCAGGGATAGTTATTTTTCTGTAATTCATCCAGTAATCATCAAACCAGGCTTCCCCCAGTTTTGAAAACATTCCGCCCCCACTAATCATATCGTCAATATTGTTTATACTTCCAATATTTGCTGTATTCCCGCTACCGCTTTTATCGCTGGCAATCTTCCATTTCTCTGCCACAAATATCTGAAAGTCCTTGACAATAGAGGTAATTGAACGAATTTGGTTCGTTTTATGGCATGATGTTTCTTCTATAGTAGATTCATCGCTCCGACAATAAATTATGCCCAGACAAAAATGCCCCAAATATGAAGCATAGGGAAATTGGATGTTTTTTGTGCTGGTCCTATCTTCAAAATACTTGCCGTGGGAGCCAAGAGTAAAGCCATGGCATAGATGTGGTCGTTTTGGATTCTTATAGGTTGTTTTAAAATCAACCGCAAATTTTATTTTTTCATCATCTGATTTCACAAACGATATGTCGGGATAATAGTTCTGATGATCAGCGAGAATAATCTTATAACCATACTGCTTTGCAAATTCAACAATCTTTGGAAACAAATGTATTTCCATTACTTTTGACACTAATTTTGTATCAGAAGAAATTGTATAGACGTTCTGAAATACATCGATAAAGCCTTTTATGGTCCATTGGCCGTCTTCAGTGCTAATGTGTTCATGCAATACTTCTACGAATTGCTTGAGCTGATACTCGAATTCATCTTTAGCTGCCATTTGCTTTCCGCCCTCAAGTTTTACACATCTTTATCCTGACGCATTTTACCTTTTTTTGCGATATCGTCAAGCATCTTTCAGAGATTTCTATTTTGCCTTACTTGCCGCAGGCCCGCCAAGTGTTTGTTGCTGAATCTTGATTAGTTCGCCGATGCCCTGCTTCCCCAACTCAACCATTTCCAGCAACTGGGCGTGGGAGAACTCCCCGTCCTCCGCCGTTCCCTGAATTTCAATAAAGCTCCCGTTATCAGCCATAACAATATTCATATCAGTTTCAGCACCGGAATCCTCACTGTAATCCAAATCCAGTATTGCGACCCCCTTGAAAATGCCCACCGAAACCGATGCTACCATCTGCTTAACAGGATATTTGCTAATCATATTTTTCCGCATCATGTATTGCGCAGCATCGGCCAGTGCCACACACGCGCCGGTGATGGCCGCAGTGCGGGTTCCGCCGTCTGCCTGAATCACATCGCAATCAATCTTGATAGTGTTCTCGCCCAGCCGCGTCAGGTCCACCGCCGCCCGCAGCGAGCGGCCAATGAGCCGCTGGATTTCCTGGCTGCGGCCGCTTTGTTGCCCCCGCGCTGCTTCCCTGTTCATACGGCTTCCGGTTGAGCGGGGCAACATGCCATATTCGGCGGTTACCCAGCCACCCCCCGAGCCTCGCAAGAAGCGCGGCACGGATTCATCCACCGAGGCAGTGCAAACTATTTTGGTGTTGCCGAACTCAACCAGCACCGAGCCTTCCGCGTGCATGGTGTAGTTGCGGGTAATCCGCACCTCACGCAACTCATCAGGACGCCGCCCGCTGGGGCGCAACTGTTCAGCGGCAGGTTTTGTATGGTTAGCTTGTTTGTTCATGAAAAGATGTCGCTTTGTGGCAATGTTGAGTTAATTCCGGTTTCGCGGCTTACCTGCCTGTGAAAAATCACGACACAGTTCAGCGGCAGTGCCGGGTTGGATTTGATCTTGCTTCCGTGTTTGGATGAGATGAAAAAAAGTGGAATAGTGTTTCTATTCCCCTATCCGAATCTGCATCTTCCTCATCCGACCTTACACCTTCCCTGTCCGACCTTACATCATATTCCATCTTCTGCAATATTGCACCGAAGACTTGCCAATCTATTCCGATATCTGACAAAGTACTGTAAGCAAAACAGTCGGCCTCCCGTTCAAACTCGCGGGAATATGCGGCGGATAGTAATGCCAGGCTCAGAGTGCCAGTAATATCGCCGAAAATCAGTAAACCCAGTCCGGCGGCTCCGGCAGCCTGAATCATCATTCGCAGCCCGTGCCGCTCACGAACATGACCTATTTCATGGACGAAGACGGCGGTTAATTCATCGTCTTCGGCCAGCTCCAGCAGACGGTCGGTGACCAGAATGGTCCCGTCCGGCAATGCAAGCGCGTTCGGCCAATCAAATATCATTTTGCGAAACAGTATCCTGTATTGCCCCTGCTGCTCGCCTCCGTAGCGCGATACCAGTACGTTGAACAGGTCTCGTGCATCCGCTCGCTGCTCCGCAGGCAACTCGCTTCTCTCCAGCCATCCCTGACCTTCCATAACATCCAGCGCGTCGGCGGACAACGAAATAACAGTTGACTCCGGAGTGCTCACGGCAATGGCTTCCGCTGCTCGTGGCAACCCATAATTGAGCACTCCCCAGCCGACCAGTAGCGCGGCGATAAACAGCACCATAACCCACCCCCAATGACGCTCTAGCCTGTGTAACACAAGCGACCCGCGCATCCCATTGACACGACGCAGGGCGGCATCAACAAAGTCGTTATCATCCACCACCAGAATCACATCATTGGGAAATTGAATGCGCCGGGGAATACTGGCCAGACGCGGCGACACCGCTACCTCCGACAATGAAGCGACAAGCATTTCGTTATTGGCACTGCGGGCACACAGCATATTGTCCGCAGCAATCTCCAACTCGGCGGGTATATTACTACCGTCTCGCCCGAGCCATTGTGCGGAAACTTTGGGATATGAATTTGAAGTCATAATTAAATGAGGCCCACATCAAAATCAAATCCTTCCAGTTCATGTATCTCTTCACCAAGTGCGCTTTCGTCTTCGTCAAGCATGGCCGGAATATTGCTCAACGCAGAGGCCGGAGCTTCCAGACTGACATGTTCGGCGATATATCGGGCACGGCGAATCGCCGCCCAGGGATATAACAGCCCCAAGCTGAAAAAGGTGGCGATGAAGTTGACAAAAAGAATTTTTATGCCAAATCCGAACAGGGAAAGTTGTGCATGAAACCGACCGCTCTCTTCGCCAACAGAACATCGCAACTGATTCCAGTACAGTTGAAAAAGTTTCGCGCCAGAAAGACTAAGAATAACAACCACGCCAAGCATTGAAGCAAGAATAGAGACCAACAAAATATTGGAAGGCGAGGACGGGGAAAAGAGCATGGTAACGACCACGCCCGTGGCAACGAAAATGACATACACCACTATGGGTATTACCCAAAGCGCAAGCAAGTAACCGGAGATGGCCGGCTTCTCAAATTGAAACTGAATTGGTCCGAGAGAATGATTGCTTGCCTTGAACTTATGCCATCCCCGTATCAGCCAGGGCGTGCAAGCTAACAGCAACAGACTAAACAAACCAGCCAGACGAATCAGGATTTCATAATCAGGCGGCGCGGGCAAATAATCAACATTGATAATGGACCACTGAAGATAACTTGAAACGTACACAAACCCAAAAAGCCCCATCAGAAACGGAGCAAACAGCAGGTAGGCAGAACCCATTCTCTTCCTGAACCTGAACCGCGTTCTGCGATATATGCTATAGCGCGCATTAAAAGCAAGTCCACGCACCAACGCCCAGGGGAGCAAAAGATAAATAAGGGATATATGAATCGCATTCTGCAACGCATCGTCGCCAAAAAGAATCGCGCCTCCACCAACAAAGAGAATCACGATAACACGCGCCACCAGGATGGACACCGGATTGGCTACATAATCAAAATTGATGCCGTTAACAAAAGCATTGCCGTAGAGGTAGCGGCGATTACGAACTTTCGCCCAGGCCGAATAGATGCCCAAAGTGATAATGGAGAGCAGTGTGTTGGCCAGCCATATACGAAAATACTCGGCGGTGGTGCCACGAAACTCAAAGCGCCAAACTGACGAACCGGCTGCCGGCTGGTTATTCATCCACATCCCGCATGGCGGCGCGTTCTTTTTCTACCAGGAAGTCCACCACATTGAGCATTTCTTCCTGGGTGGGCACGGATTCTCCGGTGCTTATCAGATATTTGCCGTTGACGACCATGTTGGGAGTGCTCGCAACTTCATAAGCCAGCGTGCGTGATTGTGCCTGGTTTACTTTGGTGCGCACGGAGAAGGAGTTGAAGGCGTTGGTGAAGCTTTCCTGGCTGATGCCGTGTTCGGTGAAGACGGCGCCAATTTGGCTCTCGCTTTGCATGCGGTTGCCTTGCACATTGATGGCGGTGAAGATGTGTTCGTGTAGCAAGCTCACGGCGTCAAGTGCTTCGGCGGTGTAATAGGCCTGGGCGTGAACTTGCAGCAAGGCATTCCATATAGCCGGAAAGCGCAGGAAGTCCACATCTTCCGGGGCATTTTCTTCCCAGGCGTTGATTAGCGGTTCAAACCTGAAGCAGTGGCCGCAGCCGTACCAGAATACTTCAATGACTTCAATTTTGGATGCATCGCGGGTGTTCACCGGGTTGCTTATCTCGGTGTAGTGGGTGCCGGCCACATAGCGTTCAACCTGGGCGTAGTTGGTTGCGGCCAGGGGAAGCAATAGTAACAGTGTGATTAGTTGGCTGATTGCCACGTGGCTTTGGTTGTTGCTCATGGTTTTGTTCATCGCTTTACTCCGGGTGTTGAGGAAATGTAGTTTGGAAACTTTAAAGCCCGGCCACATAATCGGCCAGCGCTTGTAATTCGCGGTCGGTGAGGCGCTCTACTGTGCTACGCATCATTGCGCTGAGATCATTGTCGCGTTCGCCACTGCGGAATGCTTGCAGTTGCAAGAGTGTGTATTCAACATGCTGCCCACCAAGCGCCGGAAAACCTGCCGGAGCATTACCTTTGCCAGTGGGGCTATGGCAAGCGGAGCAAGCAGCTATGCCCAACTCCCTGTTACCGGCGCGATAAAGTGTCTCCGCCAACTCCATGTTCTCCGCAGTAATCTCTTGCGCGATTGCTGGCGGAACTTCCTGCGAAGCATACCAGGCCGCAATGTCTTGCATATCCTGATCCGACACTGTCGCAATCATAGCCGTCATAACCGCATCGTTGCGAACGCCGGACTTGTAGTCCTCCATCTGCTTCATAAGATAACCGAAATTCTGCCCAGCCAACTTGGGATTGATAACCAACTCACTATTACCATCCGCACCATGACAGGTAGCACACAAGGCAGACTTGGCCTGCCCGGCAGCAGCATCCCCCTGAATCAAACCAGCCTCCGCACCCTGAGCCTGATTCTGAGCCAACCCAGCCCCAAACACAACAAGGCCAAACAAGGCCGGTAACCCGATGAGAACTAACTTTTTCATAAACACTATACCTGCGCCTGCATCATCCACTAACCATAGACGGTAGATTGTAGCCCAATCATCAGCGCCGGGCAATATGCCGTCCTGACTCAGTAAGAACTCCATCATTTTGCATGAGGGCGGGGGCGGGGTAAGGCAGTGCAGCACCATGCAGTGGCAGGACAGCCACTGCTGAGCCTACAGGGATGTATTCATGGCGTGTGCGGCACTGCCTTACCCCGCCCCCGCCCGGACTCAAAAAAGACTGCGGACGCACTGGCAATATGTGGTGATAAGAATATAAACTGCACGCCATGAACTTTAACCTTGCCAAATTTGTTACCAGTGCTTCGCGGTTGGCGGAGTGTCCGGCGGATAGCGTGTGTGAGGTGGCGTTTGCCGGGCGTTCCAATGCGGGGAAGTCCAGTGCGCTTAATAGTATTGTGGGGCAAACGGGGTTGGCGCGGATAAGCAAGACGCCGGGGCGAACTCAGTTGATTAATTATTTTCAGTTTCAGGCCGGGCATTATCTGGTGGATTTGCCGGGTTATGGTTTTGCCAAGGTGCCGTTGGCGGTTAAGGATAAGTGGCAAAAGGAATTGGAGAACTATCTTCGGCGACGACAGCCGCTCATCGGGCTGGTGTTGCTTAATGATATTCGTCATCCATTGAAAGAGTTTGACCGGCAGATGGTGGAGTGGGCGCATCAGTCAAACCTGCCTTTGCATCTTCTGCTTACCAAATGCGACAAACTGAAACAGGGTGCCGCCAAAAACACCTTGCTTGCGGTGCAAAAAGAACTGGCCAACTACGAACAGTTGAGCATACAACTTTTTTCAGCTTTAAAGACCGAGGGAATTGATACAGCCCGACAACAGCTACAACACTGGTTTGAATCTATGAGTTCCCGCACCTAATGCGCCTCATCCCAATTATCGCCAACTCCAATCCCCACCACCAACGGCACATCAAGCGAAGCCGCGCTCATCATCCTGAACTTCACCCCCTCCGTAAGCAACTCAATATCCGCCTCAGCCACCTCAAAAATCAACTCATCATGCACCTGCAAAATCATCCGCGCATCCAGATGCTTCAAAGCAAGCCAATGGTCCACATCAATCATCGCCCGCTTGATAATATCCGCAGCAGTGCCCTGCATTGGCGCATTGATGGCAGTGCGCTGGGCGGCCTTGCGGAGCACAGCGTTGCCAGCACGAATATGCGGCAAATACAAACGCCGCCCAAACAGAGTTTCCACATAACCTTTCTCATCCGCCAGTGCCTGGGTTTCTTCCATATATTTGCGCACATCAGGATAACGCTCAAAGTAACGGGTTACATATTCCTGCGCCTCACGCCGTTCAATGTTTAACTGATTTGCCAAACCGAAAGCCGACATGCCATAAATAAGGCCAAAGTTGATGGCCTTGGCGCTGCGCCGCTGGTCTGGCGTAACCGCATCAAGCGACACCTTGAACACCTCCGCCGCCGTGGCGCGATGAACATCGGCGGCCTGGGAGAATGCTTCCAGCAAGCCGGGGTCGCGGGAGAGGTGTGCCATGATGCGAAGTTCCACCTGGGAATAATCCGCCGTTAGCAGCTTGTAGCCCGGCTCGCAGATGAATGCCTGGCGCACCCGCCTGCCGGCCTCGGTGCGGATGGGAATGTTCTGCAAGTTGGGGTCGGTTGATGACAGCCTGCCCGTTGCCGCCACCGCCTGCTGGAATGTGCTGTGGATGCGCCCGGTGTGTTCGTTAATTTCCAGTGGCAGTTTGTCGGTGTAGGTGGATTTCAGTTTGCTGAGTGAGCGGTGTTCCAGAATGAGTTGTGGCAGTTCATACTCTGCCGCCAGTTCATGCAGCACCGGTTCGGCGGTGGAGGGTTGGCCGGTTTTGGTTTTTTTCAGGATGGGTAGTTGCAGTTTTTCGTAAAGGATGGCTTGCAGTTGTTTGGGGGAGCCGAGGTTGAATGATTCGCCGGCCTGGGTGAAAACACTGTCTTCTATTTTTTTGAGTTGCTTTGCCAGGCTGCGGCTTTGTTTGTCGAGGTTGTCGGGGTTAACCTTGATGCCGTTGCGTTCTATGCGTTGCAAAACTTCTATGAGGGGGATTTCGTAGTAGCGGTAGAGGCCGGCAAGGTGGCCGTCTATTTCCATTTTGTGTTCCAGCAGGCGGGTTAGGCGCAGGGTGAAGTCGGCTTGTTCTGCGGCGTAGTGGGTGAATGTGTCGAGGGGGAGTTCTTGCTTGCTGAGTTTGTTGCGTCCTTTGCCGAGCATTTCTTCCAGGTTTGTTGGGGTGAGGTTGAGATAGTTGCGCGCAATATCGCCGAGTGCGTGGTTGATGGCTACCGAGTTCACTACGTAAGAGGCGAGTAGTACATCGGATTTTACGGGTTGGAGGGTGATGTTGTGGTTTTGTAGCAGGTGGAGGGTGTGTTTTATGTCCCAGCCGAGTTTGGTGATGTTGGGGTTTTCCAGTAGTGGTTTTAGTTGTTTTAGCACCCAGTCGGTTGGCAGTTGGGTGGGGCAGCCTACGTAGGAGTGGGCGAGTGGGATGTAGGTGGCTTTGCCGGGCTCCAGCGCGACGGCTATGCCGAGGATGGATTGGTTGAGGAAGTGTTCGCCGGTGTGTTCTATGGACAGGGCTATTTGTGGGGCGGCGTTTAGTTTGGTTAGCCAGGTGGTGAATTCTTTTTTGTCGGTGAGGTAGTGGTAGTTGATTTCGGCGGCGTCTATTTGGGGTGGGGGGATGTCTTTGGATGGAGTTTGTTCGGTGGCGGGGGCGGCCTTTTTGGTGGAAGTGGCTTTTCTGGTGGGGGCGGTTTTTTTGGTGGACGTGCCTTTGGCGGGGGCGGAGTCAGGGAACAGATCTCCCGTTCCGCCTGCTTCGGCTACTTGGTTGATTGCCTTGCTACTCGCTTTTCCGCTTGTCTGGCTATATGCCTCGTTCGTTTGACTGCCCGCCTTCGCGCTTGCTTTGCCGCTTGCCTCTCCCTCCGCCGGTGCGCTTACACCTTTCCTCTCAAGCTCATTTATCCACGTTCTAAACTCCAACTCAGTGAACAACGCATACAAACGCTGCTGGTCTTCCGCTTCAATCTTTAACGAATCAATCTCAAGCTCCAACTCCACATCCGTCTTTATCGTCGCCAACTCATAAGACAACCTCAACTGCTCAATATTATCCCGCAACTTCTCCCCAACCTTGCCACCCACCTTCTCCGCATTCTCAATAACACCTTCCATTGACCCATATTCATGCAACCACTTAACCGCCGTCTTCGGCCCCACACTCGGCACACCGGGAATGTTGTCAGACTTATCCCCCATCAACGCCAGATAATCCACAATGCGCTCCGGCTTCACCTGAAACTTGCCTTCAACGCCAGCAATATCCAACACTTCATTAGTCATCGTGTTGATAAGCGTTACCTTGTCATTCACCAGCTGGGCAAGATCCTTGTCGCCAGTGGAGATGAGTGTTTTGATGCCAGCCTCGGTAGCACGCACCGCGAGGGTGCCGATGACATCATCCGCCTCCACATCATCAATGATGAGCAGGGGCAAACCCATAGCCTTGATGATTTCATGAATCGGCGCAATCTGTGAACGCAACTCATCGGGCATGGGCGGGCGATTAGCCTTGTAATCGGCATAGATGCGATTGCGAAAAGTTTCCCCTTTCGCATCAAACACAATGCCAATGTTTGTTTCCGGATGCGCCCGCAACAAACTTCTAACCATATTCACCACACCCTTCACCGCACCAGTCGGCTGACCCTTGCGGTTAACCAGCGGCGGCAATGCGTGGAAAGCGCGGAACAGATAGGAGGAACCATCCACCAGTATGAGTTCTTTCTTCGTTGTCATTTGTTGCCTCTGTTACGACAGTGAGACAGTTGCTCCGCCAAATTATAAATAAGGCGCGGATAATTTTCGTGCGAATCTTCCAGCGCGAAGCCCAGCAAGTCAATCGTCAACAGTTGCGGCTCTGCGCCATCAAGCAGCGTGGCAAGCAAGGCCGGATTGCTCTCCGGGTCAAGCAGCACGCAAGCCGGTTGCCGTTCCTTGAGACGGGCTTGCGTTTGCATCAGTTCCCTCATACCCGGCTGCACTTCGGGGTTGCTCAGCAGACTCATCGCATGCCGCAAACCAAATTGCCGTTCAAAATATTGAATGCTGTTGTGATACACCGCATAGTTTAGCTCATCAGCAGCAGGCAACAATTGTTCAACTTCCTGTTCCAGCGCGTCAAGGTCAGCCTGGAAGCGTTGCAAGTTGCGCGCAAAGATTTCCCGTTGCGTGGGTCTCAGCCGGCCTAGTTTATCGCTTATCATCGCTGCAATCAGTTTGGCATTATCAGTATCCAGCCAGAGGTGATAGTCAAGGGCGGCAACATCATCACCGCGATTGGCAAGCCGGATACCAGGCAAGTCAGCAACCGCAACAAGTTCAGCATGCTCAGCCAACCCCGTCAAAAACCCCGCAAGATACACCTCAAAACCACTGCCAATCCACAACACAATGTCCGCTTCATCCAACGACAACCTGGCCGAGGGCGTAAGGCTATAATGGTGCGGCGATTGCTGTGGCGGCACAAGCGTTTCAACCCGCCCTAACTCACCAACAACCTCCTCGGCAATAAGCCGTAGCGGATTTATAGTAGTAACTATTATTAGCTCAGTTGCGATGAGTTGAGTTTCAGCAAGTCTGGCCGTGGCAGGCTCGGCTACGGGCTCAACTGTCGTTTCCGCAAACTCAACGGGTTCGGCAGTTGCGACAGCAGCAGTAGCGGCATGAGCCACAATCAGCCCGCTACCAAGCATAAAGGCAAGGGCTCGGCTTGTGGCTTTACGGCTGATGCGGTGTTTTCCCATGGGCAGGCACAAACAAAAAACGGGCAGACTGAAATCGGCTAAATGATATACCATTGCCAATCTTGTGTCCTGATTAAAGACCAGACAAAAGGCCAGACCAGTGAATGACAACATACTACTAACAGCAACCGCAATCACCAAGCACTTCGGTGGACGCAAGGTGCTGGACAATGTTGGCCTGCAAATCAGGCAAGGCCAGATATTAACTCTTATAGGCCCGAACGGCGCAGGGAAAACCACCCTGATTCGCATCGCCCTCGGCCTCATGCAACCCGACGGCGGCGAGATTACCCAACAACACGGGCTACGAATAGGCTATATGCCCCAGCGCATGCAACTGGACCCGGTGCTGCCACTCACAGTAAGCCGCTTCCTCCGCCTCGGCCACGCCTCCGGAACAGCCGATATGCAACAAGTGCTGGAACGTCTGCACATCCCGCATCTGTCGCAGCAACAGTTGCGCGATATATCCGGCGGCGAGTTGCAACGGGTTCTACTCGCCCGGGCGCTCATCCGCGATCCGCATCTGCTAATTCTTGATGAACCCGCCCAAGGAGTTGATGTGGCCGGTCAGTCTGAGCTTTATCGGTTGATTGATGAGTTGTCATCCGCGCAGGGCTGCAGCGTGTTAATGATTTCCCATGATTTGCATCTGGTAATGTCGTCCACCGATGAAGTAATCTGCCTCAACCATCATGTCTGCTGCCACGGCAAGCCGGAGCAGGTTAGCAACGACCCCGCCTTCCTTGACCTGTTCGGCGCGCAGGCTTCCGGCAGCTTCGCCGTCTACACCCACCGCCACACTCACACTCACGATCTGGCCGGCGAAGTTATCAGCCAGCAGGATAGTAATGGTGACTGAACTACTAACAACAAACTTTTTCTTATACGCCTTGCTGGCTGGCCTCGCGGTGGCAGCAGTAGCAGGTCCACTCGGCTCGCTCATCGTCTGGCGCCGAATGGCTTATGTGGGCGACACCCTGGCACACTCCACCTTACTCGGCATCGCCATCGGCCTGCTAACCGGCGGCAACCTGCAACTCGCCATCCTGCTCACCGCTCTGGTATTCGCCGCCCTGCTCACCTTACTTGAACGCAAACCAACACTGGCCAGCGACACAATACTCGGCATCCTCGCACACAGTTCACTAGCCCTGGGCGTACTAGTGTTAGCTCTCACCAGTTCACTACGCGTTGACCTGGAGTCTTACCTGTTCGGCGCACTACTCACCATCAACACCAGCGACCTGATATGGGTGCTAGCCGCCACCATCATCGCCGCTCTAACTCTATTCCGATTATGGAACGCCTTCCTAGCCACAACAGTCCACGCCGAACTCGCCCAGGTAGAAGGCCACAACACCCCCCGCCTCAAACTAATCCTCAGCCTGCTAATCGCACTAACCATCGCCGTCTCCATGAAAATAGTAGGCGTACTCCTAATCACCTCCCTGCTAATCATCCCCCCCGCCGCCGCCCGCCGTCTGTCATCAACCCCCGAACAAATGGCCTTACTCGCCAGCATCATCGGCTGCCTGTCAGTAATCCTCGGCCTGCTGCTGGCGTTCTACGCCAACATCCCCGTGGGTCCAACCATCGTAGTAGTCGCCACTGTGTTCTTTGTTGTGTTATTTTTCTTTCCGAGTGGACAAAAAAGCGGGCGGGGGTGATGGAGCAGCAGAACAACTAGCCCGGATGGCAATTTTTTAGGGCGTGTTGCAGCATACTTTCCATCTCCCCAATTCCGTATTTGGACAGGTAAATACCCTCTCCGTGGCAGCTCTCACGGGTCATTACCTTTCCCGCGCTGCCTATATCTCTCGGGAGCGTAACCGACCAGATATACGAGTGCAGAAAAATATCAGCGTGTTTTTTCTGAATCTTTTCTTGAGTTTCTTTTATGCTACTGTGCAATCGCACTTTGTCTGTAGTCTGGGAATCAAAATGAACCAGCCCTTTGGGGTCTATAAACACAATGTGCTGTCGCCCCCCTTCAAGCATCCACAAGATAAAATCCGGGTAGAAAGAGTAGTCGCCGAAAAGCGAAACGCCACGCCCGATACTGAGGTTGCGCATCAGGTATATCTTAACATCCTTAAAGGTTTGTAAGTCTGCGGCAGTTATAATATATTCCACCATCCTACCCTCACCATCATTCAAGGCAACGGGGCTTACCTTAATATCCCCTCCGGCTTTGGGCCTCCACAGGAGCGGCTGGTAGGCGTGTCGGTTGGTCGTAAGAATCCTCAGTTCTGTTACCCCGGCGTCCAGCCCCTTTCCGGCCTTCTGCACCATTTCTTTAATGGAATCTATCAATGCCTCTTCTTTGGCATTTACTGAAATTTGATAGTTGTCAAAGTAATTGGGGTCATCATTTTTTAGTTCCACTAACTTAAGCCTGCCCTTTTCCCATTCGCGCCGCTGTTTTTGCCAAAATTGATCCGCATATCTGGTAATCAAATCCGTCATTATGTCTTCCCATTCGACAACTCGCGCGTAATCAGTGAATCCCATTTTTTCATGCGGAGTGAGTAACTCATACCACCCATCTTTATCAATCATGGCCTCTACGGTTTCACGGGGAATGTGGAGATTGTGCCAGTTCTTCTGTGCCTTGTTCTCTAATAAACGATAGTAGATTCGCTGTTTGTTCATCAGAGTGCGATGGCTCGCTTTGAATGTTGCGGCACTTCTTTCTTGTGCGCCATCCTCCCGAATACCTTCTGATATGAGGGATTGCAGTTTCGGGTAAAGATCAACTCTAATGTTAATGTCCGTCTTACTTGGTGCTGGTAAAACCAGCGGGTTATCGGAATACTCGTATCTTGCTCCGTCTATCAGCCTTAGTACTTTAAGCCCTTTGACTTTACCGAAGTTTTTGGTAACGGGCATTTCAATTGTTTGCGTTGTTACTTCAGCTTCCGCAAGGTATTTCTTGAACTGTTCCATATAGTTGGCTCTCAGCCCAAAGATATTGAGAGTCTCCAGCAATTTCAGTTGACTGCCATCCGCCGGTTTCTCGCCGGACAGGTGTGAATGCCGTTTAAGAGTCATATCGCGTCCCTTGAGACGGACACCGCGACCAAACATCTGGATGATTTGCGGTCCTTCGCCAGCGCCGACATGCATCAGCCCCATGGTGCTGACTCGCCATGAGTTCCAACCTGCCACAAAACGGCGCGCCCCTATGGCGATATTGATTGGCGACCGCTCTTTATCAACACTGTCAAACAGCGGCGGTGAAAAGTTATCTTTGGCAAGCGTAAAGTATTCGTGTGGTTCACTGTCCAACAGACTATAAAGTTTGGAAGCATTGCCAACATTGATTACTCCAAACGGCTCTCCGTCAGAGGCGGTGAGGTGTAGCTCATCCGCTCCGGTCAGGTGTTTAACACGCAGTTGCCCGTTGCCACGAAAAACTACTTTACAGATGTCTTCGTATATTTTGGCAGGTGTTGTATTTTCTAATGTGGTAAATGCCCCAGCGAAGAGGTCTTTGTCATCCACGCTGATTAGTCCGGTGTTATTGCTGAGCAATCGTTTTATTCCTGCCTTGACATCCTTGTGTTCGGCAAGCGCCCAAGCGAGAAACTTTACAATCCTCACCACATCGGTTTGTGTTGTTTTGTCCCCATTACTGGAACCAATAACTGTTTTCCCCAGAAACACCCACAAAGGCGGGGCCAGATTGTATTCCTTCCACTGCCCCTGCTCGCCTTCGTAGATGTGGCATTGCTGGTAGAAAGTCAGCAAGCAAGCCAGCAGATACAGATTACTGGTTTCTTCATTCTCGTCCTGCCGCAAGTTGGAGATTTTATAATCCTTGCCGTAGCCATCGTTGTAAAAATACTTGTAGGAGTAATCAAACAGCAGGCACTTCCCGTAGTCATCGCGCAGTTGTCTAATCTCGTTATTGTTGCCCGTTACAGCCTGATTGAAAGTGGCGGAATACTCAAAACAAAACCCGTTCTTAATCAAGCGGCGACGCAGTTCTCGCCATTTTGTTCCTCTGGTTCCCAAATGCCCCTCGTCCACCATTACCAAATTGTTTTCTTCAAATGCCTCCACTGCAACTCTTTTTATTCCCTGTTTCTCGTCCAGTTTGTGTATGTCTATGATGTCCACAATGTTGCTGCTATGGCCGAACAGCTTGCTTTCCTGTTGAGTGAACAGGCGAGCGGAGATATTGCTTTCCTCCAGTTCTCGCAAGTGCTGGCGCGACATCTGCTCGTCTGGTGTAAGAAGAATGACCCTGTTTAGACGCTCGGATTGCCCGTGTTGTTGCACATAGCGTAGGTATTGAAGGATATTTGCATGTAGTAGCAACGTTTTACCTGAACCGGTGGCACTCTGGAAGGCCAGGGTGCTCAAATCTTCTTTCTGATAATTGGCGATTTCGCGCCATGAACGGATTTCCCTCTTGAATTCGTTAAGACTGTCGCACAATGCATCAGCATCGTGGAAATACAAATCCAGATAGCGCTCGGTGAATAACATGGCAAGGTATTGAAAGGGCTTCCACGACTTGCCCGGCGCGTCCATACCCATCTTATGGCTGTATTCGCTTATGTTGTTGTCATATCGGGAGAGGTCGGCCTGCGTGGCACGACTGTTCGCCGACAAATGTGCCCCTATAATTTGCGCGAAACGGCTTTCTGCTCCGTCTCTCTCCTCAGCCGGCACATCCGTGATTTTGTCCAGCATTGCACGGAAATTGTCAAAGCCGAACTGCTCGCAGATAAAACTACGCAGTATCATGCGGGATTCCAGTGTGTCTGCAAGGTGCGGCATTAGTTGCTCTCCAGTTGTTTCTGCTTCATAGTGAGATAAGCGGCAAAAGATGCACAAGCACCGAACATGAAAATTGCTTCATCTCTTTCAACAGGGGTACCACCAGCAAAAACTTCGGCATGACGAATGTTTGGTCTGTCGTTGGTATATCCGTAGAGGCTGCTAAAGGCTTTTGCCAGTGCCGGATGCTCAATCAGTTCATTGCCCTTTAATTTTGTTAAGGCTTCACCAAGTGTTTTTGCTTCCGGCGCAATGCTACGGGCAACAGATTCCACGGCATTGATACTGTTCCGCACCGCATCTTGCCATTGGCTCTCGTTAATTTTTTCTGCTGCGGAGTGAAAATAATTAACCGCCGCCGCTTTTTCGTTGTCGTGTAGCACCTCTATTGAGTGCTTGAGAGCCTTTTTAGACTCTTCGCTAACGACCGGCATAATACAAACAGGTTGTTTTGCATCATCAATAAAATATAGCGTATGTTCATCAATTACTTCCTTAATTGCTTTTTTTAAATTATCCCAACGAGGACTATCATATTGTAGAAAGTGTTCTAAAAGGGATAAAACGACATGATACTTATCAAACAGTATACTTTTGCGCCAAAAGTCCTTGATGCGGTCCGGCCCACTTGGCAAACCTACGCCATCATGAGGAAGTTCCAGCACATTCATCCAATACGAGCGTATAAAACCTGCCCACAGTATTCTGTTTTCTGCTCTAATCCGGGGGAGAATGTGTTCTACCCGTACTAGCACTTGATTTAAATACACATCCATTACAAGCCAAAGGCGATTCCGGAATGTATCGGACAATTTCTCCAACACCGGCTCTATTACAGGTTCCTTGCCTTCCCTTTGCGAGAAGGTCAAATTGCGATGTTTGTTGTCATGTGCAACAGTCATTTTGTTTCCGAAAACATCAGCTTCCGGAAGACCGGTTCAATAGTAATGGCCTCCCAGTACTCGTTTTTCGTCCGCTTTGAGTTGAGTGTGTGGTCGCCGTTAATGTATATCTTGTCAAAATCACTGCCTAACTTTTTGCGGTGTTTGGTAAACCATGCATTCAGTTTGGTGGCGGTTATCTTTTCGCAGTGGCGCCACAAAATAAGGCAATGATTGCTTTCGGCGTCCATTCCCGTGATGGCAAGCACATCGTCTATGCGGTGTCTAGTTTTGAGGCGCAAGCCGATTAGAAAGTTAAAGGTTTCCGCCAAATCCACTTTTGCCTCGCAGCGAACCCCCTCGCGGACAACCGAAAGTGTGTAGCCAAATGGGTTAATAAAATCTTCACCCAACAGCGAAGCGTTATGAGCCGTCTCCGCGCCGAGCGCATAGCGCAACTGATAACTCTCCATCATGCTGTTGTATTCAGTCTCGCTGAGTAGATCATTGTTTTGAGTTCTTACCATTATGCTGTCCAATGTGTCCTCATATGACTCCAGACGGACATAGCGGAATAACTGGCCGAGGCCGTTTCGTTCTTGCGGTTTGCCATCTTTCCATTCGTCGGAGTAGATGGCTTTCTTCATGCGCGGCAACAGCACGGTATCAAAATGGTGACCGATTTCAACAAGGATGTATTTTCGGTTGCCGTCATCCTCACGGTTGAGATTGATAACCGCATAGCCAGTAGTGCCAGAGCCAGCAAAGTAGTCAAGAACAAGAGTTTCTTTTTCATTTCTGCTCAATATTCGTATACAATCTTCCACTAACTTTGGTGCTTTTGAAAAATCAAAATTGCTTGTTCCAAATATCTTTTTTAACTCATTTGTTCCGTGATTTGAGGAAGCATAGAGATCTTCCCCCCACCATGTATTAGGCATGGAAGTTTCATCCATTCTTGTCTTAAAATGGATGCTAACACTCCCCGTTTTGGAGTGTGAAGCCTTATACTCATCAGGTTCTTCCACTATTCGTGAGTGACCTCTGTGCCAGCGGCTTGCAACCTTTTTGCCGTTTTTTTGGCGATACGGATACAATACTGATTCATTTTGTTTCAGAGATTCATGTAAATCCCAAGATTTGGTATCTTCATTCCACTCCATTTTTGGAATACGAATTTTATTCTCTTTATTGATAAAAATTGGATAATGAAGTTTAGGACGATCTTCCCTTCTATCGCCTGAGCCGGAACGAACGAAATTAGCCCAGGCATAACGCCCCTTTTGGTCTTGTAGTGGGTAGCGGGATAATCCTTTTTCGGTTTTTTTTAAACTGCCTGGAGTAGCGTCATCAGATGAACCAAAAAATAGAGCATATTCATGTGATGGAGATAATTTACCTTTCGTTTTTCGTCCCGCAGGGTTAGAGCGAACAACAGCAGTTCCTAGCTCGTGGGGGAAAACGTATTGAAGTACTTGCCTAAGAATGGACACTTCCTCATCGTCAATAGCACAGCACAAGATGCCTGTTCCCCTTAAAATCTCTTTTGCTAGCAACAAGCGGTTCTCCATCATAGTCAACCAAGATGAATTTTTATAGTCATTTTTGTAAAGAATCTTGGAAGACTCAGTATTATAAGGCGGATCGATGTATATACATTGAACTTGTTCCTTGTAACGCCCTTGCAACAAGTTCAACGCTTGAAAGTTCTCGCCATGCACCAGCAAACCATTCATCTGTTCGTCAATCGGTGCTGTTTCAGACAAGGCCGCAAGAAGTCTGTCAATAAACACTTGGTCAAAGTGCTTTGTGTCTAGCACCAAATACGGATTCTCTTTCAGGAACTCCTTCTTCAGCGGTTTGCTGTAGGAGCAACCGACCAAATCGCCATTAATCTTGTCAATCGAGTAAAGCCCCACCCACTCATCGCATTGCGCCTTGTTCTTAATGATTGTGGCGTATAGTTCCTCCGGCACCTTGTCCAATGTTACACAGTAATTGGTTTCCAGTACAAATTTCTTCTTTAACCAAAGTTGTTTCTGGAAGTTTTCAATCTGCTCCAGAAAGTCAATGATTTTATCGCCTACTGCCCGGATTGCCTTAATCTGAGCCAGCACAGTCCGCATTGCCTCAACATCTTCTCCGCGTTCCAGGTTTTCAAGAAACAGTACTTCGCTTTTGATGTATGACTCCAGTTCCCGCCGCAGGAAACCACCCAAATCCTTGTGGATGAAGTAGTCAAATTCATTCTTTGCCGTGTAGGTATCAATGTGCTTGCGCAAAATCGTGCGCTCTCCGTTTTGTTCGGTGGGAGCAAATGCAGACAGTAGCACCTCCCAGTCTTTGAGCTTTGTCAGTTTCTTCAAAATCTGTTTTTCAATACCAGCATTGATGACCTTTTGCTCGCCGCCATGAGGCAACTTTTTCTCATTAGCGGTAAGAGGGCGATGCTCAAAACGCACAACCAGATTATCGTTGTCTTGCCCTACGGTGTCTTTCTTTGCCAGAACAAAACGGCGTTGATTGCCGTTGGCCTCCTTGATGTTGTCCTTTTCGGCATCTACCTCAGCTACCTCAAAACGCACCCGTCGGCTGTCAACAGCGAATACATAAGCAACGTAGTTTTCGGCGGTCTTTATGTAGTATTGGTCGGCATTGGCCCAGTGCAGTTTGACTTCCTCGCCGTTAAAAGGAATCAAATACGCCTCCTTGCCCTCGGCCTTGTAGCGGCGTAGCGACATGAAGTCGCCCTTGTCGTAATAGCGGGAAAAGAAGTTATACAGGTGATTATAAACATCCGCTTCGGCTAGGTCGCGGTTTTTTGCCTTGTCTAACTGCTTGTTGAGTGATTGAATTTCCGGTGAATCTTCCGGTTTGAAGCCCAATCCTTTTGCTGTCTCGCTATCTTCTTTTACTCTCTTGATGAGATAGGCAGTATCGGTTTGCGCAAGGTCTTTCAACAATTCGCTTACCTGAGGAAACAACTGCTCATCAAGGAATTTTTCAACATCTTCCTTCTTCTGAGCAAGAATGCGGTAGATGCCGAAATCCAGATCGCCACGATCCAACTGAAACAATTCACGCAGTTTTTCTTTTAGTATGTCAACGGGTTTAGACACGGCAGTGTATTATCCTTAAGTATGGTAGTTAGGTGGGAGTCCAGATTGCCAGAGTACAACCGGAACATCTCACACAGTTTATCTTTCTGGCACTTCGTAAGTATAGCAGTTTATACCGCCCTTTCAACCAGCCTCAAGTGCCCTGCGCCACATTACCTATTATAAAGTCATGACTTCAATGCCCGGAGGCATGCGGTCGCTTTGGCGTTGTTTTATTCGAATTTCTATGGCTTGACCCAGCTTAAGAATGAAAGTCATCAATATGTCCATTGAGAACTCTTTGTGTGGCCCGCGAAGGAGTCGGGAAACGGTGGCCTGATTAACACCCAGCAATTTCGCTGTTGCGGCTTCGCTGAGGTGCTTGTGTTTGATGATGCCGGTTATCTCTTTGGCGAGTTCAGCTTTTGCGCGCGCTTCAATCGGCGCTACGAAACCAATATCCGCATAGATATTTCCGCTACTTACTTCATGTTCTGGCTGGTTCATTGCTTGCCTCAATCAAATCAATGTTATTGCATTGAACCCTCTCATAAACTACTATTGGGGATATATGCAGACAGTTCTGTCTCGTCTATCTTAACAAAAGGTTTTTCTCTATGGCAACGCAAAACACAGATGACTCAAGCCAGAAGCGGGCGTTTCAAGACCTTGCTGATGGGGAGGTGTTTGAGAAGGCCAGGGATGCTGCGGGTGATTATATGGCGGGGGTGATGGGGCAGCGGGTTTATCCTGATGAGCAGGGTATGGCGGGGTTGGTGGCGTTTGATGAGGCGTTGCCGGAGGGGGGTGGTGATGCGGGGGAGATTGTTGAGCAGTTGCATCGGGTGGGGTCGCCGGGGACGGTTGCTTCGCTTGGGGGGCGGTATTTTGGGTTTGTTACTGGGAGTGCGTTGCCGGTTTCGCTGGCGGCGCGGTGGTTGGCTGATGTTTGGGATCAGAATTCGGCGATTTATCGGGTGTCGCCGACTAGTGCGGTGCTTGAGGAGGTTTGTGAGCGGTGGTTGCGGGAGTTGTTGGGGTTGCCTGATGAAACGGTTGCGGGGTTTGTTAGTGGGTCTGCCAGTGCTACTTTTTGTGGGCTGGCGGCGGGGCGTTATCGGGTGTTGGATAATTTGGGTTGGGATGTTAATCAGAAAGGGATGAATGGGGCGCCGCCTGTTCGGGTTGTTACCAGCAAGGATATTCATGCGACGGTGGTGAAGGCGGTAGCTTTGCTCGGGTTTGGGATTGATAATTTAGAGTTGGTTGAAACGGATGAGCAGGAGCGTATTGTTGAGGCGGCGGTGCCGGAGCTTGATAGCAGCACGATTTTGATTCTTCAGGCTGGGAATGTGAACTCTGGCTCCTTTGATGCGTTTGATGGGCTTTGTGATAAGGCGCGCAGTGTTGGTGCCTGGGTGCATATTGATGGTGCCTTTGGGCTGTGGGCGGCGGCGGTGCCGGAGTTTGCTCACTTGTGCAAGGGGATGAATAAGGCCAACTCCTGGTCGGTGGATGGACACAAGACGTTGAACACGCCTTATGATAGCGGCGTTGTGTTGTGCCGCGACAGGGAGGCGCTGGTTAAGGCGATGCAAGCCATCGGCTCTTACATTGCCTATTCAAAGAACCGCGACGGGATGTTGTATACACCGGAGATGTCCCGCCGCGCCCGCGTTGTGGAATTTTGGGCGGCGTTAAAATTTCTTGGCCGTGCGGGTATTGTGGAACTGGTCAGCAATTTTCACCTGCGGGCAAAGCAATTCGCCGATGAACTTCAAGCGGAAGGTTTCACCATAGTCAACGATGTAGTCTTCAATCAGGTACTCGTCGGCTTTGAAAACATCACCATCCGCAACCACATCATAGAACACATTGAAGCCTCCGGCGAATGCTGGGTAGGCGGCGCGACCTTTTGCGGCCATTCAGTCATCCGCATCAGCGTCTGCTCCTGGGCAACCACCGCCGATGATGTGAGCAGAAGCGTCAAAGCCTTCGTCGCCGCCCGCGCAAGCCTATAACACAACAAGATAATGATCCAACAACAACCCCAAAAACAACACCCCCAAATAAACAATAGAATAACGAAAAGTATCCATAGCCGTAGTCGCCCCCGCCCAAAACATCAACCGCAACGCCCACCCCAAAAACCCAACCCCCAACACCAACGCCACAACAAGATACAACCACCCACTAAGCCCCGACAAAAACGGCAACACACTAGCCACCACCAACGCCACCGTATAAACCATAATATGCACCTTGGTAACATACTCCCCATGAGTAACCGGCAACATCGGCACCCCCGATTTCGCATACTCATCCTTGCGATGAATAGCCAACGCCCAAAAGTGCGGCGGCGTCCAGGCAAAAATAATCAACACCAAAATCAACGCATCCGCCTCAATGCTCCCACTCACCGCCGACCACCCCAACAACGGCGGCATCGCCCCTGACAACCCCCCAATCACAATATTCTGCGGCGTAGCATGCTTCAAATACCCGGTATAAACAAACGCATACCCCACAAACGACCCCAGCGTAAGCCACGCACACAACGGATTCACCCAATACAACAACACCCCCACCCCCACCCCACACAACACCACCGCAAACGCAACCGCCTGATACGGCTCAACCCTCCCCTGCGCCAACGGCCTGTTACGCGTACGCTTCATCACCAAATCAATACGCCTGTCAATAAGATGATTAACCACCGCCCCCGAAGCCGCCACCAACGCAATCCCAACATTCCCCGCCACCAACACACCCAACACCCCCTCCCAACCCACCACACCCGGCACCGCCAACAACATCCCCACCAGCGAAGTCAGAATCATCAACATGACAACTCTGGGCTTACACATCTCATAAAAATCACGCCAGGAAGCGCGAACGGCGGGGCTGCTACTAATCTCACTCACGATAGGCTACTAATAATCTCTGCCACAGATAAATTTGCGGCTATAATATAGCCGATTACCCCAAGTTGCAAACATCACAAAGCAGAGGTGAACCATGAACGACGAAAATCTCAAACACGAAATAGAGCAACTCAAAGCCGAAAACGCCCGCCTGAAAGCCACCGAAAAAGCCCCCGGCAGCATCTACTACAAAGTCAGCCAAAAAGGCGCCGTCTCCGTATACGGCCTCGGCCGCTTCCCCGTAACCCTCTACAAAGAACAATGGCAAAGGCTACTTGAAAAGAAAGACGACATCCTGGCATTCATCCAAAGAAACAACTCGGACCTGAAAACCAAAGACAGCTAAGATGAACAAAGGAACACTCTACATCATCACCGCCCCCTCCGGCGCCGGCAAAACCAGCCTGGTGAAAGCACTGGTTGATAGCGATAGCTCGCTGGCGGTGTCGATCTCACACACCACTCGTGCAAAACGTACCGGCGAAGAGGACGGTGTAAATTACTTCTTCGTTTCCGAGAAAGAGTTTCTCGCTATGATACAACGCGATGAGTTCCTTGAAAGCGCCAAAGTCTTCGGCCATCGCTACGGCACTTCCCAACACTGGGTAGATACACAACTTGCCGCTGGCATTGGCGTAATTCTGGAACTTGACTGGCAAGGCGCAGAACAAATACGCCACCTATACCCAGAGTCCTGCCACATCTCCATCCTCCCCCCCACAGTAGAAACCCTACGCTCCCGTTTAGAAAAGCGCGCCCAAGATGACCAAAGAACCATCGAAAAGCGTATGCAAGAAGCCGCAAACGAAATCTCCCATGCAACCGAAGCGGACTACATAGTAGTGAATGATGAGTTCGATGCCACGCTAAAAGATATCCAAACCATCGTGCAAGCCCACCGACTAAGCGCACACCCGGCATCCGCCCATGCCCAACGGCTAACCGTAAAAGCCCAACAACAAGACCTAGCCCCCTTACTATCCAGTCTTACCAAAGAAAAATCATAAAGGACTCCGCCATTTTGATGAGGGCGGGGGTGAGGGCAGGCTGTGCAGCACCATGCTGTGGCAGGATAGCCACTGCTGAGCCTACAGGCATGAATACATCCCTGTAGGCTCAGCAGTGGCTATCCTGCCACAGCATGGTGCTGCACAGCCTGCCCTCACCCCCGCCCTCATCAAAATGGCGGAGTCCTTTATGATTTTTCTTTGGT
>JBPCXV010000111.1:0-3013 GCA_051008235.1 Pseudohongiellaceae bacterium | reverse complement strand
CTTGTGCCTTGCTGCACGTCGATTGCGGTATCTATGCTTTCAATGGTGTTGCCATCAACGGTGTAGATCGCGCCACTTGCAGAAACGGCCGCAAGGATCGCGGTGCCATCCACGTTGATGATCGTATTTCCTTTGATATCCACAACACCGCTTAGGCCATCGGCATCCACTTCCATGGCATCAATGCCAGTAGCGTTGGCCAAGTTGATATCGTTGCCGCTCACTGAAAGATCGGTGATGTTCTCAACCAAAATGGCTTGCGCGGTTGGTGAATCAATCACGTTATCATCAATGGTCACGTTGGATGCATCCACCCCGGCGCTTGCACCATCAATGTTAATTCCTACGCCAACCACATCTTCAAGCGTGTTGGCATCAATGCGCCAATGGTTGCCGGGTGCCGCTCTTGCAGTTACCAGCCCGGTGATGGCTGCGCGTTTGTTTGTGCCGGTTAAGCCATCGGCCATGTTGCCCACAACTTCAACCACATCCACTTCAGCACCGAAGATAACCGCGGCGCTTTGTGGGCTTAAGAATCGGTTTTGGCCAACAACCAATTGCGTTACGTCTTGAGCATGCACCGCACCAAATATGTTGGTGGAATCGGCGTTGGCTCCCATGCGGTTAAACGTGCAACCCACAACGGACAAGAAGCCCGGATTGGTCAGTGCGCCGCTTGCGCTCGTTTTCACCCCTGCGCGGCCGCCTATGACCGCTGGTGTGGTGTTTAAGTCGAAATAGCAATCTTCTACCAGCCCGCTAATGCCATCTGATAATTCAATACAAGCCGGGTTGAAGGGTGCCGCGGTAGCTTCCAAGCCGCCGATGAAATCACATTCATGGAATCCAAATAATATTTGGCTTGCAACATCCGTCGCATCCGCTCGCACGTTATGCTCGGCACCGTTTTGGAATGTCACACCGCTGAAAGAAACCAACGAAACATTGCCCGCGGTTGCGTCCAATGTGGAATTGATCGAAGCAATGGCCGCGGTTGCCGATTGGTTAGAACTGTTGCCATCAATGGTAATGCCATCGAACGCCATCACCAGATTGCTACCCGAAAGGGTGAGCATGTCAGTAGTGGTGAATGCGCCATGCAACAACGTCCCGCCGCCTGACATACGGAAGGCAATTGCTGCGGTTAGCGCATCCACCAAAAAGGTGCCATCGCAATCAATATCGCCACCAATGGTGAGCAATGCTTGAACCGGCGTTGAATCATCCGCCACGCCATCGCCAACGGCACCGGCATTGAACGGACTATTGTTCGCTTCAAGGTCCAATAGCTTGGCTTGTAATCCCGCGGGGTTTAAGTCGATCACCCGGTAATTGTCCACCGTGGCTGTATCGGCTTCGATGATGTAACGCGCCCCGCCTTGATCTTGCCCGGCGTTGTAGCTTTGCGTTTCTGCAATATCCCCGGCCACCAATGTGGTATCCGCGGCCATCGCTGCCACGCTTGCAAAGTTGATCGCAAAAGTTGAAGTGTCAACCGCGGTAACTACATTGTTGATGCGCCGGATGAATTCATCTTGATCATTGTATATATCAATGGTGCGTTTGCCTGACCACCTAAGATCAGCTTGCACCCGGCCAAATAGATCGAGTCGGTAAGGGTTCACCGATTGCGGAACGCTCAACGCGCTATCGCTGAAAGCCGTACCCAAGGTGCTGGTTAGATTCTGGCGCACGCGGATACCACCGGCCGCCAACGGCACGCCTTTATCATCGCGGAAGGTTTGCCATGGGTTGATCACATCATTAGCCATTAGGCTGTACTCCTTCTATCCAGTTCCACCCAATCCGCACCATCTGAAACTAGCCATATATTATCTGTGCCCGGATCATCCATTAAGAAATTACCATTCAAAATCAAATCAGCGCCATCAATCAAAGTGATATCGCTTGAACCTGTCGCCAACAATAATACCAGCACTTTGCCTTGTGTATGCACCCCGCCTATATCGGTTAAATTCGTTGCCGATCCTGCGGTGATCGTGTGATATGGCCCGGACACATCAACCGCTTCCGCTGCTACGGTGAGCGCCTGCAATGCTGCAAGGTTGGCCACCGCGTTATCACCAAAATCTAGCCCGGTTTGCGTGCCAGATAAAACAAGCGGGGTGGTTACGGTGTTGAAGTTATTACCGCGCACTTTCGCCCGCGTGCCTATGGTGCCCAAGGTTAAGCCGTTCACCAGATTCACCAAATCGTTATCGACCATCACCAGTGATGAAAGATTGTTCACCGTTACGCCATCGGCGGAAGCTACACCATTCACCACGTTGGATTTCAATACCAAGAGCGCGGTTTGCAAGCTGGCTTCATTGGCGCTGATTCCTTCGCCGGTATGATTCTGCACGCTGTTGCCATCCAGTGTGATCACCCCCGCGATACTGCGCAACACAATGCCATCAACGGCACCATCTGCGCATTGATTGTTCCGCAACAATGCATCTTGCACTTGGTGTACGTTTATATATTCACTGGCCACCGTGTTGATTAGGTTGTCAGCTATTCGAATATTGCGGGCAAACTCGGCCGCTGAACTGTTCGCACCCTCAATCAGAATGCCATCGCCAACGGCCACATCTAAGATCGTGTTGCGGCGGATATTCCAAGCGGTGCCAATTTGAGTATTCAACCCGGCCCGCACATAGATGGCAGCCAAGCCGCTGGTGATGGTATCAATTAGGTTCTCGGATACATCCACCCGGCGAGCATCCCCACGCCAACCCACTGCGGCTGCAAGCGTGTTGAAGAATCGGTTTTTGGATACTGTCATGCCAAATCCCGCTTCAAGGTATATAGCAGGATCGGCAGCGCGGCCCATTCGATCAAATGTGCAATCTTCAACGATCAGTGAACCAAACGTGGTAGCCGCTGCGGTAGGATCGCCAACGGTAGCATGCACTGCGGCACGCCCGGCCACCGCGGTATCATTCAAGTTAAAAGTGCTGCCCCGTATTTGTGCGCGGGTTTCACCGCTCAACAAAACAGATTGCGCCGC
>JBPCXV010000110.1:0-5475 GCA_051008235.1 Pseudohongiellaceae bacterium | reverse complement strand
GCCTGCTGGGTGGCGATGATTTCCCAGTCGCCGTCATTGGCGCCCGTAGAAACACCGGAGGTGAAAGAACAACCCATTTCACCGGCAACAAGCTCCGTGTTTCCGTCTCTGGTATAAATATCGCAGGGATTGCCGTCGTTGTGACCAAAGGTCACGCTTCCGGTTGTGCCCGTTGCAGTGAATGTTTTTCTAATCCTTGCGTCGGTAGGGATATCGGGGTTGAGCGCATCAACAACAACAGTCGCACCATTCACAAGGCCGGTGAGGTTGAATGTTGCCGCGCCCACATTGGTGATGGTGTCGTCGTTGCTACCGCCATTGGTGGCATCGGCCAGCGCTATGCCCGGCGTTGCGCTGGGGGGAAGGCCGGCATCATCAACAGTGAGGGTGATGCTGCTCGGTGAGCCGACAATATAGGTGCCGCCGGTGCGGGTTGCGTCGGGCGCGATGGTCAGCACGATGGTGCCGCCGCCGTCAATCACCATGTCGTCAAGCAGGATTAGTGTTTTGCTTGCATCGGCATTGCCGGATGTCAGGTTAAAAATCAGGCGGCTCTGGTTAAGGTCGGCACGATTGATGAACGGGCGCGGCGTCTCGGATAGCGATACCTCAACACTATTGCTGCCAGCCGGTGTGGGTGATGCGGTGATGGTCAGCGTAACTGCATCGCCTTCGGTTACTGTCGTGTTACCGCTGGCAAAGCTGACCACCGGATTGGCATCATTGCCATCATTGTTATTCACTACAACAGTGGCACTGGTCTTTGCGCCCAGCCCGTAATTGATGCCGACTTGCAGCACTGTGGCGGTGATGGCGCCATCGCTTTCAAAGGTATTGTCATCGGTGGTGGCAACGGACAGGGTGGCGGTGCTTGCGCCGTTAGTAATAGTCACTGTGTTCGGCGCGGTGCCGGTGATGAAGTCGCCCGCACCGTCATCCGCATTCACGCTCACTGTCAGGTCGCTGCCGCTCGGCGCCGGGTTGGCGGTGATGATGAAGGTGGCTGGGTCGCCCTCGGTAACACTGCTGGCAGCGGCGGCGATGGTCAGGATTGGCGTCGGCTCAACGGTGATGTGCAGCGATTCGCTTGACTCATTGTGGTTGCCTGCTGTGTCGGTGACGATAACCACACCGCTGCTGCCCGGCGCAACATAGACTCTGGCGGCAATGGCGGTGCTGCTGAAGTCGGCGGTGAAGGTTATTGTGTAGTCATTAACCCCTACCTGCGCGAAGCCGGACAGGGTGCCGCCGAAGGCGCTGACATCATCCTGTGTGAAGCCATCCACTTCCTCGCTGGTGGTGAGGGTGATGGCGGTGGTGGTACCACCGGCAAGCGTGGCGGCGATTACGTTTGCAGAGGTGGCGGTGACGCCTCTTGTTGCCAGGGTGATGGTCGGCTCTATGGTATCAAGGGTTACCATCAGCACATCGGAATCGGTGGGCGAGTTGGCGTTGCCCGGGTTGGTCTGGGTGGCGGTGATGAGCCAGATGCCATCATCGCCCTCGGAAGAACCATCGTTGAAGTAGCACTCATCGCTATTGCGCTCGGCCACTGTGCGGTCCGCGGCAAGTATGTCGCAACTGGCCGGCATACCGCTGTCGTCATCGCCCGGATTGGCGAAGGTCACTGTTGCGCTACCGCTCGATGCGACCAGCGTCTTTCTGGTTATTGACAGTCCGTCAGGGTGCGCGGCCTGAACGGTAACGGTTGCATTGACCAGCAGGTTGCCCAAGCTGAATACCGGGAACTCTTCTTTGGTAATCCGGTCGCTGCTGTTGATGCCTGTGTCCGTGCTCAGTGCTATGGTCGGTTGTTGCGAGGCCGGACCGGTGGGCGGCGGTGCTTCTTCCAGCATTATCACGGCCTCGGTGGCGGCGTTGTAGTTGCCCGCCGTGTCGGTGAAGCCGTTGCTGCTGTCGCCTGCGGGGATGGTGATGCTGACCGCGCTGATAGAGCTACCGGCGGTGAAGGTTACTGTGTAGTCATTGCTAACCCCTACCTGCGCGAAGCCGGACAGGGTGCCGCCGCCGGCCGGGGTGATCGTGATGTCTGCCGCCGCGAAACCGCTAACCATCTCGTTGGCAGTAACAGTAACAGTAATAGTAGTAGCAGCACCGACGGCAAGCGTGGCAGGTGCGTCAATGGTGACTGTCGGCGCTATCGTGTCAAGCGTTACCTCCAGCACATCGGAAGTGGCGGACGACTTGCCGGCCTCCATCTGGATGGCGGTGATGCGCCAGACACCATCATCTTCCTCGGAAGCCCCGTCACTGAAATAACATTCATCAGTATCTGCCTTATGGATGCTCATGTCTGCAAGCAGTTGGTCGCAGTTGGTAGTCATGCCGTTGTCATAAGTCACCGTTGCAGTAGTTGCGCCCGCTGCTACCACCAGCGTCTTTCTGATTATTACCACACCGGCGTCTGGATGCCTGGCCAGCACAACAACAGTCGCTTCGGCCACCAGATTGCCCAGGTTGAACACCGGGAAGACTTCATTGGTAACCCTGTCGCTGTCGCTGACACCGGTATCCGCCGCCGCGGCCAGCATCAGAGTCGGTTGCGCCGAGTTGGTTGCAGGGTCCTCTTCATTGTCAAAGATATCAACGGTGGCACTGGTCATACCGGCGGCAAGCGTCACCCGCTCCATAGGCGAGGCACCGGTGAGAGTCAGCACAATGTTTTCGTCGGGTTCTTCATACACCAAGTCGTCTATGACCAGCACCGAGATGGTGGCGGTGCTCTGGGCGGCGGCGATGGTGATGTTACCGGGCAGAACCATGAAGTCGGCACCCGGCGTGGCGCTGCCGCCTGTGTCGTAGTTCAGGGTCAGCGGCACGGCCAGGGTAGCGCCGGTGGCCGTTACGGTGAACTCCAGCGCCAGGCTTGGCACCGCCTCCCCGCCGACGCTGGAGACATGTATGCTGACGCTTAGCGCATCTATGTCGGCGATGGTCAGGGTCGCCGTCGTTCCAGCGCCGAGGCTGATGCCAGTCGGGTTGCTGAGGCTCAATGTAAGTTGCTCGTCTGCTTCATAGAGGCCATCGGGGTTGACAACCACGGTAATCGTCTTCGCGATTTCCGTATTGGCAAAGGTCAGGGTGCCGCTCGCAGACTGGTAGTCGTCCCCCGATACCGCCGTGTCATCAGCAGTGGCGTAATCCACCGTCGCCGTGATGTCCGTGCCGGGTGCCATATCCAGCGTTACCGTGAACTCGGCATTGACATTGGCAGTGTCGCCTTCGTCAATGGACAAGTCGCCGGTGGTGATGGTGGCGCTGGGAGCCGGGGCGGCACCCGCTTCCACAGTGATGTCCACCGAGGCGCCGGTGCCATCGTTGTTGCCCGCCGTGTCTGCGTAGGCATCCGCCGCGACAGAGATGGTGGCGGTTACCTCGCTGGTGGTGGTGTTGCCGGAGGTGAAGGTGATGGTGTAGGTGTTATCCACGCCGCCCACCGCCGCGAAGCCGGACAGGGTGCCGCCGCCGCTAACGCTGAAGTCATCCATAGCCAGATCGCTGGCCTCGCTGACAGTGGCGGTGATGGTGGCAGTGGCGCCACTGGCGGCCAGGTTGGTGTCGCCTGTGGTCAGGGTGATGGTCGGCGCGGTGGTGTCAATGCCGGCAATCGCGGCGGCGCTCGCTCTGGCGCCGATATTGCCGGCGGCATCGGTGGCGAAGAAGCAGGCGTATTGGCCGTTGTTGGCTTCATCGCTGAGGGTGTAGTCGGCCCCTTCGGTGTAGTCGGCTGTGCCGGTGGTCAGGGTAAGCGGGCACATGCCATCGGCGCTGAGGTGCGACTTCATCACGGTGGTGCCGGCGTCACCGTCCTCGGCGACGAAGGTCTTTGACATGGCCGGGGCGGTGTTCGGCACGGTGGTGATGGAGACCGTCGGCGCGGTGGTGTCAATGGTGATACTCAGGCTATTGGCGTCGGCGGTGGTGGCCGGGTTGCTGCTGCCATCGGTATGGGTGGCGACGATGGTCCAGTCGCCATCGGCCAGCGTGCCCAGCGTGATGTCTATGTCGTCCTCACCTGTGCCGACACTGCCCATAGCGGTGACAGTCGCGGCAGTGGCGTGGCTTGCCGTCACCACCACCGTGCCCTCACTCGCGACATTGGTCACCGTGATGGTCGGCTCGTTGACATTGGTGATGCCGTCGCTGTCGGTGCCCAGGGTGCCATAAACGGCGGAGGTGCTGCTGCTGTCGGAGGCCGTCGCCAAAGCCACGGCGGGGGTTGATGAGACCATGACGGCCGCTTCAATCGCGATTTGTATCTCGTTGCCTGCCACATTGAGGTTGCCTGCCGTGTCCATGAACTCGCCCACACCATGGCCGAGAGTGGCGGTGACGGCAGTGGCCCTGCTGACGGCGGTGAAGGTGGCGGTGAAGACCGTATCGGACACTTGCACTGGCCTGGCGAAGCCGCCATCAAGATCCGGGAAGGTGCCGGAGACACTGAACAGGAATGCACCTGTGCCCAGCCCGGGGATAACTTCGCTGATGGTCAGGGTGATGGTGGTCAGGGAACCGGCAGCCACCGAGGTGACGCCGGAGGACAGGGTGACGGTGGGCGCCACCGTGTCAAGGGTCAGCATCAGTGTGGCGGCTGCGGAAACACTCTTGGCAGGCTCATGCTGGGTGGCGGTTATCGTCCAGTCGCCGTCTCTTGTTGTGGTGCCAAACGAACAGTCGGTAGCCGCAGCAAAAGTGGCACCGCTGTCAGAACTGGTCATACATGTGCCAGCACTTGCTGCAAAAGTCGTATCCGCGCTGGTGCCCGCTGATATCACCTCTTGCCTAATGTGATAAGTGCTATCGGGAGAAACGGCCAGCACAGTGACCGTCGCCTCATTCACCAGAGCGCCGAGGTTGAATGTCGGCGTGTCGTCACTGGTGATGCGGTCGTTGGGGTCGTTGCTGTCAGAGCCGGTGGCCAGCATCAAGCTCGGCACGCCCGAAACATTCGCCGCCGGTTCGGTCACCGACACGGTAACGGCGCTGGCCGCGCCGACCGAGTAGCGAGCGTCGGTAGTGGTGGTGGTATCGGCATCGGCGCCAGGGTCGGCGCCAAGCGTCAAGGTAATGCTGCCGACGCCGGCGTTGCCCGACTGGGTGAGAATGGGGACATCCACCGAGGTCTCGCCCACATCTATAGTCGCCGTGGTCGGCGCGGTGCCGGCCAGGGAATCGCCTGACTGAGTGACATCAATCGTAACCGGCAGCCCGGCGAGGGTGCCGTCGGCGCCATAGAAGTTGGCCATGGCGCTGCCGGTGATGGTGAAGGTCGCCGTGCTGCCCTGCACTGCCGTGCTGCTGTCGACGGTAGCGGACAGCGCCGGCGTGGCAACCGAGCGCACATTGGCGAAGGCTTCGCTGTCGTCATTGGCGTCCGGGCCGCCGTCTGTGTCGGCTGTGTCCGTGAAGTGGTAGGCACGGTCAACTATGCTGAGTCTGCCACCCGAATACTCC
>JBPCXV010000109.1:0-2967 GCA_051008235.1 Pseudohongiellaceae bacterium | reverse complement strand
ACCGGCAAACCATCTTCACCGACTTGTATCTGCACTTCCTCGCCATTGATAAAGAGCTTCCAGCCGGGGAAGTAATACTGGTTGAATTTGAATTGCGCTTCTTCATCCACTTGCAGGACATATTCATAAGTAATGGAGTTAATCCTGTTTTCGGTTGCCTCCACCTGCCCTTGCAACACGGATAATCTGGCTACCGGATCAGATTCAGGATTCGTCCTTGCCCACATAGGCGTCCACATGTGGCGATACCTGCCGTGGAATTGGCTTACAGACAAATCCCTGCTTATTTCCGGCGCAACGAGAGGGGTATCAGGTATGTTTGCGAAGTAGCCTCGCGGTTTGCTCAATGGCAGGCTGAAGACCAATAGCGCAATAATTGCAACAACCGCAAAGATAATTTTTTGAGTCTCGCTTTTAAGCACAAGGGATATAGCACCCGCCAGAAACGAAACCGACAGAACCACTATAATCAGAAAGCGCCACGGGAATTGTGCGAATTGCAGCAGGGGCAGGTTGTTCCAGAAAGGCTCTGATGCCCCTGTGCTGAAAAACATAGCTGCAAGCGTTGTAAACACAAAGAACGCCATGACCAAACCCGTGTTTCTGGCTTTTCTGTATATTCTCGGAATTACCGCCATAGCGGCGAGGAACAAGGCTATGTGCACCAACCCTATCTGGTAGGACATTTCCTGACCATCGCTTGCCCGGCCCGGCAATGACCCGGCAAAACTCCAGCCCGGGTCAAAGAACTGGGCAAAATGCACAAAATGATTGGAGTAATGATAGTAGCCAGTGATATAAGCGGCCGTGCTTGAGAAGTCTTTTTCAAGCAGTGCAGGCATCCAGAAAAATGCGGTTAAAGCCATGCCAAGCGCAAAACTGCCTACAATCATCAGCAAGATATTCTTGTTGCGAGTGTTAGATGTGTAATACACGAACAAGATATAAACCAGCGTGAGTGGAATAAACAACATCATAGTGATATTGTGCGAGAAGTTGAGCGCGGCTATGGAAAGTGATGCAATTGCAACAAACCTCAATTCTGCTGTTTCAACAACCTTGTTAAAAGACCACAACACATAAGGCAGAACAGCAAATGCGATGAACTCAGCCGCCGCACCCCGCACATAGATATCCAATATATGATATGGCGCATACACATAAGCAACCGCACTGACCAGCGCGCCATACTTGCCGAAATACTTCCTGCTGAACAGATACATCCCGATTCCAGACAATACCCAATACAAGATATTGCTTAAATTGAACAGGGAGATAATACCGAAGCCAAAGACAGACAGCAGTGCGGCCGTGTAGTAGAACAGGGGGGAATAAAAATTGAACTCAGGGTAGCCATAGCCCCGGCTCATGTCAGGTATCCATCTGACAAATAGCTGCCCATCGCCTATGTATTTAATAATTCCATCCATCCTAACCAGCGGCGAAACCAACTCATGGGTTACGATAAGCTGGCCGGTCATCAAGGGATAGGCCGCAAGTAACGTAAGCCCAACCACCACGGCCAGTAGCCCAGCCTCCGGCAACCAGCGAGGCATGCCGCTCAACACCGCAGCCTCACGATCAGGAGTGGCTGCAACTTTCGATGGCGCTTGCCTCTGTCGTCTGTTCTTTTTCCTGCTCATGGATTGCAATACTACCACCCTATCAAACAAAAACGGGGAGTTATAGCAACAGCACTTGCACGGGATGAACATACCAGAACTTCCAACTGGCAACCGCCGCACTCGCATTGATGAGGAAGGACGCAACCAACAACACCCACATACCCAGATGAAGGATGCGCGGCAGTCGGGCATAAACAAGAAAGCCGACAATGCCCACCATCAACAGCGGCAGAAGCACCATCATGTAGCGCGGGCCATAGTTGGCACCGCCGAGCGTACCGATGTACGCGGTGAATAGTGCGAAGTAAGGCAGCGCCATAAGCAACGCAACGCCGGCTTGCCGCCCATGTTCCTGCAGCAACCGCCACCAACCATAAGCCGCCGGGATAAGCGCCGGACAATAGGGCAACAAACCATATTGCATTGAGAACAGCATGCCGTAAATAGTGGGTAGCACCGCCGACAAGGTGAAGAGCGCATCCGCCTGCAAGGCTATATGACCCGCCCCCGGTGAAATGAACGGGCTACCCGATTGCAGGTAATACCAGTAGAGCACCACACACCCGCCCAGTGCGGGGCCAACGCACAAGGCCATAAACCCGCGCCAATCCATGTTACGCAACACCGAATAAAACATAGGCAGCATAACAATGAATGCAAACGGCTTCATCAACATAGCAAGGCCGATAAAGAGTGATGCAGCCAGATGTTTGCTGCCGATAGACGTGCCGCGGCAAAAACACGCATAGGCACAGATAAAGAATGCGGCGATAAACGGCTCGGTGAACAGTGTTCTGCTGTAATGCCAAACCGGCGTTGCCAGAAAAATTATCACAAGGGCTGTGAAGCGCACTGTTACAGATTGTGTGATGCTACCTAACACCCAATAAGCAAATACCGCCGCCAGCAAAGTTACCAGATAACTTAAAAACAATGCCGCCGGTTCAAGCAGCGGACTATTCTTGAACCACCACAAGAGTGGATAGCCAATCACTGCAACGAAGGGTGGATGCCAACTGTATTCGGGCAGGTCGGCAATGTGTTCATAGCCGGGTTTGTAGTTAAAAAAATAACCATCGCTATTTTGCCACCACAACATCCTTCCTTGTTCATTCGTTTCAATCACACTTGGCCAGACGGTATAACCTTCTTCTGACAGGCGGAAGTAGGTGTGATGATCCAGATGGGTTCTTTGGGCGCGGACACCGGAATCAAGGCCGCCGCTATGGGTTGATGCATAGTTGTTTTTAATATCCAGATCGCCATCGTTGATGACGCTGGAAATGATGGTCATATAGTGCGGCTCATCGCCGCTGTTAACGTTGGCGTAGCCGATGCTGTC
>JBPCXV010000108.1:0-112582 GCA_051008235.1 Pseudohongiellaceae bacterium | reverse complement strand
CGACAAAGCTTTTACTGATATTGTCATAAGCAGAGCCGCCCGGAGCGTCATTCCAAGTGGCGGTAACAGTGACAGTGCCACCACCTACAAGATTACCGACGCTAAAGACCGGCGTGCCGATGCTGGTGTTGTTATCGGTTGGGTTGCCGGTATCGGAACTCCTCAGCAAATCAAGCTCAGGCACTGGCGAGAACTGCGCCTGGGCTTGGGGTGATGCGAGAGTGAGTGCGAGCAGTAGCGGCACGGTGAGTGTTAGTGTTGTGAGTGCTTTGGTGAAACTTGTCAGTCTCTTCATGGCTGGTGTCCCTTGGTGGGTTGGCGAAGTAATGTTCAAAAAGTGCGAGATGCGGTGGGTGCGGTTCTGGTATGGCAACATCGTTAACTCCTCATCACGATGCGTATCATAGCAAATGCAAGCCCCTCCACCACTGCACCGAACGGCGTGGGGGCATCCCATAATCCAACAGGCGATGATAGTAGCACAGCCCCCGCAAGCCAATCAACAACAACCCCCCACCCCCCGAACCCCCTCAAACCCCCACCCCGTGTGGCCGGTGAGGGATTAGGGTTCGGGAATTAAGGTGTTACGGGTTGCGATTGGGCCGGGGCTTCAAGCGGGGCTTCAACCGGAGCTTGAACCGGGGCTTGAACCGAAGTCTGAACCTGGGCTGCGGATGCTGATATGCTATATGCCACCACGCCCAGAGTTTGCACTATCAGCATGATCGCTGTCATTATCGCTATGCCCTGCCTGCCTGCTTTCGTTATTCTCCGCTCCATTTTGGCATCCATCTTGGTGAATCTGGCATCCACCTCGGCGAACCTGACATCCAGTTCCCGCCTCAGGACTTGCAGTTCCTGCCTCAGTTCCTGCCTGAAATCTTCTTTTGATAGGGCGTGAGTGTTCACAATCAGGATTGCCTCGCTCGTAACTGTTTTGACAATGGCCTCCGCCTGGTCTCTTGACATTCCTACCGATTCCAGATTACGGGCGGCCTCAAATCCTCTGTTGTGCCTGGTTTCTTTACTTTCATGAGTTTGCATTGTTACACCTCCGATGTTGTTTCCTTGTACTGGGTTTGATTAACGCACAAAACCCGCATAGACGCTTGCCCATCAGGGGCATAATCTACCAGATTGGGGTTTTGTGTCAATACCAGTATAGGTAAGGATTTGCAAAATTGGGGGAATGGAGGAAAGAATTTTTGTTTCCAGCCACGAATTGGTTTTTTGGAGGCTTCGTTATTTTCGGGCAAAACTTGCAAGCCGGGAATTTTTTACTACCTTAATAGTAGGAGACGTGCAATTCCACGCATCCCGCCCGCGCCCCACCCGTGCCCCTGCCCCCGCAGGGCGCGAAAGGCGCGGGGACTACTAATGTGGAGAGTTCTCATGGCTGACACAACAAAGTTACATAACCCGCATGACACATTTCACAAGCCTCAAAACGTAGCAGAACTCAAGGCTAATTTGCAGAAGTTTCTATCGTTTGACAAACCTCATCATCATCTGGCTGATGCTGTGTTTGTAGGGGTTATTGATAATGATATTCAGAATTGGCTACAGGAACACCAAAAGGTTGGCTTGATAACCACCGCAACCATAGTCATTCGCAGACAGATTTTACACGCCATCAGAGAAACCAAACCCGACAGGCAAAAGCTCACCGACGAAGATATTAAACGGTTCCCTGATATATTAGCTAACCCTGAAGCGGTGCTTTATCATAAAGGGCAACTCGTATATGTGTTTTCGCCAACCAACCCCGAAAACCAACGGAAAGGAAAGCTTATTGTGCGGGTGAACTATACTTCGGATGTAAGGCTTGATGGCCAACCTAGAAAGAGAACTACGGCAAATTCAGTGGTTACGGCGGGGTATATTCCGGCTGTAAATTTACAGCGCAAAGAGTATGTTGTTATTAAGGGGGGAATGAAAAGGTAGTGCCGCCGAAACGAGACGCCACCCTCGTTCGACGTGTTGGCTACAACCACAGACTATCTATGACTGGCAAACTTCTCACTAGGATACGGCGATTACCCAGCATATTCGGCGACACTACGGTGAATAATATAACCCTTGGTGCGTGGGGTGTCAAATGGAAATCAGCACCAAAATTGTGGGCGGCGGGCGGCGCAAGGTGTGGCCGATGAGGGGGTTAGGGTTCGGGGGTTTGAGGTGCTGCGGGTTGCGATTGAACCGGGGCTTGAACCGGGGCCTGAACCGAGCCGGAAACCTGGGCTGCGGATGCTGATATGCGGTATGCCACGCCCAGGGCTTCCGCTATCACGATAACCACTGCAATTATTGCTATGCCCCGCCTTATTTCCTGCTTCAATTCCTGCCTGAAGGCTTGCATTTCCTGCCTGAAAACTTGTATTTCCTGCCTGAAGGCTTGCGCTTCCTGCCTGAAATCTTCTTTTGATGGGGCGTGAGTGTTCACAATCAGGATTGCCTCCGATGTTGTTTCCTTGTATGGGGTTTGATTAACGCACGAAACCCGCATGGATGTTTGCCCGTCAGGGGCATAATTTACCAGATTGGGGCTTCGTGTCAATGTCAGTATGGGCAAGAATTTGGAAAATTGGGGAACGGCACTTGGGGGCTTCGTTATTTTCGGGCAAAACTTGCAAGCCGGGAATTTTTTACTACCTTAATAGTAGGAGACGTGCAATTCCGCGCCTCCCGCCTGCGCCCGTGCCATCGCAAGGCACGAAGGGCACGGGAACTATTAATGTGGAGGATTCTCATGGCCGATGTTGCGAATATTAGCGATAATGCTGATAGTGGTAATACTGACAATACCGATGCCGCTAAGTTACATAACCAGCACGATGCATTTTTCAAAGAGTCGTTTGCGATTCTTGAATATGCTGCTACGTTCTTGCGTGAGCGGCTGCCGCGCAGGATTACTCGTCGTTTTAAGAGAGATGTTTTGCCTGAATTGATAGATAGCAATTTTGTTAGCGCGGACGGGCGGCAATCCCGGGGGGATATGCTTTATCGGGTGTGGCTTGAATCGGGGCGTTGCATTTATGTTTTGATAGAGCATAAGTCTCAGCCTGATGGGAAAACTTTGGGGCAACTGCTACGCTATCAGCAAGGCATCTGGAAGCGATATGCTGAAACGGATGCGGATGGGAAGCAGCTATTGCCAACCGTTATCTCGCTGGTGGTATATCACGGCGAACAGTCGTGGAATGTGCCGGAGTCTTATGCGGAGATACTCAGTGCCAATGAAATAGTGGATAAAAACTATGGCCTGAACTTCCGTTACCGTCTGGTGAACCTCACAAGCATCCCGCACCGCAAACTTTCCAAAAACCGGGAACTCCAGGCCATGCTGGGCATCTTGCGCGGCCATGGGCGGCGGGCGGAAGGCATGGGAAATCTGATAGACATTGTGGCGGCACTGCCGCATAATAATGAGGAGTTAACGAATTCGGCCCTGCGCTATCTGGGCAAGGTGTGGTGTGTCAGCCAAGCGCGCATAAATGCCGTAGTTATAGAAACCAAACCCGATGATATAGGAGAAAAAATCATGAGAACGTTTGTAGATGATCTGATAGACGAAGGCAAAATCGAACTAATCAGGCGGCAGATGAATCAGAAATTTGGTTCCTTGTCGCAGGATGTTGAGAGGCAGATTGACCAAGCCTCGCCGGAGGAGATTGGTCAGTGGGCTGACAAGATTCTCACTGCCCAATCGCTTGAAGATATGTTTCCCGGCCACTCCAGGCACTAAAGCAGGGCAAACTTGGGGGGATTTCTGCCGATATTAGGTTATGAGGACGGCATGGTGTTGGCTGTAGTGCTGGCGTGGTGTCGGTGTGCTTGGTATCAATCATCAATTGTGAGGGCTTTGTTATGGAACTTTATGATCTCAGTTTTTATCTATCTCGCTGGATTCACTTTTTTGCTGGCGTGGTGTGGATTGGTTTGCTGTATTATTTTAATTTTGTGCAGACTGAGTATTTTAAGGAAGCGGATGCTGCGGCCAAGGCTTCGGCTATTTCCAAGTTGGTGCCGCGTGCGTTGTGGTGGTTCCGCTATGGTGCGCTGTTTACTTTTCTTTCCGGGTTGGTGTTGCTGTATTTTATAGGTACTGCTACTAACTTTTATATTACTGTGGGGCTGGTGTTGGGCACGTTGATGTTTTTGAATGTGTGGTTGATTATCTGGCCGAATCAGAAGATTGTTATGGCTTCCAATGAGCAGGTGCTGGTGGGTGGGGAGGCGTTGCCGGCGGCGGCGGGTGCGTTGGCCAAGGCGGGTTTGGCATCGCGCACTAATACTTTGTTCTCGTTGCCTATGTTGTTTTTTATGGGGGCTTCGGCTCACCTTGGTGGCGTTGGGCGTGTGCCTTTGATGAGCCAGGGTGGGGTTAGTGAGTTGGCGATGGGGTTGTGTGCGCTGATTATTCTTGCTTTGGAAGGGAATGCGATTATGGGGAAGACGGGGCCGATGGCTAGCGTGTCAGGTGTGATTCACTGGGGTGTTTGGCTGACTGTGGCGTTGGTGCTTGTTATACAGTATCTGTAGTAACTACATCATCCCAGGCATGCCGCCCATGCCGCCGCCACCCATGTCGGGCATGGCTGGCTTCTCTTCCGGGATTTCGGACACCATGGCTTCGGTGGTTACCATCAGGCCGGCGACTGAACCGGCGGCTTGCAGGGCGGTGCGGGTTACTTTGGCCGGGTCAATGATGCCCATTTTTACCATGTCTTCGTATTCTCCGGTTGCTGCGTTGAAGCCGAAGTTGCCTTTGCCATCTTCGGCAACCTTGTCCAGCACTACGGAGCCTTCTTCGCCGGCGTTTTCTGCGATTTGACGCAGGGGCACGGAAGCGGCTTTCAGTAACAGATTGATGCCTACATTCTGGTCTTCATTATCGCCTTGCAGGCCTTTTACTTTTTGCAGGGCACGCACCAGAGCGACGCCGCCGCCCGGCACTACGCCTTCTTCGTTGGCGGCGCGGGTGGAGTGTAGTGCGTCTTCAACGCGGGCTTTCTTTTCTTTCATTTCAATTTCGGTGCCGGCGCCTACCTTGATTACTGCAACGCCGCCGGCCAGTTTGGCCACGCGTTCTTGCAGCTTCTCGCGGTCGTAGTCGGATGAGGTGTCTTCAATCTGGGCACGAATCTGGTTTACGCGGGCCTCAATGGCTTTGGTGTCGTTGGCGCCGCCTATGATTGTGGTGTTCTCCTTGTCCACCTGCACGCGCTTGGCGCTGCCCAGGTTTTCAACGGTGGTGCCTTCAAGGCTCAGGCCAACTTCCTCGGAAATTACGGTGCCGCCGGTGAGAATGGCGATGTCTTCAAGCATGGCCTTGCGGCGGTCACCAAAGCCGGGGGCTTTTACGGCCGCCACTTTAACGATGCCTCTCATGTTGTTCACCACCAGTGTTGCCAACGCCTCCCCTTCCACATCTTCCGCTATTACGAGTAGCGGGCGCCCAGATTTGGCTACGCCTTCCAGCAGGGGCAACATGTCGCGGATGTTGGAGACCTTTTTGTCCACCAGCAGGATGTAGGGGTTTTCCAGCTCGGCTATCATGGTGTCTTGATTGTTGATGAAGTAAGCGGAGAGGTAGCCGCGGTCAAACTGCATGCCTTCTACCACATCCAGTTCGTTGGCCAAGCCGGAACCATCTTCCACGGTGATTACGCCTTCCTTGCCTACCTTGTCCATGGCATCGGCGATGATTTGGCCGACTTCGCTATCGGAGTTGGCGGAGATGGTGCCCACCTGGGCGATGGACTTGGAGTCTTTGCAGGGGGTGGAAATCTTGCCGATTTCATCAACCAGTGCGATGACTGCTTTATCAATGCCGCGTTTCAGGTCCATGGGGTTCATGCCAGCCGCCACGGCTTTCAAACCTTCGTTCAGTATGGATTGAGCCAGCACTGTGGCAGTGGTAGTGCCATCGCCGGCGATGTCTGAAGTTTGTGAGGCGACTTCCTTGACCATCTGGGCGCCCATGTTTTCAAACTTGTCCTCCAGTTCAATTTCCTTTGCTACCGACACGCCGTCTTTGGTGACGGTTGGTGCGCCGAATGACTTATCAAGGATGACATTGCGGCCTTTTGGCCCCAGGGTTACCTTAACTGCGTCGGCAAGCCGGTTCACCCCGGATAACAGTTTGTGGCGTGCTGCGTTACCGAATTGTATGTCTTTAGCCATGATATCGTTTCCTGTTTATGCTGGTGAGATGTTCGTGTGTGTTCGTTCGTTCGCGAGTTCGTTCGTTTGTGCGTAAGAGTTTTTGGATGTTCGTATGATAGATATTCGTGTGTTCGGGTCGAATCAAATAGGCATTGGCTGAAGCGAGAAAGAGTTAAGACTCAATCACCCCATAAATTTCACTTTCACTCAAAATGAGCAACTCTTCATCACCAATCTTCACCGTGTTGCTGGAATACTTACCAAACACAACAGTGTCCCCCACCTTCACATCCACCGGCTGGGTTTTGCCATCATCCAGACGCCTGCCCGGCCCAACGGCAACAACCTCACCCTGAGCTGGCTTCTCGGCAGCCGAGCCGGGCAACACGATGCCTCCTGATGTGGTGGTTTCCTCTTCCGTACGGCGTACTACAACGCGATCCTGCAAAGGTCGGATATTCATTGCTTATTGCTCCAAATCAATCTCAAAATTAACACTATGTTCCCGCCCTGCCCGACTGCTTTATGGGGGCGCCTGTCAAAAGTTCAAGAGTATAACAGAAATCAGCGCCGCTGCGCTACCGGCCTTTTCCAATATGAAATGAGCCCTCGTTCAGGCTCATTCGGGGATTGGAAAATACTGTGCTGGCCGGGAGGCAGGGAACACGGTGATTAGAGATGCCCGCTAACGATTGGACGGACTGGCGAACATCTCCTCAAGCGATGCCGCGGTGAGGATTCGCTCAGCCCACCCCCTAATCTCTTCGGGGGATGCCTGATCAATCCGCACATCAACATCCTGCGGCACAGACCCAAATCGCACCTGCACCTGATGTTTGAGTGTTTTGATTTCGCCTTTGGCTTCGCCCTCGGCTCTACCCTCGGCCAAGTATTTTTTCGCCAATGTTGCTACAAATGAATTCATGATTTCTCCTCCTCTCTTTGTTGCGTTAATCAGTTGGTTTATTTCCACATGATCAAGTTTCCATGTGCCTACTATATAATGAAAAACGAATTCTTCCAACCCCCTATTGGCCGACAGCGCTTTTATGATATCCACCATCTTCGCCTTGCCCTCCTCCTGTCGGCCAAAACCCCGCAGGGCACCCAGCACAGCCTGGAGTTCCCTGTTGCCGGAAAGATCCTCGTGGGGGATGCTGGTGAGGTCCACCAACTGGTAGCTAAAATCCAGGCCAGAATACGGGATTTTATCCCCGTTCTTCACCGTTTCCCTGAAACTCCGGGGCACATTCCACGGCTGCTCGCCGTGGTAAACCACCAGCGGGGTGATGGGCGGTAGCACCTGCTTCCCGCTCTCATCCTCTTCAGCGTAGCGCCTCCAGATGCCCAGTTGATAGCGGCTCAGTTGCACCAGAACATCCTGATCAGGCCAGGATTTATGCTCTATCAGGAAATAGTGATAGTCCGCAGCACCCGATTTAAGCGGCACCCTGCAAAGCACATCGGCCTGGAGTCGCCGTGCGCCGGGCTCAACAAAATTGCCACCCACCAACTCTGGCAGGGCGCCCTTCTTGAGCAGGGCAGTAATCTTGCGTGGCAGGTGCTCACGCAGGAACGCATCGGCAAGTTTCCGGTTTGAAAACAGTTCGTTACACAATGAATCATGCGGTTTATCTAACTTTTTGGCTTCCACCATAGTAGGACACTCCTGTACTCTGGGCGCACGAAATGTGTACCCTATCTACCAAGAGTTATAGGTGAAATTTTAGAATTTGCTTGGTTTTTTTGGAGAATTTTTAGGCCAGTTCAGAAGCGCCTGTAGCCGTGGCATGTCAATGTGGGCAAGCGGCTGGTTAAATCACCCCGCTACTATGTGCGGGACAGTGGTATTCTGCATCGGTGGAAAAGACCGAATACAAACAACGTATCTGGCAGGTGGTGAGTAGCATACCCAAAGGCCGGGTGGCGAGTTATGGGCAGGTGGCGAAGTTAGCCGGGTTGCCTGGTTATGCGCGTTATGTGGGGTATGTGATGAAGCACTTGCCGGCTGGCAGCAAGTTGCCGTGGCATCGGGTGGTGAGTTCTGGCGGGCGGCTGTCGTTTCCTCGCGATAGCAAATCTTATCAGCGACAAAAATCTCGGCTTGAGGCTGAGGGGGTTGTTTTTGTTAATGGGCGGTTTTCGCTTAAGCGGTATGGTTGGCAGCAGGTGTAACGGGTGGCTTGTTATGTTGATTCGTGGGCGGTTGAGTGTGACTTCATTAGTTTGCCGACCCATAGAAGCAGGCAGAGGCCGGGGATTACCATTAGGGTGGTGAGGACGAAGAATAGTGCCCAGTTGCCGTTGAGGAAATCTATTACTGCGCCGCTGCCGGAGGCCAGGGTGGTGCGGCCGAAGTTTGAGACGGATGCCATCAGGGCGTATTGGGTGCCGGTGAAGGTGCGGCTGGTGAAATAGGAGATGAATGATACGATGGCTACGGTGGCGAATGCCTGGAAGAAGTTGTCCACTACGAGGGCGAGCATTAGCAGGTTGGTGTTTGGGCCTACTGTGGCCAGTAGTGCGAACAGGAGGTTGGCGCCGGACATGGCGATGCCGGCCACGAACAGGCCGCGGATTACGCCGAAGCGGGTGTTTATCATGGCGCCTGCTACGGAGAATACTGCGGTGAGCAGGCCGCCGAAGAGTTTTTGGTAAACGCTGATTTGTTCTACGGTGAAGCCTAGTTCTATATAGAATGGTAGTGACATTCGGCCTAGCATGGCTTCGCCGAGGCGGAATAGTAGTAAGAGTAATAGTACTGAAATTGCCAGTTGGAAGCCGCAGCGTTGGAAGAACTCGATGAAGGGGGTGGCGATGCGCTGGTGGAAGAATTTGACGAGGCTGGAGGTTAGGGTTTCGGTTGTTAGTATGGGGTTGGTGGTGGGTGTTGTTTTGGGTTTTGATAACTCAGTGTTGGCGGCAGATGTTGTTTCAGATTCCACTAGTTCTGGTTCGGGTGCCAAAGTTACCAACAACAGCAACACAACATAGAACAACACCAGCACGCGATACACCCCGGACCAATCCATACCAACTGTTTCGCCGCCCAGATATAAGGCCAGCGCGCCGCCTATGAAGCCGAAGCCAGCATACCAGCCAATGGTGCTCATGGCGGCGGCATAGGGCATCTTCTGGTCAAACTCATCCCGGCGGAATATGTTGATGCGATAGGCATCTATGGCGATGTCCTGGGTGGCGCTGAGGGTGGCGATGCCGAGTGCTATCAGGCCGATGTAGGCAAGATTGGTGCCCGGGTCGCCGAAACTGATGGCTATTAGCAACAGGGCTATGCCAGCCTGACATAACAATATCCACGAACGGCGTTGGCCAAAATGTTTGTATAGCAATGGCAGACGAAACTGGTCCACCAGCGGCGCCCATATCCAGTTGACAGCATACATCGTGCCGATGATGCCTACGGCGCCTATCATAGTGCGCGTTAAGCCTGCTTCCTGCAGCCAGATGGTGAGCACAGAGCCGTGCAAAACCCAGGGAAAACCACTACAAAAGCCAAACAGAAAGATTGGCAAATAGCGTTTGTCTTGCAACGCCCCGATGGTTTCCCTGAGTGATAGTGCTTGTTGCAAAAGGAATCTCCTGCACCGGGCGGGCTAGTCGCGAAAATTATTATATTGCAAAGGGATGTTGAGCTTCGCATCTTTCAACAGGGCAATTACATCTTGCAAGTCATCGCGTTTTTTGCCGGTTACTCGCAACTTGTCGCCCTGAATTGCGGTTTGCACTTTGAGTTTCGTGTCTTTTATCAGCTTGACGATTTTGCGGGCCATGTCTTGTTCAATGCCCTGTTGCACTTTTACTACCATTGTTGCCTTCTGTCCGCTGGTGGTGATTTCTCCTTCCAGCAGGCTCTTGGTGTCAATGCTGCGCTTGGCTACCTTGCCCCGTAACATTTCCAGCATTTGTTTCACCTGAAAATCTACCTCGGCACTTATCTCAATGGTATTCGCATCGCTCAGTTTGAATGAAGCATCCACATCCTTGAAGTCAAACCGGGTGCCTACTTCGCGGTTTGCCTGATCAAGTGCGTTACCCAGTTCGTGCATATCTACTTCTGAAACAACATCAAATGAGGCCATGTCGGTTCTCCTACAATAACATATAACGAATATCACTCAACAGTTCCGCCAGATAGCTGGCAAACATTCCGCCATCCACGCCATTCACTGCCCGATGGTCGTAGGACAGGGTTAGCGGCAACATCACCCGCGCTTCAAACTCGCCGTCAATATAAACCGGCTTATGGTCAGTTGCGCCGATGCCGAGAATTGCTACTTCCGGGGGATTGATGACGGGAATAAAGCCGGTGCCGCCAATAGCGCCGAGGCTGGAGATGGTGAAGCAGCCGCCTTCCATCGCCTCCCGGGTTAGTTTGCGGGCGCGGGCTTTGCTGCTCATTTCCTTGATTTCATCGGCCAGTTGCCAGATTGATTTTTTGTCAACATCGCGTATTACTGGCACTACCAGCCCGGCATCGGTGGCTACCGCTACGCCGATGTGGATGTATTGTTTTTGATACAGGTGTTCGCCGGAGGAATGTAGCGATACATTGAATTGCGGATATTCCTGCAATGCCTTGGCGCAGGCTTTCAGGAGGAACGGCAGGAAGGTGAGTTTGACGCCGCGCTGTTCGGCTTCTTCGGCGCGGAAGACTTCAAGGTCGGTTACATCGGCTTCGTGGAATTGTGCGACATGGGGGATGTTTTGCCAGCTGCGTTGCATGTTGGTGGCGGTGAGTTTTTGGATTTTGTTTAGTTTGATTTTTTTGACTTCGCCGAAGCGGGTGAAGTCAATGTCGGGGATGGTGCTGATTGTTGCGCCTGCGCTGCCATCGGCGGATGCGGCATTGACGCAGCGTTTTACAAACTCGTGTAAATCTTCCTTGATGATGCGCCCCTTGGCGCCGGTGCCGGTGATGCGTTCCAGGTTGACGCCCAATTCTCGCGCCAGCTTGCGTACTGCGGGACCGGCGTAGATGCCTTTTGCTCTTTGTATTTGTTTGGAGTCATCCCAGACTTCGGATTGGCCTTCCAGTAAATCAAAGTCGGATGTGGATGTGCTGCCCTTTGATTTTTTTGATGAGGCAGGTTTGCCGGCTGCTTGTTTTGCTTTCTCGGCGGCGGATGAGGCTGTTGCGCTCTTTGCATCTTTCGCGTCCTTTCCATCTGCCGCACCCCTTTCATCTGTTGCGCCCCTTTCATCTGCTGCGCCCTTTCTATCTGCCGCGCCTTGCTCACCTGTCGCGCCCTCCCCGCCTGCCGCGCCAACTGCTGCGCCCGCAGCATCCTTATCGCCACCTGCGGCATCCGCACCCTTTGCGTCACTCCCAGCATCCGCACCCTTCGCACCGCCCCCGGCGTCCGCGCCCTTATCATCGCCTGCCGCACCCGCGCCCGCCTCAACCTCAACAGTGCAGATATCAGCACCTGAGTTCACCTTGTCGCCCAGCTTGATGGCTATTGATTTCACCACACCCGCCACCGGCGCAGGAACCTCCATGGCCGCCTTGTCGCTCTCAAGCACGAGCAAGGACTCATCCACCGCAACGGATTGCCCAACGGAAATCAGTAGCTCAATGACTTCAACATCATCAGTATCACCAAGCTCTGGAACTTTTACTTTCTCAATAGCCAATGTCCTGCTCCTGTTACGAGTACAAAGGGTCGGCCTTATTTTTATCAATGCCGTTTTTCTTCATGAACTCGGTAATCTGTTTGGTCTCTATCTCACCCAGGGCGGCCAGTTCGGTTAGGGCGGCGAGTACGATGAATTTGCTGTCAACTTCAAAGAAGTGGCGCAGTTGTTCGCGGGCATCGCTGCGGCCGAAGCCATCGGTGCCTAATACCTGATAGCGGTCTGGCACGAATTCCCGAATTTGGTCTGAGTGGACTTTCATATAGTCGGTGGCGGCGATTACCGGGCCGGATTGTTTGCTTAGCTGTTCGGTTACGAATGGGACTTTGGGTTTGCGGCCTGGGTTCAGCATGTTGTCGCGGCTTACTGCCAGGGCTTCGCGGCGTAGTTCGTTGAAACTGGTTACGCTCCATACATCCACTGTAACGCCGTAGTTTTCTCGCAGTATGTGCGCCGCTTCGCGCACTCCGCGCAGAATGGTGCCGCTGCCCAGCAGGCGGAGGCGTGGTGTTGTGGCCTTGCCCGCAGATTTACTTTCAGACTTACTCGCAGACTTACTCACGATCTTACTCGCAGATTTGCTCGCAGCCTTACTCACAGTTTTGGCGGCGGATTTTTTGGTTGACTTGCTGGCTTTGCTGTATGCCTTGTCGGAACCATCCTCCAACAAATACATACCCCGAATAATATCCTGCTCAACCCCTTTCGGCATCGCCGGCTGCTGATAATTTTCATTCATGGTGGTGATGTAGTAATACACCGATTCCATATCCACATACATACGTTTCAAACCGTGTTGAATAATCACCGCAAGTTCATAAGCGTAAGCAGGGTCATAAGCAATGCAGTTGGGAATGGTGGAGGCCAGCAGATGACTATGGCCATCCTGATGCTGCAAGCCTTCGCCGTTCAGCGTGGTGCGGCCTGCGGTTGCGCCGATGAGGAAACCGCGTGAGCGGGAATCTCCCGCCGCCCAGCACAAATCGCCAACCCGCTGGAATCCGAACATGGAATAGAAAATGTAGAAAGGAATTAGCGGGTAGTTGTTCACGCTGTAAGAAGTGGCCGCCGCCAGCCAGGCTGAGAATGCGCCGGGTTCGGTGATGCCCTCTTCCAGCATCTGGCCTTCCTTGTCTTCGCGGTAATACATGGCGAGGTTGGAATCGGCCGGGTCGTATAACTGGCCTACTGAGGAATAGATTCCCATTTGCCGGAACATTCCTTCCATGCCGAAGGTGCGCGCCTCATCGGGCACGATGGGCACGATGCGCTGGCCAATCTCCTTGTCCTTTACCAGCGCCGAGAGCATGCGCACGAAGGCCATGGTGGTGGAGAGTTCGCGCTCGCCGCTGCTCTTTATCTGGTTCTCAAACAGGGATAGCTTCGGCACCTTCAGGGGATGGGTGTCAGTGCGGCGTTGTGGCACCGGGCCGCCCAGAGGTTCTCGCATCTTGCGCATATAGTTTAGTTCCAGGCTGTCTTTCGGCGGGCGATAGTAGGGTACTTCTTCCAAATCCTTGTCTTTTACCGGGATGCCGAAACGGTCGCGGAATTTTTTTAGTGATTCAATATCCAGCTTTTTAACTTGATGCGTGGAGTTTTGTGCTTCGGCTGCGCCGCCGAAAGCATAACCTTTAACTGTTTTCGCCAGGATGACGGTGGGCTTGCCGTTTGGTTTGACTGCTTTGGTGTAGGCGGCGTAAACCTTATAGGGGTCGTGGCCGCCGCGGTTGAGCGCCATGATGTCGCCATCGGACAGGTGCTCCACCATTTGTAACAGTTCGGGGCTTTTGCCGAAGAAGTGTTCTCGCGTGTAGGCACCGCCGCGGCTCCAGTAGTTTTGATATTCGCCATCCACTACTTCGTCCATGCGTTCTTGCAGGATGCCATCGGTGTCAACCTGAAACAGGGAATCCCAATGGCGACCCCAGATTACCTTGATGACATTCCAGCCAGCGCCGCGGAACACGCCTTCCAGTTCCTGAATGATTTTGCCGTTACCGCGCACTGGACCGTCAAGGCGTTGCAGGTTGCAGTTGATGACGAAGATTAAGTTTTCCAGTCCTTCGCGGCCGGCTTTGCTGATGGCGCCGAGGGATTCTGGTTCGTCCATCTCACCGTCGCCGAGGAATGCCCAGATTTTTCGGTCGGCGGTGTCCACGAGGCCGCGGCTGTGCAAGTATTTCATTACGTGCGCCTGATAGATGGCTTGAATGGCGCCGAGCCCCATGGATACGGTGGGGAATTGCCAGTAATCGTGCATCAGCCAGGGGTGGGGGTAGGAAGGCAGGCCTTCGCCGTTTACTTCCTGACGGAAATTGTCCATTTGCTTCTCGGTGATGCGGCCTTCCAGATAGGAGCGGGCGTAGATGCCGGGTGAGGAGTGGCCCTGGAAGTAAATCAGGTCGCCTTCCTTGTCTTTGCTGGGGCCGCGGAAGAAATAGTTGAAACCAACATCATAAAGGGTGGCGGCGGAGGAGAAGGTGGAAATGTGTCCGCCGAGGCTGGGGTTTTGTTTGTTGGCGCGCATTACCATGGCTAGCGCGTTCCAGCGGATGATGCCGCGTACCTGGCGTTCCATGACCATATCGCCTGGCATGAGTTCTTCATCCAGGGGGGAGATGGTGTTGCAATAGGGCGTGGTGATGGATGTGCCGGAGATTCTCTTGCCGCCGGGACCGGTGCTTTCGGACAGGCGGCCAAGGAGATAGTCAGCGCGCTCGGCACCTTCTTCGTAGATGACGGCGTTCAGGGCTTCAAGCCATTCTCTGGTTTCTTCCGGGTTGATGTCACGCTTGTCGGTCATAACTCTGCCTTTTGATTGTTTCTGTTTGTTGGGTTAGGGATGTGAACCTGATGGTATTGCGATGCTGGCTGTGCCGGGTTAAAAGCGTAAGCCCAGTATAATGGTAACGAATGCGAGCAGGACCAGCCAGACTATCTGGCTGCGTTCAAGCAGGGCTTGCACGGCCAGTATTTCCTTGGCTTTTTGTTCGCGGAAGTGGGGGGTGGTTGCTGTTGGGGTTTCTGTTGCGTTGTCTGTTGTTTCTGTTGTGCCGTCTGAGAGTGCGCTTTTGGCGCAGGCGTATAGGATTTCATCGTTTGGATTGCGGTGGATGAAATCGCGGAGTAACTCCTGGATTGATTCAAAGCAGCGGACAAAATTGCCCATCAGGGAGAAGGTGATGACTACTAGCCGTAGGGGTATCCATTCCAGTAGCCAGACTAGGCGGTTGATGCCTGTGGACCACCAGGCCTGTTGTTCGGCTGGGTCGAACTCTGTGTTGTTTGGTGTATCACTTTGCTGGGCTGCGCCGAACTGTGTGTCGTCTTGTGCATCTGCTTGATGGGCTGCGCCGAACTGTGTATCGTCTTGTGCATCTGCTTGTTGGGCTGCACCGAACTCCGTGTCATCTTGTGTGTCTGCTTGTTGAGTTGCGCCGAACTCCGTGTCGCGTTGTGCATTTGCTTGCCGGGTTGCGCCGAACTGTGTGTCATCTTGTGCATCCGCTTGCTGAGTTGCGCCCAACTCCGTGTCGTCTTGTGTATCTGCTTGTTCGTTGGTATAAGTATCTCGCCGCGCTTCTTTGTCGCCTTGTAGTTGATAAGTAATATAACAAAACAACACACCCACTGGTCCGGCTAGCACATACCAGAAAAACATTACAAACATAGTTTCAAAACAGCGATAGGTTAATTGCTGGCCGAACAGCGTGGCCAGTCTTTCGGGGGAATCAGCCGCGCCCGTTGCCAGCGCCTGTTCCTGTTCCAGATATAACATACTGGCCTCATCATCGCCCGCTCGCCAGCGGCGCAGGAACTCTTCCGTCAACCTGCCCGCATTGGTGCGGTCAAATGCCACCAGCACCACCAGAATATGCAGCAACATCAGCGGCACACCGTAAGCCCAGCCACTAAGCAGATAAAGCAGGATACCCAAGGCAAGTAGCGGGATGGCATATACAAGCAGCACCGGCAACAACCGCAATGTAAACAGCAGCCATTTGCCCGGCGCAGTTCCTGTAGATGCTCCCCAGTTTTTAGTAAGCGCATTAAGACGGGAACGCAGCCAGAAGAACCAGCTATCATCAAAGCGGTCGGTGTCTTTCAACCACAGATAGTTGATTATCAGACATATCAGTATTACCAAAAACTTCATATCAGCTGCCTTTCTCAGTCATTGTGGAACGTTTGGTTGCTTGTCTTTCAGTCTGCCAGTACGGCCATCGGGATGGTTGCCTTTCAGCCCGCCAGTGCCGGGCGTCGGCTCAGTTGCCCGCGCAGCCGTTGCCAGTTGAAGTGAGGACCGGGGTCGGTTTTGCGCCCCGGTGCCACTTCGCTGTGGCCTACGATGCGCTCCGGGTGCAGGTCAGGGTAAGCATCCAGCAGCACTTCAATAACCTCGGCCAACCGCTCATACTGCTCGTCGGTGAACGCCGTGCGTTCGGTGCCTTCCAGTTCAATGCCGATTGAGAAGTCGTTGCAGTTGCTGCGACCGGCGAATTCAGAATCACCAGCGTGCCAGGCCTTCTGATGGAACGGCACATATTGGGTTACTTCACCGGCGCGATCAATCAGCAAATGGGAGGATACCTTCACCTCCGCAACTCTCGCAAAGTAAGGATGCGCCTGCGGGTCCAGTTCATTACAGAACAGCTTATCCACGCAACCCGTGCCAAACTGGCCCGGCGGCAGGCTGATGCTGTGGATAACAAGCAAATCAATCGCCTGCTCGCCACTACGCGCGCTACAGTTGGGGCTGGGAAGTTGCCGCGCACCCTTCAGAATGTGATTTTCAATGCTGAACATCATGCTGGGGGGCATTCTAGCACAATCGGGTCGGGCTAGCGTGTTACCTCCAATACTGTGAGCCCCAGAAATGCCAGTTTGCCAGGCGGGGGGTATTCGCCCTGACCCTGCCATTCCACATCGGTGATGCCGAACTTGGCCATGTCCGCGATGCGATATGTCCAGCCGCCTGCGCCTGTTGGCAGGAGCGAGCCGGGGCGCAGGCCATAGACTGCGCTTTCTGCATCCACACTTATGCGTTGGAAGAATGTTTCTTCCATGAGCCGTCGGGCGTTTTGGCGACCGAATTCCCGTGCCAGTTCTGGCAGCAGCAATTCCCGTGATGGCGAAGCCTGGCCGTTACGGGCATACCCCTCCAGCATGGCGGGGACAAGTTCTCGCATGAACTGCTCCTCAAGGGAAATGCCGGCCGCCTCGGCCAGTGCTTGCTGCTGCCGCGCTGAGCCATGCCAGCCAACCACTGAATCCGCCAACAGGATTTTGCGCTTGCCGGCGGGGAATACATAGTTGGCGCATGCTGAATAGCAGTGGCCGGTGATATGCACATCCCAGCCGTTGGCGAAGACGAGTTCGCCGATTTTCATTCCCCAATAGATTTCACCGCCGAGGGAATCTATTGCCAGAATGGAGATTGTTTCTTGTGATGATAGGGTGGCAAGTGCATCGAAACCGGCGGCGCTGATTTCGCCTGTGTAAGTTACCTTTCCGTCTTGCACGGAAACCAGTGGGGCGGCCAGCGAGATTGTTTTCTCCAGCGAGCGTAAATCTTCTTCCAGTGCCTGTGGGGATATTTCCAACGGCACGAGTTCGCTTGGGTGCATGCTGCCGAACCCGGGAATGGTGAACTCGCCTTCCGCTCCCCATGCCAGTGCGGTGATGCACAGGGAAAGCAGTGCGGATGTTATTACGCCGCCAGTGCGTCTGTTGCTTGTTTGATATATAACCATGGTTTTAAGCCTTTGATATTGCCGTAGCCAGCGGCATTATAGCATTCATGTTGCATCAGTTGGGCTGTTTCCCTATACTCTCCCGCAACATTTTGAAGAGGGACGCCTTATGAATACATCAATACCGACAACGGCGAAAATCACCATTCTGCTGGTTGCAGTTCTGATAGGGGCTGGTTGCCAACCTGTGCACATGCCACCCAATCTTGAAGAAAGGGCAGCTATCCGCAGGAGCATGAGCAATCTTACCCCGCAGGAAGTAAGGGAGTATGTGAGTTCCGAGATGGAACGAATAGCAAAAGGAATAATCGCTGGAGAAGATCTCGGTGTTCTCAGCTCGTATGATGAATTACTTGAGCTTCACGCCCTCCGCTTTGAAGCAACGGGTGGTGAGGGCATACCGACAAGCGCACTTGAATTACTTCGACCGCCCGTTGAGGAAACCCCGCAGGAATACGCACAACGCTATTACGAAGCGACCTGGAGGGAACCTGTGGAGAACCTGAGGCTGGATAGTGTGACTGCACAATTGGTGGCCGACACACTGCTTGAAGCGTATGCTCATAACACAGGGCTTAACCGACAAGTCGGGCGCGGTGAAATCGCCTATAGCGAATCGTTTTATATGATGAGGGATCCTCTGGATGAGCTGGAAGAGGTACTTTCACGATGGGAAATTGCTGCGTTGTTAGAACAACATATAGAAAAGGACCAGGAATTCAGGGATGGGGAGAAGCAGGAGCGTGAAATCAGACGCAAGATGGGCGACGAGTACATGGACGCGCTACGGGAGCAGTATCCGCGGCGCGCAAAAAACAACGCCCCTGGTCCATAAATTAATAGGGGTACTACAAATTAATTAGTGCACCGGCGCCCCGAGCCATGGTTGAGACCACACAACCTTGTGTCTTGCGTCTTTCACTTGGCCGCCGGATGCATCATAATCGCGCTATGTCCGAACATCAGCACAAGCCCGGCCAGCGCCTCGGGCAGGGGATGTTAGTTGTCAGTTTCGCTCTGGCACTTATTGCCCTGACCTTGTTCTTCAATGGCTGGCTTAAACAGCAGGCTAACCCAAACTCAAATCCGCTCAGCCTGGAAACTGCGGATGGCGTAAGAGAAGTGGTATTGGAGCGGAATCGGCAGGGGCATTATGTGGTTAGCGGTACAATTAACCACATTGCGGTAACCTTCCTGCTGGACACCGGCGCAACCGATGTGGCAATCCCCGCCGCAGTGGCAACCGCCGCTGGTTTGGAGCCGGGTTTGGCCGGGCGGGCCAGCACTGCCAATGGTCTGGTGACAGTGTACGCAACCCGCATTGCCGAACTGCAAATCGGAAACATCATTCTTAATAATATTGATGCCAGTATTACGCCCAGTATGTCTGGTAATACTATCCTGCTGGGCATGAGTGCGCTGCGTGAAATAGAGTTCACTCAACGCGGCACCACACTGACGCTGCGGCAATTACCGGCGAGGGGCTAGCAGATGGATGACTTTACTAGGCAGAGCATATCCGGGATTGTGGAGTTGGCGTTGGCTGAGGATGTTGGTGCTGGCGATATTACGGCTAGTTTGATTCCGGCTACTGCGCGTATTAAGGCTGATATTATTAGTCGGGCTGAGGGGGTGTTGTGTGGGACGGCATGGGCGGAGGAGGTGTTTCGGCAGTTGGATTCGGATATCAGCATAGACTGGGAGTTGGAGGATGGGGCGGAGTTGGGGGTGGATTCGTTGATTGCGCGGATTGGTGGGCCGGGGCGGCCGATTCTTACTGGTGAGCGTACTGCGCTTAATTTTTTGCAGACACTGTCGGGCACTGCTACATGTAGTCGGGAGTATGCGCGGCTGGTTCAGGAGCAGGAGGTGGGCTCGGTAGCCTCGGCGGCTCCAGCGGCCTCAACAGCTTCGGCGACTCCAGCAACCTCGGCGGCCTCTGCGACCTCGACGGGCTCGGCAACATCAGTAACCCTGCTTGATACGCGCAAGACTTTGCCCGGACTACGGCTAGCACAGAAGTACGCGGTGCGGGTGGGGGGATGCGAGAATCATCGACTTGGCCTGTTTGACGGGTTCCTGATTAAGGAGAATCATATTAGCGCCTGTGGTAGTCTTGACAGGGCAGTCGCACTGGCGCGAACCTTGGCGGCGGACAAGCAGCTGGAAGTGGAGGTGGACTCGCTGGAACAGTTGCAGGAGGCACTGGCGGCAGGTGTTGATATTATTATGCTGGATAATTTCAGTTTGGAGCAGGTGCGGGAGGCGGTTGGTATTACTGCCGGGCGGGCCAAACTGGAAGTGTCCGGCGGAGTTACTGCGGATACATTGGTTAACCTTGTGTCAACCGGCGTGGATTATGTTTCAATTGGTGCGTTAACCAAACATTGTCAGGCGGTTGATTTGTCTTTGCTGATTAAGGAGGAATGATGATGAAACATCTACTTACTTTTATTGTTGTGTTGGGCGGTTTGTTTGCCGTGTCCGGTGCGTTGTTTGCGCATAATGGGCAGCTTGACCGGAATGGTGGGCATTATTATGGGCAGTCTTATCATTGCCATCTGAGTGGTTGTGAGATGCCGGATACTTTTGATTTCAGAAGGCGGGATGGTTTGCTTACTGACTACCGTAGCCGGGAAAAGTTTTATAACGAGGTGGATTGGGATTTTGAGGTGGACTTTGATGGGGATTGCCAGTCAACCCGGCAGGAGATGCTGGTGCTGACCAGTCGGGTGCCGGTGCGTTATACCAATCCGCGTAACTGTGTGGTTCGCACTGGTGAATGGCTGGATGAATATACTGGCGAGGTTTTTACTGTGGCTATGAAGTTGGATATTGACCATGTTATTCCACGGATGTATGCCCATACTCACGGGGGGGACAGGTGGCCTGCGCAGAAGAAATTGCAGTTTTCCAATGACCCGTTGAATATGGTGTTGGTGGAGCATCGGGAGATTCGTCGCAAGCGGGATCGCGGGCCGGATCGTTATTTGCCGAGGGAGGAGTTTCAATGTGAGTATGTGTTGCTGTGGCAGGCTATTGCCGAGAAGTATGATGTGCGGATTGGTACGCAGGACAGGAATGAGATTAATCGGGTGTTGAGTGGTTGTGAGGTGGAGCAGGCTGAGACTAAACAGGAAGATTAGGGGGCGGTTACAGTAACCCGACAAAGTAGCGTATTATCAGTTTCCAGGTCTGGTCCCCATATCAATTCTGCGTCTGCGTGCCAGTCAATGTCGTCGTAGCCGTTTCTGGGGCTGACTTCGGCCTCTGTATGAACTGTGGCATTTGGCCATCCAATGTCATTGAACCCGGAATCCATCCAGCCTGCGGGTTCATCAAGTGAATTGAATTGGCAGGGTGCTACGCCTGCCACCGGGTCCGATTCGCTTTCGCAGGACTTGTCCAGCGGTGCTTCATGGGTAACCAGGCATCTGAAGCTGCTATCGGAAACTGCGATTACATCTGCGGACGGTGAATGAGTCAGTTGCATAATAAAACCACCATCACCCATCTGCTGATTACGCCTGCCGATATATTCCAGCCCGGTGTCGTTCGCCTTGTAGTCTTTGAGAATAAAATTCAGTGACAGCGGAAAATCACCATCGAACCTGACTGTTTCAGCATTGAAGGATCGTTCAGTTGTGATGGGTACGGAATCTTCCACAATAAGCTCATCGTTCAGGTAAACAGCAAACCAGTTATCTCCCCAAGCCTCAAGTAGGAATGATTGGGATCCTGTTGTTGTGGCTGTTGTTACATTATTTTGGTCACTGTCAGAGTTGCAGCCGGATATCAATGATAGAAATACCGGGGGCAGAAGGATTAGTTGTAAGCTCTTCATTAGTCTTTCTCTCCGCACAGGGCTGAAATCAATCCTGTCAGCTACTAAAAAGGAAAATTAGGGGGCGGTGATGTGGATGGTGTCCATTCCGGCATCCGGGTCAAGAATGGTTTCGCCGGCGGGGAAGCCTTGTTCGGAGAGTATGAAGGCGATGACATTGGTGTATTCGTCCAGTAGTAGTGAGCCGGGGTTGTCGGCTGGCATGGTGCCGAGGACGGTTTCCCACAGGTAGAGTAGTGGCTGGTCTTTCCAGGCGCGCAGGGCATCGCGGTAAAAGCGTTTGTCGTGGCAGGATTTGCAACTATTGTTATACACCGATTCGCCCGCATCCACTTGTTCGGTTGTGAATACGCCATCGTTTATGGTTTTTTCTTCGGCGGCGTGTGCTGCTGCGCCTGTCAGGCAGGCTAGCAGTGCCAGGGATGTGAGTATTTTGGGGGGTATGGCTTTGTTCATGTCTTGCTTCCTTATATCTTGATGCGCTGGGGGGGGCTGGCCATCTTGCGTCCGAGCCGGATGAAATCTGCTGCCAAAAGTAGCACATTACCCGCTGTGCGGCAAGGGAATGTGCTGTGCCTCCCCCTGTCTCTCCTGACAGTTTTTGTCAGAAACTGACGCAATTTGTCACTATCGGAACTGCTTTGTCACTCCGGGTGAAATTAGTCGTTGCGGCCTTTTACCCATATATCAATCTGTTACGAGAAAAACACCAAGTTGGCACGATATGTGAATACTTGTATAAGCGCAACTGTGGAAATACGAAACAGTGTGCGGAACAACCTGTATGAAACAACGAACGCAAAAACGGTAACAGTATATGCAACAGCGACCCAAACACCGCCGTACGAAACCATACGAATTAACATCCAGACAGCAGCGAAGCAAACGCTATCGCACCAAACGACAACGGAGATTTACGGAGTTGAATAGAATCATGCGCGCACAAAACACATCTTTAAATCATTATGTTCAGGGGCATAGTGTCCGGGAACATAACGTCCGGAAATATACCTGCGGGCAGAGAGCATTGCATCGGAAAGAGCAGGGTTTTACCCTGATTGAGTTGATGATTGTGGTGGCAATCATCGGAATTCTGGCGGCGGTTGCGTTGCCCGCTTATCAGAATTATTCCAGGCGGGCTGAGTTTTCCGAGTTGGTGCTGGCGGTTACCCCGCTCAAAACCTCGCTGGAACTGGCTATTCAATCACGCAACCCTTCCGCGCTGGCTGACCTTGACGGCGGTGCGCTGGGCATTCCGGCTGATGTTGCTGCCAGTGCCACCGCGCACGGCTCAAGTGTGGCCAATGGTGTGATTACTATGACATGGCGGGCGGATAGCACCACACTTGCGGGCACTACTTACACGCTGACTGCTGGTGGCGTTACTCCGCCGGTGCAATGGGCTGAGGGCGGGACTTGTGCAACTAGTGGGTATTGTTGATAGTTGCGGTAAGGTCATGGAGGACATGGTATGAGCAGCACTTCCGTAGCTAGCGCTACTTCCGCAGCTAGCGCATCGGCCACACCGGCCTCATCGGTCGCACCAACCTCATCGGTCGCACCAACCACATCGGTCGCACCAGCCGCGTCGGTCGCACCAGCCGCGTCGGCCACATCGGCTGCACCGACCGCATCAGCCGCATCAGTCACACCCGCTGCTCTTGTCGGTCTTGCCAGTTTTGCTCTCTGTCTGGTTAAGGGCGGGCTACTGTCTTCCACCCAGGCGCGGCAAGCTCAGCAACAGGCGAATGCGGCCAGCATGCCGCTTATCCGCTATCTGGCACAGCAAAATCAGCTGGACAGCCGCGACATAGCACTGGAAACAGCGCGACAGTTTGATTTGCCATTGCTGGATCTTGACAGCTTTGACCTCACTCGCAGCCCCATAAGCGAGATTGGTATTGACCTGTGTCAACGTTTGAATGTGTTGCCTCTGGCTTTTCGCCGACAGGTGCTTGCCGTTGCCACCAGCGACCCAACGCAACCTCGGCGCGAGTTGCAAAATCAACTCAAAGGCCAGATGAGTGTGCAGGAAATCGTTGTTGAGGAAGACAAACTGGCCAGAGCCCTGGGCAGTTTTGCATCGGCTGACTCCTCGTTGCTTGCCCTAGGCATTGCGAAGCAACGCGGTTTGACTGATGCTGGCAGTGCTTCCGGCATCCCGGGCGGCGCTCCTCCGGGCAGCACCTCAAACATCAGTGTCAACACTTCTGCCGCCGCCAACCGCAAGCCATCAACCGCCACAAGAGCCAGTCGCGCCAGCAAATCATCAGCCGCCACCACCGCCGCCGCGCCCTCCCCTGCCGTAGCCGACAAACCTCTGGTCAGACTTATCAATGAACTAATGCTGGAAGCAGTGCGCTGCCGAGCCTCCGATGTCCACTTTGAACCATTTCAGGACAGGTTGCGTGTTCGTTTCCGAGTGGACGGCGTACTGCATACCGCACGACAGGAAACACTGGAACTGGCAAAAGGGGTAGCTTCGCGCATCAAAATTATGGCGGGATTGAATATCGCCGAACGCCGCATCCCCCAGGATGGCCACACCACAATCGTTGCGCCGCCGGCACGTTCCATTGATGTGCGCGTGAGCACAATCCCCACCATCTGGGGAGAAAAAACAGTGCTCCGCCTGTTGGATGCAAGCCACACCGATTTAAGCATTGACCAACTCGGCCTGTTCAATTCACAAAAGCAACATTACCTGGATGCACTGAAGGGGCGTCAGGGACTGATATTAATTACCGGTCCCACCGGCAGCGGCAAAACACAAACTGTATATGCCGGGCTCAACCATCTTAATCAAGAGTCGCGCAACATCGCCACGGTGGAAGACCCAGTGGAGATTCGCCTTGATGGCATCAATCAACTCCAGGTTAACCCGCGCATCGGGCTGAGTTTTGCTTCGGCACTGCGAGCCCTGCTGCGGCAAGACCCGGATGCGCTACTGGTGGGCGAAATCAGAGACAGCGAAACAGCGGAAATCGCCATCAGGGCGGCTCAGACCGGCCATCTGGTGCTCTCCACCCTGCACACCAACAGCGCCGCCGAAACCCTGACCCGCCTGCTCAACATGGGCATCCCCTCGTTCAACCTTGCCACCGCCACGCGCATGATTGTGGCCCAGCGGCTGCTGCGACGGCTCTGCCCACACTGCAAAAAAAGCCAGCCGGTGCCGGAGGACATGATGAAAGGCGTGAAGCAAGATGAAGGGCTCGCGGCGGAGTTGGGCGACAGGCCGCGCATTTATCAGGCGCGCGGTTGCAATCGTTGCCTCGGGGGTTATCACGGCAGGGTGGGCGTTTATGAGGTGGTGCCTGTGTCTCGTGCTATGAGTGAAATTATCACACAGAACGGCTCGTCGCTGGCGTTGGAAGAGCAGATGGGTAAGGAATCGCTGGCGAATATGCAGCAGTCCGCCTTGCGTCATGTGGCTGTTGGTAATACCAGTCTGGCAGAGGCCAGGCGGCTGCTTTGATGACGCAGGAAGAGGTAACGCATGGCTACTAAAACCGCTCAGACCATTTATGTATGGCGGGGCATTGACAAGCAGGGCAACAAGACCAGTGGCGAACTTGCCGGTGCCAGCCCCGCTCTGGTCAGGGCTCAGCTACGCAAGCAAGGTGTGCGGCCTACCAAAGTCAGGCGCAAACCAAAAGGCCTGTTCGCACCATTATTTGGCAAAGCGTCCAGCGATACGCCCGGCCAAACATCAGGCGGCATATTCACCCGCCGAAAACAAAAAATCACTCCGCTTGACATCACCCTGTTCACACGCCAACTCGCCACCATGATGAAGGCGGGCATCCCTCTGGTGCAATCTTATGAAATTGTCAGCGAAGGGCTTGCCAACCAATCCATGCGCAATCTGATAATGAAGATTCGCGACGATGTGGCCTCCGGCAACAGTTTCGCCGACAGCATCCGCAAACACCAACGTTACTTTGATGAGTTGTTCTGCAACCTGGTGGAAGCCGGCGAAATTTCCGGCACACTGGAAACCATGCTAGCCCGTCTTGCTTCCGGCAAGGAAAAATCCGAAGCACTGAAAGCAAAAGTCAAAAAGGCCATGAACTACCCGCTGGTAGTTGTCGCCGTATCACTCATCGTCACCGGCGTGCTACTGGTTAAGGTAGTGCCCCAGTTCGCCACAACCTTCGCCAGCTTCGGGGCTGAGTTGCCAGCCTTCACCCGGTTCGTGCTTGGCCTGTCCGATATGGCCATTGCCCACTGGTGGAAAGCACTAATTGCCGCAGTACTCGCCGGCTTCGCATTCAAACAGGCGAGCCAACGCTCCACCACCTTCGCCAACAATCTGGACAGACTTGCACTCAAACTGCCCGTCATGGGCCCGGTGCTGCACAACACCTGCTGCGCCCGCTTCACTCGCACACTGGCAACCGTGTTCAGCGCCGGTGTGCCACTGGTAGATGCCCTGGACTCCGTGGCCGGGGCAACCGGCAATGTGGTGTATGCCACAGCAATTAAGCGCGTCAAGGAAGACATCACCAACGGCCAGCAACTGAATATCGCCATCAAGTCCACCGAACTGTTCCCCGTTATGCTGACGCAGATGGTTAGCGTCGGCGAGGAGTCCGGCACACTAGATGCCATGCTGGACAAATGCGCCGACCACTACGAAGCAGAAGTGGACAACACCGTGGACGGACTTACCGCGCTGCTGGAACCAATGATTATGGTCATACTCGGCACGCTGGTAGGCGGCCTTATGGTTGCCATGTATCTGCCAATTTTTCAGTTGGGTCAGGTGGTATAGGGTGCGCTGTGGACATCATCCATTATCTCAATAACAACCCACCTGTTTTGCTTGGCACTTTCTTCCTATTCGGCTTGCTGGTGGGCAGCTTTCTGAATGTAGTTATTTACCGCCTGCCGATTATGCTGGAACGAGCCTGGCAAGCCAGCATAATGCAAGCAACCTTGCAAACCAACACAACAGAATCAAACGTGATACAAGCAGCCGCGCAACAGGCCAACACAGCGCAATCAACCGCACAGTCAATAAATACGAGCAGCGATGCGGGTGAAGCGCCTGCCTTTAACCTGTTCACACCCGGTTCCCATTGCCCTCGTTGCAAGCAACCTGTCCGCGTCTGGCAAAATATCCCGATTCTGAGTTATCTGCTGTTGCGTGCAAAATGTGCGCGCTGTAAATTTCCCATTGATATGCGATATCCGATGGTTGAGTTGTTCACAGCACTACTCAGCGTTTATGTCGCCATGGAGTTTGGTGCCGGTTTACTTACCCTGACTTTATTGATACTGATTTGGTCGTTAATCGTTTTGGCTTTCATTGATATTGAACACCAATTATTACCGGATGACATCACCCTACCCCTGCTGTGGCTGGGATTGCTAACCAACACTTTTGTTCCTGGCCTCGGCGTATCAACCGCAGACGCAATCATCGGCGCCGCAGCGGGTTACACTGCACTCTGGTTGTTTTACCAACTGTTCAAATTGCTCACCAGCAAGGAAGGCATGGGCTATGGCGATTTCAAATTGCTGGCCGTCCTCGGTGCCTGGCTTGGATGGCAGAGCCTGTTGCCAATCATCCTCATCGCGTCATTGCTGGGAACCTTACATGGCCTCTGCCTAATTCTGGTTCAGGGGCAGGACAGAAACATACCCATACCCTTCGGCATATTCCTCACTATCGCGGGGATTATCGTGCTTTTCCGAGGGTCGGATATAATAGCGTTCTGGCTGGCATTTATAATATGAACTGCGTTTATAATCCCCACTTGCAATCACACCACCAGAGAACTGCAAATCCGCCCCCGCAACCGGAGCAACTCCATGACTGACACCCCCTCCCCCTACATTGTCGGATTAACCGGCGGCATAGGCAGCGGCAAATCCGTCGTGGCCGATATGTTTCGCCAGCTGGGAGTTGAAGTGATTGATGCCGATTTACTCGCCCGCGAAGCAGTGCAACCCGGCAGCGCGGCACTGGAATCCATCAAACAACATTTCGGAGCAGATTTCATCACCCCCGATGGCAATCTGCACCGCCACAAGTTGCGTCAACATGTGTTCGCCGACCCTGCGGCAAAAACCTGGCTGGAACAACTTCTGCACCCACTGATTCAATCTGCTATCAAGCAACGCCTGCACATCTCCCCTGCCGATAGCCACACTGGCAATCGCCCTGCCTATATCTTATTAGTATCCCCACTGCTGCTGGAAACCAACCAGCACAAACTGGTGCAACGTGTGCTGATAGTTGATGTGGACAGACAAACCCAGCTGCAACGCACTCTGGCCCGGGACGGCGGTGATGCTGAAACAATCAACGCCATCATTGACACGCAGATGAATCAGGAGCAACGCTTGAAAAAAGCGGATGATATTATTGATAACAACGGGAGTCTGGACATCCTGCCGATGCAAATAGAAAAGTTGCACTCAAATTACCTGAGGCTGTCAAGAACCCCGGCAAACCCGTAAAACAATGAGTGACAATTATCCGGCTTGTTGGCAAGAGATTGTATGGTTAAAGGAGAACTCTCATTAACTGATTTTCCAGATACCCGAAGCAATTTTTGACATTTGCTTCTGTCTGGATTCTATTTTATCCGCATCCCAGACATCATAGTTCTCTGCAATTGCCTGGGTGATTTTGAATGTGCTCTTGGCATACGCTTCACGTTTCTGCGTATATCCTAAATTTCCTATATTATCATTTGATTTGACATCTAAAAGCGTCATGTTGCCGAGCCTGTAAACTAGCTTGTCCTGGTTTATCTCATCAATATGAACCCACTCATCAGACGGATTTTCAGGCAAGATATGTTCAAGACTATAAATGGCACTCTCGTCATTAAAGTCCTGTTTGGATTGTTGCTTTTCAATAGCAAACAAAATGTATCTCACAATTTTCTTATTACGGCCAGACTTAGTACTTAATTCCTTATTAGCAAAAGCAACTTTGAACTTCTCATCATTTGGATATACATCTTTAAGATTATCTATAATATCCGAACCATCCGTTAGAGTTCCATCAGAAATTTTTCTGGCTATGTTATTGTACAGAGGCTCTTGATCCCGGGGATTAAGGCCACCAATAACATTATATCGAAATGAAATAATTGCCACGGCCTTGATGATTTTATCAAAGGCTGCACGATTCTTTTCATAAAATTTTGTGTAGCAGGCAATAAGCATTGGCAACGGCTGTCGAACACTAAACATAAGAAGTTCTTTCAATGCCTTGCTCTCTTTGTCATTCCAAATCTTATCCTGCGGGTCTAAAAGCGTAGTATATACTGTGGCAGCATAATCAAGGTTTCGTAGCAGCTCAAAAGCAGCTTCCTTTGTGGTGATACTTCTGCGTATGGCTTTGAATAAATCAGCTTCCCTCACAAAGGGTTGGTGGCTATTCCAGTATGCTCGCAAAAACCTGGGGAAGCTTTCGCTGCTAAGCAAGCCAACAATTCGCTCCCAGCGATCTTCTAATTTTTTTAACTCATTTTCATGCGTACCCTCTCCACTAATTAAAGAGAACAGGTAGTTTTTTAACAAGTCCGTAGCTGACAACCGGACACCACGGGCATTGAGGGTCTCAAACACCGTAAATGCATTAAGCTCGTCTGCTACAGTAATAACAGTGAAAAACAGTCTGTCAACCAACATATCAACAAACTTTGCAGCATCACGACCACTACTATCCTTCATTTCACAATGTGTCTTAATATTGTCCTTGAACCAAACAAATGCTTTCCGTAACAGGTGCTCCGATGCATTCAGCCCTCGTTGAGGAATTGTGTCCAGAGGGACCAAATATGTTTGATAGAAATTGTTGTTGTGGCGATTTAATTCCAGCTTGGATTGAGATACAAGAGTAACCGGGTCAAGATAGCCAATATAAGCGTTTCGCAACTGTTCTACGCGTTTAGCATTGCTTTCAGCATCAATTTCTTTTTCAATCAAATCTTGTAAATAACTTAAAGTAGCGAGGATAAGCACACTAATTGTAGTCATTCTTTGTTGACCATCAATAATATCAAATCTCCTGTTGTCGGAGGTCTTTAGAACCAGATAGCCCATGTAATGAGATGGCTCACCATCTTCATCAAGAAGCTCCTGAATATCCTGCCACAAATCATCCCACTCTTCTGCGGTCCAGGAATAATCTCTTTGAAACGACGGCACACTATAACTAATCCCGTTGCCCAGCAACTGGCGGAAAGTTGAATTAGTGGTATTGAATATTGTGTTTGCCATACCTGACCCTTGCTAATTAACCCATTGCCGGAACAGTATGCCAAAAAAAGCATAAGCCGTCCACTCATTAAATTTAGCGGTTGTAAATATTTTGGAATGCAGTAATGCCAGCCACTCCCATGCCGCCGTGCTGACGCACTTTTGGCCAATCAGCAGGGGCGGTTCCACCTAAAGCGTACACGGGCAGGCTTGCCATTGCGGCCAGCGTCTCAAACTTCTGCCATCCCAGCGCCGGATTTTTTACGTGCTTGGTGGTAGCGGTTGCAGTAGCGGCAGTAGCAATGCCAGTGGCTTGCACCGGGGATAGCAGAGCCAGATCCACATCAATTTGCTCGGCCTTTTCCAGTTCTGTTTGGTTGTGGCAGGAAGCGGTGAGTAGGGTGTGGCCGAAATCCGGGCGGCTTGTGAGTTCCATCAGTGTCTGACTGTTGAGGTGGCAACAGGCGGGCTGCATACGGGTTAGCACCGACAGTGGCTGGTTGACCAGCAGGGCTACGCCGGCTTCCTCACAGCGAGGCAATGCTGATTGAAACCAGCGGGCATACTCGGTAGCCGGTAACTGGTGTTGACGCAGTTGCACTGCAAGTATGCCGTTGTTGATGTAATGAGTTAGCAAGTCGTTCAGGGCTTTCTGGTTCGGTAACTCCGGCGTGATGGCTATGTAGCGGGGTAACTGCAAGGCGCGGAGGATGGATTTGTTGGCTACGGGAAAATCTTCCGGGCGCAAGCCGGTGGTGCGAATGGTTTGACTGCTCCGGGCTGTTTGCTCGCTCTGGGCAGTCTGCTTGCTCTGAGCAGTTTGCTCGCTTTCAGTCGAGTGAATGGTTTGGGTTATGGGAACCCAGTTGATGGCCTGCCCTTCCCTGCCTTCGGGCGCGCCGTCCCATTCGATTACGCACCATACATTCAGACAAACTGATTTATCGGGGTAGTGATGATAGATGCGCTTGAAAGGAAACTGGCGTTGAATGATGATTCCCAGTTCTTCTTTTAATTCCCGGCGTAGCGCTTCCAGCACAGATTCACCGGGGTGCAGTTTGCCGCCCGGAAATTCCCATAGCCCGCCCTGATGAGCATCGTCGGCGCGCCGGGCGACGAGCACCTCATCATTCCCGTTGATAATGACTCCGGCGGCGACCTGTGTGTATTGTGTTGTGCCATTAACATTTAGCATGATGCAGTCGTATGTGGAAAGCATATCTCAAGTGCGATACTCGGCGTTAATGCGAACATAGTCGTAAGACAGATCGGAGGTCCACACGGTTTCCTCGGCTTTGCCGCGGTTGAGGGCTACATGAATGTTAATTTCCGGTTTGGTCATTTCCGCCTGCCCTTTTGCTTCGCTGTAATTTGGATGCAGGCCGCCGTCTTGAACCAGTGGTATTTTGCCCAGGTAGATTTCCACCGTTTTGATATCCAAGTCCGCAAGCCCAGCGCGACCGATGGCGGCGAGTATTCGTCCCCAGTTGGGGTCGGAGGCGAAGCAGGCGGTTTTGACCAGTGGTGATTCTGCGATTGTGTATGCCACCTTGAAGCACTCCTCATTTGTTGCGCCGCCACTGACTGTGATGGTGATGAACTTGCTGGCTCCTTCGGCATCGCGGATGAGGTCCTGCGCCAGTTGCTGGAAGATGTTGAGTACTGCGGCGCTAAAATTTTTCCAGTCTTTATCATCGCCACTTACATCCGAGCCTTTATCAAGGGCGGCGCTTCCGTCGCCGTTTGCGTTCAAGCCATTATCAAGCGAGCCGTTGAGGGCGATGCCGCTGTGGCCGGTGGCTGCCAGTATGCAGGCATCGTTGGTGGAGGTGTCGCCGTCTACGGTGATGCGGTTGAAGGAGGCGTTTGCTGCTTTTTGTAGCAGGGTGTGCAGGGTGGTTTGTGGCAGGGCGGCATCGGTGCATACGAAGGCCAGCATGGTGGCCATGTTGGGTTTGAGCATGCCTGCGCCTTTGGCGATTCCGGTGATGTTGACGGGCTTGCCGTTTAGTTTCAGTTGGGTGGAGCGTAGTTTGGGTTGGGTGTCGGTGGTCATGATGCCCTGGGCTGCTGTCGGCCAGTTGTTTTCATTTAGGGCGGCCAGTGCTGCGGGTAGGGCTGCGGTAATTGGGGTAACTGGCAGGGGTTCGCCAATCACGCCGGTGGAGAATGGTAATACCTGTTCTGTTTCAACTTTGGCAAGTTGTGCCAGCTTCTTGCAGCAGGCAAGTGCCGCCTGTTCGCCGGTGGCGCCGGTGCCGGCGTTGGCGTTGCCGGTGTTGATGAGGAAGTAACGGCCTTGCCCTTGTGTCAGGTGAGATTTGGCTACGGCTACTGGTGCTGCACAGAATGCGTTGCGGGTGAATACGCCGGCCACGGTTGAGTCGGCGGCGAGTTCCAGTAATACCAGGTCAAGTTTATCCTGATGACGAATGCCGCTGGCTACTGCCGCTTGGCGGACACCGAGTACCGAGTGAAACTCTTTTTTACCGAATGGGGAAGCGGTCATAATAGTTGAGAATCCATGATTGGTTTATTAAACCAATTTTTATGCTAATCGTCCGTGGCACTGTTTGTATTTTTTGCCGGAGCCGCAGGGGCATGGGGCGTTGCGGCCTACTTTGGGTTGTTCGCGGCGCATTGGGCTTTGTCGCTGGAATTCGGTGTTGGCTGTGCCGCCTGCGGCTGCCTGGGACTCGGCTGTGGCGCCCGCTTCCGCGCCGGGGCTGGCGAGGGCTGAGGTGGTTTGGTGTTTGAAGGCCAGGCGTTCGCGGGCTTGTTCGGCTTCGCGTTGGCGTTCGATGGCATCGGCGGCGTCTTCCTGGCGGATGCGTACGTGGCTTAGTACCTTGACTACTTCCATTTGCAGGCTGCTCATTAGTTCCTGAAACAGGGTGAAGGCTTCGCGCTTGTATTCCTGGCGGGGGTTTTTGCCGCCGTAGCTGCGGAGGAAGATGCCTTGGCGCAGGTGGTCCATGGTGCCCAGGTGTTCTTTCCACAGGCCGTCCAGAATTTGCAGGGTGATTTGTTTTTCAAATAGTCTCATCTTGTCGCCTACGGCGGCGCATCTTGTTTTGTATTCTTCGGTGACTAGTTCGCTGATGCGTTGCTTGAGTCCGTCTTCATCAAGTTGCTCTTCTTCATCAAGCCAGCGTGCTACTGGCAACTGCTGGGAGAACTCGGCTTCCAGTGCCTGTTCCAGACCGGGCAGGTCCCACTGTTCCGGCACGCTTTGTGGTGGCATGTGTTCGTCAACCAGTTGTTCCACTACTTCGGCGCGCATTTCGTCCAGCAGTTCCGAGATGTCGTCGCTGCCCATGAGTTCGTTGCGTTGGCGGTAGATGATGGTGCGCTGGTCGTTGGCCACGTTGTCGTATTCAAGTAGTTGTTTGCGGATGTCAAAGTTGCGGCCTTCAACCTTGCGTTGTGCTTTTTCAATGGAGCGGGTGAGCATGCCGCGTTCAATGGCCTCGCCTTTTTCCATTCCCATGCGGCGCATGAGATTTTTTACGCCTTCGGAGACGAAGATTCGCATCAGGTTATCGTCCATGGACAGATAGAAACGGGAATAGCCGGGGTCGCCCTGTCGTCCCGCGCGGCCGCGTAGCTGGTTGTCAATGCGGCGTGACTCGTGGCGTTCGGTGCCGATGATGTGCAGGCCACCGGCGGCCACTACTTCATCGTGTCGTTGTTGCCAGTCGGTGCGGATTTTTTTTACTTGTGTCTCATCGGGGTTGTCGCCGAGTGCTGCCACATCGGCTTCCCATTTGCCGCCGAGCACGATGTCGGTGCCGCGGCCGGCCATGTTGGTGGCGATGGTTACTGCGCCGGGTCGTCCGGCCTGGGCAATGATTTGTGCCTCTCTTTCGTGGAACTTGGCGTTTAGTACTTCGTGGGCTATCTTGTTTTTGCTCAGGTGGCGGGAAATGACTTCGGACATTTCGATGGATGCTGTGCCGACCAAAACCGGTGCGCCTTGTTTGGCAATTTCAACGATGTCGGCAACCAGGGCGTCCAGTTTTTCTGCCATGGTGAGATAGATTAAATCGTTGGCATCCTCGCGCACCATGGCCATGTTGGTGGGTATGACCATTACATCCAGGCCGTATATCTGGTTGAACTCGGCAGCTTCGGTGTCGGCGGTGCCGGTCATGCCGGCGAGTTTGTTGTACAGGCGGAAGTAGTTTTGGAATGTGGTTGAGGCCAGGGTTTGGCTTTCGCTTTGGATTGGCAAGCCTTCCTTGGCTTCAAGTGCCTGATGCAGCCCTTCCGACAGGCGTCGGCCTTCCATGGTGCGGCCGGTGTGTTCGTCAATTAGTACGATGCGCCGCTCTTTGACGATGTACTCTACATCCTTGTGAAACAAATGGTGTGCTTTTAGTGCGGCATAGATGTGGTGCAGCAATGAGAGATTGCTTGCCGCGTAAAGCGACTCCCCTTCTTGCAACAGTTTTTGATTAACCAGCAGGCTTTCCACATATTCGTGGCCGGACTCGGTGAGTTCCGCCTGACGGGTTTTCTCATCCACCGTGAAATGGCCGGATTCTTCCGGCACATAATTCTTGTCCATCATTTCCAGTTTGGTGCGTTCTTCCTTGACGCCCAGTTCCAGTTTGGGAATCAGTTTGTTCACGGCCTGATACATGTTGGAACTGTCCTCGGCCGCACCGGAGATGATGAGCGGCGTGCGCGCCTCGTCAATCAGAATGGAATCCACCTCATCCACGATGGCGAAATTGGGAAGTTTCTGTATCTTGTCGGTGAGACGGAAGGCCATGTTGTCTCTGAGGTAATCAAAGCCGAACTCATTGTTGGTGCCATAAGTGATGGAGGATTCATAAGCGGCGCGCTTTTCTTCTGCGGACTGCCCGGATTTGATTATGCCCACCGTCAGGCCAAGAAACTCATACAGGGGGCGCATCCAGTTGGCATCGCGCTCGGCCAGGTATTCGTTTACGGTTACGATGTGGACGCCCTGGTCGGTGAGGGCGTTGAGATAGGCTGGCAGGGTGGCTACCAGAGTTTTGCCTTCGCCGGTGCGCATTTCGGCGATGTTGCCTTCGTGCAGCACCACGCCGCCGATGAGTTGCACATCAAAGTGGCGCATTTCCAGGGTGCGTACACCGGCTTCACGCACTACGGCGAAGGCTTCCGGCAGGAGTTGGTCAAGGTTTTCGCCATCGCGCAGGCGCTGGCGGAATTCGGCGGTTTTTGCTTTCAGATTTTCATCGGAGAGTTTTGAGAAACTCTCCTCATAGTGGTTAATCTGAACTACAACGCGCTGGATTTTTTTGAGTTTGCGGGAGTTGGTGCTGCCAAACAGCTTGCTGAGTATGCTCATTGGGATAAGCGGTCATGTTGCCAGCACCGGCGTAGCTTGTTGATTGTGGTTGTTGGGGTGGGCGGTCATGTTGCCAGCACCGGTTTCGTGTAGGAAATCGGTACGCTGGATTCTTTATCAAAGCTGACTATTTCCCAGGCATCTTCCTGCTCTTCAAGCATTCTTAGTAGTGTGTTATTGAGGGCGTGGCCTGATTTGTGGCCTTTGAATTCTCCGATTAGGCTGTTGCCCAGCAGATAAAGGTCGCCGATTGAATCGAGGATTTTGTGTTTGACGAATTCATCCTCGTAGCGCAGGCCGTCCTCGTTCAGCACCTTGTAGTCGCCTACGGCGATGGCGTTGTCCATGCTGGCGCCTAGTGCCAGGTTGCGGTTGCGCAGTTCTTCAAACTCGTGCATGAAGCCGAAGGTGCGGGCGCGGCTGACTTCTTTTACGAATGAGGTGCTGGAGAAATCAATGCTGGCGCTTTTGGTGTGTTTTTTGTATACGGGGTGGTCGTAGAGGAGTGTGTAGCTTACTTTGAAGCCGTCAAATGGTTCCAGGCTGACGGACTTGTCGCCCTGTTCCAGTTTTAGGGAGCGTTTTATTTTGATGAATTTTTTGGCGGCGGATTGTTCTTCAATGCCGGCGGATTGGATGAGGAAGACGAAGGGGCCTGCGCTGCCATCCATGATGGGGACTTCGGCGGCGCTTACATCTACGTAACAGTTGTCTATGCCGAGGCCGGACATTGCGGACATGAGGTGTTCAATGGTGGAGATGCGTACGCCGTCTTTGATTAGGGTGGTGGATAGGGTGGTGTCGCCGACATTGCAAGCACGTGCGGGGATTGGCACGTGGGGGTCCAGGTCCACCCGGCTGAAGACGATGCCGGTGTCCGGCGGTGCCGGGCGGAGGGTGAGATACACCTTTTCGCCGGTGTGCAAACCCACGCCGGTGGCACGGATGGCATTTTTAAGTGTTCTTTGTTTTAACATGGTTTCTCGTCAGTATGCACTGGCGCATCGGGGCGCTGGGTGGTCAAATCGGGGGCTGGTCATGTTGCCTGGACGGATTGACTACCTCGAAAAGTGGCTGGCATGGTATCAGACCGGGATGGGAAAATCCAACAGGGTTTTTTCGCCCGCCCGCTGGTCATCTTGGGCGGGTGGTGCCCCGGCATATTTCCGTTTAGACAGGAAAATATCGGCTTTTATCCCCGAATCTGGTAAATTTTTAGTCGGCCTGGCGTCTCAGGAACGCAGGGACATCCAGATAGTCCATATCAACCCCGTTGCTCACCGCCCTGGCCGGTGGTGCCGCAGCCGTCTCGCGCTCCCGCTCCCGACCCTTGTTGCGGGTAACAGCCGGAGGATCCAAATGCCCATAGTCACCTTCGCTCTCAGCCTCGTCATTATCAACCACCTTTACAGGATGCTCCTGCTCGCGGGCGCCGCTCAATCCGGTTGCCACCACGGTAACTCGCATCTCCTCATCTTGCGATGGCTCAATGGCGGTGCCAACCACAACGCGGGCATCGTCCGAGGCAAACTCATTTACCGTATCGCCCACCGCGTTGAACTCGCCCAGAGTTAAATCCTCCCCGGCGGTTATGTTCACCAGAATTCCCTTGGCGCCTTGCAGGTTGACATCATCCAGTAACGGCGAACGAACAGCCGCCTCCGCCGCCTCGCGCGCGCGCTGGCTGCCGTGGGCGGAGCCGGTGCCCATCATCGCCATGCCCATCTCCGACATGACGGTGCGCACATCGGCAAAGTCCACATTAATCAGGCCGGGGCACATGATGAGGTCGGCAATGCCTTTCACCGCGCCGAGCAGCACATCGTTGGCCGCATCAAAGGCCTTGGTGAGTGAGAAATCTTCGCCCAGCACTTCAAGCAGCTTTTCGTTGGGGATGGTAATCAGCGAATCCACATGGCGGGTGAGTGAGCCGATGCCCTCTTCCGCCACTTCGGCGCGCTTGTTGCCTTCCAGTTTGAAAGGACGGGTAACTACGGCCACGGTGAGGATGCCCGCTTCTCTGGCGACTTCCGCTACCACCGGCGCGGCGCCGGTTCCGGTGCCGCCGCCCATGCCGGCGGTGATGAAAACCATATCGGCACCCGTTAGCATGGCGGCGATTTCATCGCGGTCTTCCATGGCGGCCTGTCGTCCCAGTTCCGGGTTGGCTCCCGCACCGAGCCCTTTGGTGAGGTTGCTGCCCAGTTGCAGGATGCTGTCGGCTTTCAGGTTGGCGAGCGCTTGTGCGTCGGTGTTGGCACCGATGAACTCAACGCCGTCCACCTTGTTTCGTATCATGTAGTTGATTGCGTTGCCGCCGCCACCGCCAACGCCCACGACCTTGAGGACGGGGTTTTGGGGAATATCCTCAATCAATTCAAAGGTCATCTTATCCTCCGGGGGCATGCTCAGCCCGTTGCTTCATTGCTACTATTTACTGTTTAGTGTTACTGCCGTTGTTGAACGTCGGATGTCGGACGCCTGGCGTGCAACATTCGGCGTTGTGGGTTAAAAGTTTCCCTGGAACCAGCTTGCTACCTTATCCATCAAGCGCACGCGTGGTGAAGTTGTGGATTCCAGGCCTTGTTGCTCCTGATGCTGTTGCAGGCCGTAGAGTAATAATCCTACGCCAGTGGCATAAATTGGATTTCTTACAATATCGGCCAAACCGTTGACATTGTGAGGCGCGCCGATGCGCACCGGCACATGGAAAATTTCCTCGGCCAGTTCCACCGCGCCTTCCATCTTGCTGGTGCCGCCGGTTAGCACCACGCCGGCGGCCAGCAGATTCTCAAATCCGCCGCGGCGCAATTCCGCTTGCACCAGTGAGAACAGTTCTTCATAGCGGGGTTCAACTACTTCGGCCAGTGCCTGTCGGGAGAGTTCGCGGGGTGGCCTCTCGCCTACGCCGGGTACCTTGATGGTTTCATCGGCGCGTGCCAGTTGGGTGAGGGCGCAGGCGTATTTGATTTTTATTTCATCGGCGTATTGGGTTGGGGTGCGTAGTGCCATGGCGATGTCGTTGGTTACCTGGTCGCCGGCGATGGGGATTACGCCGGTGTGGCGAATTGCGCCTTCGGTGAAGACGGCAATGTCTGTGGTGCCGCCGCCGATGTCCACCAGGCATACGCCCAGTTCTTTTTCATCTTCGGTGAGTACGGCGTAGCTTGAGGCCAGTTGTTCCAGGATGACTTCTTCTGTTTGCAAGCCGCAGCGTTTGATGCATTTTTCTATGTTCTGCATGGCGTTGATGGCGCAGGTGATGAGGTGAACTTTGGCTTCCAGTCTTACGCCGGACATGCCGAGTGGTTCTTTTACTCCTTTTTGTGAATCAATGATGAATTCCTGGGGGAGGATGTGTAGTACTTTTTGGTCGGCGGGGATTGCTACGGCTTGGGCGGCGTCAATTACCCGTTCAATGTCGGGGCGCATGACTTCCTTCTCGCGGATGGCGACGATGCCGTGGGAGTTCATGCTGCGGATGTGGCTGCCGGCAATGCCCGCATAGACTGACTGGATGGTGCAGCCGGTCATTAGTTCGGCTTCGCCTACGGCGCGCTGGATTGATTCCACGGTGGATTCAATGTTGACCACTGCGCCTTTTTTCAGGCCGCGGGAGCGGTGGCTGCCGATGCCGATGATGTCCAGGTTGTTGTCATCGCGGATGTGGCCGACGATGACGACAACTTTGGATGTGCCGATGTCCATGCCGACAATCATGTTTTCATTTTCTGTTGTGCTCATACTACCTGTCTCCTACGGCTAGCATTGTTTGGTCTTGGTGGGTTTTTATCGCGATGCCGTTGGCGTAGCGTAAGTCAGCCTCGGCGATTAGGGGTGCGTCGTTTACTGGCAGGTTTTGGTAGAAGTTTACGAAGCGTTGTACTCTGTGTAGTACATCTTCGCGGCCGACTGTTACTTGTATGCCATCGTTTAGAACCAGTTGCCAGCTGCCCCGGTTGCTGTATGAGAGGCCGGTGAGGCGCAGGCCGGCGGGGAATAGCATTTGGCTTAGTAGTTTGTATTGTTCCATGACTTTGAAGCGGGCGTCGTTGGGGCCGTTTAGCAGGGGCAGGGAAACGCTTTCGTCCATGGCGGACGGGGTGAATAGTTCGCCGAACGGGTTCATTAACTGCTTGTCTTGCCAGCGGGCGATGGCTACCTGTTCGGTGATTTCTATCGCTACTGCGTTTGGCCATACGCGCTTGACTGAGGCTTGATGTACCCAGGGGTGGGTTTCAATGTTGGCCTTGATGGCTTGCAGGTTCAGGGTGAAGAATCCTTCGTTGGTGTGTTCCCGGACGCGGTTGTTTAGTTCGGTGGGTGTTATGCGTTGCACCGGGTTGATGATGACTAGTTCTGTTACGGGGCGGTTGATGAAGCCGCGCAGGGATTTCTGATTCCAGATTACCGATACCAGCACGACGGCCAGCAGCAACAGGCTGAATAGCCGACCCGGGCTACCGTAGGGTCTGGTCTTCAGCGGTTGCTTGCCGCGGTAGCGGCGCGCGGGTGTTGCTCGCCTTCTGCTACCTGCGCTGTTTGTTTTGCTTGTGGTGTTCATACTGTTCACTTCTTTTCTCTACCCATGTTTGCCCAAGGCACCATTTAGCAGTCGTAACGTTAGTTCATCAAAATCAATTCCCGCTTGCTTGGCGGCGGCTGGCACCAGACTGTGTGAGGTCAAACCCGGAATAGTGTTCACCTCAAGCAAGTAGAAGCCGCCATCCTTATCCTGCATCACATCAACCCGCGCCAGCCCCCTGCAACCGAGGCTCCGATAAGCCTCCAGTGCCAAAGTGTTCAGCGCATCCAGCCGCTCCTGGCTGATGTCGGCCGGGCAGATGAAGCGGGTGCCCGGATCTTCATACTTCGCCTCGTAATCATAAAACTCGCGGGTGGTCGTTAGCCGGATGGGTGGCAACAGGTCTTCATCCAGCATTCCCACAGTGAACTCCCCATCACCGATGTATTGCTCGGCCATCACCTCTGAATCATATTGCTGTGCCTGTTGAAACTGTTGTTGCAGTGCGGTGGCATCCCGTGCAATTGCAATGCCGATGCTGGAACCGCCGCGCACCGGTTTTACCACCACGGCGCCATGCCGTTTGATTATGGCTTGCCAGTCGGACTTTGCATCAAGCACTTCAAAGTTCGGTGTGGGCAAATTCAGTCGTTGCCAAATCAATTTGCTTCTCGCCTTGTCCATGGCCAGTGCGGAGGCAAGCACTCCGCTACCGGCGTAGGTGATGCCCAGCATTTCAAGCACACCCTGTATCAAGCCATCTTCGCCGCCCGGTCCGTGCAGCATGTTGACTACCAGGTCCGGTTGCACCTCAGCCAAGCGGGCGACAATATCGGCGCCGGTGTCAATGACAGTAGCGTTCACTCCTTGCCGTTTGAGGCTGTCAAACACGGCCTGCCCGCTCTGCAGCGAGATTTCCCGTTCCGCCGAAGTGCCTCCCTTGAGCACTGCCACATGGCCTGCGGCACTAATCAGCTGTTCTCTGTTTATCGGTTTCATAAGCCTGTTTCTTTATCTGTTGCGGTTTTGCGGTTTGGGCTGGCGTGTCCGGCCTGACTGCCTGGCTGGCTGTATCGGGGCTTGTGTTGAAGGCCGCCCGGCTAACTGGCCAGCCAGTTCTCTGGATAGCATCCCCACGCTGCCCGCCCCCTGGGTTAGCACAATATCCCCGGCCTGTAACTGTTTCAGCAACAGCGTGTGCAACTCGGCCTCCCGTTGCACATAAACCGGGTCCACCTTGCCGCGCAGGCGGATGCTGCGGCACAGGCTGCGCGAATCGGCACCGGCGATTTTATTTTCTCCGGCGCTATACACTTCAAGCAGGAGCAACACATCAACCTCCGACAACACTTCAACAAAATCTTCATACAAATCTCTGGTGCGGGTGTAGCGGTGCGGCTGGTAAATCATCACCAGGCGGCGGCTCGGCCAGCCATCCCGAAGTGCCTGCACGGTGGCGGCTACCTCGGTGGGATGGTGCCCGTAGTCATCCACCAGCATTACCGCGCCATCGGCCACGGCGAACTCGCCTTGCACTTCAAACCGCCGCGCCACACCGGAAAACTTTTTGATGCCTCTGACAATATCCTTGCTGCTGATGCCGGCATCGGTGGCGATGGCAACAGCTGCCGCCGCGTTAAGTGCGTTGTGTCGCCCCGGCATGTTCAGTTGCAGTTGCATCGGTTTGTTTTTGCCCGGGCGGTGCAGGTGAAAATTAATCTGGCCTTCGTGTTGCACCAGATTGGTGATGCGGAAGTCGGCGCCGACGGACATGCCGTAAGTGAGTTTGGGGCGTGATACCAGCGGCAGAATTTCGCGCACCGCCGGGTCATCAATACACATTACGGCGAGGCCGTAGAAAGGCAGGTTGTGCAGGAAGTCAATGAAATATTTTTTCAGTTGTTCAAAGTCGCCGCTGTAAGTGGTGAGATGTTCCGCTTCAATGTTGGTTACTGCGGCAACCAGTGGTTGCAGGTGCATGAAGGAGGCATCGCTCTCATCCGCTTCGGCGACCAGATAGCGGCTCTCGCCGAGCCCGGCGTGGCTGCCGGCGCTGTTTAGCAATCCGCCGATGACGAAGGTTGGGTCAAGGCCTCCCTCGGCCAGCACCGAGGCGACGATGCTGGTTGTTGTGGTCTTGCCGTGGGTGCCGGCGATGGCGATGCCGTGTCGGTAGCGCATTAGTTCGGCCAGCATTTCGGCGCGGGCAATTAGTGGTATGGATTGGGCAAGCCCCGCTTTCATTTCCGGGTTACGGCGGGAGATGGCGCTGGAGTACACCACCACATCGGCGACTTTTATGTTGTCGGCGCTGTGGCCGGTGAAAATTTTTGCGCCCATTTTTTTTAGCCGGTCGGTGTTGGCTGATGCTTTCAGGTCGGAGCCGGAGATGTGGTAACCCTGATTGAGCAACACCTCGGCGATGCCACTCATCCCCGCACCGCCGATGCCGATGAAGTGGATGCGCCTGATGCGGCGCATCTCGGGCACCGGGAACATTGTGGTGGAAACAGTTTTTTTAGCCACGGGGTGCCTCCCGGTTTGTTTCCTGAGTTGTTCCTTTGTTTGTGTTGCGACTTGCTTGCGGGTTTGTCATGAGGTCTGTGTTGCGACCTGCTTCCAGACAGCAGTCGGCGATGCGTTCATCCGCATCTAGTATGGCCAGTACACCGGCCTGTTTGGACATGGTTTGTAGCAGGCTGCGGTTGGCATCCAGTTCTCGCAGGCAGTCAAGTAGTGTGGTGGCGTTTAGTTGTTGTTGTTCCAACAAACGTCCGGCACCGACACGACATAACCAGCGGGCGTTGTGTAACTGTTGCTTGTCGCGGTGGTGGGGATAGGGCACCAGAATGGAAGGCAGCCTGACAGCCGCCAATTCACTCACCGTGCTGGCACCGGCGCGACACACGGCTAGGTCAGCCCAGCTGTAGGCTTCGGCCATGTCATCAATGAACGGGTCAATGCGGAAACGGCTTGAGTCGGTGAGATTGTTCTCTGTGTAACGGCGCACGGTTTCCTTGTAAGCGCTGCTACCAGTTTGGTGCCAGATGTAGGGCGGGGAATCGCCCTGCCAGTCGCGTAGTGTATCAGGCACGGTTTCATTCAAGACTCTGGCGCCCAGGCTGCCGCCCAGCACCAGAATTCGCAGGCTGATTGTGGTGTGGTCTGTGGCAGTGGTTGTGGCAGAAGGTGTTGCGGGTTTTGCGGCGGGTGTTGCGGGAGGCGTTACAAGATAGTCCCTTTTCAGGCTGCCGTGCAGACGGCTGATGTCTTGACGCAACGGATTTCCGGTATGCCTACCTTTACCAGAAGCGGCAAATGTACCGGCGAACGCTTCCAGTACCAGAGTGGCACTGCGTTGCAAACGCGCGTTGGTGAAACCGGGCACTGCATTCTGTTCGTGTAGCACTAGCGGAATGCCCAGCAGGCGTGCCGCCACGCCGCCCGGTCCGCTGATGTATCCGCCCATGCCAAGCACACAGGCGGGGCGCAGGCGGCGTAGCACAGACAAGGATTGGAACAGGGCTCGCAATAACATTGCGGGTGCCGCTAGTTTGCGCATCAGGCCTTTGCCTTGCAATCCGCTTACGGCAATCCGATGCAGGGTGATTCCCGATTGGTGCAACAATTTGTTTTCCATGCCGTGCTCGCTTGCCATCCATTCCACTTGCGCGCCTTTGGCTTGCAGGCGACGGGCAACAGCTAGCGCGGGAAACACATGGCCTCCGGTGCCAGCCGCCATAATCAAAATGCGCTGTGTGTTGTTCATCGTCATACCGCCTTGCCGCGACGGGTTTTGCTTTCAGCCATCAGGCAACGGGTTTCATATTCAACGCGCACCAGTAGTGCCACCATGAAACAACTTACGATCAAACTTGCTCCGCCGTAGCTGACCAGCGGTAATGTTAGCCCCTTGGTAGGTAGCAATCCGGTGTTCACTCCGATATTGATGAAGGCTTGTGCGGCGAACAACAAGCCCAGGCCGTAAGCCAGATAACCGGCGAACAGATTGCCCTGTTGCACCGCCGCCTTGCCAATCATCAGTGCTTTGAAAACCAGCAAACAAAACAGGCTGACTACCAGCGCAACTCCCACCAGACCCAACTCTTCGCCGATGATGGCCAACACGAAATCATTGTGCGCTTCGGGCAAGAAATAAAGTTTCTGTATGCTGTTGCCGAGGCCAACGCCGAACCATTCGCCGCGACCGAAAGCGATTAGTGCCTGGGTGAGTTGGTAGCCGTCGCCATATACATACTCGGCAGCCCAGGGATCAAGAAAAGAGTCGAAGCGGGCGAGCACATAAGGTTTGCTGATGGCGAGATAGGTTGCGGCGGCGGCGCAAGGCAGTAGCATGATGAAGAAGCGGTGGAGTTTTGCGCCGGCCAGAAACAGCATGCAGAAACCGGTGGCGAGCAGGATTACTATGGCGCCGTGGTCGGGTTCAAGTTGTAGCAATACAATTGCCGCGCCGAGCACCAGCAATGGTTTGATGAAGCTGCCCCAGTGTTGTTTGACTTCATCGGTGTAGCGTTCCAGAAAAGCGGCCAGATACATGATGATGAATACCTTGGCCAACTCGGAGGGTTGCAGGTTGAACAGACCCAGGTTAATCCAGCGGGTGCTGCCGTTTACCTTGTGGCCGATGCCCGGCACCAGAACCAGAACCAGCAGGGCGAATGCGAATAGCAACAGCAGGCTGCTGCGCTTGTACCACCAGTGCAGGGGTATGTGCAGTGTAATCAGCAGGGTGAGCAGACCCAGTGCTATGAACACTGCCTGTCGTTTGAGAAAGAAGAATGGGTCGCCGTATCGGCTGTCAGCGATTTCTACTGAGGCGGATGCCATCATCACCAGGCCGAAGCTTAGCAAGAGTGCGAGCAATACCAGCAGCATGCTCGGTTTTTCAAATGGTGTTTGTTGTGAAGTGGTGTTCATTGCAGTTGCTCCACTGCCTGAATGAAGGCTTCGCCGCGTTGTTGGAAGTTGTCAAACATATCAAAGCTTGCGCAGGCCGGTGATAGCAGCACCGCATCTCCCGGTGTGGCTTGTTCCAGTGCGATTTGTACGGCGGTCTGCATATCGTTGGCGAAATGGGTGGGCGTGTTGGCATCCAGTGCCGTTGCCAGTGCTTTGGCATCTTTGCCGATGAGGATGGCGGCCTTGCCGCGGCGTTTCATCATCGCTTGTAAGGGGTGGAAGTTGGCGTCTTTGCCCAGGCCGCCGGCAATCAGAATGATGTGGCCTGTGATGTGTTCGCCCAGCCCTTCAATGGCGGCTCGTGTTGCACCTACGTTGGTGGCTTTGGAATCGTTGTAAAAGGTTACGCCGTTTATGGTGGCTACCTGTTGACAACGGTGGGGTAAACCGGTGAATGCTTTCAGGCCGTTGCGAATGGCTTCCATGTTCACATCCAGTGCCAGTGCCAGTGCTGCGGCCGCCAGTGCGTTGGCAATGTTGTGGTGGCCGAATATATTCAGTTCGCTAACGGCGATTATTTTTTCGGATTGTTGGGCGAGGTATTTGTTGCCGTCCTCTTCCAGCAATCCCAGGCTGTTGGTGGCGGGGTGGCTGAGTCCGAATTCCCATACGGGCACATCAAGTGGGTGTGGTGGTTGGCTGGAAGGGTCGTCGCGGTTTATTACCACTTGTTTGCAGCCGTTGAAAATTTGTTGCTTGGCCCGGAGGTATTGCGCCGGGTTTGGGTAGCGGTCTTTGTGGTCTTCGCTGAGGTTGAGTACGGTGGCGACTTCGGCGTCAAGTTGTTCGGTTGTTTCCAGTTGGAAGCTGGATAGTTCCAGCACATACATGTCGTGGTGTTCTTCGTGTAGCAAATCCAGTGCCGGTTTGAAGTTGGTGCCATCCAGATTGCCGCCGAGGCCGATGTTGCGACCGGCCTTGTGCAGAATGTGGGCGAGTAGTGCCACCACGGTGCTCTTGCCGTTGGAACCTGTTACCGCCACGATGGGGGCTTTGGCTTCCCGGGCGAAAATGCCGATGTCGCCTGTGATGGGCACGCCGGCGGCGATGGCTTGTTGGATGGCTACGGTGTTCACGCTTACTCCCGGGCTTACTATCAGTTGTCTGGCTGTGCTGAGTGTTGCGGGGGAAAATTCTCCCAGTTCTACTTCGGCTTCCGGTGCCAGTTGGGTAAGTTGTGCAAGGGCTGGCGGTGCGGTGCGGGTGTCAACTACCTTGAATGTTTCGCCGCGAGACAGAAAATATCTGGCGCAGGACATTCCGGTTTCACCGAGGCCGACTATTACTGGTGTGTTCATGTGTTGCGTCCACTCTGCTCGTTGCTATCTCAGCTTTAATGTAACCAGGCCAAACAGCACCAGCATCACAGTGATAATCCAGAAACGCACGATGACTCGTGGTTCCGGCCATCCCTTTAATTCAAAGTGATGATGCAGGGGTGCCATGCGAAAGATGCGGTTGCCGGTTAGTTTGAATGAGGCCACTTGCAAAATAACCGATACGGTTTCCATGACGAAGATGCCGCCCATGATGAAGAGTACGATTTCATGTCGGGAGACGATGGCCATCACACCCAGCGCCGCGCCCAGGGACAGGGCGCCCACATCGCCCATGAAAATTTGTGCCGGGTAAGTGTTGAACCAGAGGAAGCCCAGCCCGGCGCCGAGCAAGGCACCGGCGAAGATGACCACTTCACCTGAGCCGATGATGTGGGGGATATTAAGGTAGTCGGAGAATTCACTGTTGCCTGCCAGATAGGCAATTACTCCCAGTGCGCCGCCGACCAGTACTGTGGGCAGAATGGCAAGGCCGTCAAGGCCGTCTGTGAGATTTACTGCGTTGGAGAAACCTACAATCATAAAATAACTGATGATGATATAGACGATGCCAATATCTATGGCCACATCTTTGAAGAATGGCACGATGTATTGCACTTCAACCGGGCTTAACGCGGTGTAATACAACACGGAGGCGGCGGCGATGCCGATTAGTGATTGCCAGAAATATTTCCAACCGGCGGGCAGGCCGTTCAGGTTGTGGCCGGATATTTTGCGGTAGTCATCAATCCAGCCTATGGTGCCGAACAGCACGGTAACCAGCAGCACAATCCACACATAGTGGTTGGTCAGGTCGCCCCACAACAGGGTGCTTATGACGATACTGATTAGAATCAGCGCGCCACCCATGGTTGGTGTGCCGGCTTTGCTGAAGTGGGTTTCGGGGCCATCGTCCCGCACTACCTCGCCGATTTGGTGGTAGTTCAGGCGTCGAATCAGGGACGGACCGATTAGCAGGGAAACACCCAGCGCGGTTAGGATGCTGAATATGCCGCGCACGGTTATGTATTGGATGACTGCAAAATTGCTGTCAATCCGCATCAGGTAATCTGAAAGCCATACTAACATTGCTCTTCTCCCTTACTGGTTTTGACTTTTCCGTTTTCAAGAAGTCCCGTTACAATGGTTTCCATTTGAGCCCCTCGCGAACCTTTCACCAGAAATACCACCTTGCCGTTTTCATTTATCGCCGCCTTGCGGCAGGCTTCAAGCAGGGCGTTCTTGTTGGGGAAATGTTTCGCGGTGTTGCCGAACCCGGCCACGGTGTTCACGCTTTCTTCACCGGTAGCCCATAATTCATTTACCCCCGCCTGCCTGGCATATTCGCCGAGGTGGGTGTGGCTGCTGCTTGACTCGGCGCCCAGTTCTTTCATATCGCCGGCGACAAGGATGAGCCTGCCGGGGAATTTCACCAGCACATCAATCGCCGCCCTGAATGCTTCCGGGTTGGCGTTGTAACTGTCGTCAAGAATGGTGCTGCCGGCTAATCCGCGGCGCTGCTGCAATCTGCCCTTGACTGCTTGCACGGCGGCCAAACCTTGTTGCACGGCATCAAGATTAACGCCAGCTTCCAGTGCTACGGCGCTTGCGGCCAGGGCGTTTGCTACATTGTGTCTGCCCATTAGTTTGAGTGCGATGGGGCATTCGCCGTTGGGGGTGAGTAGTTTGAAGTGCATCTGCCCGTTGGTGTCTGTGGTAACGTTTATTGCTTTGTATGTTGCGTTGGCTGCTGCGTTGCTTGTTGTGTTTGTTGCCTTATCTGTTGTGTTACTTGTCGCGCTTGTTGCCTTGTCTGCTGTATTGTTCGTTGCCTGCGTTGCCTCAACCGAAAAAGTAACCACTCGCAATGTGTTTGCGGCGCGTTGTTGCCATTGGGTCAAATGTGCGTCATCGGCGTTTAGTACCAGTGTGCCGTTTGGCTTGATGCCATCAATAATCTCGCCCTTGGCCTGAACAATTCCTTCAAGGCTGCCGAAACCTTCTATGTGTGTTGGGCTGGCATTGGTGATGAGTGCGATGTCCGGTTCGGCGGCGGCTACGCTGAATGCAATCTCGCCCGGTTGGTTGGCGCCCATTTCAATTACGGCGAACCGATGTTCGGGCTCAAGACGCAGTAGTGTTAAGGGCACACCAATCGTGTTATTCAGGTTTGCCTCTGTTACCAAGGTGGATGTATAAGTAGCAAAAATTGCGGCCAGCATTTCTTTCACGGTAGTTTTTCCCTGACTGCCGGTTAGTGCCACCACTTGCGCCTCGCTACGGCGACGGTTCAAACGTGCTGCGGTGGCGTAGGCGACAGCGGTGTCATCCACCACAAGTTGCGGCAGCGATTCCGTATTGGCGCGGCTGACTATTGCCGCCACGGCACCAGCCAGCCGCGCTTGGGCGACAAAGTTATTGCCGTCAAAATGCTCTCCCGCCAGAGCCAGATAAGCATCTCCGGCTTGCAGTGTGCGCGTGTCGGTGGACAGGCGGGTGAAACTGATGTCCGCACCCGTGAGCCGCCCGCCGGTGGCTTCTGCCAGTTGTGTTAAAGTCATTTCAGTTATCAATTCCCGGTTCTCCCGGTTCCTGTCTAGTTTGCGTAACTTCTTGCGTAACTTCCACTTGCGTACCTTCTATTACTATTGACAGCAGGTTAGTCAATTCTGTTCGCTCGTTGTTTAAGCGCCAGCCTGGCCTGCTCTGCATCGTTGAACACCCGCCGCTTGCCGCCGCTGTCCTGATGGGTTTCGTGACCCTTGCCTGCCAGCAATACCACATCACCCGGTTCGGCGTTACTGATAGCAAAGGCAATCGCCTGCGCTCGGTCGCGCTTTACAGTTACTGCGGCGGGATTTTTGATGCCTTCCAGAATATGTTGCACAATTTCATCGCCGTTCTCGGTGCGGGGGTTGTCGTCGGTGATAATAAGGTGGTCGGCATGGCGTTCGGCAATCTCGCCCATCATTGGGCGCTTGCCTTTGTCGCGGTCGCCGCCGCAGCCGAATACGCACCAGGTTTTGCTGTTGAAGTGTTCTTTCAATGCCGCAAGCACACTGCCGAGGCCGTCCGGTGTGTGGGCGTAGTCCACCAGCACGGTGATGTCGGCTCCGGTGCTGATGATTTCCATGCGTCCGCGTACCGGTTGCAATTCGGTGATTAGTTTGCACAGTGTGTCTATGTTCAATTGCTTCTTGTTGTGGCCGGGCAGGTAGGCGATTAGTGCGGCAATCATTGCCAGTAAATTACTGAAGTTGAAACCGCCGATGAGCTTGCCGGTGATGATGCCGTTGCCGATGGGTGTGTTGATGTGTGCCCGGTAGCCATCGCGGGTGAGTTCCAGTTGTTCGGCATAAACTGAGGCTGCGGGGTTGGCAAGGCTGTAAGTGCTGATTTGCACACCGGGGGCGATGGCTTGGGTGATGGTGGCTGAGTAAGGGTCGTCAAGATTGATGATGGCGTGTTTCAGGCCGTCGGCGGTGAACAGTTTTTTCTTGTTCTCTGCGTAGTCGTTCATGCTCTGGTGGTAGTCCAGATGGTCGCGGCTGAGGTTGGTGAAGATTGCCGTGTCAAAGTGTACGGCTTGCACTCGCCCCTGATGCAAGCCGAGTGAGGAGACTTCCATGACGACCGGCTCAACGCCATCATCCTGCATTTCGGCCAGCACAGTTTGGGTGATTACCGCATCCAGTGTGGTGAGCGGGGATTGAATCAGATTGTTTGTGTTGTTGGCGCCGTCTGCATAAACGCCGTAGCCCAGTGTGCCGATTACTCCGCAGCGGTAACCGAGCCGGGTCAGGCAGTCGGCCATGAACTGGCTGCAGCTGGTCTTGCCGTTGGTGCCGGTTATGCCGATGACGGTGAGTTGTTGGCTCGGGTGGCCGTTGAAACGTCCGGCAATTTCGCTGCTTTTGGCGGCCAGGTTATCTATCGGAATGATGGGAACCTGATGTCGCACTTGTGCTTGTTGCCAACTTTCGTCTGCTTGCACCAGTACTGCGGCGACTCCTTTTTTTACTGCTTCGTCAATGTGCTGACGGGCATCAAAGGTGCGACCGGCGCAGGCGATGAACAAATCACCGTTCGCCAGCAGGCGGCTGTCTTGATGCACGCCGCTTATGTTCACATCAGGCACTTCGCCGGGGATAATATCCGTTGCGGTCAGGCCATTGATAAGCGCCGACAGAGAAGCGGTGGCGGGTGATTTCTCTGTGCTGTTTATGTTACTCGTAGCATTCATGATATTTAGTCGCAGTACTAGTCTTCGCTCAGGCCTAACAAGTCAGGTCGCGTATTAATATCCGGCGGGATATCCAGAATGCGCATGATGCCGCCGGCGACGCGGGCGAACACTGGTGCGGCTACTTGTCCGCCGTAGTGTTCATCCCCTTGTGGTTCGTTGATGATGATTACCACCACAACTTTGGGATTACTCGCTGGTGCCAGACCAACGAAGAGTGAGTTGTGCAGGTTTTCTTCGTAACCGGATTCGCCTACAACATGAGCGGTGCCCGTTTTGCCCGCCACGCGGTAGAACGGCACGCTGGCTTCATCCGCCGAGCCGCCCAATGCGGGGTCAATAACTGTTTCCAGCATAAGCATAATTTGTGCGGCGATTGTTGGGCTGATGACTTGTTCTCGTGGTAGCGCGGCTACTGCTTCGGCTTCCAGTTTCAACAGGGATACTGGTTTCTTTATGCCCTTGTCCGCTAACACGGAGTAAGCCTGGGCAAGTTGCAGTGCGGTGGCCGACACGCCGTAGCCAAACGACAGGGTGGCAATTTCAACCCTGCTCCAGCGGCGCGGGCTGGGTAACACGCCGCTACGCTCGCCGGGAAATCCGATGCCGCTTACCTGGCCGAAGCCAACTCGCGCCAGCACATCACGGATCGGTTCCGCGCCTATGTGCAAAGCCACTTTGCTGGTGCCGATGTTGCTGGACTTGGTGATAACCTGCGACAAGGTTAAATCGCCGTAGCCCAATATATCTTTTACTTCGTGGCCGCTAATCATCATCCAGCCTGCTCCGGTTTCAATCATTGTGTCTTTGGTGTACAAGCCGGTTTCAAGTGCTGCCGCGATGGTGAAAGGTTTGACTGTGGAGCCCGGTTCAAATACATCGGTGATTGCTCGATTACGCAACACACTGAAGTCTGTCATGTTGGCTTTGTTGTGGGGGTTGTAGGAAGGTTGGTTGGCCATCGCCAGCACTTCGCCGGTGTTTACATCCAGCACTACAATAGAGGCGGACTTGGCGCGGCGGGCGGTGTATTCCGCCTTAAGTTCCCGGTAAACCAGATGTTGGATGCGGAAGTCCATGCTGAGTTGCAGGTTGTTGCCCGGCTGGGCGGGTTGGAGGATATTAAGTTCTTCAATGATGTGGCCGCGGGGGTCTTTCATTACCCGGCGTTGGCCTGGGATGCCGCGTAGCCAGTTGTCATAAGCCAGTTCCATTCCCTCTTGCCCTACATCATCCACATTACTTATGCCAACCAGGTGTGCGGTAATCTCGCCTTGCGGGTAGAAGCGCTGGTATTCCTGCTGGGTGTCCACGCCTTCTATGTCGAGATTGAGTACTTGTTGCGCTGCGGATGGTGATAGCCGTCTTTTGAGATACAGGAAATCCTTGTCGGCTTTGTTGTTTATGTTTGATGCCAGCACTTCGGGGTTCAGTTCCAGTGCTTGTGCCAGTGAGGTGATGGCTTCGGTGTTACCGGCGAGGCGGCCGGGGTTGGCCCAGATTGATTGTACCGGGGAGCTTACTGCCAGTGGTTCGCCGTTGCGGTCTGTTATGAAGCCGCGGTTGGCGACTAGTGGCACGCTGCGTATGGTGCGGGCGTTGCCCTGGCCTTGTAAAAAGTCTCGTTGCTGAATGTGCAGGGTGGCAACTTTCCAGCCGATGGCGGCTACGCACAGTAGCATGGCCGTCCCTATGGTGTAGAGACGCCAGTGGCGGAAATAATTTTTGATGGTGTTTTTGCTCATGTTGCTTGTGTCGCTCGTTGTTACTCACATGGTTTGTATCTTTTACTGTTCCACCAGTACGATTCTGTCCGGGTCGGGAACTTGTAAGCCCAGTTGTTCGCTTGCCTTTTGTTCAATGCGGCCGCCGACACCGAATGTGCTGTGTTCAATGAGAAGTTGCCCGCGAGATACATCCAGTTGTACGGCTTGTTCCTTGAGTTCTTGCAATTCGTTGAAGGCTACGCGGTTGCTGTGGGTGGTGTGTACTACTGCCAGTGCGGATGTCAGCACGAGACCTAGCAGTAAAAGAAACAGCAAAGCTTCGCGGCGCAGGATGCCAGCCCATTTCAGTACTGAGGGTGGGGGGGTGGCTGTGCCTCGGCGGTGCGGGGCTCTTCCTTGCGATGCACCGCTTCGTTGAGGCGCACCGCTTCGCTGCGGCGCACCGCTTCGCTGCGGCGCACCGCTACGTTGTGATGTTCTGGTGGCGTTCATCGGTTCACCTTTATAGCTATCATCTTCGGCAACGTATGTCTGTCTCTAACAGTGTGTTTATCTCCAGCAACGTGCTACAGCTTCTCCGCCACGCGCATGATGGCGCTACGGGCTCGCGGGTTACTCTCTGTTTCGGCGGTGCCGGCTTTGAGCGGTTTGCCGACTGGCTTCATTCGCGGGTTCAACATTGACTGCGGTATCGGCAAATCACGCGGATAACTATCTCCCTTTGTCTGCGTTGCAATAAATTTCTTGACCAGCCGGTCTTCAAGCGAATGAAAGCTGATTACCACCAGCCTTCCGCCGCTTGCCAGCACAGTTAGTGCCTGCTCCAATCCCTGTCTGAGTTCCTCCAGTTCATCGTTGATGTGAATGCGCACCGCCTGGAATGCTCTGGTCGCCGGATGCTTGTCTCTTTCCCAGGTCGGGTTCGCCGCCTTTACAATGTTCGCCAACTGTTCCGTGGTGGTTATGGCCTGCGTTTGTCTCTCCTTTACTATGCGTCGCGCCATGCGTCGGGCGTGTCGTTCCTCGCCATAGTGAAACAGCACATCGGCAATCTCACTTTCTTCGGCGCGGTTAATCCAGTCTGCGGCTGACTCGCCCGCATCTGGATTCATTCGCATATCAAGCGGACCGTTCCGCAGGAAACTGAAACCTCTTTCGGCCGCATCCAGTTGCGGTGATGAAACACCAAGGTCAAACAATACGCCTTGCACTTCGGTGCTTTGTGAATCGGTGTCATGCGTCTCTGTGCCATCTGTATCAGTGTCGCGCTCGTGGTGTGTTACTTCCGCGAGCAATTCACTGAATGGAGCAGCAGCCACACGAACCCTGTCATCCTGTTCCTGCAACGCCCGGGCGTGGCTTATGGCCTCTGGGTCCTTGTCAAACACCAGCAATCTGCCAGCCGCACCAAGCTTTTCCAGTATGGCCTTGCTGTGGCCGCCGCGCCCGTAAGTTGCGTCAACATAAAACCCGTTCGCCTGCACAGCCAACGCCGAAACCGCTTCTTCCCTGAGGACGGCGGTATGTTCCTGTTGCTGACTCTCGTTCATAGCGCCAGCGAACGCAGCTTGTCGGGCAACTCGCCATCCGTTGTGGAATCACTTAACCAGCGCTCGCGCTGTTCGTGCCACACCGCCTGATCCCACAGTTCCAGTTTCTTGCCCTGGCCGATAAGGTTGACCTGCTTTTCCAGCTTCGCATACTGGCGCAGTTCCTGGGGCAGCAGCACGCGGCCATTGCCATCCATTTCCAAATCGTTGGCGTGCCCGAGTAGCAGACGCTTCACCCGCATGGCCGCCGGGTCGTAGCTGGGCAGGGTTTCAATCTGCTGCTCAATCTGCTCCCATTCGGGGGCGGGATAGAGCAGCAGGCAGTGATGGTTGGTATCAATAGTTACCACAAGGTGCCCGGAGCAACTGTCGCTCAGTTGCTCACGATAGCGGGCGGGCATGGCCATGCGCCCCTTGGCATCAAGATTGATGGTGGTTATGCCGCGAAACATTTGATTTACCTGTGCTCTCGCTGGTAGCCCCGGCGGTTCCGGTTCTGGTCAATTGTGGATTGTACCCATAAATTCCCACAAAACAACATAAATATCCACTTTTTACCACAAAATGACACTATCAGGCACAGGCAAGCCCGTGTCAAGCACTTTTTTTTGAATTAAAACAAGGGGATAGAATGAGCCAGCCTGTAAGCCGGGTTCTGTCGAGGACAATTATTCATCTGCGGGCTGCGTCGCCGTAGCCCTGTAGCGGCCTACCCGAACCCAGTGTGAGCAACACTATCGGATTCCTATTTGGCCTTGCTCCGGGTGGGGTTTACACTGCCACGGCTGTTACCAGCCGCGCGGTGCGCTCTTACCGCACCTTTTCACCCTTACCTCATCGCAAGCGACAAGGCGGTATGTTTTCTGTTGCACTAGCCGTAGGTTCGCACCTCCCAGGCGTTACCTGGCACCCTGCTCTGTGGAGCCCGGACTTTCCTCCGTCTCACCACTAGGAATGATGAAACAGCAATTGTCCGGCTGACTCGGGTGACAGATTACGCTTCTGGGTGGTTTATGGCAAGGGCGAGCGCATTAACTCAAATCGCCGGGCGACTTCTTGCTGTGCGGCAGTGCGGTCGGCGGAAGACAGATAGGAACCAATATTGTCTCGCGTAGGTGCAGCAGCAGCATCACCGTTTGCTACGGCCAAGGAAAACCAGATATAGGCCTCTCGGTTATCTTGCGGTACACCTTCGCCATTGGCATACATCGCACCGAGATTATACTGGGCGATAGCGTCGCCCTGCTCGGCAGCCAATTGATGCCAGCGTGCAGCCTCGGCATAATTCTGTGGCACACCGATGCCCTCATGATGCATCACGCCGAGATTAGTCTGAGCGCTGGAGTCGCCCTGCTCGGCGGCTAATTGATACCAGCGCACAGCCTCGGTGTTATTTTGCGGCACGCCTTCGCCGTTGACATACATCACAGCAAGATTATGCTGAGCCTCGACGTGGCCTTGCTCGGCAGCCAATTGATACCAACGCGCAGCCTCGGTATCACTCTGAGGCACACCACGGCCTGCATGATGCATCACACCAAGATTATACTGGGCGAAAGCATGATCCTGCTCAACAGCTAATTGAAACCAGCGTACAGCCTCAGCATCATTCTGCGACACACCTGCGCCACCGGCATACATCACGCCAAGATTATATTGAGCCTTGGCGATGCCCTGCTCGGCAGCCAGTTGAAACCAGCGCACAGCCTCAGTGTTATTTTGCGGCACGCCTTCGCCGTTGACATACATCATACCAAGTTCATACTGAGACTCGGCGTTGCCCTGTTCGGCAAGAGGGAGCAAATCGTCGAGAGTCTGGGACGCGGTAGCGGAAGCGAACAACACGAAGGCGGCGACGATAACAGTCTGCAAGAATCCGGTTTTCATGGTTTGAACCTCCAATAATCAGGGCGAGCGCATTGACTCCAAACGCTGGGCAACTTCCTGTTGCGCGGAAGCAAGAACAGAGGGTGACAAGCGAGAGCCGGCATCATCTCGCACGAATGCGGCATTACTGTTATCGTCGTTTGCTACGGCCAGAGAAGACCAGATATAAGCCTCACGGTCGTTCTTCGGCACACCGTCGCCGAGGGCATACATCGTAGCAAGCATGAACTGAGCGTCAGCGTTACCCTGCTCGGCAGCCATCCTATACCAATGCATAGCCTCGACATCATTCTCTGGCACACCGTCGCCATCGTCATACATCAAGCCGAGAATGATTTGAGCCTCAACACTACCCTGCTCAGCAGCCAACTTATACCAGCGCACAGCCTCGGCATTATTCTCTGGCACACCTTCTTCGCCATCGTCATATATCACGCCAAGTAGAAGCTGAGCGTAAACGTCGCCCTGCTCGGCACTACGGAGCAAATCGTCGAGAGTCTGGGAAGTAATAACAGAAGCGAACAACACAAGGGCGGCGACAATAACAGCCTGCAAAAATCCGGTTTTCATGGTTTGAATCTCCAATAATCAGGGTGAGCGCATTGACTCCAAACGCTGAGCAACTTCCTGTTGCGCGGCAGCACGTTCAACGGGAGACAAGAGAGAGTCTATCTCATCTCGCGCAGACGCAGCATCGTCAGCGCCATTCGCCACAGCCAGGGAAAACCAGATATAAGCCTCGGCATCATTCTCCGGTACACCTTCGCCATTGGAATACATATAGCCGAGAGCAATCTGAGCGTCAACATCGCCCTGTTCAGCAGCCAACTTATACCAATACACAGCCTCGGCATCATTCTCCGGCACACCTTTGCCTCTGGAATACATATAGCCGAGAGTGGACTGAGCACTAACATAACCCTGCTCAGCAGCCAATTGATACCAACGTACGGCCTCGGCATCATTCTCCGGCACACCTTTGCCACTGGAATACATATAGCCGAGAATGAACTGAGCGTGAACATGACCCTGCTCAGCAGCCAATTGATACCAGCGTACGGCTTCGGCATTATTCTCTGGCACATCTTCGCCTTTGAAATACATATTGCCGAGAATGGCCTGAGAGTTAACATGACCCTGCTCAGCAGCCAACTTATACCAATACACAGCCTCGACATCATTCTCCGGCACACCTTTGCCATTGGAATACATATTGCCGAGAATGATCTGAGCGTCAACATTGCTCTGCTCAGCAGCCAGCTTATACCAATATACAGCCTCGGCATCATTCTCCGGCACACCTTTGCCATTGGAATACATGTGGCCGAGAAGGATCTGATCGTCAACATTCCCCTGCTCGGCACGACGGAGCAAATCGTCAAGAGTCTGAGACGTAGCAATGGAAGCGAACAACACAAAGGCGGCGACAATAACAGCCTGCAAAAATCCGGTTTTCATGGTTTGAATCTCCAATTGAAATCAAAAGTAAGACGGTAAAATACTCCAGCAGCGCCGAAATAGCAAGCCTGCAATTTGTGCAAACACTCTCTAACGTTTGCGGGCAAGCAATGCCTGATAGACTGCGTTCTTGCGCGAGCCAGCGAGTTGGGCTGACAGGGCGGCCAGTTGTTTTGGGGGGAGTGTATCTTTTAGTTCTTGTTTCAGCGTGTCGGCGAAGTTTAGGGCTTGTTGCAGGGTGGCGTTGGTTTGGTTTGTTTCGTTGTTGCCGGCTAGTATTAGGACGAACTCGCCGCGTTGGTGGTTGGGGTTGGTTTGGAGCCAGTTGGCGGTGGTGGCGAGGTCGCCGAGGTGGTGGGTTTCGAATTTTTTGGTGAGTTCGCGGGCGAGGAAGATTTGGCGGGTGGGGCCGAAGATTTTTAGCATGTCGGTTATGCAGTTCAGGATGCGGTGGGGGGTTTCGTAGAATATCAGGGTGCGTTGTTCGTGTTTGAGTGTGGTGAAGTGTTGTTGGCGGGCGGTGGGTTTGTCAGGGGGGAAGCCTTCGAAGGCGAAGCGGTCGGTGGGGATGCCTGCTATTGAGAGGGCGGCCAGCAGGGCGCTGGGGCCGGGGATTGGGATTACGGGGTAGCCTTTGTTGCGGGCGGCTTGGACCAGGCGGAAGCCGGGGTCGGCGATTAGGGGGGTGCCGGCGTCGGATATCAGGGCTATCTGTTTTCCGGCGGCTAGTAGTTTGAGGATTTTTTCGGCGGCGGACTTGCTGCTGAAATCGTGGTAGGGGGTGAGTTTGGTGTTGATGCCTAGTTGGTTTAGTAGGTTGCTGCTGTGGCGGGTGTCTTCGGCTGCTATCAGGTCAACGGTGGATAGGATTTCGCGGGCGCGGGTTGAAATATCTCCCATGTTGCCGATGGGGGTGGCGACTATATAGAGTGTGGCGGTTGTCATGGGGTGGCCTGGAAAGTTTGCTGAAAAATTGTGTTTATCGGGATTCTGAACTACTCTCTTGGTGAGGATGTCATACTATGTATTCTATGTGCGATATGAAAGTCATTCTGACTAACAGACTGTGCCGCCCTGCCCTGCCCGTTCGGTGGCGGGATGGCTGGGGGGGGTTGCGCTGGGTCATTCTACACGCCTTGCTGGGGGCTGTGTTGGTTGGTTGTGGTGGTACGGATGGTGGGGGCGGTGCCGGTGGTGTGGGCTCGCAATCGGGTAGGCCGCTTGATGTGGGGGCGGTTGATGAGTTGGTTGCTGCGGCGGACAGGGATAGTGTGGACTATTATCTGTTGCGGGCGGAGGCTGAGTTGGCTACGGGTGCGGCGGGGGCGGCTGTGGCGACTTTGTTGCAGGCTGCCCAGCGGTTTCCGAATCAGGCTGACAGGTTGCGTGATACTTTGTGGCGGACGCTGGAACTTTGCGATGCTGCGCAGCTGGATGCGCTGGCAGATAGTGCAAGTGATTATGAAATGCGTGGGTGGGTGGAGTTGGCGAGGATTAGTCGCAGTAGTCAGTTTAGTTTGCGCAGTCAGTTGAATGCCATAGCGCGGTGGCGGCGGGTGTGGGCGCAGCATTCGGCGGCTGACCGGCCACCGGCGGCGCTGGCTCGGCTGGAGCAGGCCTGGGAGCAGCGGCCGCGTCATGTTGCGCTGATTTTGCCGTTGCAGGGGGCGGCGGGTAAGGCTATTCAGGAGGGTTTTCTTAGTGCTTATTATCAATCGCTGGCGAACTCGCGGGATGTGGCTCGTATTTCTGTTTTTGACAGTAGTGGCCTGTCTTCCATCGCTGATATGTATGATGAGGCGGTGGACAGTGGTGCTGATTTGATTATTGGGCCGCTTGACAAGGCTTTGGTGAACCAGCTTAAACAATCGCGCAATTTGGAAGTAACTACGCTGGCGCTTAACTATGCGGATGATACTTCAACACTCACCAACCGGCTGTATCAGTTTGGGCTAACGCCTGAGGATGAGATTGCCCAGGCCGTGGATTTGGCATGGGATGCGGGGCATCGCAATGCGGCGTTGCTCACTCCGGCTCTTGATGACTATGCCCGGTTGCGCAACATCTTCACCACGGCCTGGACTGCGCGCGGGGGCACTGTGGTGGCCGATGCTGATTATCACGCCAACAGTGATTACGCCACCGTGGTGAAGCGGTTGCTGGCGATTGATTCCAGTGAATCGCGCCGCGACCGTCTGGTGAACATTCTGCCGCGCAGTGAGGTGAGGTTCACGCCGCACCGTCGGTCGGATATTGACTTTCTGTTTCTTATTGCCAACCCGCGTCAGGGGCGGCAAATCAAACCGACGCTGGGATTTTATTTTGCCGAGAATATGCCGGTGTATTCCATGCCGTCAATTTACGATGGTACGGACAACCCGGCTGCCAATCAGGATTTGAATGGCATTGTTTTTACTGATGCGCCCTGGGTGTTTGATAGTGACAGCACATTGAAGGCCACCACGCAAAGCACGCTGCCGCCTGCGCAGGGTGCCTTGCAGCGGTTGCGTGCCATGGGGGTGGATAGTTTCCAGTTGCATCTGCACTTGGCACAACTGGCGGCGGGGGATGTGAATACCTTGCACGGTGCCACGGGTGTGCTTACGCTGGATGAGAACAATCACATTCGCCGCCGTTTGCAAGTGGCGCGATTTGAAAATGGGAAGGCTCATGCCCAGCCAACAACTCTCCTCCCCTAATCGTGTGGGTCGCGTAAGCCACGGTGTGAATCGTGTGCAGTTCGGACGGCGGCTGGAAACGATGGCCGCTCGCTTTCTTTGCAAGCAGGGTTGCAAACTGTTGGCACAGAACTATTATTGTCGCCGCGGTGAACTTGATTTGGTGATGCTGGACCCGCAAGGTAAGGTGCTGTTTGTGGAAGTGCGTTATCGCAAGAATGTGGGTTATGGTTCGGCGGCGGAGTCTGTCGCTTTCCGCAAGCAACAGCGTTTGCGTTATGCCGCCGCGCATTATCTGCGCAGGTATCCCCGGCTGGCTGCGAGGCCTTGTCAGTTTGATATTGTTGCCTTTGATTTGATGGAGGGCGACGCTGAGCCGAAATTAAGCTGGATGCGGAATGCTTTTCAGTGAGGTTGACTGCTAAGCGGAGACCAACTGCCAGCAACAAGTTGGCCGCGAGCAAAAATTTCTGCGGGGAACAATCGCCGCGCTTCGGCGGTCAAACTTTCATGCAAGTAGCCGATACACAGAAAACAGTTGATAAGACACTCCGTTCAAGTGGTATTTGACATGGATCTTCAGGCCCGAATCAGTGCCCATTTTGCCGAGAGCATCGCTACCAAGCAGGAAGCTGCCGCCGAGTTGGTGGCGCCCATTTATGCCGCCGGTGAGTTGATGGTGCAGTGTCTGTTAAGTGGCGGTAAGATTCTGACTTGTGGTAACGGGGGTTCGGCGGGCGATGCCCAGCACTTTGCTGCGGAATTGCTGAATCGGTTTGAACAGGAACGTCCGGGGTTGCCCGCGCTGGCGTTGACTGGCGACACTGCCACCATCACGGCAATTGCCAACGACTACAAGTTTGCGGAGATATTTGCCAAACAGGTGCGCGCACTGGGCCAGGCCGGGGATGTGTTGCTGGCGATTTCCACCAGTGGTAATTCCGCCAATGTGATTGAGGCTGTGGAAACCGCACATGAACGGGATATTCGGGTTGTCATGCTTACGGGCAAGTCCGGTGGTAGTATGGCCGATATAGTAACGGAGAGCGACATTGAAATACGGGTGCCTTCGGAGCGCACCGCACGTATTCAGGAAGTACATCTGGTTGTGATTCACAGCCTGTGTGATTTTATAGATTGCCAACTATTTGGAGAAACTGACTCATGAAACTTGAAAACTTTACCCTGTCATCTTATTCACGAACGCTTGCCTTGTGCGGCAGAGGGCTGCTTGTGGTGGTCTTGTCGCTGGCGGTGTTGTCCTGCAAGACTGTTGCCGGCACCATTGCCGGTGAGGGGGGCATTACTGAGAATCCCAGCAGGCGCACCACCGGTACCATAGTTGAGGATGAAGCGCTGGAAACCAAGATTGGCGTGAATCTGGATTCCTGGGAACCGGCGCTTAAGGATGCCAATATTGATGTGCTTAGCCACAACGGCGTGGTGTTGCTGGTTGGGCAGGTGCCGACGCAGGAGTTGAAAGATCGTGCGACTGAAATCGCCGCAGAGACGAGCAGGAAGATAAAGCGGATTCATAATGAGCTTGAAATAGGGGAATCTATTTCATTTGGGAAACAGACTTCTGATACTTGGGTGAATACCAAGATACGTACGCAGTTTTATGCTAATAATGAGGTGCCTTCGGGGCAGGTGCGGCATGTTGTGGAGAATGGTGTGGCGTATTTGTTTGGTATCGTTACTATAGAGCAAGGTGAGCGTGCTGCGAGTGTGACGCGGAATGTGTCGGGTGTGAACAGGGTTGTTAAGTTGTTTGAGTATATTAACTGACGGGTTGTTTATTTAATTACGCGCAATGTGGGGCGCTTGCCGCTCTTGTTCTTGCTGGTGTTGGTGCGGGGGGTGTTGTGAGTGGCGTTGCGAGTGTCTTTATGAGTGCCATCGCGAGTGGTGTTACGGGTGTCGCTGCGAGTGCCATCGCGAGTGTCGCTACGAGTGCCGTTACGAGGCGAGGCTACAACATTAACTACGCCACTTAATTTTGGTTTTTCCGGTGGTTTTTCCGATGGCTTTTCTGGCGATTTATCGCCCGGTGCAAACTCCATTCCCTGCCCGTTCTCCTTGGCATAGATACCCATAATCGCGCTCGCGGGCACATACACTTGTCGGGTTATTCCGGCGAAGCGGCCATGGAAACTCAGTGAGTCATTGGCAATCGCCAACTCTTCCACGGCGGAAGGCGCGATGTTGAGCACAATCTGGCCATCCTTGACATATTCCTGCGGCACCTCAACCGCAGGGTCAAGGGCATTAACCATGACATAAGGCGTGCAACCGTTATCCAGAATCCATTTATACAGTGCCCGCACCAGATAGGGACGACTTGAGTTCATTGTCATAGTTCACCTCAAAGTCTACGGACATTCGTCCGTTATCGGCTTACGCGACTTACTCGGTTTATTCGGCTTGTGCAACTTACGCCACTACCATTTCCTTTTCCTGCTCGGAGAAACTGGCGCGCACTGAATCTCGTTCAAACAGGCGGTTGCGATAGGCCAGTAATGGCATTGCCGCCTTGCTTCGCCCCAGGTCCACTCCCATGTGCGGCAGACGCCAGAGGATAGGTGCCACACAGCAATCAACAATGGTGAATTCATCGCTCATGAAATAGGGCTTCTCGCGGAAAATTGGCGAGATGGCAATCAAACTTTCTCGCAGTTCCTTGCGCGTTTGTTCCATCTGTTTGGGTGGGGGTTTTTTGTGTGTCATCAGTTTGTCCACCAGTGTGCACCAGTCTTGATTGATACGATAAATCCACAGGCGGCTTTTTGCCCTGAGCACCGGGTAAATGGGGAACAGCGGCGGGTGGGGGAAGCGTTCGTCCAGATATTCCATGATGATGTCCGCCTTGTACAGCACCAGATCCCGGTCCACCAGGGTTGGTAGCGTGTTGTAAGGGTTTAGTATGGCCAGGTCTTCGGGTTTTTTATTCGGGTCCACATCAATGGTTTCCACCGACACACATTTTTCGGCCAGCACGATGCGCACCCGGTGGCTGTAATGACTCTCACCATCGGAATAGAAAGTCATTGATGCCCGCTTGGCAATCATGCCCAGTTCTTCATCTCGCTTGCTTGCTGTACGTTGTTCCATTGTGTGACTCCTGACTTGTTTCAACATGTCTTAACCTGACCGATTAATGGTAATCCTTTCTGAATTCTCGACCCATCAGGGCAACGAGCACATACAGCACCGCCAGAAACGCCAGCACCCAGATGCCCATCTCCTGCCGCCGACTGCGGATTGGTTCGCCTACATAATAGAGGAAATTCACCAAATCGGCGACCAGCCCGTCAAACTCTTCGGGTGCCATAGTGCCGCTGCCGTCAATGTGGCTTAGTTCGCACTGGCCTGGGTCATTGGTGATTGAGTCGCCGCTGTGGTCATCGCAAATGACATCGCCTTGCAATTCATACAATACATTGGGCATGGCCACATTGGGAAACACTTTGTTGTTGGTGCCGAAGGGGCGGCTTGGGTCGTTGTAGAACGAGCGCAGATAGGTGTAGAGCCAGTCCGGTGAGCGTACTCTTCCGACCAGGGTGAGGTCCGGTGGTGGCACGCCGAACCAGTTACTTGCTTCCTCTTCCGATATTGAGTTTTCAATCAAATCGCCAATCAGGGCATCATCAAGAACCAGTTCATCCAGCACCAGCTGGTGAGGCATTTCCAAATCGTCCGCTGTGCGTTCATAGCGGGCGTAGCCCAGTGCGTGGCATGATACGCAATAAGTCATGTAATGCCTGAAGCCCCGTTGTAATGATTCTTTGTTGTCAAAGCTGGTTTCAACATTATCCAGATGCAGATTGCCGGCTTCGGCGGCGGTGGCGCGGCTTGATACCAGCATTAGTGGCAGCACTACCAGCAGTATTAGTAGCAGGATGGTGGCGAACATTTGTGGCAGGCTAATCCAGCGTCCGGTTACGCGCTCCGGCACCGGTGCGGTTTTTTCCTTGCGGGTGTACCAGGGCATGAGGATGAAATAGGCGAAATATACCAGCGTCATGATTTGTGCCAGCAGGGTTTTGGCCGGGCTTACGGACTGGGTGCCGAGTACGCCGAGAATTATAAAACTTACCACGAACAGTAGCAGGGCGATGCGGCTGTACCAGCCCTTGTAGCGCATGGAGCGCACCGGGCTGCGGTCAAGCCAGGGCAGCACGAACAGAATGGCGATGGCGCCGACCATTACCAGTAGCCCCCAGAATTTGGCATCAATGCCGAACAGGGGGTAGGTGACGGCGCGTAGCATGGAATAGAACGGTGTGTAATACCACACTGGTGGCACATGTTCGGGGGTTTTTAGGGGGTTTGCTTCCTGGAAGTTGGCTACTTCCAGAAAGTAGCCGCCCATTTCCGGGGCGAGGAAGACGATGGCGCAAAATACGAACAGGAACGCTACGATTGCGCCGAGGTCATGATAGAGAGTGTAGTAAGGATGGAACGGGACTGTGTCTTGGGGCGCGCCGCTATCTTGCGCCGCACCGCTATCCTGATGCACACCGCTACCCTGCACCACACTACTATTTTGAAGCGCGCCGCCATCAGAGCCTTTGTTCTTTTTTATATCAATACCATCGGGATTGTTGGAACCGACTTCATGCAAGGCCAGAATGTGCAACACAACCAGTGCCAGCAGCACCAGCGGTATGGCCACCACATGCAGGGCGAAGAAGCGGTTCAGTGTGGCGCCGGAGATGAGGTAGTCGCCGCGCACCCAAATCAGCAGGTCTTCGCCTATTATGGGAATTGCACCGATTAGCGATACGATGACATTTGCGCCCCAGTAAGACATCTGACCCCAGGGCAACACATAGCCGAGGAAACCTTCCATCACCAGCACCAGATAAATGGCCATGCCGAATATCCAGATTAGTTCGCGGGGTTTTTTGTAAGAGCCATACATCAGGCCGCGGAATATGTGCAGGTAAACCACGAAGAAAAATGCCGAGGCGCCGGTTGAATGCAGATAGCGCAGTAGCCAGCCCCATTCCACATCGCGCATGATGTATTCCACCGAGGCGAATGCGGCCTCGGCGCTGGCGGTGTAGCTCATGGTGAGCCAGATGCCGGTGAGCAACTGGATGACCAGCACTACCAGCGAAAGCACGCCGAAGAAATACCAGAAGTTGAAATTTTTGGGTGCGTAATATTTGCTGAGGTGGGTTTCCCAGGCGCGCACGATTGGTAGGCGTGCATCAACCCAGTCGCGCAGGCGAATCAGGCCGCGCACAAACCTGTTGGCGGAGGGTGGGGTTGTGCTGCTGTCGGGTTCCGGGTGCTGCGGGTTGGTTTGCGCGTCGGGGTGGTCGTTCATGCTGCGCTCTCCTCGTCGCTCTCGTCTGTCCCGCTTGTTTCATCAATGCCTATGATTAGCACATCTTCCGATTCAAAGGAGTGTGGTGGCACTTGCATATTGCGGGAGGCGGGGGAGCCGCTGTATACCCGGCCGGCCAGGTCAAAGCGGGAGCCGTGGCAGGGGCAGAAGAAGCCGCCGCGCCAGTTTTGGTCAAATGGTTCGGGGCGTAATTCAATGTTGGGTGTGGGGGAGCAGAACAGGTGGGGGCATAGGCCGACCAGCACTACGACATCGGGTCGGCGGGAGCGGTATTCGTTTTGGGCGTAGTCTGGTTGTTCAGGTTGGCGGGAATCGGGGTCGGCCAGTTGGTCCGGGTTTTCGTTCAGGGCGGCTAGGGCGGCGGCGGAGCGTTTTACTATGAAGATTGGGCGGCCTCGCCAGGCTGGGATGGGCACCAGCATTTCGTCTTCTTGCAGGCGGCTGAGGTCAATGCGCACCGGGGCGCCGGCTGCCCGCGCTTTGGCGCTTGGATTCCAGGAACCTACGAATGGTACTGCCGCCCCGACAACACCTGTCGCGCCAACGACAGTGGTTGACCCCACCAGAAACCGTCTTCGGCCGGCATTGGCCTTGTGGTCAGACACGGCAAGTTTCTCCTTGCGAGTGCAACTTGTGAATAACTTGGCTTTGGTTTAGCGCTTGGAGTATTGCGGCTTCTTTCGCGCCTTGTGCAAACCGACTTTCTTGCGCTCAACCTCGCGGGCATCGCGGGTAACATAGCCTGCTTTGCGTAGTGTGGGTTTGAGTGTGCCATCAAAATCTATGAGTGCGCGGGTGATGCCGTGGCGGATGGCACCGGCTTGACCGAAGCTGCCGCCGCCGCGGACTGTTACCATGATGTCGAATTTGTTGAGGTCAAAGGCGCTGACTGTTTCCACCAGTTCAAGGGGTTGGCGGACTATCATGCGGGCTACTTCGCGGCCGAAGTAGCCGTCGAGGGTGCGGTTGTTTACGGTGATTTTGCCTTTGCCGTCGCCGTTGAGGAATACGCGGGCGGTGGAGGTTTTGCGGCGGCCGGTGCCGTAGAATCGGTTTGCTGGTGTTGTCATGATTGTTTTGCCTGCAGTGGGATGGCGGTGGGTTGTTGGGCTGAATGGGGGTGTTCGTTGCCGGCGTAGACTTTTAGTTTTTTGAACATGGCGCGGCCTAGTGGGGTGCGGGGTAGCATGCCTTTTACGGCGAGTTTGACTATTTTTTCGGGTGATTTGCTGAGCATTTGTTCGAAGGGGACGGATTTCAGGGCGCCGGGGTAGCCGGAGTGGGAGTGGTATAGTTTGTCGGTGGCTTTGCGGCCGGTGACTACTACCTTTTCGGCGTTGATTACTATTACGTAGTCGCCGGTGTCTGTGTGGGGGGTGTATTCGGCTTTGTGCTTGCCGCGCAGGCGGGTGGCTATGGCTGATGCCATGCGGCCTAGAATTTGGCCTTCTGCGTCTATCAGTAGCCACTTTTGCTCTACTTCACGGGGTTTCGCGCTGTATGTCTTCATTGGTTCGGTCCGGCCTTGAGGTCAGGAGCGCGAATACTACCCGATGGGGCGGCGGGATTCAAGGGTTATCGGGGACTTTCTTGAAGGAGCCTGAGGCGGCGGCCAGGTAGGCGTGGGACTGCATTTCCAGGAGGCGGGAGTGGGTGCGTTTGAATTCTGCTGTTAGGGCTTGCCCTTGGTAGAGTTTGTTGGGTGGGGCGGCGGCGGAGATGATTAGTTTTACTCGTCGGTCGTAGAGGGCATCTACCAGGTTGATGAGGCGGCGCGTCTGGTCGGTGGTGGTGTCATCAAGTAGGGGGATGTTGCTGATAATGAGGCTGTGGTAGAGCCTGGCGAGTTCTACGTAATCAAAGGCGCTGCGTGGGGTGTCGCAGAGTTCGGTGAAATCAAACCAGACGATGTCATCGGCGCAGTGGCGGGCGTGGATTTGGCGGCCTAGGATTTCTATTGGGTGGTTTTGTTTGCTGTGGGTGCCGTCGGGGGTTAGTTCGTTGAATAGATTTAGGAGTGCGTTGTCGGCGTCTGCTTGCGGCGGGCAGTGGTAGAGGCGGGCTCGGCTCAGGCTACGTAATCGGTAGTCGGTGTTGCCGACTAGTTCTATTACTTCGGTGTGGGTGTGCAGTAGTGCGATTGCGGGCAGGAAGCGTTGCCGTTGCAGGCCGTTGGCATAGAGGTTGTCGGGATGGTTATTGGAGGTAGCCACCAGACATACCCGTCTGGCGAACAGGGCGCGTAGCAGTTCAGCCAGCAACATGGCATCGCCAATATCATCTACGAAAAATTCATCAAAGCAAAGTATTCGGCTGGAACGGCTCAATCTGTCGGCGATTTTTTCCAGCGGGTTGTCGGTGCCTTGCAAGTGGGTTAGTTGCCCGTGCACGCTCTGCATGAAGCGGTGGAAATGGGTGCGCTGCTTGCGCTGGCCGGGAATGCAGTCATATAGCAAATCCATCAAATAAGTTTTGCCGCGCCCTACTCCGCCCCATAAATAAATACCACGCGGTGGCGGTGAGGCCATGCCGAGGCGATATTTGAGTTCAGCCCAGCGGTTTTTGGTGCAGCTGAGGTTGAGCCACAATTCCTGTAACTTGCCGACTACCTGTTGCTGGGCTGCATCGGGGGTGATTTTGTTTGTTGCGATATCTGTGCTGTAGCGAGTAAGGGGATCCATAGTTGCTCTGCGGATTTTAGTTTAGTGCCATATATTCTACACTGCTGATAGGGGTCTGCGTTCTTTTTGAGTCCGGGCGTGGGTGGGGCAGCGGCGGGGGGACTCGCTACATATAGTTTCTTGGGGTATAATCCTGCCAGTTTGCCTATAACTGTATGGGGCTGAATTTATGATTACTTGGATAATTGCCATTGGGTGTTTGGTTGCCGGGGGTTTGGTTGGGGCGGTTATTGTTTATCGCTTCAGTCTTAATTCGCCTCGTATTGGTGAGTTGGAGAATGAGATTCGTGAGCTTAAGCAAAGTCATAATGATTATCGTGTTAGTGTGAGTGATCATTTTGGTATGACTGCTGAGTTGGTGCAGCAGATGACGGAAAGTTATCAGGATGTTTATCAGCATTTGGCGACGGGGGCGCAGCAATTGTGTACGCCGGAGGTTGCTGAGAAATTGTTGCCGACTAGCAGTGATGCGGTGTTTGAACCTCAGCATGGGGCGGAGGAGACTAGTGGTTTTCATCCGCCCAGGGATTATGCGGCTAAGCAAGCTCCTGACCAGAAGGGTGCGTTGTCGGAAGAGTTTGGGCTTCCTACGCCTGGCGCTACTTCTCATGACACACCACGCACTACACCCCACGCCACTCCTCATGTTGAGCCGCAGGCGCATGATCAGGAACAAACTCACTCATCTGAAGCAACTCGAAGCTGAGAGTATTCACATTATTCGTGAAGTTGTGGCCGAGTTTAGCAGGCCGGTTTTGCTGTATTCCATTGGCAAGGATAGTTCGGTGCTGTTGCATTTGGCGCTGAAGGCGTTTTATCCGGCCAAGCCTCCCTTTCCCCTTTTGCATATTGATACTACCTGGAAATTCCGGGAGATGATTGCGTTTCGTGACAAGCGGGCGGCGCAGCTTGGTGTGGAGTTGATTGTTTATACTAATGAGGATGGGGTTGCTACTGGGGTTGGTCCGTTCACTCACGGTAGTGAGCAGCATACTGACATTATGAAGACCCGGGCTTTGAGGCAGGCGCTGGATAAGTATCGTTTTGATGCTGCCTTTGGGGGTGCCCGGCGTGATGAGGAAAAATCTCGTGCCAAGGAAAGGGTGTTTTCGTTTCGGGATAAAAATCATCGGTGGAATCCGCAGCAGCAGCGGCCTGAGTTGTGGAATATCTATAACGGCAGGGTTAATAGTGGTGAAAGTATTCGTGTGTTTCCGCTGTCTAACTGGACTGAGTTGGATGTGTGGCATTACATTTATCTTAATGATATTGATATTGTGCCTTTGTATTATGCCAAGCCTCGTCCGGTGGTGAATGTGGATGGTAGCTGGATACTGGTGGATGATGAGCGGATGCCGATTGATGTTGACGGGCAGGCTGGTGGGCGAAAAGTTGAAACTCGGAGTGTGCGTTTTCGTACTCTGGGTTGTTATCCACTTACTGGTGCGGTGGAGTCTACGGCCACTACCTTGCCGGAAATTATTCAGGAGGTGATGCAGGCTACCCGGTCTGAACGTCAGGGCAGGTTTATTGATAGTGACAGGCCTGGTTCTATGGAGGCCAAGAAGCGTGAGGGTTATTTTTAGATGACTGGCAGTGAGATTAGTGATGGTCTGGCTCGGCATGAGCGTAAGGATTTGTTGCGTCTGCTTACTTGCGGCAGTGTTGATGATGGCAAGAGTACGCTTATTGGTCGTTTGTTGCATGATTCAAAATTGATTTTTGAGGATGAGCTTGCTGGCCTTAAAACCGGCAATGAGTCCGGTGCGGCTGATCTTAATTTTGCGTTGCTGGTTGATGGTTTGCAGGCGGAGCGTGAGCAGGGTATTACTATTGATGTAGCTTATCGTTATTTTTCTACTGCCCGGCGCAAGTTTATTATTGCCGATACGCCGGGGCATGAACAGTACACGCGTAATATGGTTACTGGTGCTTCGGGTTGCGACTTGGCTATCATTCTTGTTGATGCTCGTAATGGTGTGCAACCGCAAACCAGACGGCATGGTTTTATTGCCTCGTTGCTTGGTATTCGGCATATTATCGTGGCTGTTAACAAGATGGATTTGGTGGGTTATGAGCAGGAGGTGTTTGATAGTATTCGGGCGGATTATCTGAGTATTATTGGTAAGTCTTGTGTGGAGGATGAGGAAGGTGGGCAGGGTAAGGGAAGCAAGGGAACTGGAAAAAATGAGAAGGATTGCCACTTTATCCCCTTGTCTGCGCTTAACGGCGACAATGTGGTGCACGGTAGCACGCTCATGTCCTGGTATGATGGGGTGCCGTTGCTGAAAATGTTGGAAGAGTTTTCCATCACTGAAACCGGGAATGCCAAAACTGCAAATGGCAGCGCGTTTCGTTTTCCTGTGCAGTATGTTAACCGGCTTAATTCTGACTTCTGTGGTTATTGCGGCACGGTGGCTTCTGGTGTGGTGCGCAAGGGCGACTCTGTTGTTATCTTGCCTGCTGGTAACGCTAGCCGTATTAAATCAATCGTTACTTATGATGGCGAACTGGATGTGGCTTTTGCTGATATGGCTGTTACGCTCACGCTGGAGGATGAACTTGCTGTTGGTCGGGGCGATATGATTGTTCATTCGGACAGGCTGCCATGTATCAGTAACCGTGTTAATGCAACTGTGATTTGGATGGCGGGGGAGGCTTTGTTGCCGGGCAAGGAATATGATTTCAAGCTGGGTTGCCGAGCGGTTGGCGGGCAGTTCAGGGTGTTGCACCACAAGATTGATATCAACACGCTGGAACAGTGCCCGGCTGCTGCGCTGGAACTGAATGAGATTGGTGTTTGTGAACTGGAACTGGCTGGTGAGGTTTGCTTTGACAGTTATAAGGACAATCGTGCCACCGGTGCTTTTATTGTTATTGACAGGCTTGACAATGCAACAGTTGGGGCGGGGATTATTGGCTGAACCGGATTGTTGATGATGCCAGCAATGAGTTGGGGCATTACCTAAACCGGATTATCAATATCAATGAATGTGTGTTCAATGGCAAAGCGTTTAACCAGATAGTCAGCGACTGCCTGTACGCCATAACGTTCGGTGGCATGATGCCCCGCCGCGAAAAAATGAATGCCGGATTCCCGTGCGATATGCACTGTCTGTTCCGATGCTTCACCGGTTACATAAGCATCAACACCAGCCGCCACCGCTTGTCCGATGAAATTCTGCGCCGCTCCGGTGCACCAGGCTACTCGTTTAATGTCATGCTCACCGCCGCTTACTGCCAGTGGTTGTCGCTCCAGTTTGTTGTTTAGTAGCGCGGCAAAATCCTGTATTGATAATGGGCTGCCCAGAGTGCCGGTTAAACCCAGAGGATGATTGTTCTGCTGGCCGAGTTCGCCATCCACTTGCAGCTGCAACAACTCGCCCAACTGTGCGTTGTTGCCCAGTTCGGCGTGAGCATCAAGCGGCAGGTGATAGGCAAACAAACTGATGTCGGCATTCAGTAGCGTGGCGATGCGCTGGCGTTTCATGCCGGTGATGGTCTGGTCTTCGCCGCGCCAGAAGTAGCCGTGATGCACCAGAATCGCGTCCGCCCCGGCGGTGCTCGCAGCCTCAATGAGTGCCTGTGAAGCGGTTACCCCGCTGACCAGTTTGTTAATCTCGGGTCGCCCTTGAACTTGCAAACCATTGGGGCAGTAGTCGGTGAACTGCTCCGGGTGTAGCAAGTCATTCAGGGTCTGTTCCAGTTCTTGTAATGTTACGCTCACAATTTTGCTCCGTATCTGTTTTATATCTGCTTCGTATCTGTCTCGTATCGTTTCGCATCTGCCTTACATCGTTTCACATCCGCCTCACATCTCCACCGCGTTGGATTCTGTCGCAGCAAAGTTGTATAGTTGTCGGCTGTGGGCATCATAGCATTATGAAACGTTTGTGGAAATCATTGCAATTCGCCATCTGGCCTATACTGTGCGGGCTGCTGCTCGCCATCAGTATTGTTCAGTATCAGCAGTTGCAACAGCCTAGTTCTTTCTCCGGCGCCATTAGCATGGCCGCCTCGTCGGTGGTGAGCATTCACGCCGCCCGTGTTGATGTGGAGTCTGTCGAAAGAACTGCTGACAATCGGGTGAATCTGTATCTGGAAGAGCATCCCAGCCTGGGGTCGGGCGTGATTATTCGCGATGATGGTTACATTCTTACCAACTTGCATGTGGTTGACAGTTTGTTCCATGCGTTTGATACCCATGTTACCTTGCAAGATGGTCGCACTGTGCCCGCAACTGTTGTCGCCTGGGACGAGGCCGATGATTTGGCCGTGCTGCACATCAACGTGGATGATCTTATCGCTATTGAAATCGGTCGCGACCAGAATTTGAAAGTGGGGGATGTGGTGTTTGCTATCGGTTATCCGCGCAATATTGGTCAGTCTGTTACTCAGGGCATTGTTAGTGCGCTTAACTATCACTCCAACGATTCACTTTCAATTATTCAAACTGATGCGGCGATTCAACCGGGCAACTCCGGCGGTGCCCTGATTGATGACAGGGGGCGGCTGGTTGGTATTAACTCTTCTATTCTTTCCGAGTCGGGTAATTTTGAAGGTATTGGTTTCGCCACGCCGGCCAGTGTGGCGGTGGCCGTCATGGAGGATATGGTGGCGCAGGCGGTTGCGGCCAACTCTGGTTATCTGGGCGTGTTGACCGGGGAGGCGTTGAGTGCGCAATCAAGTGAATTGTTTTTCGGGGTTGATAATATTCGCGGCATGATTGTGGAGAATGTTGATGAGGGTGGTGCTGCCATGCGGGCTGGTATTAAGCCGGGTGATGTTATTACCCAGGTGAATGAGATGCCGGTTACCGACGGGCAAAATATTATGATGGAAATTCGCAACAAGAAGCCCGGCGATACGGTGGCTATTCAGGTTTATCGCAACGGGGAGACGCTTACTTTGCCTACTACGCTTGGGTTTGGGCAGGCTGTTATTATTGATCCTTAGTGGAATTGCGGCGCATCTCCGCTGATAGTGCATGGGCTTGCAAACCCTCGCTACGTGCCAGTTGTGCGGCGGTGGGGGCGAGTTTGTCGGCACCTTCGGGCGAGCAACTAATCAGGGAGCTGCGCTTTTGGAAATCATACACACCCAGTGCGGAACAGAATCGGGCGCTGCCTGATGTGGGCAACACATGGCTGGGCCCGGCGCAATAATCGCCGAGTGCTTCGGCGCTGCAATGTCCGAGAAAGATGGCGGCGGCGTGATGGATGTGTTCCAGCAACGGCTCCGGGTCGGCTACCGACAGTGCCAGATGTTCCGGTGCAATTTGATTGCTGATTGTGGCCGCTTGTTCCAGATTTTGTGCCAGTACGAAGAAGCCTCGGTTGTTTAGTGAGGCTTGAATTATTTCGCGGCGTTCCATCTTTGGGAGCAGGCGGTGGATGCTTGCTTCTACTGCGTCCAGGCAGGTGGGTGAGGTGGCTATCAGGATGGCTTGAGCCTGCTCATCGTGTTCGGCCTGGGCGAACAGGTCCAGTGCCAGCCTGTCTGAGTCAGCGGTGCTTTCGCCACTCTCGTCACTTTCATCACCCCCGCCACTCTCGCCACTCTCGCCACTACCACCACTGCTACGATTACTGGTGCTGTCGTCATTGTCACAACTACTGTCGGTAATGATGGTTAACTCCGACGGGCCCGCCAGCATATCAATACCAACCTCGCCAAAAACTTGTCGCTTGGCGGCTGTTACATAAACATTGCCCGGACCAGCTATCTTGTCCACCTGCGGTATGGTTTCAGTGCCACAGGCCAACGCGGCAATCGCCTGCGCACCGCCGATGGTGAAGACGCGCTCCACACCTGCCAGCGCGGCGGCGGCGAATACCAGATTGTCCTCGGCGTAGCGGGTGGGAACGGTGGCGATAATTTCGCCGACACCTGCCACCTGAGCCGGTATGGCCAGCATCAACATTGATGACGGATAGTTGGCCTTGCCGCCGGGCACATAAAGGCCAACGCGGTCAACGGGCGTTATCTTCTGCCCATAAACGGAACCATCCGCCTCGGTGTAATGCCAAGAAGATTGCTGCTGCTTTTCGTGGTAACGGCGGATGCGTTCGGTGGCGTGAGTGAGTGCCTGTCGTTGTTCGGGGCTAACCGCGGCCAGCGCCTGTTGCAACTGCTCCCTGCTAACGCTGAGTGCCTGCATGGTGTCGGCTTCAAAACCATCAAAGCGGCGACTGTATTCCAGCACTGCCGCATCTCCGCCTTGTCGCACATCAGCAATGATTGCGGCCACCGCAGCATTGATTTCTTGCGTAGCCTGTTCATCACGGCGCAGATATTCCTGCAAGCGGCTGGCAAAATCCGCAGCGGTGGCATCAAGGCGACGTATTGTGAGTGTGGGATTGGTCATTGTTTAAGTCATTGTAGTGAATCAACACATTTGAGACAAATCAGGAAGTCCCCCCACCGTCACAGTCATATATTTCAGATAGTTTGTGCGCGCACGGCTTCGCGTAAGCGATCAAGTGTTGGATTGATAATCTGCCCTTTTAGTTTCATCGCTGCCTTGTTCACGATGACCCGCGAGGAAATATGTGCGATTAATTCGTGTGGTTCCAAACCGTTTGCCTTGAGGGTGCTGCCGGTATCTACGATATCAACGATGGTGTCGGCCAAGCCCAGAACAGGTGCTAGTTCAAGTGCGCCTGCCAGTTTGATTAGCTCAATCTGTTGCCCTTGTCCGGCGAAGTATTGCTTGGCGATGTTCGTGAACTTTGTTGCCACTCGAATACGAGCGTGGCTCCGGTTCTCACCCCGCTCCTTTCCCTGTCCCGTGCTCTGCGCTACCCCCTGCCCCGTACTCTGCCCTGCCCCCTGTCCCGTGCCCTGTCCTGTGCCCTGCCCCACCGGCCTCGCCGTCATCATGCGGCAACGGGCAATCTTCAAATCCAGTGGTTCATAAAATCCCTCACTGCCATATTCCAGCAACACATCCTTGCCCACCACGCCCATGTCCGCACTGCCGAACTCCACGCAAGTGGGCACATCGGAACCGCGCAGCACCATCAGTTTCACATTCTCCAAACCGGTGTCAAAGATGAGCTTGCGGCTGGCGCTCATATCCTCCTGCGGTTCGATGCCGGCAGCCTCCAGCAATGGCAGCACTTCTTTCAGGATGCGGCCTCTGGTAATGGCAATAATCAGTTGAGTTGTATTCATGTTAAGCCCGGTTTTTATTGGCTACGGCACCCGGCGAATTCTGGCGCCGAGTAACTGCAACTTCTCCTCAATACATTCGTAGCCCCGGTCAATATGATAAATCCGGTCAACTGTTGTCGCGCTTCTGGATACCAGGCCGGCAATAATCAGGCTGGCGGAAGCACGCAAGTCTGTTGCCATCACCGGCGCGCCCTTGAGGGTGGCAACTCCATCCACGATAACAGTATTGCCTTCCACTCGCATGGATGCGCCCATACGATTCATCTCATGCACATGCATAAAACGATTTTCAAACACTGTTTCGGTGATTGAACCGGTGCCCTTGGCCACCGAGTTGAGTGCGGTGAACTGAGCCTGCATATCGGTGGGGAAAGCAGGATAGGGGGCGGTGTGCAGGGAAACGGCGTCGGGGCGTTTGCCGTGCATGTTTAATTCAATCCAGTTGCCGCCCTCGTTGATTTCCGCTCCGGCGTGTTTCAGTTTGTCCAGCACCGCTTCCAGAATATCCGGCCTGGTATCTTTTACCTTGATATGGCCGCGAGTGGCGGCGGCGGCGATGAGATAGGTGCCGGTTTCAATTCGGTCGGGCATAACTGACCAGCTGCAACCTTTTAGTTCCGACACGCCATTGATGACAATGCGATCTGTGCCTTGGCCGCTGATGTCAGCCCCCATTTTAACCAGGCAGTTGGCCAGGTCCACCACTTCGGGTTCGCGGGCGGCGTTTTCAATGATGGTTTGCCCCTCGGCAAGAGTTGCCGCCATCATGACATTCTCGGTGCCGGTAACCGTTACCAAATCCATACTGACGTGAGTGCCCTGCAACTTGCCATCCACCGTGGCCTTGATGTAGCCGCCTTCCACAACAATATCAGCACCCATTTCTTCCAGCGCGCTGATATGCAAATTCACCGGCCTGCTGCCGATGGCACAACCGCCGGGCAATGCCACCTCCGCCTTGCCGTAGCGAGTGAGCAACGGTCCCAACACCAAAATTGAGGCGCGCATGGTTTTAACCAGTTCATAAGGCGCGGCGAAGCTGTTGATGGTGCTGCTGTTCACCTCCACATTCATCTTCTCGTCAACCACCGCTTCCACACCCATGCAGCCGAGCAGTTCAAGCATGGTGGTGATGTCATACAGGTGAGGCAGGTTGCAGATGGTAATCGTGTCGCGCACCAGCAGGCTTGAGGCGAGTATGGGCAAGGCAGAGTTTTTGGCACCGGCGATACGAATCTCACCGACCAGGCGCACGCCACCGTTGATTAACAATTTATCCACTTGTTTCAGATACCCGTTTCAAGCGGCTTCCGCCGGGGTTTGCAAGTGCATTGTGATAGCGTGAATTGCACCGCTGGTAATGTGTTCATTCAGCAACTGATAGATTAGTTGCTGGCGCTTTACCGCATTAAGTCCTTCAAACTCTTGCCCAACCACGCTGACCAGGTATTTACCATCACCGCCTTCCACCGTAATCTGGCAGTCAGGCATGGCTTGTTGAATAATGTCTTTAATTTGTTCACCCTGCAAGAGCAACTCCCGTTTACTGCCAATTATCCAGCACCGCATCTATATCATTATTGTGCTGCGCCATCAACGCAGCAAACTGAGTAAAATATTGCCGCCCAAGATTAATCCCCGCCAAACTTAAATTCTTGAGCTTCCACTCATCATTCTCATTAATAAACATCTGATACTGCAACCGCAATTCCCCATCCCCACGCAACACCATAGTCACAATCTTATCCCCCCGCGGATCATCGCCACTGTCACTTGAAGGCAAAAACTCCAAATCCTGCCCCTCATAAGATAACAGCGAAGCCCCATAAAAACGAGTAAGCGTAGATTTAAGAATCCCCGCAAAGCGCTCCTTCTGCTCATCACTGGCCTGACCACCATAACGATTCATCACCACACCAACAACCATATTAAAATCAACAAACGAACTCAACACTTCCTCAATCCGCTCAAAGTAAGCATCCCTGTCCGTTTCATACAGCTCTTTATACTCCTCAACCGCCTGCAACAAAGTATCAACCCCCAACTTGGCAGTCTCCTCCGCACTAAGCACCTGAGCATCCACCTGCATGCCATACCCCAACACCCCCGATACACCAGATACCCCGGAACCCTGCCAGGCCGACCCACCTACCAATACAGCTACCAAAGCGATTACTTTCAAAGCGCCATTAACTATGCTTATACGTTTCATATCTATATACCTCTCGCATGTCTCCTGCCTCACCACCAGCAAGAATAGTAATTTATGCCACCCCTCAAGTCAACGCCAACAAAGGACTCCGCCATTTTGCTGAGGGCGGGGGCGAGGCAGAGGGGGGCGAGGCGGGGTAGCGCAGTTCCGCACCATGCTGCGGCAGGACAGCCGCTGCTGAGCCTACAGGGATGTATTCATGGCGTGTGCGGAACTGCGCTACCCCACCTCGCCCCCCTCTGCCTCGCCCCCGCCCGGACTCAAAAAAGACTGCAAGACGCACCTAGATTTTGAATTGCTCGCCTAGGTACACCTCCCGCACCCGCGCATCACCCAATATAGCCGCACTATCCCCCTCAGCAATTATCTGCCCCTCACTAACAATACAAGCCTTATCACAAATATCCAGCGTCTCCCGCACATTGTGGTCAGTAAGCAACACACCAATATTACGTTCATTCAAATGCCTTATCATTTGCTTGATGTCACTCACCGAAATCGGATCCACCCCGGCAAAAGGCTCATCCAGCAAAATAAAATGCGGATCTATGGCCAGCGCCCGCGCTATTTCAGTACGCCGCCGCTCACCACCCGACAAACTCATGCCAACATTATGGCGAATATGAGCGAGTTTAAACTCATCCAGCAAAGCCTCCAACTTCTCGCGACGCTCCTTCTTGTCAAGGTCTTCACGAGTCTCAAGAATAGCAAGGATATTATTTTCCACCGACAAGGTGCGGAATATGGATGAGTCCTGCGGCAAATAAGACAAACCCAGCCTAGCACGCTGGTGAACAGGTTGATTAATAATTGAATGCGAGTTAATGCGAACATCGCCCGCATCCGCCGTAATCAGGCCAACTATTATATAGAAGCAAGTAGTCTTGCCCGCGCCATTGGGACCAAGCAAACCAACAACTTCTCCCTGTTCAACAGTGATAGACACATCCCTGACCACTTCCCGGCCTTTGTATGCCTTGGCAAGATGACTGGCTTGAAGCATATTACAGACCTGTTCTGGTAATTGAATTAGTTATCAGCTTGGTCATCAGACTGATTGCCACTGCTTAATGCACCACTACAGGGACCTGTTGCTTCGCGAACCAAATCAGATTCCACCACATAAATGATAGCCACGCAACTGATGCTGGTGCCGGGCGACTGGATGCTGGCGGCAATGTCGGCGGAACCAGTCAGTTCTATGAGCGTTTCACCACTCTCGGAATCGTAATATAACTCCAGCGCCGTGCCACTGCCGCTCACCTCGCTTTCATCTGCGGCGTTTGCGCTACCTGCACCATCCGTATCATTTGCAGTGCCTGTGTCGCCTGCACCACTCGCATCATCTGCGCCATCCGCACCCTTTTCAGCCAGTTGTTGCCGATAGCGCACCGGCGAACCGCGCACCAGCACTTTTTGCAGGATGTTAGTTGCCGCATGATATTCAAACCGTGCGGAGTCGCCGCTGATATGCAAACTGCCCTGGATAAGTTGCACATTGTCCGTCATTTCCAGAATCCGTGTTTCCCCCTCCAGACTCATGGATGATTTGCCATCGGCGCTCCAGCTGAGCGGTTGGTCGGCATCCGCTGCGGCAGCAGTCGCCAATGCCACCGGAGTCGTGAGCATGGCGGCAAACAAAACTATATGGCTTGTTTTAATTACCGGGCGGAACATAACGACCTTTTCCATCACTGTTGAACAACACCTCATTACGATTGATATCCGCATACATACCCGTTGCGGTTTGTTCAATATTGGCGGTGGTAATGTTGACTGTTGCGGCTGTATTCAAAGTTTTCTCTTGTGTATTCAGCTGCAACATATCAGTTGCTATATGCATCTGCTTGCCGTATTCATCAAGGCGTTCCACTTCCACATTGCCGGACAGGGTAATCTGGCGGGGCGGGGTGATGATGCCAAGTTCAGCCGTAACACGCCAATGAGAATCGGGGTTTTGATACAGTTTGATTACCGGTTGCTGCAACTCGGTGGTGTCATCGGCGAAATGTTTTTGGCTGGTGGCATCAAGGGTGTATTTTATACTTCCTTCGGTATCAAAGTTGATGGTATTGATGCGCTCCGCATAAATATCAAAATCGTAGGAACCTGTAATCTGCGATGACTGTTGGGGATTGGCAATGCGCTCAACATTGCTGATGCCGATGAACAGCACAACAGCAACCAGAGCCGGAACTAACAACAGCGGAACACGGCGCATACGGTGTATATTTATTTTCATGTGTAGTTACTCAACAGTTACTCAGGTTGAGGATAAAGCCCCCTAGCATGTAACAGGAAATCGGTTATCTCCCGCACCGCGCCATTGCCAGCGGCGGCCTCGGTTATAGCCGCCGCCCGACTGCGGATGTCTGCGTGTGCGCCGGGCACTGTGAGTGCCAGCCCCACCGCTTGCATGGCGGGCAGGTCAGGCAAATCATCGCCAGCGTAGCACACCTGTTCCAGTGCCAACCCCTGTCGTCGGCATAACTTTTGAGTACCGGCGAGTTTATCTTGCTTGTCTTGCAACAACAGGGAAATGCCCAACTCGGCTGAGCGCCGCGCTACAAGTTCCGAACTGCGCCCGGTAACAATGCCCACCTCAATGTCGGCGGCCATCAGCATTCTGATGCCGTGGCCGTCCAGCGCACTGAAGGCTTTCATTTCTTCTCCGCTGTCGGAGAAATACAGCCTGCCATCAGTGAGCACACCATCAACATCAAGCAACAACAGTTTAATTTCACTTGCCCGCTGCCTGACTGATTCCGGTTTTTCGTTATAGTTCATAGCTAATCTGTTCTGCTGTGTTTGCAATGATTGTCAATATATTTCATGTTCCACATTTAGCTCAACCTCAGTTTGTAGTTACACTACATTAGCCTGTAACAAGTCATGCATCTTAATAATACCTTCAATGTCCTTGCCCTTGTCTTGCTCTTTCACAATTAACACATAAACCCCAGAGTCCTGCATCAGACGAGCCGCCTCGGCAGCCAATGCCGCCGGGCTGATTGATTTGTAATCACCGGACATCACCTCATCAATGAGCGTGTTGTGCACATCTTTTCCGGCATCAATGGTGCGGCGCAAGTCGCCATCGGTAAACACACCCGCCAACCTGCCCTGCTTGTCAACAACAGTGGTCAGGCCAAACCCCTTGGCACTCATCTCAAACAACGCTTCCACCAACCGCGTGCCAACAGTTACCTGCGGAATTTCATCACCGCTGTGCATGATGTCTCGCACATGCACCAGCAGCCTGCGACCAAGTTGTCCGCCGGGGTGCGAGGCGGCGAAGTCATCGCGGGTGAAGCCGCGTGCTTCCAGCAATGCCATCGCCAGCGCGTCTCCAAGCACCAGGGCGGCGGTGGTGCTGGAGGTCGGTGCCAGGCCGAGTGGGCAGGCTTCCTCGCTAACGCGGGCATCAATATGGTGCGCGGCGGCTTTGGCCAACTCCGAATCGGGGCTGCCGGTTAATGCTATCAGCGGAATGGCCTTGCGCTTTAATACCGGCAGCAGGGCTTTAATCTCGTTGGTGGCGCCTGAGTTGGAGACTGCCAGCACCACATCGGCCGGGGTAATCATGCCGAGGTCGCCATGGCAGGCCTCCGCCGGATGCACATACATGGATGGTGTGCCGGTGCTGGCCAGGGTGGCGGCAATTTTTTTGCTGATGTGCCCCGACTTGCCCATGCCGGTAACCACAACCCGCCCCTTGCAAGCCAGAATAAGCTCGCAGGATGCAATGAAGTTTGCATCAAGACGTTCCGGCAGAGCTTTTACGGCATCAAGTTCAATCTCAATGGTGCGCCGCGCACTCTCAACAAGGTTTGGAGTAGTCATAGTGAATTATGTGCCTGCAACAGCATTACCATAAACCAGCCGCAGTAAATTAACAAGAACACACTGCCAACGGCACGGCCAATGGCGCGGTTCTGCTTGATGCTGCGGTAGCAAAACAGCACCAGCAACGCAGTTAGCAGCAGCAACACGGGGAAGTCGCGCAGCACCAGCATCCTTTCCACCCCGCCCGGGCTGAAGAGGCCGGGAAAGGGCAGCACCGCGAGCAGGTTCAATATATTGGAGCCGATGATATTACCGATGGCCAGCTCATGATGGCCGCGCAACACGCACGCCACGCAAGCGGCAAGTTCGGGCAGGCTGGTGCCCAGTGCCACAATGGTGAGGCCGATGATGGCGGTGGAGACGCCGAGTCTTTCGGCAATCTCACTGGATGCGTGCACCAGCACCTCGGCGCCGAGTACCAGCAGCACCAATCCAAATGCCAGATACAAGGCAGCCAGTGGCGTGGAAACTTCACCGAGTTTATCTTCACTCACTGCGGGAATGGCATCAATGTTGGTTTGTTCGCGAAACAGGCGGTAGCCGAAATAGCCGATGATTGCGATGAGCACGAATGAATCAAATCGTCCCAGTTCAAAGTTAATCAGCAGCAGCGCGGTGATGATGGTAACGAGAATCAGCGCGGGCAATTCCTTGCCCAGCACCGACTCCGGTGGTTTCAGTGGTTTGATGATGGCGGCTATGCCCAGTGCCACGCCGATGTTAAAGAGATTGGAGCCGATGGCATTGCCGATGGCCAGTTCCGGTTTGCCTTCCAGGGCGGAAACGGCGGAAGAGAATATCTCCGGCGCCGAGGTGCCGAAGGCGACGATGGTCAGGCCGATGAGAAGCGGGGAGAACCCCAGGCTTTTGGCAATTGCCGAAGCACCATAAATGAATTTGTCCGCGCCCCAGATTAATCCGATGAAGCCGATAACAATCAAGATAAGATTAAAAAGCATAAATACCACGGATCCATTTCATATTGGGAAATTCCCCAAGCGGGCATGATACAATCTCACCATGAAATTGTCACTTCAAATTAAATCGGGCCAGCACCAGCAGTTGGCCATGACCCCGCAACTTCAGCAAGCGATTCGCCTCCTGCAGCTATCCACTTTGGACTTGCAACAGGAAATTCATCAAACCCTTGAATCCAATCCGATGCTTGATTTGATGGAACCTGCCGATGAGGCCGACGACGAGACTGAAGATGAAAGCACACTGACTTCGCAGCCTATTGAGCCGGTGGCAAGTCCGCTTGCGGGGCAGACTGTGGATTATGGTTTTGATAATGCTGACTTTGAATCTCGTAATGCGGCGGTTGATACGCTTCAGGATTATTTGTTGTGGCAGTTGAACCTTACTCCCATGTCGGAGCAGGATCGTGGCGTTGCTATGACTATCATTGAGGGTATTGATGTTAACGGTATGTTGACGGTGGATATTGAATCCCTCCATGCCGATCTTAACCCGGCGCTTGAGATTGAACTTGATGAAGTGTTAACCGTGCTGCATCGCATTCAGCATTTTGATCCGGTGGGTGTGGGCTATCGTAACGTGGCTGAATGTTTGCTCATCCAGCTTGGGCAATTTGAAGCGCAGGAAAATTCGCCCGCCGTGCAACATGCCAAACTGATTATCAGCGAACATCTGCCTCTGCTCGGCAACCACGATTACGCCCAGCTTATGCGCCTTACCCGTCTCAAGGAAGATGACTTGCGGGGTGCGATAACCATTATTGAAAGCCTTGACCCGCGACCCGGTGCCGGTATATCGCCAACCTCAACTACTTATGTGGTGCCGGATGTGTTCGTCAGCAAAGATTCAAGTTCCGGCCAGTGGAAAGTGGAACTGAACCCGGATACCACACCGAAGCTTCGTATCAACAGTGACTATGCCGCCCTTGTTAAGAAAACCGATTCAAGTGCCGAGAACAGTTACCTGCGCAACAACTTGCAAGAGGCGCGCTGGTTTCTCAGCAGCCTGCAAAGCCGTAACGAAACGTTGATGAAAGTGGCCACCCGTATTGTGGAACATCAGAGCGCGTTTCTGGAGCACGGTGAAGAGGCGATGAAGCCGTTGGTGTTGCATGAGATAGCGGAGGCGGTGGGCTTGCATGAATCCACTGTCTCGCGTGTGACTACGCAAAAATATATGCACACGCCGCGCGGTATTTTTGATATGAAATACTTTTTTTCAAGCCATGTTTCTACCACTGCTGGCGGCGAGTGTTCTTCCATGGCAATAAGAGCCATTATCAAACGGCTTATTGCGGCCGAGAGTGCGAGCAAGCCGCTGAGTGACTCAAAGATTACCACGCTGCTTGAGGAACAGGGAATCAGCGTGGCTCGGCGCACTATCGCCAAATATCGGGAGGCTCTTGCTATTCCTCCTTCCAATGAACGCAAACGGCTGGTATGACAACGGAGAGAGCAGAGCGCCGCCGATACGTGCAAAGTGCCGCTGATACGCGCAGAGAACCGCCGAAATTCTTAAACTTAAACAGCACAACGAACGAAATATCCAACATGACCGCGCCACTGAAACATACTCTTACTTCCAGCTGCTGCCACTGCCGGCTTGCCGGAGTTAGCAAGAAACGCCTGCTCACTATCATCAGCCAGTTTATGGAGAAGGCGGTTCCCGCTCTGGATGCGGACGAGGTTTTTAATGCGCTGATGGCACGGGAGCGATTGGGCAGCACCGGGCTGGGCAACGGCATTGCCATTCCCCATTGCCGTCTTAAAACCTGTTCCGGTATTGTTGGTGCGCTGATTACGCTTGATGAGCCCATTGATTTTGATGCTGCGGATGGCAAGCCGGTGGATTTGTTGTTTGTGTTAATCGTGCCCGGCGAGCACGCTGATGAACATGTTAAAACACTTGCTACCTTGGCTGAAAAATTCAGCGACTTTGATTTTTGCCACGCTCTGAGACAAGCTCGGAACGACGATGAACTTTATAATATGGCAATGGCTGAAATTAAGGATGTGATATGAAGCTTTCCATCATCAGTGGCAGATCAGGTTCGGGCAAGAGTACCGTCCTGCATATTCTTGAAGATCGCGGCTACTATTGCATTGATAATCTGCCCGCCAGTTTGTTGCCGTCTCTCGCTGCTCGCATTTTTAATGACTCGTTTAATGAACCGGCCAGCATCGGCAATGTGGCGGTGAGCATTGATGCGCGCAATATCTCCTCCGATCTGGAACAGGTGCCGGAGATAATCAACCAGCTCAATGCGAAGAAGTTGCCCACTGAAGTTATTTTTCTGGATGCGAACAGCCAAACCCTGTTGAAAAGATTCAGCGAGAGCCGCCGCAAACATCCGCTCAGCAGCAACACGGTGGGGCTGAGCGAGGCCATTGACAAGGAATCGGAATTGCTGGAACCCATTTCAGTGCTGGCGGCACTTTCCATTGATACCAGCAATATGTCGCTGCATGAATTGCGCGACACGGTGAAGAGTCGCTTGCTGGAACAGCAGGAAACCGGGCTGGCTTTGTCGTTTCAATCGTTTGGATTCAAGAATGGCCTGCCCGGTGATGCGGACCTGGTGTATGACATACGCTGCCTGCCTAACCCTTATTGGGACACTGCGCTGCGTTCCCAAACCGGGCTGGACAAGCCGGTAATAAAGTTCCTTGATGACAACCAGCAAGTGCAAAAGATGTATGCTGATATTTGTGGGTTCCTGCAAACCTGGTTGCCCGCCTTTGAGAGCAACAGTCGCAGTTATATGACTGTTGCGCTTGGTTGCACCGGCGGACAACACCGCTCGGTGTATCTGTGCGAAAAGCTGGCCGCCCACTTTGCGCAATCCCTCAAAAATGTTCAGGTGAGGCATCGTGAGCTTCAGGGTGTGAACGGCAAGGCGTAACAAACAAGCTAATGAAAAAAGCCACCGCAACTATTATCAATAACGCCGGGCTGCACGCACGCGCCGCGTCCAAACTGGCGGATGTTGCGGCACGATTTTCCAGCAGCATAACAATCGGCCACGATAAAGTGGTTGATGGCAAGAGCATACTCTCGCTGATGATGCTTGCCGCCGTTAAAGGTACAGAATTAAATATTGAGGCCGATGGCACAGATGAAGAAGAGGCGCTGAACGCCATCCTTGAACTGATTGCCAACCGCTTTGATGAAGCCGAGTAACTGTTTGCTGAAACTCATTGCCGAGAACCATTACCAAGCCTTCCTGACTCACTGCCAACTCACCGCCGAGCCACCTGCCAAGCCATGTCACAAACACAGGAATCACAATCACGCGATGATCGTATGTCGGCGCTGAATGAAGCGCTTGACAGTGGTTCCCTGTATCAAGTGCGGCAGATGATAAAGACCCTGCCCACCGCGGGCATCGCTCATTTGCTGGAATCATCACCACCAAAAACTCGCAGTGTGTTGTGGGAATTGATTGACCGCGATGCCGAAGGCGAAGTGTTGCAATATCTTAATGAGGATTTGCAAAGCGATATTCTTTCCGAACTCAATGCCGAACAGGTTTTTGAACTGACCGAAGGGCTTGAAACCGACGATCTGGCAGACATCCTGCAACAACTTCCCCAGCAGGTTGCCAGCCAGGTGTTGCAAGCCATGGACAAGCAAGACCGCGACCGGGTTGAGTCGGTGCTGTCTTATGCCGAAGATACCGCCGGCGGCTTGATGAACACCGACACTATTACGGTGCGCCGCAGCCACACGGTGGAACTGGTGTTGCGTTATCTGCGCCGCCACGAAACGCTGCCGGAGATGACCGATAACATTCTGGTGGTGAATCGGGCTGACCAGTTCCTCGGCATTCTGCCGCTGCGAAGAATTCTTACCGCTGACCCGAACACTTCGGTGCGCGAAGTGATGCGCGAAGACATTGAAGCCATTCCGGTGGATATGGCCGCCACCGAGGTGGCGCAGCTGTTTGAACAGCACGACTGGGTGTCGGCGCCAGTGGTTGATGAGAATGGCAAGCTGCTTGGCCGAATTACCATTGATGATGTGGTGGATGTAATTCGCGACAGCACCGAGCACTCGCTAATGGGCATGGCGGGGTTGGATGAAGAGGCTGACACTTTTGCCCCGGTATTCAAAACCGCACGGCGCCGGGCTTTGTGGTTGGGTATCAACCTGATGGCCGCCGTGCTGGCATCACTTATTGTTTATCTGTTTCAGGAAACTATTGACCGGGTGGTTTATCTGGCGGTGCTGATGCCCATTGTGGTGAATATGGGCGGCGTTGCCGGCACTCAAACTCTGACTCTGGTGATACGCAGTCTCGCGCTGGGGCATATCAGCGCCGCCAACAGCCGCTGGTTGCTGATTCGTGAGCTGGGTGTTGCGGGGTTGAATGGTCTGCTCTGGGCTGTTGTGGTTGCGCTGATTGCTTATGCCTGGTATCAGGATATCCGGCTCAGCGTCATCATCGCTACGGCCTTGCTTATCAATTTGGTAACGGCGGCGCTGGCTGGTGCCTATCTGCCCCTGTTTCTGAAACGTATCAATGTTGACCCGGCGCTGGCCGGTTCGGTGGCACTAATTGCAGTAACAGACTCCATCGGCTTCTTCGCCTTTCTGGGTTTGGCGGAGATGTTTTATTTGTAATGGTTTTATAATAGTTCTGTAATAGTGCTACTATTGCATAGCGAGAAAAGTGCGCGGCGAGGAAAGCGCACCGAACGCGATAAAGAAGCACTCAGGCAAACGAATGCACTGAAAAAACGGGAGACCCTGATGAACAACAACGCACAATCTTACTGGCGGGCGAACATAAGGCTGGTGCTCAGCCTGCTCGCTTTCTGGTTTATTTTTTCATTCGGTTGCGGCATTTTGTTTGTAGATGCGCTGGACACCATTCGCATAGGCGGTTTCAAGTTGGGTTTCTGGTTTGCCCAGCAGGGTTCCATCTTTGTGTTTGTGGTTCTTATTTTTGTTTATATCCGGCAAATGGACAAGCTGGATGATAAATATAAAACTGGCGCATCTCGGCGAGACACCGATCCTTCTCCCGCCTCCTCATCTTCACCCGCCCCGACGCAGGAGGAATCAGAGTGAGCGTACAACTGTGGACTTACCTGTTCATCTTCCTGAGCTTCGGCCTTTATATCGGTATTGCAGTCTGGTCCCGCGTCACCTCCACTGATGAGTTTTATGTGGCTGGCAGCGGGATACATCCGGTAGCCAACGGCATGGCTACCGCCGCCGACTGGATGTCGGCAGCTTCGTTCATCTCGATGGCCGGGTTGATTTCCTTCCTTGGCCGGGATGGCGCCTTTTATCTGATGGGCTGGACTGGCGGGTATGTGTTGCTGGCCTTGCTGCTGGCGCCCTATCTGCGCAAGTTTGGTAAATACACCGTGCCCGACTTTATCGGCGACCGCTATTACTCACGCTCGGCGCGATTGATTGCCGTGTTTTGTGCCATTGTGATTTCTTTCGTTTATGTGTGCGGCCAGATGCAGGGCGCGGGCATTGTTTTCTCGCGTTTTCTTGAGGTGGATATTACCGTTGGCGTGCTTATCGGCATGACCATCGTCTTCTTTTACGCCGTGCTTGGCGGAATGAAGGGCATCACCTACACCCAGGTTGCCCAGTATTGCGTGTTAATTTTCGCCTTTATGGTGCCGGCCATATTCATCTCCATTCTGATGACTGGCAATCCGGTTCCCCAACTCGGCTTTGGCTCCGAACTTACCGAGGCTTTCGGCGGCGGTTATTTGCTTGACCGACTGGATGGCCTGAGCAGCGAGCTGGGTTTCGCCGTTTATACCGAGGGGCAACGAGGCACGATGGATGTGTTCTTCATCACTGCGGCGTTGATGTTTGGCACCGCCGGGCTGCCTCATGTCATCATCCGCTTCTTTACCGTGCCCGATGTGCGCGCCGCGCGGCGCTCGGCTGGTTATGCATTGATATTCATCGCCGTGCTTTATACCACCGCCCCCGCTGTTGCCGCTTTTGCCCGCACCAATCTCATCAGCACTGTGGACAACATTGAATATACACAAGTGCCGGACTGGTTCACCACCTGGGAGAACACCAACCTGATAAGTTTTGACGACAAAAACGGCGATGGCCGAATTCAGTATGTGGGCGATGCCGAGACCAATGAACTTACAGTAAACCGGGACATCATGGTGCTGGCCAATCCGGAAATTGCCGCGCTGCCGAACTGGGTGGTGGCGCTGGTTGCCGCCGGTGCTCTGGCGGCGGCGCTGTCAACTGCGGCTGGCTTGTTGCTGGTAATCTCCACTGCGGTGTCCCATGATTTTATGAAGCGCAGTTTCATGCCGCATATTACCGAGAAGCAGGAATTGCTGTGGGCGCGCATCGCCATTTTTGTTGCCGTGCTGATAGCCGGTTTTGTCGGTGTTAATCCACCGGCTTATGTGGCTCAGGTGGTGGCGTTCGCCTTTGGTCTGGCGGCGGCTTCGTTCTTCCCGGCTATCGTACTGGGGATATTCTACAAGAAACTGAATCGTCAGGGCGCCATTGCCGGTATGCTGGTGGGCTTTGTTTTTACCGCCGCCTATATTATTTACTTCCGCTTCATCAATCCGGCGGCGGACAATGTGGACAACTGGTTGTTTGGTATATCACCGGAAGGAATCGGCGCCATTGGCACTTTGCTTAATTTGACTGTGGCTTTAACCGTCTCCCGCTTCACTCCCGAACCACCGCCGGAGGTGCAAGCCATTGTGGAAGACATTCGCTTGCCTGAATAACAATCAGGTCTTATGCTTACCATGCCCGGAGCGTTCCCAGTAATCCTTCACCGTGCGCTTCATTTCCCGATGCATTAACAAAATGCCCACCAGATTAGGCACAGCCATCAACACAATAGCTATCAACGACAGATTCCACACCACCGTGGTATCCGCCAGCGCCGCATAGAAAAACCCAAGCACGTAAACAATCCGATAAGGCAACACCGAACCGGGACCAAGCAAATAAGTCATAGCACGGTCGCCATAATAAGACCACGCAACAACAGTTGAAAAAGCAAACAACATCAAACCGATAGAAACAATATATTGGCCAAACGCACCAAACAATCCCCGCGTGAACGCTCTCGCTGTTAGTGGCACGGAATGCAACAGGGAATCTCCGGTAACCGCCACCGCCTGGTCATCCAGTTGCCCGTCGCTTACCTGAAGCGTACCAGTGATTGCCTCGCCACCGCGGCTAAAAACCATATTCTCAGCCAATGAGCGTGCCGCAATCAGCGTAAAGTCCCCACTGTTTTGCGCCTCGCCCGCCACCACCCGAATTTCACCAGTGTACGATGTCACTTCGCTTGAACCCCTGCTAAGAAAGTTACGCAACTCACCCACATCATCAACATCGGCTTCGCTATAGCTACCCGTCACGAATGTCATGTCAGCACGCTGAAACTCGTTGTTGAACTTCTCCGTCCACACGCCCGAAGCCAGAATCACCAGCCCGGTGATGGTGCAAATACATATCGTATCAATAAACGGTTCCAGAATTGACACCATGCCTTCATCGGCAGGTTCGTCGGTGCGTGCGGCGGCGTGTGCGATGGGTGCCGAACCCTGCCCCGCCTCGTTGGAATACAGCCCCCGGTTCACGCCGCGGTCAAAGGCATAGGCGAATGAGGCGCCGAGGAAACCGCCCGCGGCCGCCGAGCCGGTGAAGGCATCCTGAAAGATGGACACGAACGAGGGAATGATGTTGGCGTAGTTGGGAATGATGACGGCGAAGGCGCCAATCAGATAGATGAGTGCCATGCTCGGCACAATAGCGGCGGCCACTTTGGCGATGCGGGTGATGCCGCCGATGATAACCAGCGCCAGCAGGATGGATAACACGCTGGCGGTGATGAGCGGGTCCAGTCTGAAGGTGCTTTCCAGGCCGGAGGCGATGTTGTTTATCTGTGGCAGGTTGCCGGTGCCGAAAGAACACAGCACGGTGGCCATGGCAAAAATGACGGCCAGCCATTTCATATTCAGGCCTTTCTCCATGTAATACATGGGACCGCCGGACATGGTGCCGTCTCTGGTTTGGCTGCGGTATTTGTGGGACAGGGTTACTTCAACAAACTTGGTTGTCATGCCGAAGAACGCCGTCATCCACATCCAGAACAGCGCGGGCGGTCCGCCGAGAAACAATGCAAACGCCACGCCGCCGATGTTGCCGGTGCCCACCGTGCCGGACAGGGCGGTGGATAATGCCTGGAAGTGCGAGGTGTCGCCCTTCGCGCCGTCCTTGTCAAACTTGCCTGTGGTGACGCCGATGGCGTGGCGGAAATAACGTATCTGTGGAAAGCCCAGGTATATGGTGAAGAATATACCCACGCCCAATAACAAAATGGGAAACCAGACGGCACTGCCGAGATAGCCATCCAGGGTGATTAGAAAACTGTTGACTGCGTCCAAACTGTGCCTCCTTTAATCAAATCATTTTAATCATTAATCATCGCTAACGGTGATGGTGGGCTTGCCGGCGGTGCTGTCGCTCACTTCCGCGGTGCGCCGCAGCACATTGCTTGCCAGCGCGCGATAGGCCTGGGCGGAGCCGCTGGAAGGTTCGGATACTACCACAGGCTGACCGCTATCGGTGCGCTCGCGCAGCAGAATATCCAGCGGCATACGGCCAATCACCTCAACCTGATATTCCGCCGCCAGCCGGTCGCCGCCGCCCTGTCCGAAAATCGGCTCCTCATGCCCGCACTGGCTGCATATATGTGTGCTCATGTTTTCCACCACACCCAGCACCGGCACCCCAACCTTGGCAAACATTTCAATGCCCTTGCGCGCATCCAGCAGCGCAACATCCTGCGGCGTGGTAACGATAACCGCGCCCGCCACACTCACTGTTTGCGCCAGACTAAGTTGAATATCGCCGGTGCCCGGAGGCATATCCACCACCAGATAATCCAGTTCGCCCCACAAGGTGTCGGAAAGTATTTGATTGAACGCCGAGATAATCATCGGCGCCCGCCAGGCCATCGCGGTGCGCGCATCCACCAGCAGCCCCATGGAGTTACACACTATGCCGTGAGCCGATACCGGCAGCATATATTTTTTATCACGCACTTCCGGGCGGCTACCCGATGCTATGCCCATCATCAACGGAATGGACGGGCCATAAATATCAGCATCCAGCAAGCCCACCCGCAAATTTTCCGCCGCCAGCGCCAACGCCAGATTAACCGCCGTCGTGGACTTGCCCACCCCACCCTTGCCGGAGGCGATGCACAGGATATGCTTGATGTCCGCCGATTGCGGTTTTGTTGCAGGCTGAGGTTTTGGCATTGGCCGCTATTAGATTAGAATTAACCCCTGAAAGCAAATCAGGGGCGAATGGCATTGGCGTTCCGTCCCTTCCGCAAAAGCGAGCGCAACATGAATCAATTACACAATCACCTGCTGGCAACCTGCCTGTGTCTGCTTGCTATGGTTAACACCGCATTCGCCGCAGAGGCAGAAGAAGAAAGCCTCCTCAAATTCACCATCTATTCATCAGCCTGGGGAGAGAAAACCGATGATGGCCTGCGCATCGTGGCCCATAACCAGTCCGCCCACCCCATTCTGCTACACAGCATAACCTTATTACCGGCCAGCACAAACGAACAATCTGTAACCCTGAACCTGGAACTCCCCGTGCCGGCCATGAACTACGCCAACACAGAAATACCTTACACGGAACTACTCAAAAACGATGAGTGCATCACCCGAACCATGACCGAAAACTGGCGACTGGCGGAAATCTCCAACTACACCCTGAACCCGTCAGTGCGCAACCTCATCATAGAAGACACCGATTCATTCCGCATCTACCAATGCACCAGAACCGTACGCACCACCCTGACCAACACCCGCACCGGCGAGCGCAGCAGCTACGAAGAATGGATACTGTTTCACTTTGAAACGCAGGGTGAGTAACAACAATCCCCAATGCTTTCCCGTTCCCTATCTCACAAAATTAGAACGAACTATTTCGTAATCATTAGCCCAAGAAATGCGATAGACCGATGAATGACCCCATTACTCCCACGGACCAGATGGCAGTGTTTGTCATTCTCTGCCCCATTTCGACTTTCATCTCTGCCATTTCGGTTTTCAGATTCGCAAACTTGGTATCCAACTGTGCAGTCAGTGCCACAAGTTGGTCCTGGGTGACGTAGTTACGCTTATCCAGTTCTTGCTCGAGATCTTCTCTTGACAGGGCGTGAGTGTTCACAATCCGGATTGCCTCGCTCGTGGCTGTTGGGACGGTTGCATTTTGATACTCCTTCGTTACGATTTATGTTAATTACGCACGAAGCCCGCATGGATGCTTGCCCAACAGGGGCATACTCTACCAAATCGGGACCTTGTGTCAATAAGTATAGGCAGGGATTTGGGAAATTGTGGAATTGGGGGTGAATTATTTTACGGGGGTTGGGGTCGGCGTGGGCGGTGCTACATCAGCCAGCGGGTGATGACCTTGGAGCACACGGACAATGACCGCAAGCGGGTCCCGTCATCTACGGAACCCTCTCGCCAGCATTTATCACGCTCGGTAAAATTTCCCTTGCTTTGCCCCGGGAAATCAGTTATTTTTCCCGTACGGTAACTATTTAGAGGTTTCACCATGACCACAGAACACACGCCTTATGGCACTATCAAAACCGCCGCAGAGTTGGGCAGGGTGGTTCGTGCCCACCGCAAGGCGCGGAAATTAACCCTACGAACCATATCGGGGCTTGGCAATCTGAGCACCCGCTTTTTATCAGAGTTTGAGCGTGGCAAAGAAACGGCGGAATTGGGCAAGGCATTACATGCCATGTATGTACTGGGACTGGAGGTCAGCGTACGGCCTCGTGGTGGTAACGTTCGTGGTATTAAACAACATGACTGATTCCAACCAACTCAATGTGTGGCAAGACACGCAGCCTTTCGATATATTGCAATTTCTTTATTCCCCTGCTAATCAATATAATCATCTACTGATGATGCCTGAGAAAGCCAATCATCCTTAATACGCCGAGCTACTCGCAAATGTAAATTAAGACTTTCATTCCTGTCTCCTAGAGCCAGAGCATGCTTACAGTAGTGCATTGTAGATAGTAGAATCACCTTATGTTAGCTTATTACTAAATATTACGCCGCATATCAAGAAGTGCTGATATTTTTTCTTTGAAATCATCTTCCGCAGGCAGGCCAGATTCATTACTAACAACTTCTCCAATTATAAATACAGTTTTCATATTCATAATCACCAATGCATTTGCGGCGTTATTAGATGCGAGGTTGTGAGCCTGGAGATGGAGTTGACCGCTCTTTCGGCTATGGCCACGACGGCCCCGGCCAAGGATATGGCCTCGTCCCCGGCCAAGGATCTGATCTCGACCCCGGCCGAGGATATGGCCTCGTCCCCCGCCCCAACCCCGACTCCGGTACTTGAGGGGTGGCCGGTCTAAGCTGTTCGCAACGTTGTTCAATTATTCTGCGACTATTGCGGTCAATACCACCGCGAATATCGGATCGGAGGATACCGTAGATAGCTGCTATGACCGCTCCCGGGGTCTTTCCAAATGCAACGCCTGCCACCGCGGCAATATCCAGAGATGTTTTTAATCCGTTTCCTAATCCAGTCGCTCCATTCACACATTCTTCATAGGTTCGCGGCTCATACTGATACAGATCTTCTGGCCATTCTCCTTGGTACATCTGCATTTGCCCTTGAGCAGTGCTGGATATGAAAAAGAAAATTCCGGCAATAGCTGCAACTACTATCGCCTGCTTTTGGGTAGAGACCGAAGTTTGGGTGATTTTCATGCTGTGTTACCTCTCTAATTAGGTTGATTAAAAGGTTGCGCCATCTTCTTTAGGCAGCTGAATGCAGTGCTCCTGTTCTGATGGCAACCATCCAAAATTGTCCGCCATAAAGAAAAAAGATATGAGCCCTATCGCTATCCATCGGGCAAAAGGTTCAAACCGGATAATTAACCCTTTAAAAGATTTATCTGCTTTCTCACCTGTTGAGTTTGTCGGTTGTTTTACCATGGTTCATTCTCCCGTTCTGTGCAAACTTTTCCAGCAGTGCTGGAGCATCAGTACTACTCTCGGCACCACCCTAAAAGTCTCATCACCTATTCATCCGTTAAATAATCAATGATAGGACAACTTTTCAGTTAGCAATCCGACTTAATGGGCACTAAGAGCAATAGGATAGTTGAGGATAGAAGGTTACGGACATAGTGTCAATCCTTTTTCACTTTCTTTTGATATGCAGTTCCTCCCTAAAAAGCAACCATGCCAAGTGCGAGCATCAAATGAATTTGCCTCATTATATACGCTATTTTGCTTTAAAAACCTTGTTTCCAGATTCCCAAAGAGTCATTCTTATCTCCCCTGAAACACCATCCCCTCACCCAATCCAGCGCAGCAGAACTCCGCCGTGTTCTACGAAGAAAGGTGCGAATACCAGGCTCAGGATGGCGGAGAGTTTTATCAGGATGTTTAGGGATGGGCCGGAGGTGTCTTTCAGGGGGTCGCCTACGGTGTCGCCTACTATGGCGGCGGTGTGTTGTTCGGAGCCTTTGCCGCCGAGGTTGCCGGCTTCTATGTATTTTTTGGCGTTGTCCCAGGCGCCGCCGCTGTTGGAGGAGGAGATGGCGAGGACGCCGCCGGCTACCAGTGAACCGGCCAGTATGCCGGCTACGGCTTCTACGCCGAACAGGTAGCCGACTACCAGCGGGGTGCCCATGATTAGAATGCCGGGGGCAATCATTTCTTTCAGCGCGGCTTTGGTGGAGATGGCTACGCATTGGGCGTAGTCGGGTGTGCCGGTGCCTTCCATGATGCCGGGTATTTCGCGGAACTGGCGGCGCACTTCTTCAATCATTTCAAAGGCGGCGTCGCCGACTGAGCGCATGGTCATGGCCATGAACAGGAACGGCAGCACGGCGCCGATGAACAGGCTGGTGTACACCAGTGGGTCAAGGAGGCTCATTTCAATGGCGGCGCCTTGCAGGTTGCCTGCGGCGGTGATGAAGGCGGCGAACAGGGCCAGTGAAGTGAGAATTGCGGCGCCGATGGCGAAGCCTTTGCCGATGGCGGCGGTGGTGTTGCCGGCGGAATCCAGGATGTCGGTGCGGCGGCGTACATCGCTTTCCAGCCCCACCATTTCGGCGATGCCGCCGGCGTTGTCGGCCACCGGGCCGTAGGCGTCAATCATTAGTGCGATGACCAGTGTGCCGAGCATACCCAGCGAGGCTATCGCCACTCCATACATTCCGGCCAGCCCCCACGACAGGAAGATGCTAACGGCAATGCACAGATAGGGAAACACTGTGCTTTTGTAACCCAGGGACAAGCCGAAGATGATGTTGGTGGCCACGCCGGTGTTGCATGATGCCGCTACTTCCTGCACTGGTTTGTATTTGTCGGAAGTGTAATAGTCGGTGAGCAGCCCCACCGCCAGCCCGGCGATAAGCCCGGACAGGAAACACCAATACACACCCATGCTGCCGTATTGTTCGCCGTTGAGTGTGAATTGCTCCGGTATCAGCCAGATGGTGAAGAAGAACATAACGATGGCCATGAGCACGCTGGATACGATTAGCAGTTTGCGTAATGCCGGTGCCACATCGTCTTCCTGTTTGACGTTGATTAGCAGTTTGGTAACCAGGCTCACCGGAATGCCCACTGCGCTGATTAGTACCGGGTAAAGTAACGCGTCCGGGCTGGCTGCAAACACCACTGCGCTGATGACCATCGCCGCGCAGGTGCTCTCGGCGCAGGAACCGAACAGGTCGGCGCCCATGCCTGCCACATCGCCTACGTTGTCGCCCACGTTGTCGGCGATTACTGCGGGGTTGCGCGGGTCGTCTTCGGGGATGCCCTGCTCTACCTTGCCTACCAGGTCGGCGCCCACATCCGCCGCCTTGGTGAAGATGCCGCCGCCAACGCGGGCGAACAGGGCGATGGTGGAACCACCGAGGCCGAAGCCGGCGATGACTTCCATCAGGATGTGATTGTTTTCCGTGCCGAGTTCTGCGAGCAGGGTTTTCATTACCACATAGATGATTACCAGACCTAGCGAGGCCAGGCCGACTAATGCAAAACCCATCACTGCGCCGGAATTGATGGCTACCTGGAATGCGCTGGCAATATCCTTGCGTGCCGACACTGAGGTGCGGGCGTTGCCCTGGGTGGCTACTTTCATGCCAATGTAGCCGGAGGCGATGGAAATGACGGCGCCGAAGAGGAAGGCGATGGCGGTGTAAATGCCTTCGCGGATGCCGGGGGTGTGGGTGTCATCAATCAGCAGGGCGATGATGATGGCGAAGATAATCATGAAGATGGTTAGGAAGCGGTATTCCTGTTTGAGGAATGCCATCGCTCCCTGGGCGATTGCGCCGTGGATGAAGCGGATGCGTTTGCTGTCTTTTTCATCAAGACCCATATCCACGGGGATGCGGATTACCTGTTTCATGTAGTAATAGGCGATGCCCAGTCCGAGCAGGGAGAGAATGATGGTTAGCAGTGAGGCGAAGCTCAATCCGAATGGGGAGAGAGAGGCGGTTATTGCGGTGATGGTGTCAGACATTTATCGGGTGCTCCTTGTGGGTTTGGGGGATTTATCCGGGGCTCTCCACGGGTTAAAAACGCCGCGCACTCTATCACAACGAGGGCGACAAATGAAGTGTGAGGGGTGGGACGGGAATTAGCGATTGACGCGCCGCAGCAACTCATCCTTGCGGGCCTGGAGTTCGGCGATGCGTTCCTTGTCAAGGGCTTGCGCGGTGTCGCCATCCACGATGGTTTCGTATTTGGCCTGTTCCTCGGCCAGCGCGCTCAACAAGGTCTCGGCTGCGACGATGGCTTCTCGCATGGCTGCGTTATTCACTTCGGCGGAGGTGGTGCTGGCGGTGAGTGCGTCAATTTGGGCTTCCAGTGCGGCTATGCGCGCCAGTTTCTCCTGACGCTCCGCCCGGGCGACGGCGAGGGCTGCCTGTCTTTCTTGTTGCTGGCGGCGTTCTACTTCCTCTCGCGCTCGCCGTCTTTCTTCGGCGCGGGCGTCACGCTCGGCTTGTGCCTGGCGGATGGCTTCCAGTTCTTCATCACTGCCACCGCCGCGAACTTGGCGGGTGGCTTGTTGTTCCTGTTCCTGAGCGGCTTGACGCGCCCTTTGCTCGCGGGCGGCTTGTTCTTGTGCGGCAATCCATTCTGCTTGCTGTTGTGCTCGTGCGGTATCCGGTATGGGGGATGAGAAGCAGGCGCCCAGTGTTAGCAGCAGTGTGCCGAGAATTACTCCGCGCAAGTAGTGCGCAGGAGCTGTTTTGATCTGTAACTGTGATTCATTGGGGATATTCATAACTTCTTTCCTCTCTGCATTGCTTGCTTGCATTGTAGCGGATTATTAACCTTTTGCGAGAAAAATGATGAGGGGGTGTTGTCACTCCCATTCCCCCCCCCACCGCATCTGGCGAGTATAACAAAATATGAAGCCCAAGACTGCCAGATACGGCGAAAACCCGGTAGAATAGCAACCCAACGCCATCACAAGCCACCTTTGGCCTGTATCGGCAAATCGGCCTGGAAACTCAAACTTCCCCACAACCGTCTCACACAATCATGTCTCACACATTTCCCATGTCTTCCAGATATAAGCTGTTACGCCTGTTCCTCGGCTTGCTGCTGATATTCATCATCGGCACGCCGCTGCTGGTTTTGCTTCTCACATTGCAGGGCAGTGCTGCGCTGGGGGAAAACCCGGCGCTGGAGGTGGCGGAAATCGGCCAGATAGAACAGTTGCTTATTGACAGCGCCCCGCAAGCACCCGCAAGCGAGGGGTTGCATCGGGTGAGTCTGGATGAGGCGCAGTTTAATTTGCTGCTGCGTTACGGTATTGAGGTAACGAATCAGACATCGCGCTGGGCGGCGACGGTAGCGCTGGCCGACGATGGTTTAAGCGCCCACCTTAGTGTGCTGACTTCTGACTGGTTGCTGCCACTATATCTTAATGTGCGCGGCGAGTTTGATGCCAGTGCCGGGCAACTGCGCCTGCGCGAGTTGCAAGTGGGTCGGCTGCGCGTGCCGCAACGCTTCCTGCCCTACGCCATGGCCAGACTGGTGCGGCAACTGGCACATGACAGTGTGTCTTATCCCGATATTAACGAACTTATCTCGGAGGTGCGGGAAGTGCACATCAACGCCCCGCGTATGGAAGTAACCTTGCACTGGGATCCGGTGCTAATCAACCGCCTCATTGATGCAACGCGGCGGCTGTTTCTCTCCCCTGAGGACCGGGCGCGCGTCGTCGCCTACTACAAAAGGATTGATGAACTGATGACCGGCATCCCCGTTGAGGAGATGCGCGCCATATCGCTCAACGTGCTGCTGGAAGATTTGTTCAGTTATGCCGGGGAACGCTCTGCGACGGGTGCCAATCCGGTGGATGAAAATCGCGCCCTGTTTCAGGCACTAACCTTGTATGTTAACGATATTGATATCGCCCGTCTGGTTGGCCCGGAACTCGCCGCCGATGTAAGCCGACCGCGCTACATTGAAGTGCGTCTGCTACGCCGCCATGACCTTGCGCGCCATCTGGTAGATGCGGCCGCCATCACCAGTTCGGCGGGTGCTGACATTGCAGAGCTGCTCTCCACCACCAAGGAAGCCTACGATGCCCGCTATCGCAGCGGCTTCAGCTTCTCCGACCTCACCGCTGGCAACGTAGGCACAACCCTGGCCATGCTGGCAACCCGCGACTGGCCCACCGCACTGGAAATTCAGCGGCGGCTGGCACAAATGCGCAATGAGGAAGACTATATGCCGGATGTGGGCAACAATCGTGACGGCCTGTCTGAGTCGGACTTCAATGCCCGCTATCAGGACCGCAACAGTGAACAATATCAGCAACGCCTGCGCGAAATTGAGGAACTGATTAGCACCCGTTCGGTGTTTCAGGGGCTAATCTAAACGGGTCTGTACCGGCCTGGATAGGAAAAACTATGAACAAGCGAAAGCCAGGCTTCACTACCACCAATCTGCATTCGGATCGGCGTGGCAAACCGGAGCACGGGGTATTGCATAAGGCAATTCACCCATCCGTAGCTTATGGTTACGACGATGCCCGTCATCTTGCCGAAGTGTTTCAGGGTGAACGCGATGGTTACAATTACGGGCGGCAGAAAAACCCGACCGTTACCGCGCTTGAGCAGCGGATAACTGCGATGGAAGACGGTATAGCAACCGTGGCTTTCGCAACTGGTATGGCGGCCATTGCCGGCAGCTTGTTGCCCCTGCTTAAACAGGGCGACCACATTGTGTCCAGTGCTTTCCTGTTCGGCAACACCAACAGCCTGTTTGAAACTCTGCAGCGGTTCGGCATTGATGTCAGCTTCGTTGATGCCACCGAAGCTGATGCCGTTGCCGCAGTTATTCAAAACAACACCCGTCTGGTATTCGTTGAGACCATCGCCAACCCCGTTACCCAGATTGCCGACCTGGCTGGCATCGGCAAACTCTGCAAACAGCACGACCTGATTTATGTGGTGGACAACACCATAACTTCGCCCCACCTGTTCTCCCCCAAAACTGTTGGCGCCAGCCTCGTGGTTAATTCGCTCACCAAATATATTGGCGGACACGGCAACGCACTCGGCGGTGCGGTTACTGAAACCGGCGAGTATGACTGGAACAAGTGCCCCAACATTCTTGATATTCACCGTAAGGATGACCCAGCCCTGTGGGGCATCAAACAAATCAGCAAGAAAGGCCGCCGTGATATGGGCGCCAGTCTCGGCCCGGAAGCGGCACACCATCTGGCCGCAGGCTCGGAAACCCTGCCCCTGCGAATAGAGCGCGCCTGCGCCAACGCCATGGCTCTGGCGCAGTTCTGCGAACAACATCCCAAAGTGGAGAAAGTGTATTACCCGGGCTTGCCCACCCACCCGCAATACCAGCGCGCCGCGCAACTGTTTCAAAACTTCGGCGCACTTTTCAGCGTTAACCTGGTGGACAGCATAGACTGCTTTGATTTTCTCAACCGGCTGGATTGCGTGGTGTTATCCAGCAATCTTGGCGACACCCGCACTCTGGCAATTCCGGTTGCCCACACCATCTATCACGAAATGGGGGCTGAACGCCGTGCCTCCATGGGCATCGCCGAGTCCATGATTCGCTTCTCGGCGGGCATTGAAGATCAGCAAGACCTGCTTGATGATTTCAGCCAGGCTCTCGCTTGATGAATACTCTCATAGCGGCGGACGATATTGCCGAAGGCGCATCCAGAGGCATTGAAGTTGACGGTCAATACTTGTTCGCCGTAAAAAAGCAGGGGCAGATTTATTTATACTGGAATCACTGCCCACACCTCGGTACGCCGCTGGACTGGGAAGCACACAAGTTCCTTGACCCGGATGGCAGGCTCATTCAATGTTCCACCCACGGTGCCCTGTTCCAGATTGAGGATGGCCGCTGTATCGCCGGTCCTTGCAAGGGCAAGCATTTGCAAGCCGTGCCTTTTACCCTCGTTGATGGCATGGTGATGGTGGACAACAGTCAGTTCAGGCGACTCAAAGCATAATCGGCACCGCATCCCGCAGACTGATTTCCGCATCAGGCAAATTGAACTGCGCCCCATAAGCCAGAATTTCCACACCGGCCTCGTGCGCCTGACGCAGTAGTTTTCCGTATTCCGGATCTATCCCATCAGCCGGGGCGACTTGTTTGATGCCAGTGTGTTGCACACAGAACATAAGCACCGCCCGGTTGCCCTGCTGCACAACCTTCATCAACTCATTCAAATGTTTCTGACCGCGAACTGTTACAGCGTCGGGAAACAAGCCATTGCCATCGGCCTCATTCTGGTCTGTATCAAGAGTTGCCTTAAGCGTTACATTCTTCACTTCCACAAAACACAGCGGCGCCTGTGACGATTCCATCTCCAGCAGCAAATCTATACGGCTGCCCTGCTCACCGTATTTCACCTCCCTGCGCATCTTCCCATAACCGGCCAGTTCCCTTATGTGGCCAGCCTCAATAGCCTCCGCCACCAGTGCATTGGCACGCCCGGTGTTAATGCCAGCCAGCCACTTGCCGGCCACCTCCACCACTTCCCAGGTGTTGGAATATTTGCGCGCAGGATTATCGGCAGTGGAGAACCAGACCCGGCTGCCAGGCTCGGCACAGTTTTTCATTGAGCCGGTGTTGGGGCAATGCAAGGTAATGCGACTGCCATCAGCCAAAATCACATCCGCCAGAAAACGTTTGTAACGCTGAATCAATTCCGCTTCTTGCAAGCCACCGGGAATACGCATGTCAATCGCACCAGCAAAGATTGCAGACCATTATTTCAACCAATTGCCGAAAGCCTTTGCAAATACACATAAGCCAATCACAACGCCCGCGCCATACGCGCCACGCCCTCTTCCAAATTTTCCATACTGGTGGTAAACGCAAAGCGCACATAACGCCGCGCCTGATGCTCACCAAAATCAGTGCCGGGGGTTAGCGCCACGCCGTGTTCCTCCAACATCTGCCTGCAGAACTGCTCGCAGTCATCGGCAAAGCGGGAAATGTCCGCATACACATAAAACGCACCTTCAATGCGCGGCGGCAAACCAAAGCCCAGTTCAGCCAACGCAGTGCAAAGATAATCCCGACGCTGGCGAAAAGCGGCACGGCGTTCTTCACAGATTGCGATGGTATCATCCTTGAACGCCGCCAGCGCCGCATACTGGGCAATGGACGGGGCGGATATAAACAGGTTCTGTGCCAAAATAGTAGTCTGCTCCACCGCCGCCTCCGGCACCACAATCCAGCCCAGCCGCCAACCAGTCATGCCAAAATATTTGGAGAAGCTATTCACCACATAAGCACCCTGCTCCAGTTCCAGCACACTGGGCAAACCATCCGTGTAATGCAGGCCGTGATAAATCTCATCCATCAATATATGCAAGCCCTGCTCTTGCGCCCAGTTGCAAATGGTCGTCAGTTCATCCCGCTCAATCACCGTGCCGGCGGGGTTGGCGGGTGATGCCAGCCACACCCCCCGGCTGCTTGCCTCACGCCTGGCCGCCAAATCCGCCACCGTCGGCTGGAAATTGCGTTCCATGCCAGCCGCAACCAACTGCGGGATGCCGGATTGCAGATGAACGAGGTTACGCACACAGGGATAAGCCGGGTCCGTCATCAAAACACCATCGCCGGCACTAACCAGCTTATGCGCCAGCAACAGTAACCCGCCGCTGGCACCCGGCGTCACAAAAATACGCTCCGGCGCAACGGTTACCCCGTTACATTGCAGATAGCGCTGCGCAATCGCTTCCTGCAAAGGCCGAATGCCAGCGGCCTGGGTATATTGAGTGAGCCCCTCATCAAGCGCTCGCTTCGCAGCCTCAATAATAGGCCGGGGCGTGGTGAAATCCGGCTCCCCCACTTCAAAATGAATGATATGGCGACCAGCGCGCTCAAGCTCCCCTGCCCGCTGCATCACCGACATCACCCGAAACGGATTTACCTGTGCCAAATGTGGTTTGGTTTTTTGCATGGCTGCTATTATAGCGGACATGGGGTGCCAATAATTCCTGTGGCATCGCCGTAAACAATCTGGTAGGTTAGCGGGCTGGTGGGTTGGCAGCCTGTTAATAAGCTGTTGATAATTTATTCACAACCTGTCGGTAACAAGTTGAAAAGTAGTGAGATAACCATGAACAACGCCCAAATGAGCAATACCCCGAAATCACCGTCCGCGATGTCGGAAGCCCCTCCGGTGCTGAAGAATTTTGTGCCCTACAAGCCCGGGCGCGGCGAGAAGTATATGAACGAGAAGCAGCAGGAGCACTTCAGGCAAATCCTGCTGGGCTGGCGCAACCAGTTAATGGAAGAGGTGGACCGCACCGTGCATCACATGCAGGACGATGCCGCCAATTACCCCGACCCCGCCGACCGCGCCACCCAGGAAGAAGAATTCAGCCTGGAACTGCGCACCCGCGACCGGGAACGCAAGCTGATTAAAAAGATTGACTCCACCATTGAAGCCATCGCCCAGAATGATTACGGCTATTGCGAATCCTGCGGCATAGAGATTGGCATTCAAAGGCTTGAAGCCCGCCCAACCGCCGACAAGTGCATTGATTGCAAAACCCTTGACGAAATCAAGGAAAAACAGATGGGCGCCTGAAGTGCCTGTTATGCCTGTTAAGAGTTCCAGCGGTTCTTATGTGGGGCGCTTTGCCCCCTCCCCCACCGGGCCACTGCATCTGGGCTCGCTGCTGGCGGCGTTGGCAAGTTTTCTTGATGCCCGCGCCAACGGCGGCAACTGGTTGTTGCGTATGGAAGACCTGGACCCGCCCAGGCAATCCCCCGGTGCGGCGGACCTCATCCTCAAACAACTTGATAGCCTTCATCTGCACTGGGATGGTGCTGTGCTTTACCAAAGCACCCGTGCGGAAGCCTACCGTGCAGCCCTGCAACAATTACAGAAAGCCGGGCTTTGTTACCATTGTAATTGCAGTCGAGCCCGCGTTCGCCAACTCGGTTCGGTGTATGATGGCAAGTGCCGGGCGCGCACCACGTTGCCGCCGCAAACTGCGGCTGATGCTACAAATAATGTAGACACCCGCGACACGCAGCGAGCCCATGTGGCCAATGTTACAAGTAATGCAAGCGCTGGCAACGCACAGCAAACCCCTGTGGTTGATGTTACAAGTAATTCAAGCACTAGCAATGCGCAGCAAACCCCTGCGGCTAATACTACATATCCGGCCAACGGGGAATATTCGGTGCGGCTACATACACCAACGCAACAGGTAGCATTTGATGACCTAATTCTGGGGCGCTTCGCCCAGCATCTGCAACAGGAGGTAGGCGATTTTGTTATTCAGCGAAAAGATAGCCTGTTTGCCTACCAGCTGGCGGTGGTGGTTGATGATGCCTTTCAGAAGATAAGCCATGTCATTCGCGGCCACGACTTGCTGGATTCCACTCCCCGACAACTCTATCTTCAGCAACAACTGGATTTGCCACATCCGACCTACGGCCACATTCCTGTCATCGTCAATGCCGAGGGGCAGAAACTCAGCAAGCAACATTTCGCCCCGGCCATAAACGCCCGCGAAGGTTCCCGCCTGATATACCAGGCCTTACTGGCTTTGGGGCAAACGCCACCGGGTGCTACCACCATGCCAATCACCGAGCTGCTTGAATGGGGCATCGCCCATTGGGACATAGAAGCCGTGCCCCGATTGGCTACCATTCCTCTTGACGAGGATACTGCTATAATCCGCCCGACCAGCAAATCCTGAACAAAGACAATGGAAACACCACCACAACCAGCAGATAACGAAGCGCCTGTCCGCGGCATGATTGGCAGTAGCCCGCAAATGCGTGAACTGTTTCGCAGTGTTCGCAAGGTGGCGCTCACCAATTCCACCGCGCTGGTAAACGGTGAATCCGGCACCGGCAAGGAACTGGTGGCACGAGCCATTCACGAACTAAGCACCCGTCAAAATCAGGAAATGATTTCAGTAAATTGTGCCGCCATTCCGGAAAACCTGATTGAATCAGAATTGTTCGGCCACGAAAAAGATGCCTTCCCCGGCGCCACACAAACTCGCACTGGTCTGGTGGAAGCGGCTAATGGCGGCACACTGTTCCTTGATGAAGTGGGCGAGTTGCCACTGGAAGCCCAGGCTCGCTTGCTGCGGGTATTGCAGGAAGATGAAATTCGCAAAGTGGGCTCGGTGCAATCACAAAAGGTTGATGTGCGACTGGTGGCCGCCACCCACCGCGACCTTAAGCAACTGGTGGCGGATGGCGCGTTCCGCGAAGACTTGTATTACCGAATTAATGTGATGACCCTGCGCATTCCCCCGTTGCGTGAGCGGGGTGATGATGTGCTGCGGCTGGCCGGGGCTATTCTGGAGCGCACCTGCACCCGTCTGGAAAGACCCAGCCTGCATTTCAGCCATGAGGCCGGTGAGATTATTGTCGGCTACGCCTGGCCCGGCAATGTGCGGGAACTGGAAAATGTTATTGAGCGTGCGGTGGTGCTAACCGAATCCGGCAACAAGGAAATCGGCGCCGAACTGCTGTCCATAGACACTGGCTCGGAACTGCAAGCCCTTAACTCCGAGACACCAGTGAACTCTTTGGCACATCATACGCCGAACCCTGTTGCAAACTCCGCTCCGAACTCTCCTGCAAACTCTTCCTCAGCAAATGGCACCGCCGAAGAACTGTCGCTGGAAGATTATTTTCGGCGCTTTGTGCTGGAGCATCAGGATAATATGAACGAAACCCAGCTAGCCCAAGCTCTCGGCATCAGCCGCAAGTGCCTGTGGGAGCGACGTCAGCGCTTCGGCCTGCCCCGTAAAAAGAAGAATGACTGAAACAGCTTCCCTGCCCGGCCTGGAAAAGGCCACCGCCATTGAGCGCAACGAGCACGCCATCTCGCGCCGAAATATCTCCCCCAATGCGCTGAAGGTGCTTCGCGTTCTCGGCAAGGCCAACTTCCACGCCTTTCTGGTGGGCGGTGGCGTGCGCGACCTGCTGCTGAACAAACATCCCAAAGACTTTGATGTGGCAACCGATGCCACCCCGGAACAAATACGCAAACTGTTTCGCAACTCGCGCATTATTGGTCGCCGCTTCAAAATTGTGCATATCCGTTTTGGCCGCGAGACAATTGAAGTGACTACATTCCGCGCCCATCATGAAGTTAAAACCCGACTCGCGACCAATCAATCGCGCAAGCGCATAGCCGGGCTGGATTCCGCCCACGCCAGCAGTGGCATGATTCTGCGTGACAATGTTTATGGCAACATTAACGAGGATGCCTTGCGGCGCGACTTCACGGTGAATGCACTCTATTACACCACTGACCAGTTTCGCCTTTATGATTTCTGCGGCAGTCTGAATGACTTGCAAGCGCGTCAACTACGCATCATCGGCGATCCGGAGTTGCGTTACACCGAAGACCCGGTGCGTATGCTACGCGCCATCCGCTTCGCCGCCAAACTGGGGTTTGGTATTGAACCGGCAACGGAGGCGCCCATTAATTCGCTGGCGCCTTTGCTGGAAGCCATCGCCCCTGCCCGTTTGTTTGACGAAAGCCTCAAACTGCTCGCCGCCGGTTACGCGGAAAAAACTTATGCCTTGCTGCGTCACTATGAAGTGGGCAAGTATCTGTTTGGTCCGACACTTCAGGCAACCTGCGACCCGGAACTGACGGCAAGCAAAGTGGTTAACCTTGCCCTGCGTAATACTGATGTGCGGATAGCTGATGGCAAGACGGTTACTCCGGCGTTCTTGTTTGCTGCGTTGCTGTGGCCGGTGTTACAACAACGTTTGCAGCAGCGTTTGCAACAACACTCGCAGCAACATCCGCAACAATACTCACAGCAACACTCGCAACAACGCCCGGGTGAGCGAGTAAACTTGCAACAGCTTGGCGAGGTAGCCAACGAGGTGCTGGCCGAGCAATCCGACTTCACCGCCATCCCCAAACGCTTTGCCATTAGCAGCCGGGAAATCTGGGAAGCCCAGTTGCGGCTAGAACAACGTTCACGACAACGGGTATACAGCCTGTTGCAACACCAGCGGTTTCGCGCCGCTTACGATTTTCTGTTGCTGCGTAACGAGGCTGGCGAAGAGTTAGAGGAACTCTGCCAGTGGTGGACTGAGTTCCAGTTCAGTGATACAAAGCGTCAGGAAGAGATGGTCGCCGCCCTGCAAACAACCGGCAAACGCCGCAGACGCCGCCGCAAGCGCAAATCTGCCGAGGCCGGGCAGTGATGAATAGCCCGCAGAGCTTGGCACAAGCAACCGGTTTATAATTGGAACTGTAACGGAAACCGCAACCGGAACCATAGTAGCCAACAAATGACACAAGCCAAATTAAACAAAGAGCCGCCACGGTTTATTGCCGTAGAAGGTCCTATCGGAGTGGGCAAGACCAGCCTGTCGCGGCGGCTGGCGGAATCTTTTAACTACGACTTGCTACTGGAACAGGTGGAGCATAATCCTTTCCTTGAGCGTTTTTATCAAAACCCGCGGCGTTATGCGCTGGCCGCTCAGTTGTTCTTCCTGTTTCAGCGGGCACAGCAAATGCAGGAGTTGCGGCAGGATGATATTTTCAAGCCGGTGCGGGTTGCCGATTTCTTGATGGAGAAAGACGAACTGTTCGCCCGTGTTAATCTTGACAAGGATGAATACGCACTCTACCTGAATGTATATCAACATCTGATAATAGACCCTCCGCCCCCCGACCTTGTCATCTATCTGCAAGCATCAACCGATGTGCTGCTGGAACGCATACAAAGACGCGGCGTGCCGGCCGAGCAACTCATTGAGGTGGACTATCTGGAAAATCTGAACAAGGCTTACGCCGAATTTTTTCATCACTACAAAAGTTCGGCCTTGTTAATCGTTAACAGCACTGACATAGATCCGGTTCATGACGAGCATGACTATCAGCAGCTACTGGACTATATTCTCAACCTGCCCAGTGGCACGCACTACTTCAATCCACGCCCCGCCCTGCTGTAAAACAGGAAACACACCATGAGCACCCAAACCCGCAAGCACAATGTAACCCTTACCACCCTCGGCCAGATTAAGGAGCAAGGGGAAAAGTTCGCCTGCCTCACGGCTTATGATGCCTGCTTCGCTGAAATTCTTAGCGACGCCGGTGTTGAAGTGTTGCTGGTGGGCGACTCGCTCGGCATGGTGTTGCAAGGCCACGACAGCACCTTGCCAGTAACCATGGCGGATATGGTTTATCACACCCACTGTGTCAAGCGTGGCAACCGCGGTGCCTTGTTGATGGCGGATATGCCTTTTATGAGTTATGCCTCGGAAACGCAAACACTGGAAAATGCCGCCGGCCTGATGCGCGCCGGGGCGCATATCATCAAGCTGGAAGGCGGCGCCTGGATTGCCAACACCACCCGCCTGCTGGCGGAGCGCGGCATTCCGGTGTGCGCCCATGTGGGTCTCACTCCCCAATCGGTGAATCGCATCGGCGGCTTCTTCGTGCAAGGCCGCGACCCGGCTCAGGCGCAATCAATCATTAAAGAAGCTAAACTGTTGCAAGATGCTGGCGCCAACCTGTTGCTGCTGGAATGCGTGCCCCGTCAACTTGCCAAAACAATCACCGAACAGTTGCAAATTCCCGTCATCGGCATCGGCGCGGGGCCCGACACCACCGGACAAATCATGGTGCTGCATGATGTACTTGGTATCTCGCCCATCACCCCGAAGTTCGTAAAGAACTTTCTCAAGGAAAGCAAAGAGGGCATCCCTGGTGCAATCAAGGCTTATGTGGCCGCCGTGAAAGACGGCTCCTTCCCCGCGCCTGAACATTGTTTTGACTGACAGCATTATTCCCGGGAGAGTAACTTGCTGCTTATCAACGACATCAAAGAGCTGCGTCGGCAACTCAGCGCCGAGCGCGATTCGGGCGCATCAATCTGTCTGGTGCCCACCATGGGTAACTTGCATGCCGGACATCTTACTCTGGTTGAACGCGCCCAACAGGTTTGCGAACGCGCGGTGGTCAGTATCTTTGTTAATCCTATGCAATTCGGTGCTGATGAGGATTTTGACAAATACCCTCGCACGCTTGATGAAGATGCTGCGTTACTGGAACAACAGGGCTGTGATTTTCTCTTCGCCCCGGATGTTAGTGCCATCTATTCCAACTCTTCCGACCATTCCGGCATAGAGTTACAAACCAAAGCCGCACCGAAAACCGATGAACTGGCACACCACAATTACAACCCGGAGTTACAAACCAAAGTTACTGTGCCGAGTCTGGGCGATAACTTTTGTGGCTCAAGCCGACCCGGCCATTTCATCGGTGTAACCACAGTGGTGAACATCCTGTTCAATCTGATGCAGCCGGACAAAGCCTGCTTCGGCCTGAAAGACTACCAGCAGTATCTGCTAATAAAACAAATGACCCACGACCTGCGAATGAACATTGAAATCATCGGCGTGGAAACCCACCGTGAAGCTAACGGCCTGGCTATGAGTTCCCGCAACAACTACCTCAGTGCGGCGCAACGGGAACAGGCTGCAATCCTGTATCAATGCCTGACCGATTGCAAAACCCGCATCCTTGAAGGCAAACGCGATTTCTCCGCACTGGAACAAACCGCTCAGTCCACACTAAGCCAAGTTGGCCTGCGCCCCGACTACTTCGCCGTGTGCAACGCCCAAACCCTGCAACCCCCAACCCCCAACGACCGCCACCTCGCCATCCTCGCCGCCGCCTATATGGGCAACACCCGCCTGATAGACAATGTCCGCCTTGAGTTACCCGCCTGACATTGCCCCCCACCGCATCAGGCTTCGCCTTCTGCGACTCCCCCTCAAGGGGGGAGTTATTGCGCCGGGAGTGCGGAGTTATTTACTCCCCCCTTGAGGGGGAGTCGGTGGCAAGGCATGAGCCGTGTGTCAAGCCGCTCTCTACTGTATAATTCAGCGAACAGGAACTCTTATGTCCAAAGAAAAAATTTATCCGGTAACTGCGGAAGTTGCTGAGCGTAGCCATCTCACTCCCGAGCGATTTGCGGTGTTGTATGAGCAATCCATCAATTCGCCGGAGGAATTTTGGGCGGAGCAGGCGGGACGGTTTTTGTATTGGCATCAGCCCTGGCAATCGGTGTTGAGTGGTGAGTTTGCTGCGGCAGATAGCAAATGGTTTTCCGGTGGCAAGTTGAATGTTGCTTATAACTGCATTGACCGGCATCTTGAACATCGGGCGAAGCAAACTGCTATTTTGTGGGAGGGCGACGAGCCTGACCAGGATAAAAAAATTACTTATCAGGAGCTATACCATCAGGTTTGTCGTTTGGGTAATGCACTCAGGGCGCGGGGCGTAAAAAAAGGCGACCGGGTTTGTATCTATATGCCGATGATTCCGGAGGCGGCTTATGCCATGCTGGCCTGCGCGCGAATCGGGGCGGTTCACTCGGTGGTGTTCGGCGGGTTCTCACCCGAATCACTCAAAGACCGGATTCTGGATTCCGACTGTCGGGTGGTAATTACCGCTGACCAGGGCATACGCGGCGGTCGCATTGTGCCGCTGAAAGAAAATGTGGATGCGGCGCTGGCCGATTGCCCCGATGTGCACACCGTGTTCGTGGTGAAACGCACGGGTGCTGATGTTCCCTGGCACAAGCAGCGGGATGTGTGCTACCACCAATCCACCGAGGCCGCCGCCGAACATTGCGACATTGAATTGATGGATGCCGAAGAACCACTGTTCATTCTTTACACCTCCGGTTCAACCGGCAAACCCAAAGGCGTATTGCACACCACCGCCGGCTACCTGCTCGGCGCAGGCATCACCCACAAGTATGTGTTTGATTACCACGATGGCGACATCTACTGGTGCACCGCCGATGTGGGCTGGGTAACCGGCCATTCCTACATCGTCTATGGCCCGCTGTGCAACGGCGCCGTTACCCTGATGTTTGAAGGCGTGCCCACCTACCCCGATGCCTCCCGCTTCTGGCAAGTGGTGGACAAGCATAAAGTGAATATCTTTTACACCGCGCCCACCGCAATTCGCGCCTTGATGGGCGGCGGCGATGCCATGGTAAAAAAAACCTCCCGCGCTTCATTGCGGTTGCTGGGTTCGGTGGGCGAACCGATTAACCCCGAAGCCTGGGAATGGTATCACCGGGTGGTGGGCGACAGCCGCTGCCCCATTGTTGACACCTGGTGGCAAACCGAAACCGGCGCCATTATGATTACACCAATTCCCGGCATAACCGCACTCAAACCCGGCGCCGCCACCCACCCCTTCTTCGGCGTAAAACCCGCCTTGCTGGATGCCGACGGCAAGGAACTGGAAGGCGCCGCCACCGGCAATCTGGTGTTAAGTCAAAGCTGGCCCAGCCAGATTCGCAGCGTGTTCGGCGACCATCAACGTTGTATTGATACTTACTTCGCCGCCTATCCCGGCCATTACTTCACCGGCGATAATGCCCGCCGCGACGGGGATGGTTATTACTGGGTCATCGGGCGGGTGGATGATGTGATTAATGTATCCGGCCATCGTCTTGGCACCGCGGAAGTTGAAAGCGCTCTGGTGTTACATGACAGTGTGGCGGAAGCAGCAGTGGTTGGCTGCCCTCACCCCATAAAGGGACAGGCCATTTACGCTTTCGTCACACTAATGGACGGCAGCCCACCATCCCCCGTCCTGCGCGATAAACTAATTCAATTCGTAAGCAAAGAAATCGGCGCCTTCGCCAAACCCGAAATCATCCAGTTCGCACCGGGCTTACCCAAAACACGCTCGGGCAAAATAATGCGCCGCATCCTGCGCAAAATCGCCGCCAACGAATTAGACAACCTCGGCGACACCACCACACTGGCCGACCCGGCGGTGGTAAATCAGCTTATTGAAAACCGGGCTGATGCCTGATGTTGAAACTCTCGCTGAAACCCCCGTTACTAAACTCCAAATATTGGCGCGACCTGAGTGATTTGGCGAGCCTGTTCCCGCTCACCATCCGTGGCACCACCACCCTGCTGGTCTGCGCCGCCGCCTTGTGGTGGTTCGGCTATGGCAGACTTGATTTGGTAGTGTTTGCCCTGGCAATCTGTGCACTGACTATATTAGTGTTCTGTTTGTTCTGCACAGTCATCGGCGGCTTGCTAATCCAGCGCCGAATAGCCGCCTATCTAAAAAACGCAGCCAGCCAGCCCGGTGCTCCGACACCCACACATTCAACGGACGCAGGCAACAGTCGGCATGGCACCCTTCACCTTGAAGCAGAGTTCCCCAACGAATCCGGGTTTCACACACCGGCCATGCGCTTCTTCCCCTTGCTTAAACTCCACTGGCAACTCGTCAGACCCGATGCCATGTTCACACGGATACGAGCCAACTCCTCAAATCAGTTAGTGGAAGAGTTAATCCCCCAACGCCGCTGCAAAACGCCACGCATGATACGCCAATTCACCGTAGCCGATGTACTCGGCTTCTGCCGATTCAGCTGGCAAATGCATGACAACACCCCCTGCCTCGCCCTGCCCCGCACCAACACCTTGAAACACCTGCCACTACTACGCTCAATGACCGCCGAAGATGGCATCCCCAGCCAGTCCGGCACACCGCAAGGAGACCGCATGGAAATCCGCCCCTATGTCCCAGGCGATTCAGTGCGCGATATTCTGTGGAAAAGCTACGCCCGCAATCGCCAACTAAATGTCCGCCTGGCAGAAAAAAGTGTATTCCACAGCGACCGAACCCTGGCCTATCTGCTCAGCAGTCCCAATGACGAAGCCGCTGCCGCAGTCACACGAGTAGCACTTGAATCCGGAACACTGGGAGACGACTGGATATTTGGCGCCGACGGCACAGAGCAACCCTGCCAATCCCTACCCGAAGCACTGGAAGCAGTAGCCGCCTCACGCGCCATTGACACCCCACACCGCTACGGACTGGACGAATTCCTGGCCATAGCCAGCACCCGCCCCGCGACCCACTGCCTGATATTCGCCGCCGCCGACGGCGACAACTGGCTAACCTCACTCAAGCACACCATCGGACACAACTCCGCCCACTTCTCACTAATACTAGCCACCGACGGCTTTCAAGACACCACACCAGTCAGCTTCTGGCGTCACCTGTTGTTCCGCAAGTCGTTACAAAAGTCATTACAAAAACCATCACACGAACAACAAACCAACAGTAACCTGTCAGAAACCGCCGCATCCCGCCAAACCATGCTCGCCTTGTTAGCCGAGCTAGGCCCGATAACAAAATCCACACTAGTCGTCGACCGCCAAACCGGCCTCTGCTTTGACCATGGCCTACACAGAGTATGATGACATCCATGCACCTCCTTCACCAACCATAATGACCGAAGCAACCCCATAAAGGACTAGCCATTTTGCATGAGGGCTGGGGCGGGGTAAGGCAGTTCAGCACCATGCAGTGGCAGGATAGCCACTGCTGAGCCTACAGGGATGTATTC
>JBPCXV010000107.1:0-3359 GCA_051008235.1 Pseudohongiellaceae bacterium | reverse complement strand
GAATCCATGGCCAAGTGGCGCGCCAAGTACGAGAAAGCGCTCAAGCTCGCGAAGCTCGAGCCCGAGGCCGAAAAGAAAACCTTTCCCTTTGAGGATGCCAGCCAGGTGATGCTGCCGTTTATCCTCGAGGCCATGCTGGATTTCCACAGCCGCACCGTGCCCGAGCTCGTGTGGGCCAAGGATGTGGTGAAAATGCGCGCCTGGGGCAAACCCAACCCCGAGAAAGATGCCCGCGGCGATCGTGTTACCACCTACATGAATTACCAGCTGACCGACGATATACCGCACTGGCGCCCGGAGCAGGACAAAATGCTCCTGGCATTGCCATGCGTGGGCACCAGCTACAAGCAGCACTATTTCAACGGCGACGAGCAAATGGTGACGAGCGACCTTAAGCACGGCGACGAGGTGGTTTTCGATCACAGCTATCGAACATTCGAGGAAGCGCCCGACAAATTCATGATGGAGGAATACACCCGCAACGAGGTGCTGACCTACATCCGCGGCGCCGAGGAATGGGATCTCATGGAGGACGTGCTCCCCATGCGCAAGGATCACCCGGATCCGTTCAAATTCCTGCGCGCGTTTACCTGGATTGACCTGGACGAGGATGGGCTGCTCGAGCCTTACGAGGTAGTGATCTACCTGGAAACCGAGCAGGTGGTGGCCGTATATCCCGCGTATGACGAGGATGGCATCATCACAAACGACGATGGCGAGGTGGTGGAAGTTAACGCCGGCATGATGTTCACGCAGTACCGATTCCTCCCGGATCCCGAAGGTGGACCGATGGGCATGGGCTGGGGTGTTTTGCTGTGCGATATGTTCGACGCGATCAACACCCACATCCGCCAGATCATCGACGCCGGCACGCTGGCCAACCTGGCCGGGAGCTCCGGGCTAATCGATTCGCAAATGACCGGCGGCAGCGGCCGCGGCAACCGGCAGCATTCCGGGCCGATCGAGGTGCGCATGGGTGAGCTCACACCAGTGACCACCGGCGGCACGCCCCTGGGCCAGTCAATCGTGCAATTCCCCTACAACGGACCCAACCCCACGCTTTTCCAGGTGATGCAATGGATGGTCGACCAGGTGCGCGACATGACCAACAGCGCGCTCAACATGGACACCAACAGCCAGGAAGCGGCGGCCATGTACCTGGCACGCCTGCAGCAAGGGCTCAAGGTGCCCAACTCGATCGTGATGCGTGTCTACGATTCCGCGCGAATGGAGTTTAAGGCGATCGGCCTGCTCAACTTCAAGCATTACTCCGATCAGAAATACAACAAGGTGCTGGACGAGGATCAGGAATTCTCGATGCGCCAGGATTTCAACCCCGAGGATTGTGATGTGCGGCCGGCTACGGATCCGAGCCTGGGCGCCGATATCGAACGCCAGCAACGTGCGGCCATCGTGCTCGAGGAAGCGAAAACCCAAACCAGCCAGGTGCTCAACGTGCACAAGGCTTACGTGGATTTCCTCGAGGCGTTCAAGGTGCCGGATGTGGACGAGCTCGCGCCACCGCCATCCAACGAGCCGACACCCATGGAGCAGGCCATGCTCATGAACATGCAACGCGAGGCCGAACTCGCCGAGCGTGATATGGCACTCAAGGAAACCAAGCAGGAACTCGACCGCCTGGGCGTGATGATGGAAACCATGCGCAAGGGCGCGGAGTTTGCGCTGCAGCTGGATAAAACCGAGGCCGAGATCGCGCACCTATATGCGCAGACCTTCCAAAAGCTGTGGGAAATGGGTATGGCTGGCGATGATCCGATCGCAACGGTGCAGAATATGGAAACCCGTTTAATCGACAAAACCCCTGGCGCAGCACCACCCGTTCCCCTAGACTCGCCACAACCCCAAGGGCAAAACCCGGAGGTTTCACCCTCCCAACCCTAAAACGTAGGAGTGATGCGTGGCGAAAGAGCTACAGCACCCACAAGTTACTGATTCCCAAATCGAGATATGGCTCACCAACCCGGTGACGGCTGCATTTTTCTCGTGCTTGCAATGGAAACTCGAGGACACCAGGGACGCCGCCGGCTCCGGTAGCCTCACCGACTCATCCAGCGCAGACCTTACCCACGCCCTACTACATCGAGCACTCGGCCAACAGGACGCCTATGCGGACGCCCAGCACGCCGAAAACCTGCTCGAGCACTACGGCATGGTTTACCACATACCAACGGAGGACGATGATGCCGGAAGCGAATGAGGCACCCAACACCGACGAGCTCAAGGCCAGGTTTGACGCCATGACCGAGCGAGAAAACAACGACAACGGCATTACCCTGGGCGCCCAACGCGAAAAGGAAGCCATCGAGAAAGCGCAGAAAGTCTACGCGGCAGCGCGGGATCTCGTGGCCAACGGCATGATCAAAGCAGCCGGCTATCGCGTGCTGGTGAAACCATTGGAGGGCACCATGGGCCTCGAGCAAGCCGAGGCGGATCTATTCCCCGAACTCGCCGGCCGCGGCGCGGTGATCAAAACCCACAATGAGCTCGAGCGCGAGGAACGCGGCGAGCATTTCGGCATTGTGCTGAACATCGGCCCCATTGCATTCGATCGCCTGGGTGGCCGTGGATCCTGGTGCGACGAGGGCGACACGGTAGTTTTCTCGAGGTACGCCGGCACACGGGTGGAACACCCACCGGGCTCCGGGAATTTTTACCAACTCATGAATGACGAGGACATATTCGGGGTGATCAAATGAGCGAGCCAGATTTCGATATCGACGCAGCCGGCGAACAATTCGACGCCGGCAAAGATTTGGACCAATCGCCGAAGGGAGGCGATAACCCACCGCCCGATGATGATGGCAACCAAGCCACACCTCCCGGCTTCCTGGGTTTCCAGGAGTACGTGGATCAGGGCGGTGATCCCGATCGCTACGTGGGCCGCACGGCCTACGAGGAACGCTATGCCAACATCCAGGACAACAAGCAGCTAAAACGCGAGCTCAAAACCGTGCGTCAAAGTGTGCAGCAAACCATGGAGGCGGTGAACGATTGGCAGGGCCAGGAGCGTGACCGGATCCGCACCGAGCTCGAGGGCCAACTCCACCAGGCGAAAGAGGACGAGGATGTAAACGGCGCGATCGAGGCGCAGCGCAAGCTGGACCAGCACGACGCCAACGACAAGCCGCCGGCACAACAACAGCGCCAGGAGCACCCGGTAATCCAGGAGTTTCGCGAGGCCAATGTGATGCTGGACCACGATGCCGAGGAATTCGATGAGGAATTCAACGCGGACGTGGAGGCGCTATTCAACGCCAAGGCCGGCGCCCTATCCAACGGATTCAAATCGCCGCTCAAGGATGGCCAGATCAAGCGCTGCCTCAAGCAGGCCGTGAAGG
>JBPCXV010000106.1:0-6623 GCA_051008235.1 Pseudohongiellaceae bacterium | reverse complement strand
CCATTGGACGCATCGGCCAGTGCTATGGTTGGCGCTGCGGTTTGGTCAAGCGCCGCCACAGTGATTTGCAGCGCATTGCTTGCCGCATCGTTGTCGTTGCCTGCCGTGTCGGTGAAGGTGCTTGCGCCCACCGAGATGCTGGCGGTGATGGGGCTGGCGGTGGCATTGGCGGCGGTGAAGACAGCTGTGTATTCGGTGTCGGAATCTGTAACCTGCGTGAAGCTGCTCAGGGCGCCGCCGGTGACGGTGAAGTCATCTGCGGCCAGAGTGCTGGCCTCGGAGACGGTGGCGGTGATGTTGGTGGTCTCGCCGTCCACAAGTTGGGCGGTGTCACCCGTTAGTGTAACGGTCGGTGCGCCGAGGTCTATCGTCACAGTGCCCAGATTGGCTACGGTGGAGACAATCTCGCCGGGGGACTGCTGGGTGGCGGTGATGGTCCATACGGTCGTGCCGTCGGTGGCATTGACATCGCCTAATTCGCAGACAGTGGCTGCGGCAAAGCCAAAGGTTTGGAACCTGAACTCGCAGGCTGTATGCGAATCCATAAATGTTACAGATCCAGTAGCGCCGGTTGCCACCAGCGTTAGTCTGTAAGCGGAAGCATCGGCTCTCTCGGCTGTGACAAGGATAGTGGCGCCAGTTACCAGATTGCCGAGGTCAAATGTGGGGCTGCCTTCATTGGTGATGAGGTCGTCGGTGGCGCCGCTGTTGGAGGCGGCGGCCAGCGCTATGGTTGGGATTGGGGAGGTTACCGGTTCGGTAACCGAAACAGTGGCCGCGCTGGGCGTGCCCACCGAGTAGCCGGTGGCGGCGGCAAGGGTCAGTGTGATGTTGCCGTCACCCGCGTCGCCCGCCTGAGTGGAAATGGTGACACCCACTGTGGTCGCGCCCACGGCCACAGTTGCCATGGTGGGCGCAGTGCCAGCAAGGGAGGCGCCACTATCGTCCACTGTAATGCTGATTGGCAAACCTGCGAGGGCGGTTCTGTCTGCATTGTAGTGGTTTGGCACGCTGGTGCCGGTGATGGTGAAGGCGGCATCGGTGCCCTGCTCTACCGAGGCGTTGTCAGCCGCAACGGTTAAGGCCGGCGCAGCTACCGAGCGAACATCGGCGAAGGCTTCGCTGTCGTCATTGTCATCCGGGCCGACGGCCGGCGATTCGGCGGTGTCCGTGAAGCGGTAGGCCGGGGTGATGGCGCTGAGGCGGCCATCCTGATAAGCGGGGCAAGTGCCATCGGCACTGGTACCACTGGAACCATCGCGACAGGCAATTTCCACGAGGTAGCCGCCATCGTTTTGCGCACCGTACTGGTTGCTCATCACTCTCTCGTAAGTGATGCTTGCGGTGCTTGCGGGGATTTCCAGTTCTATTCTGTCTTGATCTGCGGGGCCATAAGAATAGGGCGAAGTCAGACCCAGGGCGTCGCAGCCTCCCGCCGAGCAGCGCTCTATTTCCACCGACATATCAACCGCGGGCGGCGGGGTGGATGTGATGGTGTAGATGATTGCATCGCCCTCGCAAACGCCGCTGAAATCGGTGCCGTTTTTGGCGGCGTCGCAGGTTTTGGTGCCCGGCCTCGCCTTGCTGTCCCAGTCAATGGTAATGACCGGTACATCCTGCACGGTTACCGTGCCGCTGTTGGCGCCTTCGGCGGTGCTTACCATGTAGCCGCTGCTGCTGGTGGCGGCGGCGAGGGTTAGCGTGATAGCGCCGTCGGCGACTACGCTGCCATCGCCGCCGGTGCTGTCTTTGGTGGGCACGGCGACTGTCCATGTGGCGGCGGTATTGGGCAGGGTTACCGAGGTGGGTGCGTTGGCACCGATGAAGTCGCCCTTGCCGGCTACATTGGCGACGGTGACAGTTACGGTGAGTTCATTGGCCGGGGGGCCATTGGCGGTGATGGTGAAGACGGCATCAAGCCCTTCAAACACTGCGCCGTCGCCTGTGACACTGAGGGTGGGGTTATCAAAGGGGGCGTCGTTGGCAATCGTGCCGGTGGCGGCGGTGTTGCCGCCGAGGGTTAGGCCTGTCAGGCCGGGATCGGTGAGGGTGATGATGACGGTTTCGCCTGCGTCCGTCTCGTTGTCAGCGAGGGTTACTACCGCGATGTCTGCCGTGGAAGTGCCGGCGGTGAGGGTTACCGTGCCGGACGGGGCGGTGTAGTCGGTGCCTGCGGTGGCGGTGCCGCCGGTGGTGTAGGACAGCACCAGGTCGGCTTCCAGCGTGGCGCCGCTTGCTTCCACGGTGAATGTGAGGGGGTCGCCTTCTGCCACACCGTCCGGGTTGGCGCCCATTACCACGGTGATTGTTTCGTCATCGGTGACGGGGACGCTGGCGCTGTTGCTGGTGCCGTGCGGGGTGTAGCGCACCGGCATGTCGCCGCTTGCGGCTACGCTGGCGGAGATGGACGGGCTGCCGCCGTCCCAGCCGGTGCTGTCGTCGGTCAGGCTGATGCTGAAGGTGTTGGTGCTGCCGGCGGCGGGTATGTTCACTAACATCGGGCTGGCGGCATCGGTTACATCGCCTGCCTCAACCAGGGTTATTGAGATGGGCAGGTTGGCCAGTGCGGTGCGGTCGGCGTTGTAGTGGTTCGGCACCTTGTCTGCGGTGATGCTGAACTCGGCGTCACCGCCTTCGGCGACGGCGCCTGTGCTTACGGCGGCGACGGCTATGACGGGCGCGGTGACCGGGTGGATATGCACCAGGCATTCGCTGGATTCATCGCCATCGTTGCCGGCGCCGCCGTCGCAGTGGCTGTTTGCGGGGGTGAGAGCCCCGGCACTCTGGTTGCCACGGGAGGTCGCAGTGAAGGTGTAGTCGGTGGGGATGGTGTCGTCTGTCAGGCACTCAAAGCTGTTGTTACCGGCCACACCGTCATTATCCGGCTGGTTAACGCAGACCACTTCAAGATAGTAGCCGCCCAGGCTATCGCTGCCGTAGTTATTGGTGGTGTCTATTTCATGGGTGATGGATGAGGTGTTGGCCAGGATGGTTACGGTGCGGTTGCCCCGGTCGTTGGCTTCCGGCACATAGTCGCCGGGGCTGGTCAGGCCGTAGTTGAGAGCACCGGGGATGCCCGCCTCAAGCCGCCCCAGCCGGATTGGCAAATCATTGGCGGGTGCCGGGTCGGCGGTGAGGGTGAAGATGATGGTGTCGCCCTCGCAGACGCCGGCCTTGCTGGTTTCCGACGATGCGGCGCACATTTGGCCGGCGTTGACTCTGGCGTCGTAGTTGATGGTGATGTTGGGGCCGTCGTTGTCATCTACCTCTATGCTGGCGGTGGTGGCGGTGCCCAGGGTATAGCGGTCGCCGCTTGCTATTGTGGCCGTAATGTTGCCGTTCGGCTCGTCCTCTGTGTCATCCTCGGTGGTTATTGTCAAGATGGCCTCGTTTGAGCCCTCATTGATGGTTACCGAGTCGGGCGGGGTGCCGCTGATGAAGCTGCCGGAGTCAGTGACATCTACATTGACTACCAGCGCCGGGCGGTCGCCTGATCCCCTGTCAGCGGTGATGGTAAAGGTGGCGTCTGTGCCTTCCGGCACGCCGCCCGAATCGGCGCTGATGTTGACTGCGGGGATGGGCGGGGCATTCGGGTTGGTGAAGGTGAAGAGGATGGTGCGGTCCTCGGTTACCTGATTACGACGAACGATATTGAAACCAGCTGAACAACCATTGCCCGCCACAAAATCAGCCGTAGCAATCCCGAGGTCTGCTGCTATAACTGTGCTCCCTACCGCTGTTGCCAGATTATCGGTATCAAATGTATTGCCAACCACTTTACAATTTCTGGTCAGGGTACTGCCTGAGTCCGGGTGGGCGGCGGCAACAAAATAGAAGCCGGCTTGAGTGCCGAAGTCATAGACCGTCGTTGCAGTGATTAGCTCGCCTTGCCTGACAAGAGCGCGGGCACCGTTGGGGTCGGTAATCTCATACACCGCCACCTTGCCACTGCCATTGCCGCCCACCCGCACGGTAAGCCTGGGCGCTGTCGGGACAGCGGCCGGCTCAACGGTGATTGCCAGCATGTTGCTGGCTTCATTGCCGTTCGTTCCCGTCGCGTCCATAAACCTGTCCGCAGCGATGGAGAGGGTGACGGTGGTGGCGACGATGCCGGTGAAGGTGGCCGTATAACGCTGGCCGCCCCCGGAAAGGTTGGACAGGCTGCCGGTGGCCGCAGGCGAAACGCTGATGTCGCCCAGTTCAAAGCCGGTGACTGCCTCGCTGAGGGCGATGTGGATGATGGTGCTGTCTCTGCCGCCGAGGGTGACACTGGGGAGCGCCGCCAGAACAACCGCCGGCGTACCCGGTGTGCCCGTCGGTATATCCGGCAGCGCCACCATTGGCTCCTGGACGGTGATTTGCAGCGTGTTGCTGGCGGTGTTGTCGTTGCCTGCCGCATCGTTGAAGGCGCCTGCGGCGACGGTGAGGCTGGCGGTGGTGGCATTGCTGCCGGCGGTGAAGGTGACTGTGTAGTTGGTGGTGCCGGTTACCGACGCAAGGCCGGACAGGGTGCCGGCGCCCGCAGGTGCAACAGTGATGTCGGCCAGCTCAAAGTCAGTGGTTGGCTCGTTGATGGCGATGTTGATGGTGGTGGCGGCACCTGTGTCAATGGTGGTGTCCGTCGCGGTCAGGTTGACTGTTGGTGCTGTGGTGTCTTCCTCCACTGCTACCGTGGCGCTGGCGTTGGTGGTGCTGACCGAGTAGCCGGTGGCGGCACTGAGCGTCAGCACCAGATCGCCGGTGGCCGCGCCTGTGGCTATGGTGGCCGTGGCTGTGGTCTCGCCTATGCCCAGGGTCACTGCGGGCAGGTTGGTCAGCGGCGTGCCGGCCTGGGTGGCGCCCAGAGTGATGGGCAGCGCGGCGAGGGCCTGGGAGACATAGTAGTTGGGCGCGCCGGTGCTGCTGGTGATGGTGAAGGTGACCGTGCCGTTAGGGATCACTGTGGTGGCATCGGCTGTGACGGACAGGGTGGGCGCCGGGACCGGGTGGATATCCACCAGACATTCGCTGGACTCATCGCCGTCGCCGCCTGCCACTCTTGAGCCACAGTTGGTGGTTAGGGGATTGACAGGCGTGGCACCGGCGCCTCTGGTCGCCGCGACAAAGCTGTAGGTGAGGGTGCTGCCGTCGGTCAGGCAGGCGTTGCCGCCGGTGGGGCAGGTTATCTCGGCGTAGTAGGCACCAAGGTTCTCGCTGCCATAGCCGTTGTTGGTCGGGATTTCATGGGTGGCGGTGGACTGGCCCGGTGCGAAGGTGATGGTCACCGGGCCATCGTCGTTGGCATCGGAGACATAGTTGTTGGGGTTGGTCAGGCCGTAGGGGTTGCCGGGGTTCTTGCCCGCCGCCAGCCGTCCCATCGTGACATCTATGCTGACGGTGGGCGCCGGGGCGGCGGTGAGGGTATAGACGATGGTGTCGCCCTCGCAGATGCCTTGCCTGTTGGCTTGTGCCGAGGCGGCGCAGCTGGTGGTGCCGGGGCTTGCCTTGCTGTCCCAGCCAAGGGTGATGGTGGGGAAGTCGGGGGCGGGTTCGTCGTTGTCGTCTATTTCTACGCTGGCGGTGGTGGTGGCGCCCAGGCTATAGGCGGAACCGCTGGCTATTGTGACCGTGATGAGGCCGTTTGGCTCGTCGTTGTTGTCATCGTCGGTGGGTACTGTCAGGATGCCGGTGTCTGAGCCAAGGTTGATGGTGGCCGTGGTGGGCGGGGTGCCGCGGATGAAGTCGCCGTCGCCATCGGTGACATCTACATTCACTACCAGGTTGCTGGAGCCGCTGGGCCTCGGGTTGGCGGTGAGGGTAAAGGTGGCATCGGCGCCTTCCGACACGCCGGCCGCATCGGCGCGGATGGTTACTGTGGGCAGTGCCGGGGCGGTTGGGTCGGTGAAGGTGAAGGAGATGGTGCGGTCGGCGGTTAAATTCCCGGCACGCTGGCTAGCAAAGAAACCTTCTTCACAACCAAGGTCCGCCTCAAGATCAGCAAAAGCAACCCTGAGGTCTGCTGTTATCTCTGGGAAGCCTGCCACTGCTGCAGTATAGAACGTGGGAGCGAACTCACGTGTAGTGCCAACCACAGCACAATTTCTGCTCTGGGTGCTGCCTGAGTCCGGATGGCCGACGGCGGCAAAAAAGACGGTGGTTTGAGTGCCCAGGTCAAAGACCGTCGTTCCTCTTGAGGTGATGACATCGCCCTGCCTGACAACAATTCTGTCACCACCACCACTGGGGTGGATAACCTGATACACCGCCACCCTGCCACTGCCATTGCCGCCCACCTGCACGGTAAGTATGGGCATTGTCGGGGTTGCGGCCGGCGCAATGGTGATGGGCAGCATGTTGCTGGCTTGATTGTTGACCATCTCCGTTGCCGCATCGGTGAAGGCACCCGCAGCGATGGAGAGGGTGACGGTGGTGGCGACGCTGCCAGTGAAGGTAACCGAGTAACTGGTGCCGCCACCGGAAAAGTTGGAAAAGGTGCCGACGAACTCAGGCGAAACGCTGAGGTCGCCCACTTCAAAGTCGGCGGCTGCCTGACTGAGGGTGATGTTGATGACAGTATTGTCAGTGCCACCGAGGGTGACAGTGGCGTTATCCGTCGCCAGATCAACCGTCGGCCCCGTCTGCGC
>JBPCXV010000105.1:0-2909 GCA_051008235.1 Pseudohongiellaceae bacterium | reverse complement strand
GGGTGAGTCTGCCGTCTGCTTCGTCGGTGCTGTCACCCATTGTGGCGACGGTCAGGGTTGCACTGGTCTCGTCAGCGGCAAGCGTAACGATGGTGGGCAAGGTGTTGCTGTCAACGAAGCCGTCCGTTTCGCTTGCCGCCACGCCAATCTCAGTGTCATCCATCGGGCTGTTGCTGGAGGTGATGATGAAGACGGCAGGCGTTCCTTCGGTTACGGAACTGTCCGAGGCGCGAATAGACAGCCCCGGCATCTCGTTGTCGGTGATGGTGCCCGTTACCGAAGTTGAACCAGCGAATATGGTGGCATGGGTTGCGCCGGAAAGCGTCAGCGTCAGGTCTTCCTCGCCTTCGGTGATATCGTCATCGGTGACCAGCACCGTTATCGTTCTGCTAGACACACGAGGCATAAAGGTCAGCATGCCGTTGCTGATGGCGTAGTCGCTGCCCTCTTCCGCCGTGCCATCCGTCGTTGCGTAGCTGACTACAACCGTTAGATACGAAACAGGCGACAGTGTCACAGTGAACTCCAGATTTTCATTTTCATTTGCGCTGTCATTGTCAACCGATACGAATGTCACATCATCGCTGGTGATGGTGCCGGTGACGGTGACGGCGGATGCACCAGCGGCAAAGGTTGCTTCATTGGTTGGCGCAGAGAGCGTCAGCAGAAAGGTTTCAAGCGGTTCCACTTCGTCGTCATTTGTGATGCTCACTGTGACATTCAGGCTAAGCGTGGTGGTGCCGGCGGCGAAGGTCAGTTTGCCGCTGGCGGCGGTGTAGTCTGCGCCTGCTGTCGCCGGACTGGTACCTGTCGTGTCGTTGGCGGTCTCCCACATCACTTCGGTTTGTTCAACCGGCGTAAGGTCCAAGGCGACGGTGAAGACCAGTTGGCCATCTGGCTCGTCGGCGCTGGCATCCGTCACCAAGATTGCCGGCCCATCGTCGTCTTTTATAGTGACGGTGGCAGAAGCGGCGGCGCTAGCCACAGTGTAGTTGGACAAGCCGATGCCGATGTTTAGCTGCACCTCCAGGCTGCCGTCTGCCTCATCAGTTTCATCGTCTATTGTGGCGATGTTCAGGGTGGCGGTGGTTTCACCGGCGACCAGCGTCACCATGGTGGGCAGCGGCTTGGGGACGAAGCCGTCCGGTTCGGTTGCCGTCACACCTATATCAGTGTCATGCATCGGGCTGTTGGTGGAGGTGATGGTGAAGACGGCATTGCCACCTTCGGTTACGGAACCGGCCGAAGCGCTGATGGACAAGGTCGGCATCTCGTTGTCGGTGATGGTGCCGGTGGCATCAAGGTTGCCGCCGGTGAAGCCTGCCTCGTTGATGTTGTCACTGTTATTGAAGCGCAGGGTCAGGGTTTCATCGCTTTCCACTATGTCGTCGTCTTTCACGGTTACCAGCACTTGCTTCGTGGTTTCGCGGGGAAGGAAGGTGAGGCTGCCATTAACAATCGCCGTGTAGTCGCCCGGTGCGGTCGCGGTGCCGTTTGATGTTGCGTAATCAACTGTGGCCGTCTTGTCCGAGGCTGGAGCAAGCGTGGCGACGAACATCAGGTGGGCACCTTCCGCTTCCTCCACACTGGGCGAGGACACCGTCAGAGTCGGCGGGTCGTCGTTGTCTTCAAGGATGACTGTGGCGACGGTGACGCTGCCCGCCGTGTAGCGGGAAGGTGTGGTGTTATCAAAGTCAATCCCCATAGCAAGGCTACCGTTCAACTCATCGGCTGTGTCGTCGGTGGTGGCAACCGTCAAGGTCGCGGTGCTTTCGCTAGCGGCGAGCGTCACCATGGTCGGCAGTGTGTCGCCGGTAACGAAGTCGCCCGTCTCGGTTCCCGCTATACCGACAACAGTTTCATCCATCGGGCTGTTGCTGGAGGTGATGATGAACACGGCATCGGCGCCTTCGGTTACCGAACTGGCCTCAGCGCGAATGGAAAGCGTCGGCGTCTCGTCATCGGTGATGGTGCCGGTGGCGGTGGTCGCACCGGCATCAAGGCTCAGGCTCACACGCGGCTCGCTCGGCACGCCGAGTCTTAGCACCACAGTCTCGGCATCTTCAACTATGTCATCGTCAAGCACAGTTACCAGCACGGTTTGGCTGGTGCCATCGCTGGCTACGAAGGTCAGGCTGCCGGACGGGGCTGTGTAGTCATTCTTGCCTTCAGCCGCGCTGCCGCCTGAGGTGGCGGTGCCGGTGCTGTCCACGGCGTAGTGGATGGCGAGGTCGTTCTGCACTTGGGTGGCGCCGGTGAAAGTCACTTCATACGCCAATGTGGCGCCCGGCGCTTCGGTGACGCTGGCTTTGTCGGCGACTGGCGCGATGCTCAAAGCGAGTTGCTCGTCATCCACAATGCTCACGGCATGCATGCCAGTGCCGAGTCGGTTGTCCTGTTGACCCCCAGCTGGTTGCGGGTCAGAAAGCGCCAGTTGGAACTGCTCGTCGGGATTCTCATAAGCCGTGTCATTAATAATGGCTACGGTTACCGTCTTGCTGGTCTCGCTGCCCGCGAAGGTCAAGGTGCCGCTTGCGATCATGTAGTCGTCGCCGACGGTGGCCGGGTTGCTGGCCGCGCTCGCAGTGTCGTAGTTCACTGTCACTGTATGGGCTGTTGCGTCTGGCCGTGAACTCAGCGTCACGATGAACTCGGCCCTGGCATTGTCGGCTTCGGTAACGGCATCGGCCGGGCCGCTGACACTGATGGTGCGCGTGGAGGAATCCAGAATGGTGACGGTGTCGCTGGTGGATGTGCCCAAAGTGTAGGCAGCACCGCCATCATCCACTGTGGCTGTAATCGTGCCGGTGCCTGTGCCACCCACGATTTGCGTCGCGACTGTGTAGGTTGCGGTGGTGGCGTCGGCGGCGATGGTCACTGTGTCGGGTGGCGTGCCGTCACTGAAACTG
>JBPCXV010000104.1:0-6170 GCA_051008235.1 Pseudohongiellaceae bacterium | reverse complement strand
CGGTTCAATCCCATTTCATGTGCGCGCTGTTCGCGGTTCGCCAAATCTTGGTAGAACTGCATTTGCGTGTTGGCACTGGCTTCACGTAGCGCTTCACCGCGGCGCCCGGAATAGAGCGATCCAGCGTTGGCCGCGTACTGATTCACATTGCGTGCGGTTTCATCCTGCATGGCCCGATAAGCGGGGTTGTCTTGGTAGCCCATGCCAAATTGCGGCGTGGGTGCTTCAAGATCTGCATAGTAGCGCTCTTGGAATCCTTCGCCTGGGCCAGTCACACCGGCGCGATCTTGAATTGTTTGGATGGTTTGGATACCACCCGGCGCGCCACCACCGCCCATAAACTGGCGTTGATCATCCGGCATGCCACCGGGGCCACCGGCTTGAACGCCGAATTGTGGGGTGCCATCTGGATTCATGCCAACAATCTGGCCTTGCTGATCGCCATATTGCCCTTGACCAACACCACCAGGACCACCGAAGCCTTGGGTAATGCCAAACTGATCGGCAAGCGCTCCCACTTCAGCATCGCCAAACGCGGCGCGATTCCTTCGGCCTTCATACGATAACAAGCCTTCATCGGTATCACGCTGCTTTCGGATCAGTGCCTTTTGGCCACCTTCTTTGCGCACAAAGTCACCGGCAATCTGGCGCATTTGATCTTCATCCGGCAACTTGATGTTGCGCGGGATTCGGCCTTCATCTTGCAACTTCATCAAATGATCACGCGTGCGCCGGGCACCCTGCACAACGCCTTTGGTTCGATGGTAGCCGGAAGCGAATGATGCGGTGATGTTCCGCTGCAATAGTTGTTCAGTGAATAGATCGAGTTCGCGCGCTTGTTCGGGTGGAAGCGTCCATTGGTTGCTTGGATCGCCTAACGGAATCACACCGGCGCCACCCATCTGGTAGCCACCACCGCCGCCACCTGGCGCACCGCCTCCACCACCACCGGGGCCAAGCAAGCCCATTTGCACCATCATTTGGTTGCGAGCAATTGCGGATTGATCGGCATAAGGCTGCAAGCGCGCCTTGGCGCTATCTAGCCCGGCTTGATATTCCTTTGACGCAAGTTCGGCCGCTCGGCTGGCATCATCTGCCGCACCTTCCGCCGCCTTCTTTTGCTTGTTCGATGCGGATATTGCGCCACCCGCACTAACCGCCGCCGCTGCAACTGCCCATGGCATATTCTACTCCCGGTGCTCGCCTTTCATGCCTTCCATCGCGCCAAGGTCTTTATCCTTTACTTCGGCCGGTGTCTGCATGATCAGGGTCAATTTGTGTTTAAGCGCTGCATGTACTTCACTCTCCTGCCCCTTCAGATCCACCCGATTCAGGAAGATCAACAACGCTTTCGCTTCCTGTGGGGTCAACTGGTTTGCCATCTCTGACTTGGCCGCTTGCTCTTTCGCCATTTTCCATTTCCTTCAGTATTTCATTTGAGTTATCAGGGGGTGGTGGATTGAGTTCTTTTGTCCACATGTTGCGCGGCGCGTGCGAGTTAATCTTTTGGGCTGCCACTGCGCGCGCGTGATCCGCATCCGTGCATTTGTGCCACGGAATGGGGATAAACTTCTCTATGGTTTGGCATCCTTCGATGCAGCCACATGGCGTGTACTTCACCAACGCGCCGCGCTTTTCGTGGTTGCGCTTGGTGACATTGTAGATTTCGATAATTTCCCAATCGAATTCATGTTCGTCCGGCTCAATGCCAATATCGTCGTTTGTGATCACACTAATAATCCATAGCTTGTCAAGTCATCAATTAGTGTACCTAAAACATCGGCCAATTCTAAGACCGCATCTCTAATGTTCTCAACCTCCGCTTGGGTGGGCGGATTGGTGATTGCACCGGCCGCGGCGTTCGCATCAAAGGCGCGATCCGTTGTTACATTGGTTGGCGTGTAGGTTGGCGCCGCAAATGGCGTGGCCGCGTTGAACGCAACGCCCACATCTGGATCACCTTCAAACATGACGCTAGTCACCACCCCGGTGGCTGTTGCGATCAGCGAAACACTGTTGGCCACTTCTTGGGTGAATAAATAAGCGCCGGTGGCATTCTTTCCAACCTGCCATTCATCCACGCCCGCATCGGATAGCGCTTGCACGGCTGGATTGTCACCGCTGGTATCTACAACTTCCACGCCCGTTGAATGGGTGGAAAACGCAAGCAAATCGTTAAAGTAAAGATCAACCGCATCATCTGGATCACCATCAAACATTAGGTGCGCATCGGCCAATAGATCATCGGCTTCAATGCGCACCGTCATGCCATCTTCTTGGTTTCTTATGGTGAATTCGCCATCGCTATCTTTCGAGATAAACGCGGTTTGGGCATCACCATCTTCAAAGAAGATATTGGCATTGTTTCCCGATGGGGCTTGTACCGTCATACCTGTATTGCGAGACTCAAACGCCACCGCATTATTCACATTGTCGAAAATCTGCGTATCGCCATCAGGATCGCCAATCAAAACATCAGCATCAGCCGCGGGGGCGGTACCTTGCGCGCGAAGGGTGATTAACCCGGCAGTTACATCGTTGATGAAAAACAAATCGTCATTGAACACACCGGCCGTGGCTAGTTGCACGCTGTTTGCAGAATTGTACCAGCGTAAAAACGGGTCATCGTTTCCGTTCCCATCAATCACGCGTATGCCTTGCAGTGATGTGGAAAGAGTTAAGGTGTTGTTGAAATAAAGTTCCGATCCGGCGCCACCGTTAAACCTAGCCATATCCCCATCGGCCAAGTTGGTGATCAAAAAATCATCCGTTGTATCGGTGATGCGAAGGCGCCCCAAATTTGTGGCTGCGAGCCATGCCAACTGCAAGTGTGTTGTGGTTGCTTCTTCGAAATTTATTTGGGTGGTTTGGCCTGCATCAGCACTAATCTCAACAGCGCCGCCAATCCCGGTTCCGGCCGTAGTCTGGATGCCTTGGGTTGTTGTATTGAAAACTAAAACATTGTTGTTCAACAGCTCAACAGCGCCGCCACCCAAGAAGCGCGCCATATCGCCATCCGCCAAGTTGGTGACATGGAAATCTTCCCCGGTGTTAGTCATTCGAATATGACCAAGGGATGTGCCCGGAAAGTATGCAACTTGGAAGTTGGTGAAAGTCCCTTCTTCGAAATTTATCGCCGTTACCTGGCCCACATCGGCAGATATTTGCAGCACGCCCGCGGTGCCCGTAACCGCTGTGGATTGAAACCCTTGGTTGGTTGTTTCAACAATCAGATCACCATCGAAGTAAAGCCCCGCGGCACCATCGGGATCTAGCTCAAGCATCAAGTTATCAATGCCACTTGAATCATGGCTTGTGAACTGGTGATGCATCGAATTGGGAAGATCGGTTGTGTTTACGCGCAAAATGCCCGTGCTGGCATTGGCTTGGATGAATGCATAGCGCTGCGAGCCATCAGCGTTTTCCCATTCTATGAACGGCGCATCAACCACGCCACCCGCACCATCAGCATCGCGTATAGAAATACCGCTGTTGATCGTAACCATTGAAGGGTTGGCATCGCCATCAAAAAACAGATCCGCCGATCCATCGGGATCACCATCGAATAGATTCACAACAGAAACCGCGGCATCTAGCGCCCGCAACAATGTTGGCCCGTTGCGCCGATTGTCTAAAACCATGCCGGTGCTAGTCGCCCGAATGTTCCCAACCTGCGTGCCACCGGGCGCATCCAAGAAATTGATTCGCGGCTGCGTGTCGGTATCCACACCGTTAACAAGTATGCCAAACACATCGGTTGAGAAAGACACAAACGTGTCATAAAGCCCTTCACCGAATAGGCCATTGTCTTGAAACTGAGTTAGCGCGCCACCACCCCCACCGATCACATCAACCCACGCACCACTTTGAACTGCACGGAGTTCGTTTGTATCGCTGTCATAGCGAAGCATGCCGTTAACCGCGGCTGGCTCTTGCGCGGTGGTGCCTACTGGAATTGTGAAGGCGCCCGTGGTTGGAACATCCGCGCCATTGGCGTTGGTTTGAAAGTGCGTGGTTCCGTCATAGCCGATCTGAATAGCACCGTCACCATCGCTAATGATCGCGTTAACCGCGCCACCACCTGAATCATCTTGTGCAATGGTGATCACGCCACCGGAAAAGCTCACACGAAATTGCGGCAGCTCGGTGTATTCACTGGTGCCCAAGTTGTAAGTGAGGATCGAGTTTGCAACGGTGCCCGCAAGGCTCACCGCTTGCAGATCCAGATCATCGGCGTTTTGCGTAATCGTCACCGATCCATCGGATGATTGAATGGTGCGAAACTCCAAGATGCTGCCGCTTTTCTCTTGGAACACTTCAGAAAAGCCGCCCACGTTGGCGCCATCTGTTACCGATCCACCCACCACTTCATCATTGATGGCGTTTAGATCGGCAATGATCTTGAATAGATAATCTTCAAAATAGGCGCTTGCCGTAAGCGGCGCCATGTCCATATCCAACAGCGCTTCGGCTATCGGCACGTTGGTATCTAGATTCTCGGTGGTTAGATCAGCCATTACACATCAGCTTCAATATCGAACCACACTTGATAGAACTGCACGCGCGTGGCGTCGGTCACAGTCAAGCGCAAGATGAATTCTTTGTGGCGCACGATACGGCCGAAGTGCCGAAGGGCCACGCGGTTATCTTGTTCACCGAAATCACCTAGCGATATCTGCCCATGCGTGGTGTAGGTATAGCCACCATCCTTGGAGTATTCCACGATCATCACCGGGTTAGCGGTTGGGTCTGTGGTCTGGCCCACTTCCATTTCAATTTCTACATAGGGAAGCGTCCAATCCATGGGTTGGGATACGCTCGGCAGCGTAAGCACCCGGCGCATGATCGCCCCGTTTTCATCCTTGGCGTTCTGATCCAGTTCATAGATCAAGGCCGCGTTGGCATTGATATCGAAGCCATACAATTTGTTGTTGAACAGCGTGGCCGCACCTACGCGCCAAAAGCCCAACGTTTCCGATGATCGAACATGCGGCACGCCGGTGGTGAAGTCATACACCCATGTGTATTGCTCGGTGGGGAAGGTGAGCACGTATTGTTTATGCACCGGGCCATCAATAAAAAAGCCAATGGCATCATCAGTGACGGAAAAGCCGGGGAAGTTGGGGGTACCATCTCCACGCACGCGCAATTCGAAATCTAAATCGCTGATCTTGGTCATTTGCTGGCCTTCGATCAGCCGCACCGTGTTGTCATCGGCAAACCATGCGATGCGTTCGCCTGCATCTGCCAAGCTTCCAACCGCGGCTAATCCACGCTCCTTGCTCGCACCTGTTACCGGGCGCAATGGCAATGTGGCGTTGTCGATGCTTTGCCAATACTCGGTTGATCGCTGATTCAAAAACCACACGGCCGATTTCTTTTGTATGGCAGCCACTACTAGATCGGGATCTTGTTCGGCGCTGCCGAAGCTCAACGGGTTGTAAGCGAGAAAATCAGAAACATCTGATAAGAAGAATTCATTGGTGTTGCGGCGAACAAACACACCACGCTCATTGATCACGGTACCCGATACGGTGGCGAAGAAGTCACCATCAGTAACAGCCACCAAGCCGCCGCCATTGGTGTAGACAAACGCACCACCGGCACCGTTCAAGATCATTATTTGGTTATCGCCGGGCGTAGCATTCGCGAAGATCTGCGCGCGGCCCGATCCGTTCACGGCGCCCAATGATGTGGCCGTGCCGAATTCATCCACTCGAAACAAGGTGTCACCCGCCACGCAATAGATGAAACCCGAATTCACAAATAGGTTTGATCGCCCTGGGCCATCGGTCAGCGTGGCAAAAGGCGCACTCAATCCAAAGCCATCACGCACGGTGGCATAGGTACCATCGGCACTGACTTCGGCCAAAAGGTTTTCCACCCCCTGGCGCGACTTCACGCTGTTATAGTCTTTGTCTGAACCGCCTAGCGGTATTGGTGTTTTAGCCATAACGTTGGGGGTCTAGCCTCACGCCGTACACGGCCTGATCGAAGCCCAACGCTTGATCCAAATATTCCATTGCGTCTTGACGAATCTCTACGCGGCGCTGCGCTGAACACCCCACCTTATGCATCAGCAACTTGGCGAGATTGTAAGAGAGCGCCATAAACCATTCGCTTGGCAAATCAAAGGTTTGGGTGGGCGTCGATTCCATGATTTGAATCTG
>JBPCXV010000103.1:0-4331 GCA_051008235.1 Pseudohongiellaceae bacterium | reverse complement strand
CGGCGGCGATGCGGGGCGGGTTTGATATTGATGGGAATATTGCCGATATCCGTAAGGGTTTCACGGGAAACAATAAACGGCAGATATTGGCATTGGCGGCGGATGAGGGTTTGGCATTGACGGCGGTAGCGCGGCGGGCTTTGGATGTGTCCGGCTTTGTATTCTTGCGCGAGTTGGCGGGGATATATGATGGCGGCGGTGATGAAACATTTGCCGCCGCTGCCGCATCGCCGAGCGAGAATGGGCGTAAAATGGCAGCCGACTTCATGCGCCGCGCGGGGATTGACGGATATCAATACAAAGACGGCGTGGCAGTGATAAACCCGAAAGCGGTTAGCGAAGGGCGGTTTGCAACGATGGATGCTTATAGTGGCACAACGGCGGATATTCGTAATCCGCAGGAGTTTCTTAAGCATGTCGGGTCTGGTGTAGGTAATAATTTCCATGGCTACGGTCTTTACTTGACAGAATCTGAAAACATAGCCGAAGAATATGCACAACTTGCCGAAGATAGCAAACGGGAAGGGATTGGGCGGTATGTTGATACCGATGGTGTTGTGAGATTGTATCGCACACAAAAGCAACCCGATGCGCGGGGTGTTGTTTATCATTATGTTTTGGATTCCACTTTGGATAACGAGCGGCAAAAGTTTAACTTTTTGGATTGGGGTAAAAAACTGACGGAAAAACAAGAGGGGCAAATGCTCCGATATTTTGATTCTTTAAGTCCGGGGAAAATACCGCCGGGACTTCGGAGTGCTATTGAAGAAGGTTTGTCTGACGAAAGGAATGACAAAAAGTCATTTGGGGATATTTTTGAGCCATTGTTTAGGGCAGAAAGCAAAGAAAACATTCCTCTTTGGACGGATTTTTTTGTAGGCGCGGGATTTGATGGTTGGCGTTATGTGCCGAAAAGTTTTCGCAAAGGAAATTCGGGGAAAAGGAATTATGTGATTGTCAATCCAAAGATTATAAAGTCGGCAACGGCGGGCGAGGGGCGGTTTGCCATCGCGCCGGGTGTTAGTGTCAAGGAAATACGCAAAACTAAAACCGAGGCGGTTTATTCTGCAACGAATAAAGATGGGCGCGAGTTAGGCGATATGAGAGTTGTGTTGGATACGGGGGCTGTTTCTGCTGTGCAATTGCGCTATGACATCAAAAAGCGTAAAGGATATGGCTCGGCGATATATTTGGCGGTTGCCAAAGATTTTTATGATAAGCATGGCATTGCTCTGAATACATCGGGTTGGGCGAGAGAGGATGAAGCATCAATGCTGTGGCAATCGCTTATGTTGCAAGGTTTCGCCAAAAGAATAGGACAAACGAAATATACCGGCAAAAACCAATATGAAATGATACCGGAAAGGGTCAATGCCTACTTCGCTCGCAGTGCTGGACGGTTTGCTATGCCGCCGGATAAGGAAACGCTGGATGCGGATGGGAAATATGATGTGAAGCGGGATGGGCGGGAGTTTGTTAGCATTGGCGGGAAGTCGGTGTTTTATCATGCGACAGATAAGAGATTTGCGGATTTTGTCGCGGGTGAGGATACTTTGGTTTGGTTTGCGGATAATGAGGATGAGGCGGTGGTAGGTGCGATGGGTGCGCGAGATACCGAGAAAGATATTATTGTGCCGGTGCGGTTAATCGGCAATGTTTTTGATTCTTTTGCTAATCCCGCGCATCGCAAGATATTTGACAAGTGGGCGGGCAAGAGCAAAGGGAAGGATGTGCGCGATGTTGCCGATGGGCGGGGTCCGCATTTCTCTGATGCTTATCCGTGGTTATCGCATCGTTTTCATTCGTGGTTGCAACAAAATCATCCAGAGTTTGACATTATCCGCTGGGTCGGTAGTAATCCGTTTGAAGACCAAGAGGAAGAGTTTTATTACTCCGTGAGCGAAGCCGGTGTGGGGACTATTGTCAATGCCGAAACCGGCTACACAATGTGGGGTATAGCCCCCCCGAAAGAGGGCGGGCTTCGCTTTGCTATGCCGCCGGATAAATCAGAGTTGAATAAGAATGGTCAGTGGAATGTTAATAAAAGCAAGTTTCGCGGCGAGTTTATGACCGGCAATGACGATAAGCCGTTGGTTGTTTATCATGCCACAATGGGAGAGTTTGACGATTTTGATATTGCCCACACTAAATTTGGTTTGGTTTGGTTTGCGTTGTCGGAGGAATCGGCGGATGATGCGGCTGATGGGGTAGCAGATTGGGAGCATTCCATGTCAATGGGCGGAGAGGATGAGAGGAATCAACTTGGCAAAGCCCCAAGAATCATTAAGGCGTATTTGCGCGGCAATATATTTGACGCGCTGGAAAACAAGGCACACAGCAAGATATATCAGCAGTGGGTGGGGAAAACAGAAGAACCGCGAGAAGCGGCAAGGCGTCGTTATGTCATACAGAATAAACCAGCCGCACCGGATTACCAAGATGCGAATCCGGAAATTTACACACAGTTGCCTTTTCATGTGTGGTTGGCAAAGCATCATCCGGAGTTTGATATTATCCGGTGGCTTGATACCACCGGCGAGGGCGAGTCCTATACCGTCATCAAACCGGAGAATATCGTCAATGCCGAGACGGGTTATACGATGGCGGCGGACGCAAAGCCAAAGGATGATGGGTTTCGCTTGCGTCCGGAGTCAAAGCAGAGTGGGTTTAAGTTTGCGGTCGCGCCGCCAAAAGAGACGATGGGTGATGACGGGGAATATAATGCCGCCCAAGATTCGTTTTTTGATGGGGTTGTGCCGGATATGCTTGACCCGAAAACAAAGAAACCGCTGACGCTTTTAATCGGTTCGCCGGAAGGTAAAGTGGTAATAAAGGAAGGGTTTGACCCGGAAAAGCGGGGGAGCCACACCGGGACGATGGGTGCGGAGCATGGCATATTTGCGACTGACAACCTGCCGACTGCTAAAAGTTATTCCACTTATTATTCCAAATTGGGATATCGCAGCGGCGGTGAGCCAAGTTTGATTCAGCAAGCGCATCAGTTGGAATATGATAACGATGTTTTGCGTAGAGGGTGGGAGATAGCGGACGCGCACAAGCGCAAAGACGGACTTTGGGAAGGTAGTTATTCCATGGGAGATGCGCGCGGCAACAAGAAAATAAAAGCCCCCCGCCGCTATCGGACAGAAGACGATGCGTTTGCCGGAATTGTGGCATTAATGGACGAGACAAGGGCGGCAAACGAAAAGGAAATAGAGCGACTGAAAGCCGCCTTTGCCGAGCAAGTGAAAAAGGCGAGTCCGAATGGTTTGGTTATAGAGGTGCATATTGCGCTGAAAAACCCGATAAGGTTTGACGGCTACCATCTCAATAGCCGGGGGAATGTGGAAGGTCTTGCCTTGTGGGAAATGATAAAACAAGGAAAAGATGGCGGGCATGACGGTGTGATTATCACCGATGCCTTTGACACTTTTGCCCCATTCAAGAGCATCCCCGAAATGAAGGAAAGCGGCGAATATGACAAGTATGTCGGGACTGTCTATATCGCCTTTGACGAGGGGCAAATCGTCAATGCGCGCAACGGTGAGCGGTTGGTGAAAGATGGCGAGGGGCAGGGGGGATTGTTGTGAGGATGCGGTTTGGTCAGTTGGCGGGGGGGTTGGATGAGCCGGTTATCAAACCCAATAAGCATAACACTAACTCGGAAAAGAGTCGGTTGGAGCGGATGCGGTTTAAGGAGCATTTGTGGAATACGCTGATGGCACCGACATACATTATCAATCACGAGAAAGAGCAAAAGTTTATGCTCTGTAAGCCGGGGGTTTGGCATCATCAAGCCCTTCGTGATTATTGTGAAAATGACGGGATGAATGGTTGCACGGTCAAGGGGCGGCAGGTTTATGAAACCAGTAAAAAATGCCTGATGATGCTTCACATCGCGCGGTATATGCCGGGGGCGATATGCATGATTGACAATATGAATCACTCGTCTGCCGAAGCGACGCTTGCCTCGCGGGTTGTGGATGTGTTGAAGCAGACATTCCCCGGCATAGCCAAAAATACGGCGATATGCTCTATCTCCGCCAATCGCCTTTTATTCAAGCGAAAAGAGGGGGCGGGTGGCGATTCTGCTGTTTATGCCGGTAAGACAAAAGGGCGCGGCGCAACGCCGTTTATGACATTATTTACCGAGTTTCCGCAGGTTTGTGCTACCGACCCCGAAAGGGCGCGGGAGCATCTTGACGGCACGGTATCCGGTGCGCAGTTTGCCTCGCACTTCTTGGAAGGGACGGCATCGCACTTGGCAAGCGGCAGCCAAATGAATACGATTATGGAAAAGGCGGTGGAAAGGCAAAGGTCTGGCATCAAAC
>JBPCXV010000102.1:0-3535 GCA_051008235.1 Pseudohongiellaceae bacterium | reverse complement strand
TGTACCAATACCACCCGGCCTGGCTAGATGTGGTTGTGCAGGTAAGCCAGTCTACAGTCCCTACTTGTTTGAGTTCTGGGTTTTCTGTCACGTTCTTAGTTGCCCCCTAGCTGAGTTTGAGTTACCCCCCTATCAGTGGGGGGGGGTTTTTCTTCAACTCCACCCTGCCAAGCCAAAGTGAGCGCCTTGTGCGCGTCCTGGGATCGTCTCGCTTCCCTGTCGTAGTAGGCAACCAAAGTGGGCTCCTCGTTGAGCCTTGCCAAGACCCTTGCCTCTACTGTACAGCGTCTGACCCTGTCCGAAAGTGCGGTTAGGGCCAAAGTCATGTCCTCGCTCTTGATCATTACTCTTTTCGACATTTCAAACTCCTTAATTAGTGGGTAATGGGTTGAATATGAGGTACTCCAATACCACCTTACCAAACCGACGAGATCCTGTACATCCCCCCCACTAAACAACAAAAATAACCTTGGCTAATAAAAAAGTTAACCAAGGTTAGAAATTTCAGATATCTTAAGGACTTAGGTACTAAGGACAATCCTCTTTAGTCAAGGTCACAGTGAACGGCGTATCACTTCGGACCTGGAAGTATCGACCGCAAGTTTGAGCCGGCCATGGCGTGTCTTGAGAGCCGTATACCAGTGTCCCGGTAGCGTCGAAAACAGCGAAATTGCTGCCTGGACCAGGATCCACCCAACCGACCAGGTTCGATATAGTCACTGCTTGCTCCGGACCACAGCCAGATACGTAGTCCTGAGCCGTAGAATTGACGAAGAAGTCAACGTAATCAAGGTTGTTCGCTGGCTCCTCCTCACTGGACCAATTGAACCCCCCAGTGTTGGTTCCCCTCAGTACGTTGTACTCCGGACAACCCAAGCAGGCCGAACAATCCCCACCTGCCGGGATAGGTTTACTGGTTTCCGTTAACGGCTCATACATCAAGTTGATTTGCGATGGGTCAGCCCACAGGTTTGCAAACTCCTTAAGGACATACCTGGCTACTGTATCAGCGGTCTCGCCGTCAATGGCTGTAGCCAAGGCGGCCTGAAAGTCGGCCTGGCTTGATGTGGCGTTATCAGCTTCATAGAGAGAGCATACCAAACCCTCTTTATTTGCCGTAACAGCGTCTTTTAGCTCAGAAATAGCACTTGCACCCAAACCTATCACCCCAACCGATAAGGCGACAATTGCGGTTAGCGTCCCTCCCGACAAAAACGACACCAAACCAACACTCGCTGCACCCACAGCCAAGGCCCCTAGTGCGCCACCCTCTAGCCAGATTAGGTCATCTTCAAGACTATCCACTATCCAGGTCGCAATATCGCACTTTCGGCCTTGATATTCGGCCCAAGTTGAATACCCTGCCGGTGGCGTTCCACCGGGCTGTGTTGGGTCGTCTGTGGTAGTCGGGTCCAGAGGGGGAGATGTTCCCCCGGCCCCGCCTGAGCCACACTCACAACCCCCTCCGCTTAAGGCTGTCACCGCTGCTGTAAGTTGATCTATTGCCTGTTCAATATCGTTGCAATCGGTCATTTGTATTAACCCTTCTGCGATTATGTTCTCTATCGCTGTCATCTCGCTATCGGTTGGCGTTGTGTAGAATGTTTCGCCTAGAGATTTGACATACGTCGACTTCCACCGACCACGAGTGACGGCCAACGCCTTGCATATCTCCAAGAACCCTACGTCAATGCAAACCATCCTGTTTTCGCCTGACTTCCCGACTACGAAATCATAATTTATAAGCTGCCTGTTGTTGCTCCTAAGGTACTTTCTGGTCTCGCTCATAAGCTCCTTTCGAGGCAAAAAAAAAGGTCGCAGCAATCAAAGGCTGCGACCTCCATTTTGTTGTGTGATTAATCGTCCAACGTCCCGTTAAGGACCTCAGAAGCTTGCTCCCCATCCGAAAACGTCCAATCTGCTCCAGACAGAAAGTTGTTGACGAATGCCGTAACAGCAGCGTCGGCCAAGTCGGCGTTGCCGTTGCCGTCAAAAATAGAATTTATTGGGCCTTGCAGTCTCACATTGCCCTTGTAGTTATCCTCCTTGAGCATAGAGAAGGTGACACCCTCGTCTCGGTTTGCGCCTGGCGTAACAGCGTCCGTATAGACGATCCGTTGGGAGAGAGTGTACGAAAGAACTCTCAATTCCGACAGACCGGCAATATCGGCAGCAAGAGCAGCAGCCAAGGTGAGCGCAGCGGCCTCGTCCACCACGGTATCGACCGTAGTAAATTCCTTGCTCGCTGACCGATTGTAAGCGTCGACCAATTGAAAAGTTGCGGTATAAGCTGGCATAAATAGCTCCTTGCGTGTACTTGCATCGTGGATAGAAGGTGCGCGTTCGAACTCGCTTAAGCGAGTTTACAGGGGAGACTGCCCGCTGTCAAACTTTGGCGGCCTTGATGTATTGTCACTATACCCCTCGACGTACCCCTTCACGTCGTCGATAAACATTGCTGCCTCGTCCGGTGGAAGGTCAGTGTACTGGTTCCCTGACACCTCTGTCAACGCCTCGCAGGAACAGACGATCATCTCTGATCGAAAGCAAACGAAATGGATCCTTCCGCAAGTACACTCTACGGTCGCATAGGTCATGGGCTTACGGCTCATAATTGTCTCGCACTCCCATCTAATACGTCATCTGACCAAAAAGGTAGCTGCTCTGCTTCTAGCCCCAAAGCCCGTATCGCAGCGTCCCCTAACCCTGCGTCGATTAGCGCCGTAATCGTAGGCCTTACCTGCTGAGACAACCAACGCAACTTTTTTTCGGCTGTCATCACTGTTGCTTCCAGGTCCGGCCTTGGCATCCCCTTGCCCCTCGCACTGAATTTTGGGCTAACCCCTCGAACAGCAAACCACTGATGGACGTACTGAGTAACGTCGGCACTGTCTATACCGTGCAGGCGCCAACGATCATACATTGATTGCAAAAGCGCCATATTCTTTGGCTTGCTCTTAAGCTCGATCTCATACCGCCACACCTCGCCTGGCTCTCGACCCAGGTCCTTAACGCCCTTGTCGTACAACCTACCATACTGGTCTGATTGGCGACTTCCAACGTAGAGCGTTTTACCATTTTTGGAGTTCTGTATCATAGCATATTGCCGTTCCGTTGCGGTTGCGTTTTTATCCCATCCTCGCTGAGCGAGGCGAGGGTCCGGTTTAGGCAGTTCGACCGTCACAGCCAGGTCCACGCGACTTATTCGCTTGGCTGTCGGTGCAACCATAGGCCATACCATTTGGGCTGCCTCGCCCCAAGTTACGAGCATGTAACCTTGGGTTCTATGCTGTCCCCAAAACATACCCTCACCGCTACGTCCGCTGTACCCTCTTCGCTGCATGGGCTTTATCATCGGCGGGACCTTTCTCTCCTCCCCTATTTGGTTCTGGTAGTTTCGGAAAGTGTTGTACCAATACCACCCGGCCTGGCTAGATGTGGTTGTGCAGGTAAGCCAGTCTACAGTCCCTACTTGTTTGAGTTCTGGGTTTTCTGTCACGTTCTTAGTTGCCCCCTAGCTGAGTTTGAGTTACCC
>JBPCXV010000101.1:0-3067 GCA_051008235.1 Pseudohongiellaceae bacterium | reverse complement strand
CCGCCCTGACAACACTCATATCCGCAGCAAGTATGTCGCAGTTGGCAGCCATGCCATTGTCATCATCACCCGGATTGGCAAAAGCAACCATCGCACCCGCACCGGATGCCACCAGCGTCTTCCTGGTTATTGACAAACCATTAGGGTGTTCAGCCAGCACAGTAACAGTCGCATTGGCCACCAGATTGCCCAGTGCAAAGATGGGGAAGCCCTCATTGGTAACCAGGTCGCTGTTGCTCACGCCTGTATCCGTCGCCGTAACCAGCGCCAGGGTTGGCTTTGCCGAGTCAATATCATCGTCAAGGATGGCGCCGCTGGCAGGGGTCGCGTCCAGCGTCACCCGGGCCATGGGCGCGGCGCTGATCAGGGTCAGCACAACCGCTTCGTTCGGCTCATACAGGTTGTCGTCAATGACAGTTACCGAGATGGTGGCGGCGCTCTGGGCGGCGGCCAGGATGATGCTGCCGGACGGGGCGATGAAGTCAATGCCAGCCGTGGCCGTGCTGGCGATATGGCTGTAAGTGAGGATAAGCGGCGAGGTTAAGGTGGCGCCGCTGGCCGTTACGGTGAACTCCAGCGGCAGGGTGAGCTCGGCCTCCCCGCCGACACTGGTGAAGGCGATGCCGACATTGACCTCGTCCGTGTCATTGATGACGCCTGTCGCCCTGGCCCGCCCAATGTCAACCCCGACCGAACTGCCGCCCAGGGCGTTGCCAAGCATCACTTGCAGAGACTCGGCGGCCTCGTACAAGTCATCGCCAAGCACCATCACCGTGATGTGCATTTCCGTATCGCCGCTGCTGAAACTCAGGGTGCCGTCGGTGGCGGTGTAGTCGCTGCCTTCGCTGGCCGTGCCTGCCTCAATCGTGTAGTCCACGCTGGCATCCAGAATGGCGTCGGACAGGCTTACTGGAAATGTCATGTAAGCCATGCCGTTGACAGGTTCGTTCACATCGGCAGCATCGGCCACCGAGAAGGCTGGCCTGTTGGTTACCGCCAGCGTTAGACTCGCGGCGGTGTTGTGGTTGCCCGCCGCATCGGTGAAGCCCGGCGCATCGCTGCTGCCCGCCGCCACAGCAATGGTGGCGGTGGCGGCGCTGCTGCCGGCAACGAAAGTGGCGGTGCGCAGCAGGCCGTCAATCGTCAGCCCGGACAGTACGCCGCCGCTGACACTGATGTCAGCCTCGGCAAAGCCAAGCGGCGCCTCGGTAAAGGCAAAGGCAATAGTGACGGTGCCACCCACGGCAATGGTAGTGGCACTGGCTGTTATGCCAAGCTGCGGCGCCACGGTGTCCTTCGTTACCCTAATCGGCGTTGCCGTTGCTCTGGCTTTGCCCATCTCCGAGGCAGTCGCGGTGATGGTCAGTTCGCCCTCTGCCAAAGTGCTGACATCGGCAGTGGTGAACCAGTCGCCGCTGTCATCGGCGGTGGTGCCGGTGCTGGTGGTGGCGTTCGCGCCATCGGTGATGGTGATGTTGATGTCCGCATCATTGCCGGAGGTGCCGGCAACGGTGATGGCGGTCAGCGTGTCGCCGCCGTTCACATAGCCGCCGGCTGTTGGCGTGGTAAAGGCCACCGGGGTGCTAACGGCTTGAGTGTGGATGGTGATGGCAAGTGACGCGGCGACGCTGGGGTTTAGCGCCGAGTCAATGAACAGGCCATCGGGCACGGAAACGGTGACTGTTGCGGCGGCGTTGCGGGCAGTGAAGGTGGCGGTGTAAACCGTCATCATGGTCGGCCCGGTCAGCGCCGACAGAGTGCCGCGATTACCAGGGCTGACATCAATCTGGTTCAGGATAAACCTGAAAGGCGGTTCGCTGAAGGCAAATGTAACCTGGGTGCTGCCGTTCACTTGCAGTTCGTTCGCCGCCGCCGTGATGACGACAGTTGGTGGTGTTTTATCCAGTACCACCATGCGCGTGACCGTTGCTGACTTCTTCTTGCCCGGTTCCATAGCCACGATGCTGAGTTCATAGTTGCCATCGTCAAGCCCGGAGATGTCAATGCCGGTTCTCCATTCGCCATCGGCCTCGGCGATGGCGGTGGCAGGGGTGAAGCCGCTGACCCCCACGACGCTGATGCTGACGGTGGCACCGGCGGCGGCGCTGCCTCTGACGGTCGCGCTGGTCGCACCGGCGGCGCCTATGATAAGTGCGGCATTTTCCGGCGGCGAAAACACATCAGGCGCCGCCGTGTCATCGTCGGTGATGGTGATGGTCGCCGCAGCCGCAGTGCCGATGGTGTAGTCCTGCCCGGCGTTGGTGGCGAGCGTAACGGTGATCGTGCCGTCATCTTCCGCCACTTCATCATCGTCAACGGGCACGGAATAGGATGCCGCCGTGTGGGGTTCCTCCGCCGCGAAGTCAAGCGTTACCCGCTTGTTGCCCTTGTCGGCAAACAGCACAAAGCCGGGGAAGCGCTGCTCCGACACATTCAGCGCCACCACCAGGGGGGCGCGCGGCGCTATGTCGGCGGTGATGGTGTAGTCGGCCATGGCATTGCTGGCGCCCTCGGACACAGTGACACTGGTCACGGCAATGGTCAGCACGGGCGTGTCGTCATCGCGGACAGTGTAGTTGGCCAACGCAGTGTCCAGAATGTAGTTGGCGCCGCCGGACAGTCTGGCGGTGATAAGGCCATCGTCCTCGTCAAGCCGATCCTCGGCCGTTGCCACAGTCAGGATGACGCTGGCGGCGGCGCCGGTCAGGGTGACGCTGGTCGGCAGCGCATCGGTGATGGCGAAGGCGGCGGGCACCATCACTTGCACCGGCACAGTCAGGTTGATGGCAGGCGCTGGCGCGGCGGTTATCGTGAACACTACATCCTCGCCCTCATCGCCTTCAGGCGCAGCCGCGACTATGCGAACGCGCGGCACATCGTTATCAAACACCGCAACCCTGTCGCTGTCCGCCGCCGCATCAATATTGTAGAAGACGCCGCCACCGGCCAGCGTCGCCGTCACGCTGCCGTCCACCTCGTCCCGGTCGTCATTGTCTATGGCAACATTCAGGGTGGCGCTGGTGTCGCCGGCCATTATGGTAACAGTGCGGTCGCCGAGGTTGGCGGG
>JBPCXV010000100.1:0-75122 GCA_051008235.1 Pseudohongiellaceae bacterium | reverse complement strand
TTCACGGCAAACGCCGCATTCGCATGCCCGGCATTCTTCTACGGCGTATTCATCGCCGCGCCGGTGGCAGTTTGCGCACTTCATTTGCGGCGGCGGCGGAATGTCGGGGTGGCTGGTTTCAATCATCGTCATCGCCGCGTAATTCCCGCAAGTATTCCACGGTGTCCTTGCCGCCGGTTAGGTTTGGCATTGAGCCGCGTGTTGCCATAAGTTTCTTATGGTTTTCCGCACTCTGCGCTGGCGTGATTATGTCCGTGCGCTCGGTGTCGGCGTCATTCATGCGTATGCGTATCGGGCGGATGATGCCGTCCTTGTCGTGTTTGGCGACAACTGCTACGCCGTAAATGACAACTTTATTGCCAAGGGCTTTTTTGGCAAAATCGGCTTTCTTCGGGTTTATCTCCCAAAGGACATTATTGCCAATTATCGTGTCAATCGTCAGCATGATGCAACCGCCCGCGGCTTTCGGCTCGCGCAGTTTGATAACCTTGCCGGATATGGTGGTTTCGTAATGGTAAAGTTTTGCCATCACGCGTTATTATGGTGTGCGTAAGTGGTTTTCCATCTTTCGCTATGGCTCGCAACCGGGCGGCAGTCGTCCGCCGTGCGCTTTTGTATGCGCTTCCCATATCTTTTATGGGCGGCGGCGATAATCAATAACGCGGAGCGGTTATCCTTAACCGCCCTGCTATACCATCCTGCCGGGACATAAGCGCGCGCTTCAACGCCGCCGCTTTCCGTCCGGTTTATTTCGCCGCACCATCCCTTTTTATCAAAAACCGGCTGGCGATATTCAATGGAGCGCAAGTCGCCGCGTTCGGCGGCGCCAACGGCGTAAAGGAATGGGCGGGCGCCGGTTATTGCGCCCGGCGTGTTGTAGGGATTGCCCGGCATTACGCCCTCTCCTTTTTGGCGTATTGCCGTATAACTTCGGCGGCGCGCTCGTGGCTCTTGTAATATCCGCGCAACTTTCTATCAACATCGCCCTTTGCGTTTATTTCCCCGCAGTATGTATAGGCGGCATAGTCCGCATGCCATATTTCATTGCCGCCGTTGATGCGTCCGTTAAAGTAAAAAGTCAATTCCACCTCGCCGTCCGGTTGGGGTTGTCCTGTCCCATCATCAGCCCACACCGGAGTCATTTTCGCCGGATATACTCGCTCGCCGTCGCCATGCGGTTTGTCAATCCGCAACTCTTCCAAATAGTCCTTGCCGTATTTATCAATCGCGGCGTGTAGTTTGTCAATGTTGGCTTTGATTTGCTTGGCGCTTGCGTCATCCTCGCGCCAATCGTCGCCGTGGCTTCCGGCGAATGCGTCAATGAAGTCGCCGGTTTTTTGGGCGTGCTTCACAATCCTGTCGGCCCCGCCCATCCCTAACGCATGGCAGATATTAAGCACTTCCGCCGCCTTGTAGCAGGCAAAGCGGGCGGCGCCGAAGTCGGGGTCGTGTAAAAGAATGCGTCCGTCCGCGCCGTAGCGTTCAACTTCTTCGTCATCGTCCGGGCAGCGTATAACCATATCGGCGGCATCGCCGACAATGCTCTTGGCATTCCGCAGGGTCTCCTCGCAAACTTCCCGCAACGGCGTGCAGGGGTAAGTTTTCAATCCGCCGGTTTCGTCATTGCGGAATGCCGGGTAGTGCGCTATGCTGGCGGCAAGCGCCTTGCCGTTTTTGGCGGCGGTCGTTTCGGGTTTAGTGGTTTGGGGCATGTGGTTTTCTCCTTGTTTGTGGTTGTGCGTTTTTAGAACGCGATATAATTATACCACAAACGGCGGCAAAAACAAAATGGGCTGTTGATGCCGCCGTTAAACCGGCGCGCTTCTCGCCCGATGCTGTCGGTCTTTTTCTTCGCGTTCAAGCGCGGCGGTGATTTCTTCCGGCACCGGATTATCTTTTGCTTTCTCCTTGTCCGGTTCGGGCGCGTTGAAGGCAATCTCCGACAAACCGCCGGTGCTGCTTGTCAAGCGCAAGCGAAAGCCGCCGCGCTTGTCTTTATACACGCTTGCCGTATATTTTGTGTTGCCCTGCCCTTCGTCAATCCCGGCGGATGCGAGCAGGCGCAAGTTGTCGTCTTGTGCTGGCATTACTTTATCCCCTTTATCGCCGTATCGCAGATTATGTCGCGTGTGCCACCGGCGCCATTCTTATAGCCGTTTTCATAACTCTGCACCTGCCCGATGGCTTCGTAAAAGGCATTTTTCGGCACATCGCAGTAAGCAATGTCGCGGGTGGCATCGCGCACCGCAAGCATGGTGTTCTCGTATATGGTGTCTTCGGTTTGCGTCAAGCGGTCGGATTCTTCCTCGGCTTTTTTGGCGGCGGCAGTGGCAGCATGTAGTATTGCCTCGCCACCGGCGCAAAACCCGGCGGCATGCGCTTTATGCGCTACCGCCGCCTCGCTGATGATGAGAGCCGGGTGTTTTCTGTGTTTGTCCGCCATCATGTCATCTCCGGGTGTCTGGTTTTTTTCATCGCGCGCGCTTCAAGGACAAGCCCGCCCCTGCCATCGTCAAAGCCAACAAACTTTTTGGCTTTATTTTGGTAAAGAATGGCAACGATGACGGACGGGTCTTTGTCATCAAGCGGCTGGATGGTCGCCTCGTAATAATCCCCGGCGTGTATAAATGTGGCGCCGTTTTGGTCGCCATCAACACGGTCGCAAGCAAACAGGTAATTCTCGCCGGTGTCGGCGTAGCGAAAACCGGCAATAAAGGGGTCGCGGTCATCCATCATTCCGTCATCTCCTCTTTGAGCCGCCGGGCGATAATGTCAATCATGGCGCGGTTGTTTTTGCGCGGCTGGCTTCCTTTCCGGTAAAAAGTATGCAAGCGCGCGCATTGACCGAGCAGGTCGGTCAGGGCATTTGCAACTTTATCGCGGACTTGGTCTTCAACATCTTGGGCGATAATGTCGTCCAATCCGCTTGCAATTCCGTCTTTGGCATCCGGGGGGGCTTTGCCGGTGTAGGTGTATGTTGTTTTGCCATGCGGCGCAAAGTTTCTTGTCGCAAAGCACCACTCGCCATCTATCCACACTTGCAGATATTTTTTGCCGTGAAGTATTATGTGGCGTTCGGTGCCATCTTTCGGCGTTTTCGGCAGTTTGCCCGGCGCCGTCTTTGTCGCCGTGCCATCTTTTTGGGCTTGATAGGTGGGCTGTTTTCTGGCGGCGGCGGGTTTTGTCGCCGGTTTCGTTTTCGGTTTAGTTTTAGTGGGCATTGTTGCTCTCCTTTGGTGTTGTCATTTTAACCGGTGGCAGGTCTTCGCCTGTCTGTGTCATCGCAAACGCTTTGTGCGGGTTATCTTGCAAGTGTTGCACAAACGCGCCGATGGCGGCAAGGCAAATCTTCCGCTCGCTGTCTTTTTGGCGCGGCAGGTCAATATTGACTTTCATCGGCGGCAACATTTCGGCATTGGCGCTTTGGACTGCCTCTGCCGCATCTTGCAGGTCGGTGTAATCTTCGCCGACTAATTGCCCCATGCTCTCCGTGCCGTCATTGACGAATGCGACAAACTTTGCATCGGCGGTTTGTAATATCTGCCCGATGCGGAAGCCGTCGTCATCTTCAACGATGTGCAAAGTATTGCCATCGTTGTCTTTAACCGGTTGTCCGTCTTGGTCTTGTGCTTGTTTAACTCTCATTGTGTCTCCTTGTTTGGTGGGAAAAAGTGGCGGAATGTTTGTGAAAAAAACCACTAATTAACAAACAATCCGCCGAAAAAGCGGGCGGTCAATCCCGGACTCCATGCAAGCAAGTTGCACTTCATTGTCCCGGTGCGCCCTACAATGCGGGATAAAAGGAGGTATCCAAAAATCCGCGTTGATAAACTATATTATACCACAAAACTACTATAATAACGCATTATTTTAGCAAAAATATAAAAGTTTGTTTTCGGGCGATGCTGTGGTAATTTGATATAATCGGGTAATGCGTCAGCGGGATAGTAAGCATTGGTCGGACATTATCAATTACAATGTTGATAATGATTTGCCGTTAGCACTTGCGGCGGGAAGCCGTGAGGGGCGGTTTCGGGTGTTGGGCGACCCGCGGCTGGCGGATGATTTGGATTTCGGCGGCGTGCTGGCAAAGGTGGATGAGGACGGCAAGATAACGCAAGTTAACGCCGCCGATTTACAAAAACAGGATGATTTTTATGTCTTCGGCGAGGACAGCACAAAGGCAAGCGGATTCCGCATTATTAGCGCCGGATACAAGGACAACGATGGGAAGTTGCGGCTGGAAGGGTCAAAGATGGCGGCAGGGCGGGATGTGCGGTCATTTGCGCGCGGTTTTGCGGCGGTCAAGGATGCCGGTGCCGGAATAGCCGGGGCGCTCGGCGCCGATGGTGTGGCGGATTGGTTATCCGGCAGTGCGGATGAGACGCGGGATTATCAATTGCGGGGAATGAATCACGCAGAGAAGGCAGATGATTACAACCGCAGTCAATCGCCGTTCAATCTATTGGATTCTAATCAGTTGCGCGATACCGTCCTGCAGAGCGCGCCGTTTCAGGCGGTATTTGGCGGCTCGCTCGGCATCGCTCGCGGTGTTGGTGCGCAGTTGGCAAAGCGGGGCTTGACGAAGACCGCCGGTGCTTTGCCTTGGGCTACTGCTGGCGGCACGAATGCGGCGCTAAACTTCGGCTCGGTGCGCGAAGAAGTGCTGGATATACTTATTGAGAATGGGGTTGAGCCGGAAGTTGCCAAAAAGTTAGCCACTCGCTCCGGTTTCATTCCCGCCGCCGTTTCAGCCGCTACCGGCGCATTAGGCGGGGCTGGCAGGGTCGGCAAGAATGCTACGCTGGCGCAGCGGGTTTCTCCGTTCGGTCGTCCGCTCGGCAGCGCGCCATTTGAGGGCGGCACGGAAGTGTTGGAAGAGTTATCGCAGGCATCGGCGGTAGAAGACGCAACAGGCGAGGCGCCGCCGCACGGATATGGTGATTTGGCATTGCGGGCTTTCACCGGTGGTGTCGGCGGTCAGGTGTTATTTGGCGGCGCGGTTGGATTGCCCGGCGAGGTTTCGGCTATCTATCGGCGTAATGCGGCGATTGATTCGTATAAGGGGGCTATCCACAACTTCCAGCGCAACAAATTTATCATGCAAATGCATCGGCGGTCGGAGTCCGATTCCAAAGTAGATAAGGCGGGTCTCAAAAAAGAAAGCGAGTTAGAGATTTTTAGCAAGTCGCTAAAAGATTTGCGCCGTTGGCGCGCACGCGGGAAAGAAGTTTTGGAGATGATAAAAACGCCCGGCAAACTGTCAATCAACTTTGGCAAATACTTCCCTACCGGCATGAGCGAGCCGGATTTAATGGTGAATGTCGTTGGCGCGCTTGCGGCGATGGAAGAATATGGCGATGGCTTGTTTATGAGCGGCACCCCGCCGCAAATGGATTCCATCGTCAAGGCATCCGAGGATGGCGACGAGGGCGCGCGCGCGTTTTTTGATACCGTCCGCGAGAAGTATGAGTTAGGCGATGTGTCAGATGCAGAGGCGGCGGATATTCTCAATATGGATTTAGACACGCCGGACGATGCAACTAATCTATACGGCAGGCACAGAGTTGGTCGGTTTTGGGGTTCCCTGTTCCCGCGCGCCGGAATAGCCGATGGTGAAATGCAAGATGATGCCAAAACGAAGATTTACCGCAAATATAACCCCGCCGATATAATCGCCGCATCCGGCAAAATAGCGGATGCGTTCGCCGCGGAAGCCAAAAAGAAAGATGGCGTGTCAGACAGCGAAAGCGCGGCGCGCATTGCCAAAGGAATGAAAGAAGCGCCGATAAAAACACTGCACGAACTTGGGCTTATCAAATCGTTCAATTTTATGCGGTCGGCTTTTGCCGACAAAGACAAACTGAATCAACTCGTCAATGATATTGGCGACCCGGACTTGACAAAGGCGCGCGACTTGCTTGACCAGTTTGATGGGGAATCAATGATAGCCAAAATGCGAGTTTTGGAAGCATCGCGGGATAATCAGCCAGCGCCGAAAACCGGCACCGGCGGAGACGGCAAAGCCGCGCCGCCATCGCAAGCCGCGGTTATCCCAAATATCTTGCAAGATGTTGCACAATCCTTTACCGACTACAAGGGGGCGATTCGTGCCATCAATCGCTTTTTGGCGCGCAACGACATGGAAGCGTTGCCGGAAGACGCCGACTTCAATTGGTTATATCCAAACATCGGCGCAACCGAAAACGAAATAAAGGAATCCCTAACCGGCATTTTGGACGAGGCGGCAAAACTCGTTGAGGCGGGGCATCTCGGCTTTGAGCGCATCCCTAACGACTTGCAACCGATGGTGGTGAATAGATTGAAAGGGCGCGAGTGGGATGATATATTCCCGGACGACAACCAAACAAATCCAAAGCATCAATTTACTAAAAAAGGCGACCGGCACACGGACGCCGAAAGCGGCGTTTCATATTTTCGCGAGGGTCATTCTTGGGTAGTTGAATGGACTGATAACGGCACAACTCGTAGGGGGGTTTTTGGCAGGAATGAGGGTGAGAATGCGGTGCGCTTTGCGGAAGAAGTTGCGTCAATATTAACCGGCAATCATAAAAGCAGTGGCAATAATACCGGCGGGCGCTCGGCAAGTGATATAAACGCGGCAAATCGTTTCGTGCGTCAGTTGTTTAAGCGGCAGCGAAAACAAGAAGCACAAGACCGTGCTGATGCCATCGCGTCCGAGGCGGCGGAAAAAGAGGCGGCGGCGGCGAAGAAAGAAGCGGCTATCAAGGATAGAGATGAAAAAAGGGAAGCCGCCGCCGCCGCGCGCGCCGAGGCAAGCAAAAAGGCGGCGAAAGCGAGGGAGTTGAGAGAACAGCGGAATTTGGCAAATCAAACATATAAAAACTCCATCGCTGATTGGCGTTTCAAGGAAGAGCAACGCCGTAAAGACGAGTTGCATGAAGCAAAGATGGCGCAAGCCGTTGCGAGAAAAGAGCAAGCGCAGGCAAAGGCGGATGACGCAAAGGCAAAAGCGGCAAAATCGGCGGCAGGGGCGGCATTGGCATTGGAAAAACTTGAAGAGGCGAGGGCAAACCGGGATAAAGCACCATCGGCGGCGGATGTTAAAAAGGCGGAAGACGATGCGACAAATGTCGGGCATCAATCAGTCAATAAGGACGAAGCCGCGGCGCTCGCGCAAGCCGCCTTTGACGGATTAGCCGATGCCACAAGCCGTAATACAACCACGAATCCGTATGGAGATGTAGAGCGGACGACAAGCCGCGAGGATGTATATGAAGAGGAAACAAATACAAACGCAGCGGGCTTGCAAAAAAGGACGCCGTCATCCGGCTACACACAAAACGAGATTGATGCCGCAGAGCGGGCAAAAAAACGCGAAGATGCGCCGCCCTCGGCTGAGTTTGTCGTGGAGTTGGAAGGGGTGCAAGTGCGCGATGAAAATGGGCGGTTGGTTGATGCTCCCACATGGGTGCATAAAAAATATAACAACAAGGACAGGATTCCGATAGACAAAGTTAATATCAACGAGAAACTTTTTCAGCATCGGGTGCATGGCACCGATGCCGGGCGCGGCGGGCTTAAGAATCAAAAGGTATGGAAGCCGTTGCAAGGAGAGGGCATGACCTTCTACCGCGACACGAAAGGGAAGTTATGGGTTGTTGATGGACACCATCGCTACAAACTTGCCAAACGCATGGAAGCGATTGGCAAGCAGCCAAAAGAAGATATGGTTTTTTTGGCGCCTACGATTCTTTCCGCCGCCGATGGCTGGACGGAGCGGTCGGCAATGTTTTACGGCGGCATAAAGAATATCATGGAAGCGGAAAACAAACAGAAGGGCGTCAAGTTTGACAAAGACGGATGGCCTACTCCCGCGCCGCCCCTCGCAAATATATTGGATGCTGCTGGTTTATACCGGGTTAGAAATGCCCCTGAAACGAGCGCGATAGAGCGCGGCATTTTTGATGCCCTCGTTGAGTTTAGTGATAACCGCACCATGCACGGTCAGGTTGGCTCTTTATATTTGGGTAAGGATATAGCCCTGTTGCAAGACGGCGGGTGGAATAAATTGTTAGAAGTGAGCGAATACAAAAACGCAAACAATCCGGCGAAGTTTGACCCGCTCACGGTTGTTGCCATCGCGCGCGGCACAAATAAATATTTACCGGCGGAAGCCGGGAATCAAGGTCTTCCCGGATGGAATGAAAGGAGAGTCGGGACTTATCAGGCGAATATGATACAGATTGTCATAGATAGCAGTTCTTCCCAAAAACGCGGTTTTACCAAAGCGGAAGTGGAAAATCAAGTGTCCGACCCGACACCTTTGGCTTTGTGGGCGGCTGGTGGCAAACCGGTGCAAAATACCCTCGCCGGTGTGGATAAATACTCCGAAGCGTTTGACCAGATGGGGACGCCAGACATCGCGGCGATGCAAACAATCGTGGCGATAATGGAAATTAAGCGCGATGTGGGCGAGGCATTGAAAAGCACCAAAAACAACATCAGCAGGAAAAAAAGAACTTACGAAGAAGACGCGGCGGACGAAAGCACGAGCGCGGAAGAAAGGGCTGTTTCGGCTCAAAAGGCGGCAAGGGCAGAAAAAGAATTGTTGCGGGCAATGCTTAATGTGGAGGCATATCAAGGGTATATGGATGGCAACACATATCCGGTAGAGACCGGCGCCGGTTATGGCGAGTTGTTTGAGAACGAGGTTATGGCGATTATGACAACGCCAGCCAAGCAGGTTAAAGCGCGCACCGCCGAAGCGGTGAAAAAACTTTACCAACTGATACAAGACAAGCCGCCAAGGGCGCCGGGGGCTACCGCCGAGAAAACGGAAGACGAGAGCGCGGAAGACGCGGCGCACGATACCGGACAAATGTTTGCTTTCTCCCCCGACGACAAAAAACCAAAAATGCGTTTTGCCACAAAAATGGATGTGCGCAAGTTTAGTAAAATGCTGGCTGCCCCCATGGGGTTGATGGGAGTGCGCGCCGAGTTATATGACCCTTCCCGCCGCGGCGAGTTGGGTTATTCCGTAGCCGGTCGGAGCATGAATGAGTCGGTGATATATGTTTCCGCCCACATTGACGACAAGGCGAAGGCGATGATTGTCGCGCACGAACTTGCACACCTTGTTTGGACTTATGGCAGCGAGTCATCGCGCAATATGGTTAAGCGATTGATGCCGACTTGGGCGAACCGCCGCATGGCGAATGGGTTGCTATACAGCGAAAGGGCAAAGGCAAGTTTGGCGGCAACTGACGCGGATGGCAAAAGCATATTTGACTACGCGGCGGCGATGCCGGGGACGGATTGGAAGCCGGGCGATGCGGCACCAAAGGCGGGGGATGCGCGGGCGATATACTTACAGGAAGAATGGGCTAATGAGTTGTTTGCGCTTGCGGTGGAAGCGCACATAGGCGGCAAATATGGCGGCGACTTCATATCCAAAATCCGCAGTTTCTTTCGTCAATTGTGGGCGGAGATAGCCGGGGATGGGTCGTATAAGGTTGCGCGCTTTGCCGAGCGCGGCGAGTTTATGCGTCATCGCCGTGCGGTTGGCGATGCGCGGCGGGTTTTCGTCCTCGCCACGCAAATAGAGGGCGTTAGCGAAGAGTTGCGGCAACTATACGAAGACGAGGCATTGTATTATCGGGCGGTCGGCGGTGATGGGCGCTTTGCTTCGCGTCCGTCGTGGATAAAAGATGATAACGGCATAGAAGTCGGTGATGTTTGGCGGCTTGCTGACGAATCCGATGGAAGCAGAAGATATACCGGCATCATACTTGACTCCGATTACGAGCCAGATTATAATTCTCCGGCGGGTATTCACGGACACAATCCGGGGCAAAGACCCATCCCTGTGTTTAGAATGCGAAAGCGCGCAGTTGCTTTTGTATTAGAAAATGCGGTTAAGGGTAAAACACGCTTTGCAATCGCGCCGGGGGTGTTTGCAAAGGAATGGGGAAGCACCAAGCAGCAAATGTTCTTTAAGGTAAAAGCCGCCCAACTCATTGACGACATAAATGACGAGGGCATTGTTGGCGACATCAGTGTGCATCCGCGCAGGGGTAATGTTCAAAATGTATCGGTTAGGGGTAATCGTCGCAAGGGTTATGGCGCGGCGATGTATTTGGCAGTTGCCAAAGAATTAAAGGACAAACATAACATTGTTCTAAATTCTCGTCAATTTTACATGTCAAACGGTCATCCTGCGAGGAATGAGAAAGCCACGGCGTTGTGGGATTATTTGGTGGATATGGGTTATGCCACGAAAGTCAAGGATGCCGATTATAAAATGATACCGGAAAAGGTGGATGAGTATTTTGCGGACGGCGCACGCGGGAAAGGCAGCAAACGCTTTGCGATGTCCGGCGATGACGGCGGCGGCTTTCTACAACAACAAGACAAATCGCAGGTAAATGACGATGAGGGCGAGGGATTGAAAATCCGCGGCAAGGTGAAGATTGACATGCTGAAAAACACGCTTTTGACGGACAAAGATGGGCGCCCTCTAACGCAAACAAAAGAAGATGACCCGCTAATCCGCGCCGCCGAGAAGAAGCGGGACGACATTCTAAAACAGGCATCCCCGCCGCCCGCCAAAGGCGGTTTTCGCTTTGCCATCGCGCCGTCAAATTCTACAATCGGCGAAAACGGCGAATATAACAAAGATAACGATAAGGAATTGGCGCGGTTTGACGGCGAGGTGATAACGGCTTATCATGGCACTCCCGGCGACACGCCGCCCGGCGATTTTTCTTTTGATGCTGCGGTTAGGGCAAAAGCGAAAAGGTTGGATACCGACCCATATTACCTGCAAATAGATTTGGGTTTTCACTTTTCGCTTGACCGCAAGGTGTCGCAATCATTACTGAATACTTATGAATCAAGTTCGCGCAAACCGGACGATGGGCTTGGTGATATCGGCAACATCAGCGATTATCATATAGCGGCTAAAATATGGTGGGTGCCGAGAGACCCCGGATTTTGGAATGAAGCCAATCGGGTTAGGGAAGCATTGTCCGGCAGGTTTGACAAGGAGACCATCCCGGAATATAAGGAGACATACCCGAACTACCCGGATATTCCGCCGGGCAAACGACTCCCGCCAATAGTGGCGGCGGATGCCGGACGGCAGGATACGATTGACGGCATGCGCCGCGTTTTGCTCGCGCACAACATTAAGGCAATAGCATATCCAAACTTCCATGAGGGCATCGGGGAGCCGTCCGTTGTTGTGCTTGACCCATCCGTCATCGTCAGGGCATCGGACGGTTATAGAATGATAGGCGATAATCGCTTGCGCCCGGAGCCGATGCAAGGGAAGTTGCGGTTTGCCATCGCGCCGAATGCGTCATCGGTAGAAAATGGCGTTTGGCAGGTTGGCAAAGACGAGCGGAGCGGCGAGTTTATGACCGTGGGGCAAGCGCGCCCGCATAGTGAAGATTTGTCGGAATGGGAGCGCGGGGAGAATGACAAAAAGGGCGATGACAACACGCCGATGGCGGTTTATCATAAGACAAATGTCGGTTATGAAGATTTTGATATTGAAGCAACAACCGCGGGGCTTGTTTGGTTTGCCGATACAAAACAATCGGCAGACCGCTCCGCCGAGATGTCAAACAACGATTATGATTTTGACGAAGACGGCAACCGCACGAAGCGAACGGATTTGCTGGCAAAGCCGCGATATATCAAGGCATACTTAAGCGGCGAGGTGTTTGACGCGCACAATAATGAGAGGCACCGACAGATATACCACGAGTGGGTGAAAGCCATGACTGCCTACGATGAGGAAGAGTATCGCCGCCGAAATGAAAGCGATGATTCAATGGAGTGGGAAAAATACCTCGCCGAAGAAGCGGATAGTTTTACGCAGAGTGTTGAGGGGGGGCGTGATTATCGGGAGGGATTTAGTCCCGGCACCCAAAATTACTATGACAGGTCTTACGGCGATAGCCGACAAAATGGCACTATTGCGCCATCTTTCCACGATGCCTATGACGATGGTGGTAAAGATGAAAGTTTTCAGGCGTGGCTTGCCCGCGAGCATCCGTCATTTGACATTATAAAGTGGTATGACACCGGCGATAATGGTATATCCTACACCGTCCGCAACCCGGAGAATATCGTCAATGCGGACACCGGCTACGCAATGGCAAAAGCCCCGCCGCCGAAGAAGCGCGGCGGCAAGAAGCGATTTGCTATAATAGACGACATGCCCGAAGATAAGCCCGGCGTTTTGTATAGGTCAAAGGTTTTTGATATTGAAGTTCTGGTGCCAAAAGGCGAAGGAGCGGACGCATCGTTGCCGGTGTTTGCGCTTGATACGCAAATTGGCGAGTTGCGCCGCAACGACATGAGGGGATTCACTTTCTTTGCAAGCGGGGAAGGATTCCCCGCCGAGGATTTTGCCGATTTTACTTTTCGCAGCACCGATTTTCAGGGGCAAAAGCAAAGCGCAGGCGAGTTTATAAAGCAAATGGAGCGGCGCGTTGCGGATGAATACGGCATAGATTTGCCGCACTTAAATATAAAGCCGCCGGATAAGCACGATGTTGTCGTAGGCAAGCGGAGCAGCATTGAATATGGCTATCCGGTTTTTGTCAATGGCGTCAGGGTTGGATGGCTAAACGACCATCGTCAATGGGAAGGAAGTCGCAGTTCTTACGCCTTTTTTTCCAGCAGCAATGACGATTGGTGGCATGAATTACAAACCCACGATTGGGACGGCATCACCGAAGCCAAAAGGGAAATATCCCGCTTGATTAAATTGGCGAAACCCAAAATGCCGAGTGATATCAGCGCCAAAAAATAGCCGCCGTTATTCTTCCATCTTCGGCACCGGTGCGCCGCCTTCCATTTGTGCAATCATGCATTTGTCGGATAACAAGCCCGGCAAGCGTTTGTGGTAATCTTGGAATGCTTGCGATGCTTGTTCGTGGCTTTTGACAAGCCCATAGGAATCCGACACGACAAAATCGCCGTTTTTGTGTTCTATGATGACGGAATCAAAGCCGGAATAGTCATCGTGCGATATTTTATCCCGCCGAATGCGCAGGTCGGCTATCCTGCCTTCCGGTAGCACATCAACGGAATCCAAAAGCGGTATCGGCTTATTGGCAAGGGAGTCAAGCGCGGCTTTATCCGTGATAAACCACCCGGTTAAAAGCGGGAATTTGCCGTGGAATACGCGCGCGGCTTGATATATCATTTTGCCGGAGTTGTGGTAATCCGCCACGCTTTGCATGTAGCCGATGTCCTCATCGCCATTCTTTATAAGCGCGATGCCGGATTTGTTATATTCGCCGATGGTGTAGTTGTGCGCCATTACTTCGCCCCCTCGCCCGGATGCTCGTGCGGGCGGTGTTCGGCGGCGGCTTCGTCCAGCCGGTCGGCGGTGGCATGCATTTCATCGTAAAGCGCCTTCCAAGTGCGTGCCTGTTGCTCCGGCGATTGTTGCAGGATAAATTTGGCATTGCCAAATTGCGCGCGGATGTGCGCGGCTTCGGTATTGAGAAAGTGCGTCATGTCAAAATCCGGCGGCATCACCGGCGATGGTTGTCGGGTTTGTCGGTTGCGGGTCTTGCGCCGCTTGCGCCGCCGGTGCCGATTGTTCGGTTTGTCCGCCTTGCGCCGGGGCATTGCCAATCACTTTGATTGTCAAGTCCCAAAACTTCGGCTGATACTTCTGCGCGCCCTTATACTCGTAGAAGTTCGGCTCAATCGTGCCGGTGATGTGAATCTCCTGCCCTTTGACGAGGGCTTGGGCGGTTGTCATCTCACGCCCGAAAATGGAGATGTGATGCAACTTGCCATTGACGGTGAAGAAAAGCCGATAGCCGGACTTGCCCGCGCCATAGTTAAATACTTCGCCCCCGGCGGCGATGGCGATGATTTCGTAGGTGAATTTCTGGTTCATTACTCCGACTCCACCTTTTCTTGCGCGGCGGCAAGTTTGGCGATAACGCCCATTTGGGCGGCGTATTCCTCGCGGTTGCCTTGCGCGACTGCCACGCCCGCATTCCGCAGGTGTGTTTGGATGCGCTTGGCGATATCCATAATTTCGTCTTGTGTTTGTTTCATTGGTTTTATCTCCTTGTGCCGTATATTATACCACAACCGCGCCGCGTTTTTGCTAAAATAAAGAATATTTTAGTAGTTTTGTGTTATAATTAGCGTTATGATAGCCCGCGAGTTATCGCCGAGCAGCGAAAAGGCGTATCGGCGGCATTTTGAGCGTTTTGCGGAGTGGTGCGACAATCACGGCGCAAAATCAATGCCGACAGATGCCGCCATCGTCAAGGATTACCTGATGGACGGCGTTGAAGCGAATGGATGGGCGGCGCAGACACTTACGGTCATCCGCTCGGCTTTGGAATGGGCGCACGACCAAAAGGGCTATGAGTTGTTGCTGGCGGACAACCGGGATATTTGCAACCTGTGCAAGAATGTCCGCCGCCGGTCAAAACAAGGCACCGGCGCGCGCCCTTTGGAATATGCCGAGTTGCAGCGGCTTGTCAATAACGCCGACATTGCCGCGAAGATGGAGCATAACGCCGAAGCATCGCTACTCGGCAAGCGGGATGGGGCGCTGTTTTCGCTGATGTGGGCGGGGGCATTCCGCCGCTCGGAAGTGGTGCAACTAAAACTCGGCGATGGTTATTTCCGCGAACACGAAGGCGGCATTATGGCGTTTCTGCTGAAAGACGGCAGCAAGGGCAGTCAAACGGCGGAAGAATGGGTTTATGCGGCGGCAAAGGTCGGCGTTATTGATGTGCGCGCGCGATTGTTTGCGTGGATTGAGGCGGCGGATAAAACGCCGTATATGGCACGGCGCCGGAAGCGGCGCGGCGGTGTGATATTTCCGTTTGGCGGGGTTCGCATAAATGAGTTGTTGCGCGAGCGGGCGGATTTGCTTGGCATGTTTGGTTTGTCGTCGCATTCCTTCCGCGCCGGTATGATAACGAATGCATCGCTCAATGATGTTTCGCTGAAAGCGATACAAGACCACGCCCGGCATCGGCAGATAGGCACAACGATGCGCTATATCAAACAAGCGGACAGAATGGGGGCGGCGGCTAAACTTGCCGCGGCGGGCGCATGATGGAAGGGAATTTGATGGTTGGCTACGGACAAGGCGATTATGAAATGGCGCCTTGGGAATGCGCGGCAATGTTCTACGCCATCCGCACAACCACCGCCGAGCGCAACCGGCGAATACATCGGGCGCGGCTTGAATACATAGAAAGAATGTGGCAATTAGAGACGCGCCGGACGCGCGGATTGTATATTGACCCGCCGCCGCCGGATTATGTGGATTATTTATTTTCGGACGGCATCCACAGAATTGTGAGTTTTGTGGAATGGCGGCGCGGCATCGGCAGATGCCCTTAAAGACGATAACCGGCGCCCGGCTCGGCTTTGTCCTGTCGGACGGTGGGCGCAAGGAGGCGGGGTTTTCCCAAAAACGATTCCATGATTGCGTTATCCGGGCGATGGCAACCGCAACAAATACGAAGTATGCGGATGTGTTTGATGAAGTCGTCCGCAAGGATGCCTGTTTTGCCGCGGATATTCGCGGGGTGCTTGACGATATATGGGAGCCGATGCTCGTTAAGCGCGGGTTTGCGCGGTCGCATTTTTCCTATGATGACACGACCACATTCCAATTTGCCGATGCGAAGTTTTTACCGCGCGGGCGTTATTTTGTATGCACCGAGCGGCAGGGTAAGGATAAAGTTTTACACCACGCCTTCGCCGTTATTGACGGCAAAATCTACGACAACGGCGACTCGCGCAAACTGCCAAAGCCAAAAAAGCGCGGCGGTATTCTCCGAGAGATATGGGTGCCGAAAACCCAAGACGAAAAGTAAATCAATAAAGTTCTTCGCTCGTCAAGTGGTCGGTATATTTGCCGACTTTGACATTCCGCTCGGTTTGCTCTTTGTGCGTTGGCGATAATCCGGCGCCGGTTATCTGCCCGGCGGCAAATGCGATAGTTGCGGCTTCCTTGCGGCTGGCAAAACTGCCATCGGCAAGGGCAAAGCCCTGATTATCCGGGTGTTCGCCGGGTTGGTTTTCCGGCGGCGCGGTTGTCGGGTATGTGTATCCGGTGCCGCCGTTGCGCTTCACCGCTTCCTTGTAGCAGTCGCCATGGCGCAATCCGTAATATGTGGTTTTGCCGTCTTTGCTCTTCCACGCCGCGCATGCGACTGTGTCGGCTTTGATGAAGTGGCTAATCCCCTCGCCCTGATTGAGGCAGGCGGCGGCAAAAACCGCATCTTGCATTGCTTTCTCCATCGGTCTAACCGAAGATGGTAAGCAGTAAGGTAAGCAGATACATGCCGCCGAATAATCCCATCATCCACTCGCACGCCCGGATTGTTTGCTTATCCGTCTCCCGCCACTTTTTGTAGTCGCTTATCATGCCTTCGGTGTCAATAATATTGCGCTGGCGCAACTCTTCTTGCGCTATCGCCTCGGCGCGGAAGTAAGCCGCGCGGTCTTTCGGGTCGGCGATATTATCGCCTTTTTTCAACCACGAAAAGCGGTCTTCCAATTTGCGCCAATTATCTTTATCATCTTTCGGGGGTTTGACCGAGACGGGGGCGTGTTCCAATTCTGCTTGTGTTGTCATTGTTTCTCCTTGTGGGTGGCGGTTATCGCCGCCCGGCATTCCGGGCAGTTAGCGAAGCCGTCGTTAGTAAAATCGCGCTCGCATCGGCGGCATTCACGCACCGGCGCATTCGCCGCCGCTTGTTCTTGTTCGGCGAGTATGTCGGCGCCGGTCATCGGGCAGTTGCCGCGCCATCCTTTCGCCCATGCGATATTCCGGTTATACATCCGCCCAAACGCTTTTTTGTCCTTGCGCTTGCCGCTCGGCTTGTTGCGATGCGGCGTGATGCGCGGCGTCTTGTTGCTGGTTATAGCACCAAGCATTGCAGTATGGCAGTCCGCCCCTTGTAAATAGGGCGGTTGTCGCCGGGAATGTCGGGGGCGGTTTGCCGCAGTAGTGGCAGGGTTTATTCACACCTGCCCCTGTGCGTATGTCAAGGCATTGACTTGCACTTCGCCGTCCGAATCGCGGTTAGCGAGGTAAGTTGCGGCGGCGATGACTGCTGTGTCGTGGCTTATCGGGCATTGGCTCTTGCCGTTGTCATCCACGGGCCATTGGTCGCAGATGAGGTCGGCGAGGTCGGTTATATCCGATGCCGCTTGTTTGAGTTTATTTCCGTTCATCGTTTTCTCCTTGTGGTATTTGACTGAATCAATTATACCACAAAAGTGGGGATATTGTATCGTGTGATAGAATGGTGTTTGCAAGTGCGGCGTAGGGGCGTGGGCTTGCGCTATCAAGTCCGTTTTTGGATTTGTGGCATTTTGACTGCTGCGGCAATCTGCGTCTCGCTATTTTTGTAAAGAACCGGCGGCGACCGATGATTTGATTATTTGCCCGCCGCCGGATTGTTATTATACCCTATCGTGCAGGAATGGGAATTGGGATAGGAACCATTGCGGGGTGAATTTGCCGTCTTTGTCGTCGCCGAAGAATATTGCGGTTTGGTGTAGGTATTCCAGCAGTTCGGCGGTTGTGCCGCCGTAGTAAGTTTCCACATAACTGCCGGTGCGCAGGGCGCGGGCTTTATTGCCGCCGGTATTTTTCAGCCATTCTTTCACCAGCGGGACGGAATAATATCGCGGCGTTGGAATGCCGCGGTCTTTGAGAAATTGCCAAACTTCCGCCCGCTTGTATTTGATTATCGGGTTTGCGGCAAGCATGTTATCCGCGTAATAATGACAAGGCGAATTAGTGCCATTTTGCTCGGCGGTTGTGCCATATAACACGGCATCAAAGCCATTTGCAAGTGCATATTTTATCGGCGCTTCGCCGCTGAAATAATAGCCGATATTCATATTGCCGGTGATGAATTGTTTTGGCGGCGGGAATAGATGCTCTTTGTTTTCGTCAATCCATTCCGGCGTTTCATTCCGGCGTTCAACGACAAGCCGCAAGCCGATATTTTCGGCGATTTGCCGCACTTCTGCTTCTTGTCCGGGGAAGTGGAAGGACAGGTTAGCGTAGGCATCGCAAACGCCGAATTCGGCGGCGATAGTTGCTAATACGATGCTATCAACCCCGCCGGAGAATGCGATAACCGGGCGGGGTCTTTCGGCGAGTATATGGCGCATTAGATTGCGCGCGCCGTCAATGCGGCTTGCCATTAGTTTGCCAATATCTTTGTCAGTTTCGGCTCCGGCGGGTCGCCGGGGACATTCCCACTGCCGCCGGATGTTCCAACATTGCCGAGTGAAAGCGATACGGTATTGTTGCCGGTGCGGGTTATGGTTAGTGTTTGCGTTTTAGTTCTGCCCGGTGTTGGCGCTCCCGCTTCGCTTATTTTCACTCCGGCATTTTCGCCTGTGCCAATTTGTGCAGGGTTGCTCGTAGATGCACCTTGCGTTGATGATGATATCAGTGCGGTGTCTATGTTGTCTGTGTCAAAGTCAGCAACAGCAACAACAGCATCGCCGCCCGGGTCGCCCTCAAATGTCAAGTTCATTGCGGCAGTTGCAAATGTGCCTGTCGTCAGTGTGATAGTCCCGGAATTCACGGCTTCGCCGTCCCACAAAACAACGCCGGTTAATCCTCTGCCGAGTTGGAAGACATGCCATTCTGCGGCATCCTCTACTGCCGATTGGCATATCCAAACCGTCCCTTGTGTATCCATCCACAACGAGCCGCGAGCATAACCTTCGGTGATATCATTTGTCGCCGCAGGCAAGGCGGTTGCAGACATATTATTCTGCGGTTGTAATATGCCCTTTCTCCAAAAGTTATCATTGATGCGTAAGTTTTTGGCGAAGACATTGCGCACGGCAAGTTCGCCGAAGATTGTCGGGTTATCCACCGTTGCAGAATCCACGCCGGTTGTTGATGCGTCTTCCAAAGCCGCCCGCACCTGCACTTCATTGGTAAAGTCGGCGATGGTGTTATTTAGCGTTAGGAAGTATAACTCGCCGTGCTGGACTACGCTAACCGCACCAAGCAAAAACCTGCCGATTTTGCGATTGATATTGCCATATCCGGCGATTGCCGTGTTTGCCGCGATGTTATCCTTCACCCACCATCTAATCCCGGCGGCATAGTCAGCCGCACCGGTGATTGATGCCGCCGCGCCGTTTGTCGCATTTGCCCGAATGAAACTAAACGCTTCAATATTACCGGCGGCAAGTATCACCTGCTCTGTCGTTATCTCAATAACATGCACCAAATCGCCATAATCACCGCCGACTATCTTATAGTTTGAGCCGGTAAAGTTAGAACCGCCGACAACCTCTTGCAAACTCCGCCCGCCTCGCTCAAAACGCGCCGATGATACATTCGCAACATCGCCCTTTGTCGCTATCGTCCGCGCATCCGCCGATGCCGCGCTCGGCACCTGCGGCAAAAGTAAAATGTTCGCATTGTTAGCATTAGCCCCCGGCAACACACCAGTCCGAATCCGCTTATCGCCGACCGCAACTTCGTTAATCCCTTTCACTAACCCGGCGCGCATAGCATCAAATCCGTTATCCGCTTCATCGGCGCCGATTTCCGTATTCCCGCCGGTGAATTTGCCGAGCAACTTGCCTTGCACTGCTTGCATGTCGTAATGTGTCGGCACTAATGCCGCATTGACGACATAACCATTCCACTGCTTCCACTGCGGGCGGGCGGCATCAAAAACACCGCGCACGACAGAAAAAGTCGTTCCCGCCGTCTGCCAAACTCGCACAACCTCTCGCTGATTCGCATCCGCCGCGCCCGCCGGTGGATTGTTGTATGACAAAAGCAGATGGAACCAATCGCCCGCCGAACCGTCTAATATCTTCGCATTAGTGATATTCGCCGCGGCAACGCCCGCCGCCGCCGGTATCGCCGGGAATATCCCGGCATTGACAACCATAATATCAGCCGCCGCCGCATCCGCCGCGACAACCGAAGTCATCGTGGTAGCGGCAAGTGTGCGGAGTTGTGCGCTCATAGTTTATCCTCTGGGTGGTCGGTTGCTTTGGCGAATGCCGGGTCTTCGTTCGCCAATATTATACTCACCTTTCGGAAGAGTTGCTTTTCCAGCGTCTCAAATCGCAGTTTCTCGCCCTCGTTTAGGGCTTTGCCAAAAAACGCTTTACCGATGACCGCGCCATCCTTGCCGTTGTCTATAACCTCTTGGATTAGGGAATCGGTGAATATCCGCGCGCTCTTGCCCTCGCCATAGCGGGAATAAAACTGCGAAAACAACGGCGCCGCGCCCTGCCGCCGATGCATCAAATGCTTGAAGTTGGACGATATTGTGCTTAACTGCATGTTGGCGTGTTCTTTTAGCCAATTGGTAAATTTGCCAAAGCCGCGCCCATCGTCAATCTCGCGCACGATATCGTGCAGCGTGCCGGTGCCGCCGGTTTTTATCGCCTTGTTCGTGCTGGTAGCGACATGCTTGATAACGGCAAGGGATTTGATAATCTCCGCTTTTTCGCCGCCGACAATGCTATCCAATGCGTCAAGGTGCGAGAATTTGCCATTGCCGTCTTTTTTCAGCAACCACTCAAAACCATCATCGGCAGTCACGCGGCGTGAAAGGTCGGATAGGATAAAGTCCCCGGCGTTGTCGCCTTTTTTGGCAACGCTCTTCGCAATATCTTGCAGTTTGGCAACGCCTTTCGCCCCCTGATTGTAATAACTGCCGATGATTGCATCAACATCTTCCGCGCCACCTATATCCTTCCGTCCGGCAAGCCGTTCGGCGATGCGATGGCGCAGCGGTTCTGTCGCCCTTTTGATAGCGGGCGCCAAAGAGTTATAAACTTCCGAGCCGCCGATTTTTGGCAAGTGATTCTTTAAGTAATCCTCGGCGTCCAAACTCTTCCCGCCCATCTTTCTCACCATGTCTTGTGCGACGGCATCGGCAAGTTGTCGCTGACCGCCCGCCATCTTTCCGGCGGCAGCGGTAAATCCATACTTACTGCCGCCGAGTTCCGCACCCTTCATCGCATTCAGGGCGGCTTTGTAAAGCGATACCGTATCCTTGCCGATGTTGAGCGTGCCATCATCGTTAACAAGTTTGCCTAAAATGCCAACGCCCCTTGCGGCTGACTTGCCCCTGCCCTTGTTCGTCTGTGCTATTCCGTGAATGTTGAGTTGGTCGTAATCGCCGGAGCGGACATAAGGCACAACCTCTTCGGCATAACGCCGCCCGGCTCTTTTCAGCGCATCGGTATAACCATCGGGCATTATGCCCGGACGCTTGTCGGTGCCGCCAAGCATTTCCAATATGTCATCTTCCATTTCTTTGGCAAGGCGGCGCTTGTTTGCGACATCTTTCAATGCCATTCCGTCCAACTTGCGCGCTTCGGCGCGCACGGCATACAACAATGACAGGACATCCTTGCCCTTCAATTCTTTCATTCTGTCTATAATATGCGCGGGCGGTATATTGCCTTCCCATCTGCCGAGTTTATCCAGCAACGCATTACCGGCGCGCGCCGTTTGCGTTGTGCCGCTCTCTGCCGCTTCATCTGCTAACTTTTTTATCTTCGGGGCGTAATAGCGCATCGGGTCGCTGTCCGCATCCATCCCGCGGAATAACGGCGCATTGTCAAGCGTATAGCCACCATCCAACTTCTCGGATTGATATATCCGCCTGCCGACCGCCGACAAAATACTTTCGGCGCTAACGCCGCGCTCGCCTCTCGCCAAATCCGGGTTTGCGCCATACAAGTTATCAAATATCACATCGCCCGGCGTGTCTGTGTAATCCTGCCTGCCGACCGTTTCGGTATCCAACCCGCCGCGGAATGCATCCGCCTGCCGGTCTGCTTGTCCTGTCAAATCGTTTTTATCAAGTTCTTTTTGGACTTTTCCCCGATTAACCGCATTGACCGCTGGCACTGCGCGCGCAAGGTCAAGGTTGCCGTGAATTGGTAATGTTCTGACCGGCGCCGCTCCATCTTGTCGCGCTATTTGGCGCGCGGCATCGGACAAAGACGGCAGGGGCGTGTCGTTGTAATTCGGGCTTTCGTCCAAAAACCGATGCAATACATCTTTGCTTTGTTGTTGTCCGTGGTCGGGTAGGTGTTTCATCGCGCGCTTGCCGAGCATTTGGAGTCCCTTTTGCGCGGCAAAACTCGCAACTCCCGGAACCATAGATGCGTATAATGCTGCATTTATGTTTTCATCGGCGGCATTATCGCCCTCGTTGCTAACAAAATGCGGCGCGGTCATCGCGGCAACGGCGGGCGATGACATCATGGCGCCGGTGGCAATCTTGCCGCGAGTTCCCATATTTGGGAATCTGTTTTTCGCCCACTTCCCCATTGCCATAACGCCTTTGGCACCGCCGCCGCCAAACCCTAACCCTAACGCTTCGGCGCCATAAGCAAAATCTTGCATGTGTTCGGGCAGTTCATCCACACGCGATTCACCGGCGGCAGCATCATAAAGGGCTTTCGCTTTTGCCTCGCGCCCGCCCATTGACATCCACCAATATTTCTCGTATTCCGCCTTTTCCATTTTTTTCTTCCACTTGTCAAAAAGGCGTTTGGCGTTTTTGCGGCTGTCCGCAGTGTCGCCCTTCTTTTCGCCCTCGGCGATAAACTTGTCGCGCATTCCTTCGTCATCAATGCCAAGTCCCATTAGTTGTATCATCGGGTTGTAGGAGCCGTCAAAGAAAGACACATCTTCCGGCGTTCTTGTCGGGTCTTGCTGGTCTAACAAATTCCCCAATTGCCATTCCCGCATGTAGTCGGCGCCGGATAAACCAAGCACACCGGCGATTCCGAGTGGATTCCAAGTCCCCGGCGGTAATGCGGCAAGCCCCCCGGCAACGCCGCGCCCGCCGGATTGCATTATCTCGGCAACTGCATTCGGTTCATCTACTTTTGCCGCCGCCTCTTGCGTTTGCTGATTCGGCGTGGCATTCCATTCATCGCGCCCGACCTTTTCCCACTTGCCATTCGCATTTTTGCGCCCGGCGCGTTGCGTTTTGGTTTCGTGGTTGCGGAACAAAACAATATCGCCGCGCTGCTCTACCGGTTGCCACGCCATTATTCACCTTCCCACTGATACTCTTCGCCGCCGCCACTACCGCCGCCGGATTCTCCGCTCCTGCCGAAAAGGGACTTTGGAATGGAGATTTTACCCTCATATTTGCCGTTATCTATGGCGAGGTAAAGTTGCTCCGCGAACTTCGGGTCAGCCCAATTCTTCATTGCCAGCAGTTTATCCGGTATTGGCAGATTGGCTTTTTTCAACTGCCTGAAAACATCGGCGCCGCCGCCATTCCACGCTATATGCGCGTTGGATATTAGCGCGCCGGTGAAAGCGACAACGGAATTTTTTGTTTTCAACTTGGTTATGCCGCCGGTTATTGTCTTCAATACCCCATTTGCGACATATTGATATAAACCGAGCGAGGGGTCGTTCAATTCCTTGTGGAAGGCATAAGAGAAATTGCGCGAGTTGCCGCTGCCGGTAAGTTTTTGCAACACGCCCGAATACGACCCGACCTCTACTCGGTTGCTTGACGGCACGCCGCCATGTTCGTCATAAATATCTTTCAATCTTTTCTGTATGATTTCCGCCGTCAGAAAATTAGCCGCCTTCGGGCCAGTAATAAAATCTTTCCGGTCTTTTACGGCTCTTTCCGCTTCCCGCCGAGTAATGACGACAGGGTCTCCGCCCTTGACCTGCGATGGCACTTGTAAGAAATGGGAATTTCTGTCTTTGTCATAGTAAGACAAAACATCAACGCCGTCAAATGCCTGCTGTTTCCACGCGGCGGCATCGCCGCCACCTTCCACAACTGTCGGCTCCATTCTGCCGTGTTCGTCATAAATAACCAAGTTTTTGCCGACAACCGCATGCTTAAGTTTTATCTTGCCGTCCTGCCCGCCGTTGAAAATGTCAAATTCCCCGGTGTCTTCTCTATGTCTCGCGAAGGCACCGCCGCCGAGCGCGGTAAAGCCAAACTTCGGCTTGCTGCCAGCCATCAAATCCGCCGCCTTGTCATATTCGCCTTTGTTGATGTAATCCAATCCCATCAGTGTGCGCAGGGATGCCGGTATTCTCTCGCCGCCACCGGCAACCGCGGCGGCGGGTCGTTGTGCGCTTGCATTACCGCCTGCCGTAATCGCCGCCGCTGCCGTATTGTTAACTGCTACGCCGTTTAGTGGGGACTTATCGCCGGTTTTGGAGTCGTCCTTAACGCCCACATCTGGCGTTGCTTGTCTAATGCGCTCGCGCGCGGCGGCGGCGGCGGCTTCGGATTCGGCATTGCCGTTATCGCTACCGTCCTCTTCACCCGGCAAGTTAACATATCCGTTAGCCGATGCTTTCGCCGGGGGTGCGTATCTACTATCCGGCGCCCATTCAAGGTCTTGCCTGCCGGTTCCAACCGGCGGTCGTCCTTCAAGGGCGCTTGTTCTCCCATGCATTCCCGCGGCGATTTGCTCTGCTGCGTTTGCTTCCGTCATCGGAAACATGCCAATAAGTTTTTTATGTTCCCTATATTCTTCAAGGGAAACTCCGGCAAAGGCGGCGGCACGGATATCATCGGTGTCATTCGCGCTCTTTCTCATTTGGGACTGCCATTCCGGGTTGCTGGCAAACTCCGCCATAACATCGGGGGGCATCGCAAAAGAACTTTTAACCAATGGCGGTATTCCTTCGTTGCCTTGCGCTGTTTGCGTCATTGTATCCGCCGCCGTTTGCGGTGCCGTCAAAGCACTTTCCGGCGCCCCATCGCCTAACGCCGCGAGGGGTTCTAACGCCGGATATTGCATATTTGGGTCAAATCTAAAATCACCGGGATTCCCGCCGCCGTTTTGTTGGATGGGCGCCGCGCCTCCGCCGACAATATCACTAACCAATCCCTTTTGGCTTACCACCGGATTGATTATCTCGCCGCCGCCAGCCGGGGCGGATGCTCTACTCGCGGCGGTAAGTCGCGCCAAATCTTCCATCGGGTGCAAAGGATTGGCAGGGGGAGCCATCGGCGGCGCATTAGCATCTGCCAAATTAGGCAAGTTAGAAGTCAATGCTTCTTGCGCTTGTTGATGTCCGGGTTTTATGTAAAACCCTGCTCTTTCTGCCGCCGCACGCTTGGCATCGCTTCTATCCCAATCTGTCCCGCGTCTTGCGGCGGCGGCGGCGGCAATTTCCGCTTGTTGCCCGGCGTCTTGCCTTCCTTCCGCGCGCATTAGGGCGTGCGAAAGATATTTGTCCTGATACATGCGCTGTATCAATTTGGCTCGTTTCATTGGGATACTATCCATCCAATTCTGACGCGCCCGCGCGGGCAGTCGCATGCCGATATCTCTGGCGCCGTCCTCAAAAACCGTCATCATGTTTTTTGCGAATTTAGCCGCCTCAACCGGGTCGCTCGGCGCATCGCCTTGCGCGTCAATGAGTTTTGACAATTCGTCATCACCGGCGAGGGATTGGTTGCGGTCTTCCATAGCCGCCCACTTCTCGCCAAACTCCTTCCTTCCCGCATTCATATCCGGGATGGCTTGGTTTTGCGACCAGTGCATTATCTGTGTTGCAGCATCCATCGTTAGTTAACAGGGCTGAATAGTTTTGACATGTCTATGTTTTGTTTTGGCAGCCATTTATTCCAATCAAAGCCGCCGCCGTTGTTTTGTTGTGCGCGGTCATCGCGCGCTTGCTGTGGCATATCGCCCCACCAAGAGCCGGTCATGAGGTGTGGATTATTAGAGCCGAGGTGCGAAATATCCTGCAACGCTGTGCCGATTTTCGGCAACCACGAAGATATACCGCCCGCGGCGCCGCCAGCCGCTCCGCCTGCCGCCGATGCGTAGTTAGCAATCGGAGTCCCGCCGCTTGTCATCGCTCCCATCCACGGCGTAGAGCCACCCGCCGCCGTTGCTCCCGCCGCCGCACCGCCGCCCGCCATCAAAGACGCACCGCCGGTGGCGATTGCTCCCGCCGCTAACAATCCTTTGCTGATAATCGCATTGCGCCGCGCCGAGTTGTGTTGTCGTATGGCATTCTGCATTCCCCAAATATCACGGTTCTGCCCATAACTCTTATCGCCAAATGCCCCGCTTCTCACCGCGAGCGGCGTATGCGCTTGCAAAAGGTTTGTGCGTGTCAATGCGCTCGCCTGTCCTGTATTTGCCATCATTTCCGATATTTCTGCGGGCATTCCGGCGTATTGAATGGCGGCGCCGCGCTGGTTTTCCACCGTTGGCAAAAACGCCCGCCGGATATCCCGCCCTCTGTCATAAACATTCCACGCCGCGTCATTACCGGCGCTATTCGCACCGGCTAACATCATCGCGGTTAGCGCCGGATTATTACTCGGCGAAGTTGCGCCGCCGCCGCCGTATCGCGCGGCATATTGCGCGGCGCTTTCAACGCCGGGGGCTTGCCCTTCCAACACCGCATCGCGCGCGCGCTGTCGCCAATATTCTTGTTCGTCATCGCCCCCGGCTTCGCTGACTTCGCGGATTGTATCCGCCGCCAAACCTTTGCGCTTACCCATTTTCTTGCCGGTCGTATCCATACCGAGCGCATGCGCCCATGTGTCATAGTGCGAGTCGCGCACATTCTCGGCGACACCGTGCGCTTTCCCCAAGTCATCGTGCGCCCTGTCGTAATCTTTGATGATGCTGTCGGCGTAGCCATCAACGCCGTCTATTTCCTCGTCCCACAACGCCCGCAACTTGTCGGCGAAGTGCTGGTTCTGGTTTGCGAAGTGTTGCAGTGCGGGCGGCAAGTCCTTCATCTTTGCGCTGCCGCCAAGAAAGTCGCCAAAACTCATTGCATCGCACCGGGCGCGCTCATCGCGCCATTCCGGTTATTGTATCACAGATTTGCAATTTTTCGCACAACTTCCGCCGGTGAAGTTGCGCCGCCGCCGTTTGTTATCGCAAAACACCGCCAACCGGCGAGGGTTGCCAAATTCAGTTTTTCACAATCGCGCATAACGCCTTGCGGAGTGTTGTGCGCGCCCTTGCCGTCCCAAACAAGCCCTTGGCATTCAATCACCGCCCGCTTTGAGCGGATGGCAAAATCCCATCGTAGTTTCCGCCCGGCGATTAGTTCAACTTCCCGCTCGTGCGGGATTTTGTGCATCCGCAAATAAAACTCGGTTTCCCTTTCCAGCGCACTACCGCCGACTTGTTTTGTTGTTAGGGCTTTTAGGAATTTACCCGCACCGCCGCGGGCGGCAATTCTACGCCGCAGGGTCATGCTGTTTTGCCCTTGCGGATTATTTACCGCGGCGCTTGCAGGGCTTTTTGCCTTTTTTCTTGTGTTTCATCATTGTTTTTCTCCTATGCTGTTGCATGCGTGGTTTATGTCCTCACGCACAATTCCCTTTGCCACACTCTCCGTGCCGACAACGGCACCGAGCGCATCAATCGGCATCAAACCGAGCGCGGCAACGCCGAGGGCGATACCTTTGACGGCTTGCAATTGTGCGTCCGTCCGCTCGTAGGTATTCGCCAAGTCCTTGCGGGCTTCGCAAGCGGCGGCGAATTCCGCGCTATCCAGCGGGGCGGTAAAGCCCGCGTCTAACGCCGTGCCGCTGACGCATCCGCTCGCGGCGAATGCGAAGGTCAATATCAAAGCCAATTTTTTCATTGTTGTTTCTCCTTGTTTTGTGAAAGCGCTGGATTAGCAGATTTGGAGATAGGGACGCGAAATGAATATCCCCGAACACACCATTAACTCATCACCAATCCAACTAACGATATTATACCACAAAAAGGCAAAGCGGGACGGATTTGCACCCCCTCTTGCGGTTTTGGAGACCGCCGTGCTGCTGTTAACACTACCGCCTTTATGTAAAGCAACTCCCGCCGCCATCGCAAAATCAAAATTCTCTTTGGTCTGTTTTGTCGTCAATCGGCGCCTCGCCGAGCGGCTTGCAACTTCGGTGCAAATAGTAATCGTATCCGCCGGTTATTTCCTGCTCTCGCATTCTCTTATCAAATGCTATCGCCTTTGCGAATTCTTGCGGACTTTCATCGCGCAAATGGCGCCATTCCACATCGGCATGGTTCGGACACATCCAACACGATGACCGCGGCGGCGTAGGCCATCCATACTTCTCAACTACCTTTATGCATTCCGCCCGGCTAATGCCTATTTCAATCAGCGGGTAGCGGTGGCGATACTTTCCAATGTCAATCTTCGCGCGTCTGGCGCGGCGCATCTCGTCAGTAGAAAACCCTATCCACTCGTGGAATAGTTTTATGTCCGGGAATCTTTTGGATAGGCAATGCCGGACAACTTGCACCTTCCACTTACCTGTGCACATATTTGGCGCCTTGCCCTTTTTGCCGTCATCGTCAAGGGTAAAGGCGGGAATGATGTTAAGGACTTTTTTGCCGTTCAGCGTAGTGACTACCGGTTTGGCGTATTCCATCGCCAGCGTGGTATCTGCCCGGCTAACGCGCATTAGCGGAATGCCGAGTTTGGCGCAAAGCGGCGCGCCATACTTGTCAAGGTAGCCCCATGTCGCCTTTGCCTCAAATCCGGTATCCGCGATTATGACAACATCCGGCTTTGGCAATCGCCCCTGCGCTATCAATACCAAAATGGCGTTTGACTGCACTCCGCCGCCGAACGACAACGACTGCACCACTTTCGGCGCGGCGGTCATAAATCCAACTTCTTGCGCACGCCGTATTTGGTTGCTAACTCCACACCGCGCGCATACAATTCCTCATCGGCTTCAATCATCAAAAACCGCCGCCCGATATTCCGCGCCGCCCGCATTACGCTGCAACTACCGGCAAAACTATCCAGCACAACACCATTCGGCGGCGTGGTAATGCGCACTAACCTTTCCAACAAATCCACCGGCTTCTCCGCCGGATGGATGCGTTGTTTCATCGGCACCGTGTCGCACACCATCGCCGGGCTTAATAGCGCGTGGTAATCGCCGCGTAAAACATCTTCCTCATAATCACCGCCCCATGGGTCGTGGATGTGCGACACCGAGCAAAACAGGACATATTCGCACAACCGGACAAACGGCGCGCTAACCCGCCCCATATTCTTCTCCCACGGCACGAGCGATAACCTTGGCCACCACTTATAAGCCCATTGGCAAAAAACCGATGACGACACCGTGCCGCAAAATATCGCCGTTGCCCCGGCATCATTCTGCAACTGTCGCACCGCCTCAAAGGTATAGCGGAATGCCATTTTCAGCGTTAGAATGTCCGACCACTGCTTACCGCTCCGCTTTCTTTTGTCTTTCGCGCCGCTGATTGACGCAACCGGATAGGCAGTCGCTACCGACATCCACGGCGGGTCTATTACCACACCATCAACGGTGCAATTCTCCGCTATCATGGCTTCCAGCACATCATCGCTTTCGCCATTGACAACCCATCCATCCGGGAAGATATCAAACGGATAACCTGCTTTTTCAAGCGCGGCGGTTATCTTTGCGCCATCGGCAACCTGTATCGGTATATTTGCCTTTGCCGCGGGTTTATCCGCGTCCGGTATCATTTACCGGCGCCGCGTTCCATTCTCTTGCAGTAGTTAGCGATTTGGACGGCAATCTTTTCGCATGTTTTTTTCATTTTGGCATCGCGGAATGATTCATCGCCCTTTGCGCGCACGGCGAGCCACGCGGCGATGCGGCGGCGGGACGGCAATACTCCGGCATTGAAGTTCAACAACAGGACACGGAGCAAATCATCGCACCATTCTTGGTCGGGATTGAATGACCTTATCATTCCTTTTGCAATCCAATCATCCAATCTTCCCTCAAAAGTGGTCTGTTGCGATGATTTATTCCGCGTGCTATAACAACCCTTCGGCATTCCTGTCGCCATCTCTTCCAATATTCTTCTGGCATAGTCCAGCAATGCCGATTCTATTTTCTTTGGTGAAAGGTTGGTTGTCTTCGGGTCAATCCGGGGGAATTGATTATATCCCAACTCCCACGCAAAATCGCGTAATCCGTGCCGGTAGCCGGTGTCGTGGAATATCCCTTGCGGCATCATGTCGGACTTGCTTATGCCGGTTAGCCGCGCCAGAATGTCCGGCACTGACGAGCGGTCGCTAACTGCCCCTTTCGGCAAGGTGCGGAATATGACGAGGCGCTTATGCCGCTCGTCAATCAATCCAACAATGCCGGGCTTGACAATCTCCGCCGGTGTCTCGCCGCCGATAGGGAAACACGGCCAATCCCGCACTTCCGGCGGCATCCAAAAAATCGGCGTTAACCCGCGGAAGGATATCGGCGCGATATTCAGTCCGACAATCTTGCCGACCTCTTTGCCCGGCGGCGCAATCCCGCCCTTCTGCGTGGCAATCTTTTGCAATTCGTCCGGGTTATGCCCGCCTTGTTTTTGTTTTGTCATTTGTTTTTTCCTTGTTTTTGTTTTGTCCCGGAAGTTTTACATAAACCTCCAACTTGTCAAATCGCTCGTATTCGGCGATGGTGAAGAACTTCTGATATGCCTCACGCGAGCGCCCGGTGCCGCGCAATCTTCCGTCTTTGGTTATGCGCGTTGCGGTTGCGGTGGCGATGCATCCCTGCACTTGCGCCGCGCCGCTGGCGGCGTGGATGAGGATAGCCGAGCGATTAGGCACATCGCCGACTTCATAAACCCACGGATGCCCCCACCGCTTATGATAGGCGGCGTAATACTTGCCGACCTTCCGCATGATAAGCGGGTATTCCCCGGCAGGGATGCACGACTTGCTGCGCTTGTTGTCATTCCATCCCAATTCCATCGTGGAGCAGATAGTCCGAATAGCGCCATCGCGGTAGGTATAAAAATATCCCCGCGTGTCGGATGTCTCCGCCGCGGGGTCTCTTGCGAGGTAGAGGGTCGGCATTACGACTTGTGCTTGTGCGGTATTATGCCAGCATCCACCTTGCTATCTCCCCTTTTCCGCCAAAAAAACGCCTCTTCCAATTTGGTAAGCGTTAGCGAGTTTTCGCGGGATGGGTGTTCGGATATCAGGGACTTCGTCTTGGCAATCGCGGATGCGATTGCAGTTTGAATGCTGATTCCATACAAATATGCATAATCTCTGGTTTTCAATCCAACCTTATCATCCGTAGGACGCGGCGACTCATGCTTCTCGTGCTTGCCCTCAACGCCCTGCTCCATTCGCGCCATCGTCCGCTTATCCAGCGCGGCAAGTCCTTTGCGGAAGTGGTTAAGTGCCTCTTCGTTTTCATCGCAAGGGAATTTGCCATCTTGGAACCTTTGCAATATGTCAATCGCAGCGGCGGCAAAATGCTCCGCAAGCCAACCATTACTCCCACTTTCCCGCAAAACCCCTTTTTGCGTTATGACCCAAGGTTGAGGGCCAACGGCATAAGCGGCTGCCCCGGCGATTTGCTGGCGGCGCAGGGTGGTTGAATCGCTTCCAATCCTTAACCCCGATGGTTTTTGATAGACGCAAATCGCCCCGCCCAATTCAAGTTTTTGTCCGGGTCTTGTGTTCAGTTCCGTCAATGCCCGCGTGAATTCCAAATCGGGGTTTTCCGGCTCGTGCGCGGTCTCGTGTTTGGCGGTGTCCGCCGGTTTCGGGTTATTATCCCGCTCTGCGTAGCCCTCGCGGGTCTGTGTAGTGTCATTCATGTTTTTTTCCTTGTTTTATGTTTGGTTTGGGGTCGTCCGATGGATGCTAAAAACTCACAATCCCCCCACAAACGCAGAATTTCCACATGAAACGCCTTATTTATTATTGGGTCTTGCGTGTCAGGGGGCATTACTGCTTCCCTCATCCATCTTCCGACTTTTTTAATTATACCACAATCGCGCCGATTTTCCAAACCGGTTTTATGGTCTGTTCCACTGCTTTTCGCGGTGGTGTCTGTTTGCGACTTCTTGCTGTATCGCATCCTTGAATGCGTCAGTAATCGCCGTTTTGGATTTGTTGCGTTTGCGCCCGGATGCCGCCCGGCGCGCGCCGAGTTTGTTGTTGCGTCGTTGTTGCGCCTTGCGTTTGTTATTACTCACCGGACTGTCTCCACCCCCATCCTGCGTGTCTGTTTCTAAAAATATCGCCAAAAAAACTTCCGCCGCCTTGGCTGTTGCCGTGTTGTTCTCCGTAATAGTGATTGGCTCCTGTCGGCTCAAAAGATTGCGCCGCCTGTTGTTGTGCGGCGCGTTCTTTATACCGCCGAATCAACTCTTCAACTTCATTCGGCGTTGCCCTTCTATAACCGCCGGGATGGTTGCCTTGCGGCGGCGGCGGTGCCGCTTGTTGCACGGTATATCCGTCCCGGATGGTTTCATACGCCAACTTGACAATCTTAAACTTCTCGGCGGCTTTCGGGTCGTTCGGGTTTTTGTCCGGGTGGCACTTTTGCACCAGCCGCCTAAACGCCATTTTTGCGTCTGCCACGGAGCAGTCATAAGGCACTCCGAGAATGTCGTGCGGGTGTATCATTCGGCGTTTATATTACCACACTGCTGGCAAGCGCCATCGCCCATTGTGCAGTTTATGCACTGCCTATCGCCGCACTTGTCGCATACGACAATGCCGTCCTTGTCGTCATCCGGGTAGATGTCGCCGCAATAGCAATTGAATTCGCCGGGATTTTCCGTCTCTATCGCGCGCCAAACGGAACCGCCCGCCTGATTAAGCCATTCGCCGACAACCTCGCGCATTCTTTTCAGCGCGGCGCGCTTGTCGTCATACAATCTCTCCGTGCTACTGCCATCGGCGGCGATAAACCAAAGGCGGAATTTGCCATTTATCAATTGCAATAGCCCGGCTTCGCGGTATCCGGCGGCGCGGTCGGCGACTCTGACTTCAACAATGCGCGGGTCGTTTTTCATTCATCCGTGTCCGGGGGCTTCATCGCCGGTGAGGGGTCTGTCGTATAATGCGGTGGTTTTTTGCCATATTTGGCAATGCCGCGCACGAATCCAAACTCATCGGCGGTGTTGTTTTGGCGGCGTTCGCTGCCGTCCTTGCGATTTTCAACGCCCTCGCGCCGCTCTGATTGGTGGTTGCTCTGAAAGGAGAATTCCAAATCCCGGCGGTTTTTCGCAACCGTAGTGGCGTGGTCTCTCATCTCCCCTTCGCTGGCAAAACTGACCGACTGTCCGTGATTGGATTTCCATGACACAGAATCGCCTTGCGACATGTCGCGCGATAACACCCGCAAAGTCCAAAGGTCGTCAATTCCGATAATCTGCTTGCGGCGGTTATCGGGTTTGCGCCTTTCGTCTTCGCGGCGGCAGGGGAAGAATGCTACCGGCATTTGCTCCGGCGGGGTTCTGTTGTTATCAGTCATCGTTTTCTCCTTGTTGTGGTATTTGACTGAATCAATTATAACACAAAGGGCGTCCCTTTTGCAAGTGGTAATATCGGGTAGAATGTGGTAATTTGCCACTTCCGGCGCGGCAAAGGCGCGGTTTATCAATCGGTTAATTGGTTTTGTCTTTCGTGCGCTCTAACAGGACTGCGATGTGTTTGGAGTTTTCATTCTGCACATCCGCCATAATTTTCAGGGCATCGCGCAGTTCGTAGTAGCGTTTGTCGTTGTGTGCTTTGATGCTCTCGCTGTCGGCGGTTGTCAGGTATTCCGCCCGCTTGCCGTTGTCCGGGGCGCGGCGGCATTTGCCGGTGTGGTTGTCATATTTGTTTTTGCCCCACACGCCGAGCCAAGCGATAATCCCGCCGATGACAACCGACCACGATTCTATCTCAAAGATGAATTTGCTGATGGCTTCCATTACACCACCGCCAACAGAATCATTGCCGCGACATAACCGAAGAATATCCCGCCGATTTTGATAGCGCCGCGCTTCTCAAACTCGCGGTGCGCGGCATCGCCCCATTCCATTCCGTAGGGCAGGATGTTGCCCTGCGAGTCGCATTCGCACCCGCCGGAGCCGGGCGGATATGTGTCCACCGCCTTTTGGTTTTCGGTGATGCCGACTCGGATAATCGCCACAGTTGCGATTATGAAAAAGACGATGGCGAGGGCAATTTTCATTACGCCGCTACCGCTATGGCTTTGCCGTCTTTGACTGCGACTGTCCGCCCGCAACCGTTGCAATACGCCCAATTCGGCGATAGTGTGCGGCGGGATTGTTCCCAACCGGAGCATTGCGGGCAACCGTCAGTCGGGCGAAAGCATCGGTTGCAAAATCCGCGGTCATCCGGCTTGCCTTTGCGCGGTTTCCATTCCTTGCATTGTTTGCATCCGTCTTTGGGCGGGCGATAGCCGCCTGCAAACAAATCCTTTATGTAATCGCAAAAGCCCATTACGCCGCCCGCTTTGCTGTGCGCGCGCGCTCGCTGACGCATGCCGGGCATTCCCAAAGGAATCCGTCTTTCCAAAAGGCGGGGGTTTTCTGCCATCCGGGGTTATCCGGTGCGGCACCGCCCTCGCACATGTCGCAAAAGCGGTAGTTATTGTCTTCCATCCAGCGCAGTTCGGCGGCGGTGCAGTTGTCGTGTGCCATTATCGGTTTTTCCATTCGGTAAGAAGGGCGTTCGCCCAATTCGGTGGTATATTACCATCATAATCTTTTGTCTTCAACGCGGCGATAATCCATTTCACGGTGCCATCGTTGTATGGGCTGCGGGAAGTGTAAAGCGGCGGTTGTCCGGGGTAGGGGTTGGTTGCATGCTTGCGATAATAAACTGCCGATACAATCACCGATACTGCGCGGGATATTTGTCCGCGGTTTGCTGGTAATCTGCCGCGTCCTAATGACTCCACAAGGGCATAACCTAACCGGCGCTCTTCGTCAATCCGGCGTTTTTCGCCATCGTGGTAATAAACGGTATGGCGAGTCGGATTGTCGTTTAGCAGGCAGTCATAATTCCCGGTTTTACAAATCCGCATAATGTCATCGTGGGCGATATTGGTGGTTATAAAGTTGCCATTGGCGGCTTCGTGGTTTGCTTTCCATTGCGCGCGCCAAGAGCCGCGGTCGTCAATGCGGCGAAGATGATAGACGGCGGTTGCGGTTGCTACGACATTTGTGATAGTGCGGGTTGTCGGCGAGGGCGTAATAGTTAGCGTCATCTCGGCGGTTGCCGGTATGGTGATAACTTGCTCCTCTGGCGGAATTGACGCGGTGATTGTGGTAGTTAGCGTTGCGGGGATGCTGGATTCGTCAAAGTGGAATGATGAGAATTCATTGCCGTGCAAACTTGCGCTGACATAAAACGCTTTGGCTGAAAACCACGGCTGCCCGATAAACTGCTCTTGCCCCTTGCCGCTCCGTATATCGTTGCCGCCGAAGTAAAAGATAACTTGCCCCGCCGTCAAGTCCAGCCCGGCGGTTGCGGTAATCGGTTGCGCTTGCCAATCATCGGCGGCGACGGTCGGCGCAAATATCCCCGCCAACACAAAGGCGGCGATGGTAAAGAAATGTTTTGTTTTTGTCATTGTTTTTTTCTCCATTGTAGCACATCAATAGCGAATGCCAAAGATGCAATAAATCTGTATCACGCCGATCCCGCTATTGCGGGTGATGCGAAAGGAAGAGTCGCTGCGATGCTGGATTACTCCCTCTGCAATATGTGTGAAATAGGCAATTTCCGGGTGAATAGAACCAGTCCATCCGACATAAGAAACCCGCCATCTGCCGGAGTATGTGCCGTCAGAAGAGCAGAATTCTATGTCATCGTAATCGTCAAATTCGGGGTTTGCTACTGAACCACTGCCGCCCAAATTAGTATCTGCCGACCAAGTATTATTTGATGACGGCGCGGATACTGAGCCATTATAAATTTGTTGGCGTAATGGTGTCCCATTAATTTTTTCCCATCCGGCACGGTCTTTGAGGGGTTTATTGACATGCGCCGATGTCCGTGCAACAACACACAACCACCGCGCAGAATCGCTAACAACAATCTTGCCGACAGGATGCACTCCCGCCGCCCACGCTTCCGTGCTTGCCAGCGGGTTATCCCCCCGCGAAGTCAATATCCCCATAACGCCGTTATTTAACGCCGTCTCAAACAACGCCGCCGATAACACATTCGGCAGTTTGATATTCCGCCGCGCCTGATATATCTCGCCGCCATAGCGCACTTGGTCGTCCGTGAATAACTGCTGATTGATAACCGCCGCCGGTATCACACTCGTCTTATCGCCGATAAAACTATTATCCGCCGACAAGCGAAAGCGGATATATGACTTCGTGCCGATTGTGAAAGGATTATCAACGCGGCTATTCGTTGAGCGCAACTCCGTCAAGTCATTACCATTAACTTCCAGCGTGTATAAAACGCCATCAATCTCTATCGCGTTTATTCCCGCCGTGCTTGCCGACAGATTGAACGCAACCGCTATCCGATTACTCACCGAAGAATCGCTATCTTGTGGTGATACCCACCGCAACGCCCGCACTCCGCCGGCATTACTCGGCGCATTATCCAAACTGCCGCCGCCGCCGTCAAAACCGACTTCTGTCGTTGATAGTTGCGCCGGTGTTAGGGCGAGGGAATCGTTTGCCTGATACGGCGTGTCTGCCAACTGCGCCGCGCTTGCTTTTATGGATGTCTCTACTTCGTCCGCTAATTTGCCATAGCCAACGCTGTTATCTGCTAATCCAAAGCCCGGCGGGTTCATCTGTGTGAATAACACCCGCGCATTGTCATTAAAGCGCAAGCGCGATATCGTCCCGGCTATCCGCGTGTTGTGCATGTTCGGATTGGCGTTATACAAGTTGAATATCAACTTCATCTGAATCTTGCCGACCGGCACCGCCGTCCCCGCCGGTAGAATTGAGTTTGTTGATAAATCGCGCAAGCCGATGCTGTTTGCGCCTAATCCCACCGGAATGCGGAATGCTTTATCTGTCGTTATATCCGCAACCGCCGGATTACTCCCCGGAAAGCGGTGGATGGTGCGCACGATGACTTCTAACTCGCCGCCGGTGGATGAGTTCAATAGCAGATGACCGTCAAACTCCGCCGAGAAGATATTCTGCCCGCCGGTTAGAATGCTGCCGACCATATCCGTCTCGGCAAACAAATCCAAAACCAAACCATCGCCGCTTGTCGCAAGCGCGTTATTCCCTAACTGCGACAATGGAATGAAGAATGCGCCAGCATCGCCAACCGATACCGCGCCAATATTCCGCTGCTTTGCTATGTGCTGGAAGTATTTGTAAAGCGAGCCGATGACGATATTGCCGACTGTCGGCTTGCCATTAATATATGACTGCGCCAGCGGGTTAACTTCCTGCCAATCGGCACGGACATTGCTCGTTTTGTTTGTGTTAACCGCCACCGCCGCCAATAGATTAGACAATGCCGTGCCTGTTAGCATCTCAAACCACGCCCCTGCGACACTACCCGGCTCTTCGTTAAAAGGTCTATCGCCCTCAACAAGGAATATCCGCGTTGCTGCGCCATTACCGAACTCAACCAAATCGCCGCGGGAATAGTTTATCCGCTTTGTATCTCCCTGATTGTCATTGTGGTTTATCAACCGCTCGCCCGCCCGCCAATTGCCACCGGTGCCGGTTGTTATTGAACTGCCATCTGGCACTCCGGCTATCAACGGCAATAACCGCGCCACATCTACCGCCGCTCGTTGTGATATATTATCCCACGCCGCATTGTTGGCGGCGGGCGCCGGTTGATTCGCGTTAACAACCGCTAACGCTATCCACAAAAACCCGCCATGCATTACCATCTGCCCGGCGAGATAGGAGTTTGCCGCAAGCCAATCGCCGCGCCATATCAAATCGGCGTTAACGGTGGTTATCAACGCCGCCAAACTCTTATCTGTCGTCCATCCGCCCGCCGTGGCAACATACTGCCCGACATATTCATCCGGCGGCGTGCCGGTCTTTCCAGTCCAAGCCGTCAGTTGAAAGATGAAGCCGCCGAGTTCGGTGTCAAGGATTATCCGCAAGGACGGCACCCATACCTTCGGGGCGTCTGCGTTAGCAACTTTCAAGGCGAAGTGAGTCACCCGGACATTCCAAACGCGATAATCGCGCGATTTGTGCTATTGTAGCATATAATTACACAATGCCGCAAATTCCAAAGCCGATTCCGGAGACAGAACCGCCGCAATCCATACAAGAATGCCGCGAATTCATGCAAAGAATGGACGGCAAGACACCGGTCGGCATCATGGCACTCGCCGACCCGCGCTGGCGGCTCCTAAACCTTTATCCAATCCGCGATGTCGTCAGCGGCAAATATAAAACCCTGCGCGAACTCGGCGGCGTGCCGCAATATGGATGGGATATATTCCACGCCCTCTATCCGAGTTATGGCATGGGAATGGCGGTCATCAATCAACTGATTGACAAAGAAACCGGAGAAATATGCCCGATAACCCTGCGCATAATCATCGCCAAAGCGCGGCAAGTCGGTATTACGATGTGGGCGGTGTTGCTAATGATTGATGCTATGCTCTTTGCCGGGCGCCAATTCCGCGGCGGCATCTGCAACTACACCGAAGAGGAATGCCAAAAAACGATAGAAGAAAAACTGCACGGCGTGCGCGATAATTCGCCGTGGTTGCAACACGCCGGAGTGCATAACGCATCAAAGGACTGCCTCGCCCTTATGCAGGGAACGCGGCGATACGGCTTTATTGAAGTCATGCAATCGCCGCGCGGACAAAACCCGGACTTCGGGCTGATAACGGAATATGCCAAAGTATCCGCCCGCGATATGGAGAAGGCAAAAGAGCAGCGGGAGTCGTGGTTTGCCGCCGGAGAGCATAAACCGCTTATCATAGAATCCACTTCTTTCGGGCCAACAGGCGATTACTACAAGATTTGCAATCGGGCGCGGCAACAACAAATAAACGGCTTTGGGCTTGACCGAAAGTCCTTTGACCTGCATTTTATCGGATGGCACAGCAAGCCGCAAAATGTCGTAGAGAATAGCGTGCATGAACTGCGCCCGATTTACGAGGAGCATTTTGACGAGGTGGAGAAGGACTCCGACACAACGCTAACCACCGAGCAAAAGAATTGGTGGATATCTACGCTGATAAACGACTTTCAGGGCGATATTATCCGCATGCGGCACGAGCATCCCGGCACCTATGCCGACTTCTTTTCTGCCGATAACGATGCATTCGTCATGTCCGAACAAATGCGCTTGATGAAGTCGGAAGAGCGCATTATCAACCTGCCGACAAAAGAACACGGTTGCATCGTTTCTTTTGACCTCGGCAAAAACGACCACACCGCATACATCGCCGCGCAACTTGATTCCAGCGGATTCATCCACATTATTGACGCATACAAAGAAAAGAATGTAGATATATCCCACTTCATTGAGCGCATCCGGCAACAATCTTATACCGTCAGCCAATTCGTCCTGCCGTTTGATGCCGGTATCAAAAACGAAGTAGCGCGCTTTCTAACCGGGCAGCGGGATATCGCCGTAGAAACATTCTTTCGCACCATCGGCATTCACAACATCAAAAAAATCGGCAAGATGCGCCCGATGGAAGGGATTGTTCTTTCGCGCCGGTTTAGCGCGCATGTGAAAATAAATGCCAAACTCGTCCCGCTTATCAGCGACCTAACCAGCGTGCGCAAGGAGTTAGACAAGGCATCAAAAACATACCTAATGCAACTGCCGCGCTCCGCGCCGGAGAATCACTTGTATTCCGCATTCCAACACCTCGCGCAAGCATACCAAGAATCGCCGGGGATATTTGAGGGCAGCGGCGGGAAATGGGCGTTTTCTGATTCCGGCAAAGCAGAAGAGGATGGCATGACCGTTGGAGAAGGAAGTGCTATAATTACCGAAGCATGACAGACACCGCACCGCCGCCGGATGATAACCCTTTGTCCGGGCTTTATACCGACGAGACACAAGAAGCGGGTAATCCAAAAAGCGAGATGACAGAGTCGGCGCCGCCGGTTCTTATGTCAAGCAACAAGATGGCATCATTGGCGGCGAAAGACCCGAACGCCGTGCTGGAAATGGTGATAAGCACACTCGTGGATATGATAGAAGTCCGAAAACTTATCGCCGAGTTTATCAAAAGCATCCCAAAGGAATACGGCGGCGATGAACTCGCGGCGCTTGCCGAGAGCGGCAAGTTTATGATTGGCATGAATGCCAACTCCATAAACGCGACCAAAGTGCTGCTAAAATATTACGAAATTGCCGGGAAGCCGAAAGACCGCTCCGGGCGCATTCGCGTCAATATCGGCGGACACACATATTCCATTCCGGCGGGGGATAACGAATGGATTATTTACGGCGGCGAGGCAATCCATCGCCAAACCAAACTAATCGTGGAGCGCAAGATTGAGCGGGACAACCGCGAAAAGCAACTGAAAGACGGACTACCGGCGCGGCTCGGCGGGGCATCTGGCAGTAGTCCTTGTCAGGCGGGCGGTTCAACATGCGCTTTCCCAGAACTCGCCAAAATAATGGATAAAACTTGGGGCGATGGTTTTGCGAAAGAAGCATTCCCAAATTCTACTGCGCCCCCCGCAGGTGGCGAAGAATCTGATTGACCTTCTCGGCGATTTCCGCCGTTGTTGCCGTGGCGGGATTTGGTATATCTGCCGGCGTTTCATTTATCAACCTGCCAAAATTACGCACCAGCCGCGGAACTTGCGTCTCCGCCTCATCGGTAAGCGGCATTCCTTCATATTTCTGCGTCATGGCGCCGCCCGCAATGCGCTGCGTGTTGGCGCGATTGATATACTGCGAACCGGATTATTACATCTAACGCGCACGCATAACTCGTCAATAAACCGCCGCCCGGCTTTGCTCGTTTTCGCCTGCGGATTGAAAAATGTTATGTCGTCAAACGCGCCGCCGCTCGGCGATTCCAATCCAATCCGCGTCCTCGCTTGTTGCTGGATACTATCAACAATCACATCGCCGCCGCCGATAACATTTGCTCCAACTTCCGCGCTGCCGATGCCGCCAAAGTGTTCGGTTATCGTTGTCTCTGCGTAGTCGGCAAAAACTTGCACCGCCGCCGGTGTCTGCGGATGGGCGTATTTCAATATGCGGCTTAACCATTCGCCGGTCAAGTAGTCATCGCCGCCAAACAACTCACACAAACAACCGGCATTGATAAAGTATAACTTCCCTGCATCGTGTTTGGCATCTTTCATTATTGCCGATAACTCCACACACTGCAAGCCGCCGCTGCCCTGCGTGTCAATCATCAAGGTGGCATGCGCCGAAAACAAATAATAAATGCCGTCCGCACTCGCCGCGCGCGGGATATTCGTTATGTATTTGGCAAAACTTCCGGCATCAAACATTCCATCGGTTAGCAACCGCCCGCCGGTGCCGGACAATACGACAATACCGGAGCGGCTGGCATAAAATAAGCCATGACCGGTATTGATAACACTACCGCCGCTAACGCAATACCACGGGACTTCGGAGAATGTGATAAATGGCGATTGCGGATATTGTGCTGTGATAATAACCGGCGGGCTGCCATCGGCAAAAACATAAAGCGAATCAACGCTTCGCTCTATCGTCTGTATCTTTGCGCCGCCGCCGATGCGAATGCGATACTCGCGGGGCCATACTGTCGGGCGCCCGACTGCCGAAAACCAAATCCAAGTATCCGAATGCGCGGCAAGAAAACCGCCGGGCATTGCCACAATCTTTTGCAGTCCGCCGTCTTCGTCTGATTCCGGCACGGATGCATCACCGGCTAATGGTATTCCTGCCTCGCCGGTAAAAAGGCGGATTAGCAGGGTATTAGTTTGCGCCGAGAAAGTCGGCAACACCGGCGGATTTGCGCTTGGATTACCGGGTATAGCGGCGGCATAAGTTTTCGTCACCGTTGTCCCGGCGGATGGTATTGCAACATCGCCGGATATTTGGAAGTATGAACTCCCGGATGTAGATTGACGATAAAAGCGGACGGCAATCGCGCCGTTTATGTTTGCTCTGACAATGCCGGATATGGTGAGTTTTATTCCGGCTGACACCGGCTCGCGCACGGCTTCATCACGCGGCAGGAATATTGGCGTTGTTTCATCGCCCCATTTGTTAACGAATGTCGCCGCATAATTGATATCCGGGTCGCTGGCAGTCCCGGCTGTTTCCGTGCCATCAGTCAATATTGGCACTGCCGCCAAAGTCGGCGGAGTGTTAAATGACGCTCCGGGCGGGATAAAGCGCAACGGCGAAATGACATCCCTCATTACTTCGTCTTCGCGCTCTACTATCCATTCGCCGGGTGCGTCTTGTGAAATTTCCCCCCCCCCAAACCCCGATAGCATTGCGGAGCCGCCGCCAAATTGAACGCAAGTTAAACCTGCTATCATCTCCGGAGTTGTTATGGCGCCGGTTGCTGTGCCGGTTGCACCTGTCGGTAATGTGCCGGTAAAGCGTAATCGGTAGTTATTGCCATCTGCCGCGATGACCGCCCAATCCGGCGCACTGCCACTTGCGGCAGTGTTATTAACGCATAAGATATGTGCCGTATTTGCGGATGAATATTGTGCTAATCCATTTGCAGTATGATTACCATTATTAAATGTTGCGATGTTAGTCCAAACTTTCACGCCAACCTGTTGCTCGTGCGTAGCCGAAAATGCGGCGGCATCAATCTGCCGCGGGATATCGGATACACTGCTGGCGATAATGCGCTCTTCGCGCCAAAGCATTTGGTTTATCGGATTGGCGGTAAAAACTGCCTTTTTGTCGGATGGGCGAAAGATAAACCCGCCCGCCGCGGCGCCGTCAATCACTCCGCTATCCAACAACTTCGGCTCTTTCATTGGCGTAAGACCGCCGCCGCGCACAAAAAAATCACGGCAAACAGATGCTACCCCATTCGCCGCCATCGCATCACTCGTCTTCGGCGATAACCCTGAAAACGGGCCAAGCGTGATTATTTGCGACTCTATACTCATCGTTAATAATCGCCAAAATCGCCGCCATAGTTTTCGTCGGCAATGTCATCAAACCTATCGCCGCGCCCGCCAATCCACGGTCTTGCCACTCCGCCGGATGCTATCGCCCCGCCCTTTTGCGCCCGCTCCCGCATGAGTGTCTGCTCAAACTTCATCCGCCAATAATCAGTCGGCGCGCCTTTTGGCATCCACGCAAACCGCCCCATCTCGGCAAGCAAACCATAACGAATCAACTCCCAATGCTTAACCCGGATTTCTGCCGGGAACTCCGTGCTATCACCCTTCGGCGCGCACTTGAAAGAGAAGTAAAGCCGCACTCGCGTCTGCTTTGGCAGGCTTCTCGTGTCGCGCAAATAGACCAAAGTCGTATCGTTATCGCCCTCTTGGATTGTCCGTATCAAATCCGCGCCCGCCGCGTTATAAAGGCACTCGTTATCGCCCTCGCCGATGCCGATAAGAAAATGGATGATGCTGATAAACTCATAACCATCGTGCGTCAGCGTGTAGATGCCGTCATCGGTGCGGTCATAGCCGACCTTGTCAAACATTATCAGCGGCATCTCCTTGCACAGGTTTCGCACCGCCGTGCGCAGGTTGCGTTCAACATCCGGCGAATCCGGTTGTTCGGCAAAATCAGAGGCGAATAATCGTGTCAGCCCCTTATATGACTGCATTTCGCCGGGCATGGCTACTTCTGCGCCGTCCTACCGCTGGCAGCCAAAAGCGCGCCATGTCCGGCGCCGGTCAATATCAAATGCCTATCCAGCGCAACCTGCGTATCGCGCAAGCCAAGCACGGTTAGTATCCGCTTTTGCAAGTTCCATATCTCGTTCGGCGGGATTGGCGTAAGCGGATAATCTTCATCATCGCGGGCATTCGGGTCTATATCCGGCTTGTTTGCCGGAATGCGGAAGTTAGTAAAAACCCACTTCGCCCACGATGATATATCGCCATCCTCGCCTTCTTCCTTGAAGACGCCAAAAACAGAATTAAAATGCCCCGCATTCTCCGTTGGCATTGCGAGCATCTGCGAAAATGCGATATCGGCGATTTCTTCGTCTTTTATCCGCGCACTGCCGCCGGTGCCAACTTCTCCGGCTTCTGCCGGGTCGCTTATCAGCAAACGAATCTGCGCGATAAGCCAACCGAGGCGGACGGCGGGGACGCTATCCATCGCCGGTTATTCGGCGGGTTCTTCCAACGCCGTTTTTATCTCGTCAAATTCCGCGTCTTCAACAGGGCGCCCGGCAAAAGCCGTTATGTGTGCGCGGGACGGATTGCCGGTTTTTGTCGTCATGCCTTCCGGGTTCGCTTTCACCTCTGCGATTATTTCCGCAGTTGTCTTTGTAGTAAAAGACGGCGGCGGCGTGTCCGGCGTTGTCGGCGGCGGCGTGGTTGTCGGCGCTACGGCGGCGGCGGCGGGCGGCGGTGTTGGCTCCGCTGGTTCCGGCGCGTGCGCCGCTTGCGCTTCTTTTTCTTTTTCCGCGATAAACTTGTTCGCTTCCATGAATTCCGCTTGGCACGCTTTCACTTGTGCGACTTTGTCATATTCACCGATGCTGCCGAGCGCGGCGCGCGCTGCCTCAAAATAACGGACATCACGCAATCCTTTCAGCCAATTCTTAAATTGCATGTCATCCATCTTTGCGATGACTTTGGCATAGTAATCCCGCGAACCAGCCGCCAAATCCGCCCGCGACATTACCTTGACACCGTTCTGAATGCCTTCGGCATCTTCCGGTATCAAAATCTCCTGTCGGGCGAATTCGTTGAGTATGGCTTGTTCCAAATCCGTCAGGTTTTCCTTATCGGACAACGGATAGACCCATTGACCGGTTTGCGGGTCGCGGACAAAAGCAACCTTATACTTTTTCTGCTCGGTGCCTTTGCCGTCTTCCGTGGGGAATTCCAAAGTGAGCGTGTGCGATACGCTGTTGCCGCCTTCATCGGCGGCAAAAGCAACCAAAACGGCATCGCCGCTGTCAGTTCCCGGCATCATTGCGAAACCCCGCCCAATGCCGGGCTGAAATTAAACGCCTCTATCAATATCGTCAGAGTTGCCGTTTCATTTGCGCCGCTTGCCGCGTTAGCAAACAAAGACAGAGCGCGATTTTTCTCGCGGTCGGCTGCCGGGCGAAGTTTTGTCATCCCCGCATAGTTGTATTCCGTGGCATTGTTGCCGATTGCGCCGTAGGTTGTCCCCAAAGTGCGATTGGCTAATACCGAATCGCCGGGGTCGCCATTGGATATTCCAATACTCAACTCGGCGGACACTGCCGCCGACTTGATAATGGATATCCCTTTGACTTCCACCCACGCCGGGAGGCAAATCAATTCCATAACATCGTTCGCGGCAAAGCGCGGCGAGGTTTGGGTTTCGTTGATGGCATCCGCCAGCGAGACGGACATGTGAAAGACGACCGGCTGGCGATAAATCGCCGGGATGCCTTTCGGCGAGTCGCCTTTTTGGTTGGTGGTAAATAAGGGCATTTGTTTCTCCTTGTGTTATGCGTAAAGTTTTGAGCCGCTGAATGAAAAGTCCCAAGCGATTAAGCCCCTGTCCTGCAGTCCGCCGAAGTTCGGGCCTTCAAACTGAACCTTTTTCATTCCCAAATTGAAGCAATACTGCAGCGAAGCATTACGCTCACTATCATGCCCGGATATCCACGACTCAAACGGCGTCCCCCAATTTTCTATGGCGTGCCGCATCTTGTTATTGCCGCGCGGCAAAAACTTCTCCGGCATTCTCTTGCCTTGATAACCGAAGACAAGCGACTGCGCGCCCATCATCAAGCACCGGACAACAGGCACATCCGCCGAAGCGCCAGCCCAATATTTAGACAACCGCTCATATTCCAATATCGTAGTATCGGAATACATGCCGACAACGCCGGTCGGAATGCCGGTTTTGTATGCTTGCGCGGCGGCTACCGCTATCTGGTGGTTATACCAATTCTGCGTCCCGGATGAGTTTTTCATATCGCGGGCAACTTCCGGCGACACGATGAGAGTCCACCCTTCCTTGCGGACTTTCTCGCCATTTGATTCGTCCGGCATAATGGTAAATGTCCCCGGACGCAAATCCCAATCTGCATAACCCTGCTTTTGGTTGGCGCGATATGCTTGCATATTCGTCAGTTTTGGCAAGGTCAAATTGAAGTCCGCCGTATGGTCTAAAAACCCTGCGGCGTTTAGTGCGGCGTTTGGCGACAATGTCGCGCTTTGACCGGAGAAAAGACGAGTCGGCGCGGTTATCGTATTGACCGCATTAATCTGTTTCATCAATTCGGTAAATCCGGCAACTTGCGACTGCGCATTTTGGTTCGGTGTGGCATTCTGGCGATTGAATACACGGTTCGTCTGCCCTTCGCCGCGAAAACCGGAAAGGACAATAACCGCTAACTCATCTTGCAGATTTGCCATATAATCGCTGATGGCTTGGTAGTAGTCGCCAACGATACTTGTGGAAGCATCCGCCGACTGCTTGAATGTCGCGCTATACAGCGGGGGGCCATACCACTCGGTGCATTGAAACGAAAACTCCGTTTGCGGGAGTGTGCGCCGCGTGTTGTCATCCGGCGGTGCATAACCGTCCGCATCCACGAGCGAAGGTTCCCCGGACAAAAACCCGCGAAGGTATATCGTCATCTGCTTGCCGCCGCCTTCCAGCCCGCGAACCATTTGAATCGGTGCATCGGACTTCTGCATGATATCCGTTTGCTCCACCATGCCGTGTTTGGAGAAGAAGCCGAGGCGGCTATCCTCATTCGGCATAGCCATCATCGCCATGTTCCAGCGTTGCATCGCGTTCCATTGGGTCAGTTCCCGCCCATAAAACACTTCGCCAATCGTAAAGTTGCCAGCCATCTCTGGCTCTCCGGGCGCGTTCATCGCGCCATTTGTTTGTCAGTTTATCACAAAAATACCAAAAATTACACAATTTGCATAATTTTTTTTATCGCCCACTTTGATGCCGCACGGCGCCCTTGTGTGCTAACTTCTCCGCTTATCAGTAATGTATCCGATTCCAGCCCTAACCGGCAACTGCCATTTTTATCATCCTTGTAGCGCACGCGCGCCGTGCCGCCGTCAAATTCCAACAATGCGTCAGGCACCACGATAATCTCGTTTTTGACGCCGCCGATGACAACATCCAAAAATATCCTTGTGTCTATTGTCTTTGTGATAGTTATTTTTTTATCGTCCCGGCTGCCAACAAAACACTCATCGCCGTTTTTTGATATTCTGTCAAAGCGCACACCGCCGTCCGGCGACTTTATCTTTATTGCTCTTTTGCCGGTGTCCGCAACGACTTCATAATGCCGTCCGCCGACATTCAACACCGCACTATCAATCCAAGCCGAGCCGGATACTATCAAATGGCGGCTAACCAAAAAGCCATAAACCCGCCGCCGCTCGCGGAAGACAATGTGCGCATCCCCGGCGCGGAATATCAAAGCCGGGGCATCCAAGTGGAATTTGTCGCATTGAAAAAATGCGGCATGCATTCCCTTATCACCCATCGTCTCCATCGGCGGCGTCGCTGTTGTTTGACATCATGCGCCCAATGACAAGCGCATCTCTGACTTTATCTCTTTGAGTGCCGCCAGCGGTGAATGAGGAACTTGCCTTGCCGCTAACTATGTCATCGGCGAATTTGGCTTGCTCTTCACTCATGCCGGGGTTGCCATCGGGCGGATTGCCACCTTCCGGCGTGTCGTTATCTTTCGCCTTTTTGACATCTTTATCCCGGTCTTCCGGCTTGCTGCCTTTCTTTTTCGCGGTTTTGTCGGCGGACTTGTAAATGTCCTTATGCACCGCCGCAACGACTTCATCCACGGAAGCCGGATTGCTTTCCAAAAAGATAAGGACGGCGGCGGGGTCATCGGGCGCCGCGCCGCTGCGTTTGACAATCGCCTCCGAAATGTTTTGCAAAACGCTTTTGGCAAGCGCTTGATTGTTGGCGATATCATCTTCGCCATAAATGCGCTTGGCAAGTTCCTTCGCTTTTTCGTGGATGGGTTTCATCGCCGCCGCAAACCGCCGATTGTATTCGGCTTTCGCGCTTTCTTGGTCTTTCGTCTCGCCCTTCGCTTTTTCGGCGGCGAGTTCGGCGGTGTGCGCGGCGGTCATCTCCTTGTCAAGCACTTTGATTTGCGACCGCATTTCGGCAACGGTGATTTTCTCTTCGCCGAAATTATCCATCACCGCGTCTTTGTCGGCTTGGATTTGGTCGGCGGTGCGGTGTTTGTTTTCGCTCATTACATTCCTCTCGGTTGTGGTTGTTGTTGTTGTTGTTTGCCGAATCCACTTAAGATAGTGTCAATCGGAACTCCTTGTGCTTCGGCAAAAGCCGCGGCGATATCGCCGAGGGCTTGCTTCAACTCCATTATTTTAGCATTATCAGACGGCTTTTGCGCCCTTGCCATAAGTTCTTGCGCCGTTGCGTGTTTAACGCCGATGTCCGCCTGCTTGTCGCCCATCTCCATTTGCATCGCTTGGGTTTGCTGTTGCGAGTGCGCTTGTTTCATCTGTTTGATTTGTTGCAATTCCTGTTCGGTGAATAAATCGGTAATGAGCGGCACATTCGGGTCTTGCATGATTATGCTTTTCAGCGAATTGACCATTGACATCTTGTCCGGTATTGACGAGCCGCGCAACATTACCGCATAAAACGCAAGCGCCTGCGTAAATGTTTCCGCTCGCTGCGCTATCATTCCCATAAACTGCACATGGTTTTTATCGCCAAAAACCATATCGCGTTTTACCGCGCGCACATGAAAAAGCGCCGAGTTGTTTTCTATCAAATAATCGCCATCGCTGCCGAGCGTTATTAACTTGTTGTTTGCCACGCGCGCAAGCGGCGCTATCCACCCATTATACTGCTCAATCATAGATAGCATGTGATTGCTGGCATATTCGGTCACATCCCTGTCAAGGTTGCGCTGGAATGTGCTTATGCTGGATAGGGCATCGTGTCGCAAACCCTCAAAAGCGGACGCGGCTTCAACGGTGCCATCGCCGCCGCCGAGTAATGCCGGATGGATATTTGCCCCGGCATTACCGGCTAATGTGGTGAATAACTTTATGCCTTCCATCAATGCTTTGGCATCGTTCTTAAAGTCAAGCACTTCAATATCCGCGCCGGGCGGCGTGGCGATGACGAAAGTTGTTTGGGATATTTTGCTCCTTATGTTATTCATAAGGGTTTCGTCCGATTGTCCGCTTGGGTCGGTTATTCTGACACCGCGGCTGGCTAATGTCGGCAAAACATTTCGCGCCATCGCGGTTATTTGCCGCGCTATCTTTTCCCTGTCGCGGACAATCGGCGCGTAATGAAGTCCGGTGGCTTTGTTGCGCTCATAGTATAACCGGCAAACCGGCGGCTTCCCTGCTCCCATCCAAACCGGGTCTTTCAATAGCATGACATTCTGAAAATTAGAATCGGCGGCAAAGACAACCTGCAGATAGATTTTTCGGGCGATGCCATTGACACGGACAACATCGCGCAAATACCCGATGCCGAAGATTATGCGCGGGCGTTCGGTCGTTCCGCCCCGCCTGAATAATTGGGCGTTAGAACTTCTAAAATTATTCCATTCCCACAAAGATGAAGTTGTTTGCACATAATCTCGCGATAGATTTTTCAACAACATTCCATCGCTACGCATTTTTTCCGCATCCGGGTAGTGTGCTTTCAGCGTCATCAAGTCCATTTCTTTCAGCAAAAAAACAAACTCGGCATCGTCCATATCGCGGCTGCCGGTGTCTGCAAGCACATTTTTATAGTCATAACTTTCTGCGGCAAACCGCAAGCGCCGACCGTCAAAAGCGGGCTTTACCATAACATGCACATAGCCAACGCCGGTGACGACTGCTGAATCAATTGCGCGTTCGCGGTGAAGGTCAAATTCGGACTGTGCCATTGCCGCAACAAGGCGCGCATCAAACTCATTCTGAATCTGCATCAATATCTCGCCGCCGGGTGCCGCCGCAAATCCGCCCTGCCCGGCGATTTCAATATATCCCTCTGGCGAGTTAACTTTTAGCGCGCCTTTTAGATATTCCCCGGCGGGGCGGATGATATTAACCTGCATGTCCCGCAGGGCGGGCGCAATCCGCCCGGCTTGGTCGCTTATCGTTAGAGTGCCGTCCCAAAATCGCTCATCAATCTGGCAAGCGTGGTGGTTCTCATATTCAATTGTCCTTTGGTTAAAGCCCATTTCGGCGATGCGCTTTTCCAACGCCATGCGGGTTGCCGCCGCCTTTTTGCCTTTGGTTCCTTCGGAGCCAATCAATTTCTCTTGGATTACCTCATCCACCTTGCCGCGCATTTGGGTGATGGTTCTTATGTCGTTGCCCCCTTCCATAACTTCTATCCGGGTATATCGTCAAGTTGCCCACCATCATCATTAACGCCGCCGTCCAAGTGCGGTTTAGATGATTGATTGACATTCTCGCGCAAACCATCATCATCCGGCATTCCCAAAATCTTACGCCAATGGGACGCAAAGAATTCCAGCGCGTCTTGGAAGTTTGACATATTTTCATTGGATACTTCCAACTTATTGATGGTTAGCACAAACCGAAAAAACTCCATCTTACGGCGATAACCACCTTCCCAATCAGGGCCAACGCCGTATAACCACATTTCACTATCCCGCAACGGCACGCCCAATGCTTTCCCGCCGGTTTCTGCCGCTTCTTTCAATCGCTTTTCATAAAACAATTCGCCGGTCGGCACCGGCGCCATCTTCGCCGCATCAAAGGGGCCATTGTTTTGCATTTCATAGGCAACATAAACAATCCAGCCGTTTTTGTTAAACATCGGCGCGCCCTTGCCGATGATGCGCCTGCCATCGCTCTTAATCTCCATCGTGGAGCCGTCGTCCCGGCGGACGAGTTGGCTGCCGTGCTTGCGAAAGTGCGCGTCCGAATAAGGGCCAGCCGCCGCCGCATTTTCTCCCAACTTGCGACTTCTTGCCGCGCCCTCTTGCACCGACATTACATCGCTTTTTCCCCTGCCCTTGACTACCGGGATGAGATTGTGTTTGTCGGCGCGGTTTCTGCTCGCTTTCCCCATACCGCCGATTATATCACTTTGGCGGCAAAATACTATGTTTTTTTGCTATTGTCGCAAACCGAGCGCAACGGCGGCGGCATATCCCTTGCCGTGTGTGCCATACACCGTGCCATTCAATACATAGATGACCGCTTGATAATCCACGCCTTTCTCCCGCGCAAACTCGGCAAGCGACTGCCCACCGGCAATCGCTTGTCTATAAGCATCGTCTCTTGCCTTTTTTGGTATTCGTTTCGCTTTATTCCGTCCAGCCATTCCGTAATTATACCACACAATCCGTCATTTTTTATAAAAATGTTAGAAAATGGTAAAAACCGCCTTCGGTTGTGGTATAATTGGCAAATGGACTACTCGGAATTCATCGCGCAAGAAGCGCGAAAGACGCAGGCATTCTTTTATTCGCAACTTGGAATGACATGGAAGCACATAGCGCGGATTGACCCCGGCGGCGCCGAGGAATTGTGGATGTGGAAGAACCCGCGGGCTTCGGCGTTTTTCTTCCTGTGGCTGTTGAAAATCCAAACGATTCTGACCTTCAACAACAAAGGGCAGGAGCCGAGCGGCGAGCAGATTATCAACGCGGCGATAGCGTTTTTGAATCAGAATGGGGACTCCACCACCTCAAATCTGCCTGATGATGCTTTGCCGCCGCACATGACACATGCGACACCGCCTCCGGTAGCAACGGCACCGCCGCCGGTGGCTGCCGCCGCGCCTCAACCAAATCCCACGCCAACCAATACAACGGCGGCAAAGCCGAAAGTTGGCATCGCCGACATAATGGCAAAGAATAGAAGGGGCGGCGGGGTAAAGCACAAAGGATTACCGGCATTTGACCCGGAAGGCAAAGACAAAAGGGCGGATTATGAGACACCGCACCAAGAGGGCGCGGGCGGCATTGACAACAGAACCGGCGAGACGATACCTTGATGCCGTCCGCCCGATGACAACGCCGAACCTTCCGCCGCTCCGTGCAAGCGCATTGCCGACTTTTATGGACTGCCCGCGCCGCGGGCTTGTCAATCTGTTGCCGGGCGAGACCGCCGACTATTACGGCATTCCGCGCCGCCACCCGGCGCTAAACATTGCTACCGTCATCGGCACGGCATTGCATAAGTTTGCCGAGACCGGCGATGCCGATAAAAGTGAATTCATCATGCGCGAAGCCGAAGAGAATCACCCGCTCGCGCCGGATGCCGCAACGCCGACTCTGAATGACGGCATTGTGCAACTCCGCTGGATGATGGACTGCTTTCAGCGCAAGTTCCCCAATTGGCGCAAAAATGCGATTTTGGAAGTTGCGGTAGAGACCGAGATAAACGGCAAAAAGATAACAGGCACGCCCGACCGCATCGCTGGCGGGATGGTGTTTGATATAAAGACAACCGCCCGCCAAGCCGGGCCATCATTCGCCCCGCAAATGGGCGCGTATTGTCAAGCGACAAAGTCGGACAAGGGCGCTATGATTGTCATAGTGCCGCGCAAGCCGATGAAGACAAAGACAACGGAGATAAAGATTTATCCGTTGGATTATGGCGACTGCGCCGCCGCCGCCGGTCAAGCCGCCGACATCGCCGAAACACAATGGAATAACTTATGGAGCCGCGGCGTCAATGCCACGCACGCCAATCCATCATCCGCCCTATGCTCCCGGAACTTTTGCCGGGCGCATGGGACTGACTTCTGCCCGATTACAAAGGAGACACAATGACAGAAACAACCACACAACAAGAAGAGGCGACAATTGAGAATCGCGTCCTCACGCCGTCCTTTTTCAAGGTCGTCGTCGCCGAATGCCACGGCGACGAAAAAAAGGCGCACCGATTCTTCGCGCGCGCAATGCACAACTTCCGCATGAAACCGGATTTGACGACTTATGCATTAGCCGCCCCGGAGACGGCACGGCTGACGCAGGTCGCTCTGCTGAAATTCGCCGCGCACGACTTCCCCTTCACCGGCGACTTCATATTTTTCAGCGCGCCGTATAATACCAAAAACAATAAGGGCGAATACAACCCGCCCGCGGCGGACTTTTACTATCGCGGACTTGCCGCGCTTTGCTCGCGGATGGAAGGGTTTTTGTTGTATCATCCCATCGTTGTTTTGTGGGAAGACGAATTCTCCATCTCCACCGAATTGACCGCCACCGGCAAGCAGATAAAGATACATCACGCGCCGAAGATGCCGGACAAAGCCGAATCCGTTGATACGATAATCCAAAAAGACGACAAAGGCACGGAATACGAACGCCAAAATGTCAATACGGATATCAAATTCAGCGATATCCGCGGCGTTGTAATATCGTGGCAATACAACGGCGTGACGGACGCGCACTTCGTCCCGCACAAGTGGCTCGCCGCCGCCCGCGATAATGCGCACACGGATTACACCCGGCAACTGCAAAGGGATAAGTGGGATAAAAACCCGCGCATCTTTGCCGAGAAGACCGCCTTCAAGCGGACTATTCCCTTTTTGCCTGTCGCCATCCGCGAATACGCCGGGGATTTGGAAGGCGAAGTTATCGCTGGCTATGACCCGACAAAAGACGCAGTCAGCCCGGCGCAACCGGCGACACCGCCGCCAAACACACCCAACCCGCCGCCGGAGATGGAGATGACAGCAATGCCAACGCCGCCGACAAAAGACGAGCCAAAGCCCGCGGCACCGGCACAAGCGAATAAAGACGCGCCGCCGCCGGACTTGTCGGCAAAACCGGCAGAGGAGCAATCCCCCGCCACCCCGAACCCCGCTAACCCGGACGACATCCCCTTTTAATCATGGATATCGGAATCATCAACTTCCTCGGCATCCGCAAGTTTGTCTATCAAAACCCGAATGACCACGGGCTTGTCGTTCGCATTGTCGGCGGCAACGCACAGGGCAAGTCCAGCGTCCTTTTGGCGCTCGGCGCATGCTTGACGCAAAACAACAACCCGCGCAAGGTTGTCAAAACCCGCATGGGCGCATACGGACACAACGCATCGCCGAATGCGCGCGCCAAACTCCGGCTCGGCGAGCATTGGTGCGTTGAGATAATACCGGGGCAATCCGTTGCGGCAACCATCACTAACGGCTTTGAGATAAACCCGGAAATCGCCAAAGTAATGGCGGGGCTTGCCGACACAACGACATGGGGGCAAAAGGATTATGTAAAAATCTTTGACGAGGTCAGCATTGACGAACCGGCTTTTATCGCCGCCGTCTTTCGCGGGATGGCGGATTGGAAACCGGAGAATGCTAACAACCCGGAGTCGGCGCAATACAAAGCCGCCGCCGAAGCATACCGGCGGATGAAAGAAATGAAAGTGGATGGTGCGATAGAGCATTACGAATCGCAAGCGCGCGACCGCAAAGCGGATTGGCGCCGCGCCGTTGCCGCTGTCGGCGAGTCGCTTGCCTATGGCAAAAAGGTTGCGGCAAATTGGACGCCGCCGGAGTGGTTAGACGAATGGCGGCATCTATCTATTGAAGATGTGCAGCAAGAAGTCGCCGCCGCACAACGACAAGCCGATAGCGCAAAGATGATAACCGCCTATGACGAAGGGCGGTTGGCATCGTTGCGCGAGTTAGCCGCGCAGTGCGATGATTTGGCAAAACTGCGCGATGACATGGAGAAAGCGTTTGCAGTGGCAAACAAGGAGAGCCACGAGCGTGATGAAAGGTGCCGTTTGTGCGATGAGAAAGTCCGCAAACTTGACACTAAAATAAAAAAATTGCGCGAGTCCCTTGCCTTTTACAAAGAAACGCCACAAACTTGCCCTTGTCCGCATTGCGGCAAGGATGTCGTTGTGCAAACAACGACATCCGGACACAAACTTGCCAAAATCGGCGCATACGACAACTCCAAAAAAATCGCTGGCATTACGGAAGATGGTAGGGCGGTTGCGGAAGAATTACGCATTGCCAAATTGATTCTGAAAGAATGCCAAAAAGAAAATGAGGAATGGCATAAGGGCGGTTGGCTAAAAGCCAATAATGATTTTCAGCAAGCGAAACGAGACCACGATGCGGCGGTTAATGCCGCAAAGGAACTCGCCGCCGCCGCAAAGGGCGAGAGCGAAGACGCGCGCGCTAAAAAAATCGCCGCCGCCGAAAACGACCTAACCGCCGCCCGCGATAAAGCCGCCAAAATATCGGCTTATCAAAAAGCCGCCGCCGCGCACAAGGCGGCGGAGCGCACCGCTAACATCGCCGCAACGATGAAGCCGGGCGGCACCGTCAGCGCGAAGTTGTCCGAAAGCGGAATGGGCTTGTTAGTCAAGTGGCTGGAATATATCAGCAAGTTTTTCGGTTATAAAGTGCAGATTGACAAAGGCACGACTTTATTTGGCGACAACGAGCGCATCGCCGGGCTAAACTGCTCGGAAAGCGAAAATTGGATTTGCCGCACGATGACGCAAATCGCTATGGGTTGCGCTTTTGGCAACCGTGCGCCGGTTTTGATTGATAGGGTGGATGTTTTGGACGAAGTCCGCCTTACCGCATTCTTGCAAAAACTGAAAGAATGGCCCGCATCAATCCAAACACCGCCGCCGCTAATCATAGCAGGGACAGAACGCCCCGGCGTTTATGACAATACCACCGCCGATGTCGTCATAAAAGACGGCGTTGTTGTCAATGAAGTAGCGGGATGACACAATCGGCGGTATCCCTTTACGACTTCCAAAATGAACTGATTGCAAGAGCCGTAGAAGCGGCAAAGCAAGGGAAGAAGCGTTTTATTATTGTCCTGCCGACCGGCGCGGGCAAGACGGTTGTCGCCGCCGATATCGCGCGCCGCGCCAACGCCAAAGGGTCGCGCATTATGTTTGCCGTCCATCGGCAGGAGTTAATACAACAGGCGCAAAAGACAATGACGGTCGCCGGGCTGATGACAACATCCATAACGGCGGGCAAGATGACACCCATCGGCTCATCGCGCGCGCAAGTCGCAACCGTCCAAACGCTCGTGCGGCGGATTGAAAAGTTAAAGAAGGCAAACCGCGCCCCGCAAACGCCGCCGGATATTGTTTTTTGGGATGAGGCGCATCACTGCGCCGCAAGCACATGGAAGAAATGCTCCACCGCTTTGCGCGAGTGGAATCCGCGTCTGGTAGAAATCGGGCTTACCGCAACGCCGGAGCGCACGGACGGCAAAGGGCTTGCCGATATGTTTGAGGCAATGGTTATTGGCCCTGATGTCGCAACTTTGATTGATAACGAGTTTTTGGCGCCGTTTGTCGTTGTTGGCCCGCTAACAAAGTTTTCAGCCATCCGCGCACGACTAAAACATCGGGCGGGCGATTTTGATACCAAACAACAGGGCGAGGAAGTCCAAAGCGCCGGGACGGTCATCTGCGGCGAAACCGTCTCCTTATACCAGAAACACCTTGACGGCAAGCAAGCCGTATTTTTTGGCGTTGATGTCGCACACTCAAAAAGGACGGCGCAAACATTCCGCGCCGCCGGTATTACGGCGGAGCATATTGACGGCACCACCCGCGACTTCCGCCGCATCGCCGTTATTGACGGATTCCGAAAGGGCAGAATCAAAGTGCTATGCAACTGCAATATCATCGGCGAAGGTTTTGACTGCCCGAATGCCGCCGGTGTCATTATCGCCCGCCACTCCGAAAGCATCACTTACTTCTTACAAGCCGCCGGGCGCGCGTTGCGGTGGCAAGAGGGGAAGGTTGCCAAGATTATAGACCAAGCCGGAAACTTCCAGCACCTCGGCTACCCGGATGACCCGCGCGATTGGTCGCTGCAAGGACGCGGCAAAGTCAATAAAGCCGAACAGCATCGCCGCGCCATACAAAACACGCGCGCATGTCGTAAATGCTCGGTGTTATTCCCGCGGCGGTTTGATAAATGCCCGCAGTGCGGTCATCCGGCGGTAGAGCCGACCGAGATTGTCAGCGTAATGTCCGAAGAAATCGCCGTAGTCCATTCATCGCGCACGCCGGATGCCAAAAGTCGCAAGCCGTCAGTATCGCGCGGTATTCTCATGTCAGAGTTGTGGGCGGCTGGCGGCGATAAAGAAAAACTACGCGCTATAAAAGAAAAATATGGCTATGCCGATGGTTTTGAGCATGTGCATGCCGCAAGATGGCAAGACAAACACGGCGGCAAAAATGAAGTTTGATTGCGTTATATCGTTGTGCGATGGTATCGCGCTGGCGCGGGATAGTTTGCGCCTTGCCGGTGTGTCGTTTGACCGCTATATCGGTGTGGAGATTGACCCGCAAGCGCGGAAGATTGCCGACTACCGGGATGCAAATGACCGCATGCCGCCGATTATCCGCTGGCAGCATTCCGGCAACCCGGACTGCGCAAAGAATAAGGACTTCGTGGATTGCCACGACATCCGCGAGTTTAGAGGGTATGACATTCCGCAGGAGTGGCTGGCGGGCGGCAAGGTTTTGATTATTGCCGGCATCCCATGCACCGAGAGGAGTTTGGCGAACAAGAACTTCACCGGCAAGGGGCGGGTTGCGGAAGGGACGGACAGCGGATTAATCCGCGAGTTCGCCCGCATAATGTCGGAAGTTTGGAAGCATCTAAAATGCTCCGCCGCCGATGTGCGTCTGGAATGGATTCTGGAAAATGTGCCATCGGCAAAAGCCGCAAACGATTATTACAACACGCTACTCCGCACCGAGCCGGTGGAGATTAACGCCGCGTGGTTCGGAGCGCAACATCGCAGGCGGCTATTTTGGTCGTCATGGCAAATCACACCGCCGCCGCCAAGCGAATGGAGTGGCGAGGTTTTTGCGGATATTGCCGACGACAACCCGCCCGGCATAAGACGCGATTATGTGCTTTGGGAAAGCGACCGGCGCAAAGTAGGCAAGCCGCACCGGGTTGGTGTTTTGCCGACTCCGTCCGTGTTGCGACAGATAATCAAAAATAAACATTCCGCTTGCAGTTTGCCGGACGGCGGCGGCGACCAAGCGTTAGTCGCAGATGTGGATAGCAAAATGTATTCGCTCAAAGGCGCGGCGGTGAAAGTTGGCGGCGGATTGCCGGATGGCATCGGCGATAGCACAAGCGCCGTCATTAGCGACAAACACAAAGCGCGGTGTCAAAGCGCAACGCACGGAACATCGGACGGTTATAAAATCGCCGGGCGCGGCAAGAAAATAAAAAAGCGTTTTGTTGTTGATGGGGAAGAAACTCCGCCATTGGAAGTTATCAAAAAAGGCGCCCGGTTTTTGACAATGGGGGAGATTGAAAGATTATTTGGTTTGCCGACAGATAACACCGCCGCCCCCGGCGTATCTATAACTGCCCGCATGCGCGCTATCGGCGGCGGGTGGGATGTGCGACAGATGGCATATTGCCTTCGGCAAATAGGCAACAAAAAGCGGGGGCTTATCTAATGCCAATCCGCGCGGAGATGAAAGACAAATACCCGAAGAATTGGAAGGCGATTAGTTGGGTTATCCGTTCCGTGCGCGCCGGATGGCGGTGCGAGGGCAGCCCGAAATACCCGGACTGCCGCGCCGCGCACGGCGAGCCGCATCCGACAACCGGCAATATGGTATGCCTGACCGTGGCGCATCTAAACCACAATCCGGCGGATTGCCGCCCGGATAACTTGCGCGCGATGTGCAACCGTTGCCATCTGGTTTATGACGCGGCGCACCATTGGGATACCACCAAAATAAAGCGCGGCTATCAATGGTTATGGGCGTGGATGCGCCCGAATCGCGACTATGAAAATCGCGGCGCAAACTGATGATATAATGCGAGCGATGATTGCCGTCATACAAAACAATTCCATGCTTCCCCCGCCTTTTGACGGTAATCGGGCGGGGGCGGCGCTTTTGCAGGGGGTCGCGGCGTGAAGAAGTTTGACGCCAAAAACTACAACATCCGCGAGGTTCTGACGCGGCTCGGCATTGAGGCGCCGAAAGGCAACAATAATATCCATTGCCCTTCGCCCGACCACGATGACAAGAATCCGTCTTGCGCGGTATATCCGCATTGGATACGCTGCCACTCCCTCGCCTGCGCGATAAATTGGAATGCCGTTGATTTGGTAATGGCGGTGCGCGGTTGCGACTTCAAGGAAGCGATGAAGTTCCTTGACGGCGTCAGCCCGCCGGACAAAGCGAAAAAGGCGTTTGACAGCATCCCGGACAAAAACGGCAAAATGTCGTGCGCGGCGGTCTATCGTTATTATGACGATGACGGCGGCAAAGTCATGCTGCAAGTCGCGCGCTATGAAGATGGCAGCGGCAAAAAATCCTATATGCCGTTTTCAACCGCGCCGGACGGCAAACTTTATTCCTGCGCGCCCGGCGAAACGCCGATTTATCAACTTCACCGCACTATAAGGTGCGACAACATCGTCATCGTTGAAGGCGAGAAAGCCGCCGATGCGCTGAATAAGTTGATGGATACCGAGTTGTGGAAGGGGTGGTGCGCTATCACCGCACTCGGCGGCTCATCCCGCATTCCAAAGGCGGACTTCTCCAAATGCGGCACCGGCAAGACATTTATGCTTTGGGCGGATAATGACGATGCCGGGCGTAAATGCATGTCCGCCGTTGCCGTCAAACTGCGGCAATGCCAAGCCAATCTTATCTGCGATATTGTCATACAAGACGATTGGGCGCCCGGCTATGATGCCGCCGACTTCGTCAATGACGGCGGCAACCTCGGCGGGTTGCAATCCATCATGTCAAAACACACCAAATTGGAAACCGACCCGATAGCCGTCAAACCGGAAAAGATAGAAGAACCGGCAAAGGAATACAACCCATGCGAATATGCCGATGACTTCTTCCCGCTCGGACACAAGGGCAGCCACTACTTCTTTTATTCCGTGCGCGGCGGGAAAGTTATATCGCTAACCGCCCGCGAACTCGTCCAGCCAAACCTTATCGCCCTCGCGGGCGGCATCCACTTCTGGCAACATCAATATGGCGGCGGCGGCGAAAAGTTTTCAATATCAAAGGCGCCGCTGGCGCAAATCCAGTCCGACCTTATCGCCGCATCCCACAATAAGGGCATCTACGAAATCAGCCGTAAATACTCCCGCGGGTGGCACACGATAAACGGCGAGCGCATCCTTCACACCGGCGACTCCGTCATAACGGCAGACGGCATTATTACAATCGCCGATGCCGCCCGCAAATATAACGCCGCGATTGAAAGGGACGCACCAATACCGTGGGGCAAGCCCGGCAAAAAATATCAAACCAAAATCGGCGAAAAATGGTGCGCGTTGTCGGATGCCCTGCTTTGGCAAAATCCGGTTTTTGCCAAAGCACTTGTCGGCTGGTCGGCGCTCGCACCGATAACCGGCATTCTGTCATTCCGCCCGGCAATGTGGATAACAGGGCCAGCAACTTGCGGCAAAAGCACAATAATCCGCGATACCCTGCCGTGCTTGCTCGGCTTTACTTACAGATACCGCACGGACATAACCGCCGCTGGTGCCAAAAGAAAGGAAGTTATCGCACTCGGCATTGACGAGATGGAAGAGGACAAGGAAAACGCCAACCTGCGGCAAGAGCGCAACAAAATGCTAAAAATCATGCGTAGCACATCCGGCAACTCCGCACCGATAGAACAAGCCGATGGCAGCGGCAAAAACACAATTGAATTTAACCCGACAATCCTTTTTGCCTATGCCGGTATTACCCGACACGACCTCGGCGAAGCCGACACATCGCGCATTCTGAATCTGCAACTCGGACGCAAGCACGACGAAACAAAAGAAGACGCCGCCGCGCGCCTGATAAAACAACTTGACAATAACGGCAACCGGCTTGACACATTCCTGCACAAACCGGATAACAACGGCAATTCCGAATCCGTCAAAGAGTTTCTTAACTTCATACTGACGCACATTGACGAATTACAAGAAGCAATCACCCGCGCCGAGAATATCGCACGGCGACATAACAAAGCAGGGCGCTCCGCCGAGTTAGCCGGGGCGGTCTTTGGTGCTTATGCTTTTACCTTACTCAACGGCGACATCCAGCGCGATAACTACAAAGCATTTGACTCGCTCGCCGAAATCGCCATGACCGAATACTTTACCGAACTGAAACGCGAAGACGAAATATCGCCGTCCGCAAAAAATCCGTTCCAAATCATACTTGACCACGAGATTGAGGTTAACTTCCCAAGCACAACACAATTCAACAAACCCTTTATTCGCAAAAAGCGAGTCGGGGTTATTCTTAATGCCGTGCTGAACGAAGAGCCGCTAACCATTCCCGGTTATGACGGTAGCGCATCGCCGGATAACCTTTGGCTGACACTTGCCAACTTCGGCATTATCGCGCCGCTTGAACAAGGCGATGGCACCGGTTATCGCGGCAAACGCTCTGGCCCCGATGAAGGTTTTATTTGGATTGAAGCCGCCAGCGCGGACATCAAAGAACTGTTTGCAAAAAAATGCGGATACTCCAACTATCAACCGCAACTAACCGCCAACGGCGGCGAGTTTTTGGAAGGGCAGCGCACCCGGCGCCATTCCACACGCCGTATCTATTTCATTAGCGCCGCTATCGCCAATGTCCTGCCGGACTTCGCCAAAGATGGCAACGATGCGGGCGATGTCAATTTGAAAGTAGTCGGCGATGACGAAGTGTCAAACGGCGACTTCTAAATCACGGCAAAATCACCCACGCCGCAAACAGATTCAACGCATGCACTCCGACCAAAACCAGCGCCTCGTCTCTCATTAACGGGCGGCTTTCATCCGTAAAGTTGCGGATGATGGCGATAATGCTTGCGGCATTCGCCGCCGCCATCGCAACGCCAAGCCAGAATTTCGGTGTCATTCTTCCCACCGCGTCCGCCACCAATCAAAGTATCGGTTGCTACGCATCTCGCCGCCGTTTTTTTCTGTGCAGTTTTCATTCCAACACTTCGGGCTTCTGCCAACTTCCTTGCCGCATTCGTCGCACTTCCGAACCGTTATATCCGCCTGCCGCCGCCTATCCGATTGGTAGTGTCTGCCGTTTGCATTATTCCCCGCCTGACGCGCTTTCTCGGCGTCGCCGCCGGTCTCCGTCAGTTTTGATTTATAAGAGCGGCAATATTTACGCCCGCGCGCCTTGCTGCAGGCAAAAGAGCAGGTTATATTCCTCGGCGTTGTCTTGTCAAACAACTTAAGGCATTCCGGGCAGATGGCTTTACCATAATCCATATTCATCGCCGCCGATTATAACACCAAAAGGAGCCACCCTGTCGGACATAAAAGAACACAGATATAACAGGGCGGCAAGCGGATTATCAAAAGTGGCAAAGCCGATAATCCAAACATTATCGGCTTTGCCTTGGCTGCTATCCCAAAACACCGATAGGAGCCAGCGGTATTATACCATTCCGCCGCCGCCGCCAGAAAACAAACTGCCAACACGCTCGCGGAAGAAGTCCGGCAGCCGTCCGTCAATATCAACCGCTATCGCCCGGCGCCCGGTCAAATATGCCATCGCCGCCGTTGTCCCGCTACCGGCGAATGGGTCAAGCACAACATCGTCCTTATCGGTTGCAAGCATTATCGCCCGCCGCGGCAGTTCGGACGGAAAAGGTGCAATATGCTCGCCGACTTTTGACGAATGCCGCGCCGTTGATAACGGCCACACCGAATTAAGCGGGGCGTAATCACGCCCGACTTGTTTCTCACCATTACGCACCGCCGCCGAGTGGATGCCAACATTGCTATGATACTCGCCGCCCGGCTTATACTTCTCTTGCCGTTGCTTGCGCGGCAACTTCGCCCGGTCTATCGTCTTCTCTACTCTGGCGGCGCCGGACAAACCGGAGCGCGTCCCCTTATAATCCCTATCAACCGGATACTTCTCCCGCTTTATGCTTTCTTCCGAAAGCGGCACCTTCACTCCATATTTGTCGTATTTGTAGCGCGCGCTTTTCACAAACATCAGAATCTCCTCAAAGTTTTCATTCTGCCGGTCTTGCGCCGAATGCGGCAGGCAGTTCAACTTCGCCCAAATCAGTTTGTTGCGATAAATCCATCCGCGCTCTATCATCGCCAATATCAATCGCTCCGGCACCGCTGCCTTGCACTTCGGGCGTAGATTCAACTTTCGCATTTCTCTCATGTCATCGCCCAGCTTCATCGCCCCCTTGCCACCACCGGCGCAATTGTGCGATGGCGTTATCGTCTCGCCTTTATTCTTCCGGGTCTTTTGTTTTTCATCGCTGCCGCAACCGGACATGCCCTTGCCACCGATAAAACTATCGCCGATATTGACAAAACAAGTCCCGTCATCCCGCAACGGCAACGCCGTCAAAATATCGGCAAGGCGAGCAACAAACTCGCCCGGCGTTTTCTCCTGCCCCAATTCTTCGTCCCGCGACTGATGACCGTAAAGCCGTTTATTCCAATATGGCGGCGATGTGAATATCATCTGCACCGCCGGGAATGCCGCCCAATCTACCGCCTGAATATCGCCGGTTATCAGCGACACCCGCCCATTGTCAAACTCTTCAACCTTCACCGCGCACGGCGCGGCGCGCTTGCCGCCGGTTGCCAATCCGCCGGATTAGATAATTACGCCCGACCGACAAAAGCGTGTAATAGCCGGTTATCAATATCGCCGGTATCCAATCCGTCAAATCGCCGCCCGCTAAATAATGCGCCTCTTGCAACGGCGATATGATAAACCGCTGCGACAACACCGACAACAAAAACGCGCAAGCGGTATTCATCGCCGCCTCGCGCAAACTCTCCAACTTCGTCTGCATTTTATTCCTCCACCTGCGCCGACATGATATCGCCAAGCGAGTAAGTTGTGCATCGCAACTTTTTCAGAATGCCTTCGGCAATCTCCGGGTTAGCGCACCAAGGGCATTTGTCCTGTCCGTAATAACACCCGCACTCGCCGCAAAATGTTTGCGGTGCCAACTTCATTTCTTCGCTCATAGCAACATCTCCATTGTCCTTTTGCCATCTTCATGCTCGTAATCCGAATCGCATTCTAACCGCTTTTGCGCGTCAAAATCAATCCAACTCAATTCCGTCCGCCCGCCCAAGCGCATCCCATTCTCCGCCCGGTTCCAAACCATCCAGCAATGCGATACCGCATGATAACCGGCAACGCGCACGACCTTCCCGCGCGCAAACGGAACCGTGCCGCGAAAAACAAAAATCTCGCTCGGTGAAAACTCGTCAAAAACTTCGCCGCGCTTTTTGCCGGTCAATGCCTGCAATCGCGTCAGCATCGCAAAACTCGGCATGCTCTTATACGCCAAACACCGCCGGATAAATCGGTCAAGCAACGAAAACGGCGGATTAGTGATAATCCACGCCGGGCGGCTGTGGTCTTTATCCGCCAGAAAGTTGCCATTCGGAGTCGGTTTGTCCGCCGCGTAATCGTAAATATCCCGCTCAACCACATGCGCACCGCCCTCTTCCCGCAAAACCCGCGCCATCTGCCCCATTCCCGCCGCCGGTTCTAATACCCGGATGCCGTGCAATGACCGCATGCTCGGACTCATCTTCTCCAAAAGCGCCCTTGTCGCAAATCCCGGCGTTGGATAGTAGTCATATTTATCCGCCAGCGCATCCGCCGTCCGTCTGTCGCGGCTGCTCGCACTGCCGGACTTCGCCATTACGCAATTATCCCCGACCCATCGGCGTTGATATTCCGCACCGGCTCATCCGACACCGCCCCGCAGTTTTCGCACCGATACTTAAACCTCAATTTATCGGCGCCCGGATAAGACACCGTCCCCATCTCGCGGTCATCGCCGCACTTCGCGCACGGCTTTTGGTTTGGCAGATGCCAGCGCGGTAATCCAATCACGCCAATATCCGCCTTCCATCGCAATCCGAGTTGCGGCATCCCCGCCATTACAATCGCCCGCCTTCATCCGGCGGATTGTAGCCATAAACCCGGACAAACCGCTGCCGGTTTATCCTCGTAGCCCATCCCATCAAAATACGAGACGGAACCAAGCGCAAAAAACGCAAAATGCGAATAATCCGCAACTCAATCACATCGCGCCGCGTATATCCGTTTTTGTGGCAGGCAAACTTCATCACGCCGCCATCGGCACATTCGCCACCGGAATGTCGCAAACGATATTCGCAACGACAAAATCACTCCGGCGATGGCAAAATCCGTGGTCTAACAACCCCGCCATGCACCGAACGCACAAAAACGGCGACTTCACCACTTCCGACCGCCCAAATATCGCCACCTCTTCATACCAAATCACAAAACCCGCCAGCACAACCGGATAACCGCCGCGGCACGCCCGACACATATAACTTTTCACCGCCGCCCCCCGGTTTCCCGCGAAACCTCGCGGATGACATCGCCAACAAATAAATCCAAAGCCGCCGCCTTCCCCTCGGCATCCCCGCGCCGAATGGCACCGACTAAATCAGCAAATCCCGCCGTCAAATCTATCGGCGCTTTCGTCCGCAACTTCCGCCGCCTTCTCGCGGGCGTATAGTCCAAATCGGTTATTCTTACTATGACGGCAATCATGCAAGTATTATACCACAAAACGCCCCGCAAAAAAAGCGGCGATGCTCTCACACCGCCGCCCTTTCGCCGATGGCAAATATTACAATGCCGCCCGGCTCCTTTTCATGCTGTCCTCGCCGTGTTTTGCCGCCAAAAACAACTCCTCAACAAGCGTCTCCGCTTCCAAAAGTTTGTTTATTACGGATATCGCCATTTCTTCATTCCAACCCGGCTTGCCGCTGTTGAAGTGTTGAAAGCGGGACTTCGCCCGGCGGATGTCCTTGACGACAACCGCCGCCTTCACGGAATTATCCGCGCCGTTAAACGCATCATGCAGCGCGTTGTTGATTTCTTTTTTCGGGTCGTTGTTTTCATTTGACATCAGATTTCTCCTTTTTTCGTTATGTCATTATCACGCCGACCGGCGCGATATATCCGATATTATAACACACAACCGGACAAAAAACGCCGCCGAGTAAAATCAAGGCGAAATCCCCGGCGACTTGCCGGACTACTCAACAATCCAGCCAACGATATTATAGCACATCCACCATTATGGGATATCCCATATCGGTAATCGCCGTTATCGGCATTCCGATATCGGTAGAATAGCGCACAATACGATAAAATACCACATGCGCGCGCGGTAAATTATAGCAGCAGCGCGTGTATGTATCCGCAAGAGCAATCGCAGGGGGGCAAAAAAAATCGGCGGAAAGGGGGCGGGGGGATAAAGTTATGTAAAGATGAATAGGGAACCGGGCATCCGGCAAAAAATCAAAAAATCACATCAATACCGCATCGCCGCCGTCATCGGCGGCGTTATCGCCGTCAATACGCTATAATGTCATATTATAGAATATCGGGGGATAGTGTTTATGCGGTGTTGCGCTGCTGGCGGTGTCATCGGTGCGGTTGGCATGCGCCGTGCGCTGCGGACGGCGTGCGCGCGCCGTGTCATCGGGGGCGGCGGGCGGCGTGTCAAGGGCGGCTATGATGCTGGCGGCATTGACGGCATCGGGGCAGTTGGCAAAACCGGCGGTGCGGCGGCGGGTAATGGTTTGCTGTCAATGACGGCAAAAGCGGCGGCATTCTCTTTGGTGCCGGGCGGTTTGGTTAGTTGTAGTTGGCGGCGGTTGTCGTCATCGGCGGCGGCGGCAAAACTTCGCCGCGCCGTTGTCGTTTGGTTTGGTTGTATTGTATTCGGTGGCGGATTGATTGGGGATATTGTCGCCGGGGGGATTGTTTGGTTTGGCGGCATTCGGCGGCGTTTGGCGGCATTCGGGGGGATTGTCAAGGGTATGTTTATGTGTCATTTTATATGCATATTCATTCTGCTATCGCTGATAAAAGGGAATGTGTATAAACTACGAAGACCAAAAAAATGGCATTCTCCTTATCAAAATCGGGTTTTGGCGTTAACAAGATATATCGCATATTGCGGGATGCGGTATAAATATGCATATAAATATACATATAAAGAATTATAGTTAATAGTGTTGTGTTGTGTGTTGGGGGTTTGTTATGCGCTGATTATGGGCGGATATGCATATAAACTTCGGGGGCGTGATTGCGGAGCGATGGCAAAAAAAATCCCGCCGTGCTGGTTTGGCATGGCGGGAATGGGGGCGGAGATGCCGCCGCCGGTAAGGGCGGGTTAGAACATTCTGCCCTGTGTTGCCGCCGTACAATTGATAGCCGGGCGGTTGTGGTTTATGGGTTGTTGTCGGCGCTGCTGGCGGGTGATAAGCGCCGTTATCTTTGCGCGGCATCGGGCGGCAAGTTTGGGGATGGTGTCGGGGTTAAGGCATTCGGCGCGCCGTTGTCGCATGCGTTTGGTGTCGTGCGGTTTCATCTTCGGGCGGCCGGCGCGGCGGGTTTTGGTGTTATCGCCGTTATCGCCGTTGGCGTATTCGGCGGCGATTATGTCGGTATCCGCCGGGATGTATTGCCGCTGCTGTTTGATGGCGGCGGCGGTGGTGTGGTGGTGCGGGTCATCGCCGTGCGCGATTGCGCCGCCGGTGTTGTTGGCCCATTGTTGCGCCGCGTTGCAAAAGTCGGCGGCGTGGTTGTTGTGGTATGTCATGGTGGTTTTTCTCCTTGTTTGGTTTTTTGGCGCGGTGTTATGCGCGCCGTCATTTTGTATTTTATCGCATAAAGTTGCATTTATTACCATTTTATCATATTCTTTTTTCGCATAAGCATATAACAAAAATAAGCAGTATCTACAAGGGCATTGCCGGTTGTTGTTGTGCGGGTTTGGGGCGTGGTTTTTGTATTCGGCGGCGGCGGATAGTCGGGCGCGTATATCGGGCGCGCGGTTGTGTTTGTTGCTCTTCATCTTCGGGCGGTTCGTCAAGTTGGGATATAAAGATATTGGCGGCATCTTTCAGGGCGGTGGCTATGTCGTTGGCGGCGGGGTGTTTGTGTTCGGCGATTTGTTCGGCGATGATTAGACAACCTTGGGCGGCTGCTTTGATAATCCTTTGATTTTGGTTATTGCCGTTTATCCGCATTCTGCGCATTTGGTTTGCGTCAATGGCGACATAAACTTGGTCGCTTTTGATTGATGGGGAGAATGTGCCGGGCGTGCTGTGTTTGCGATTCCATTCGCGGTGCGGATTAAGAATCACATCGGCGGTTGTGCGGTGTAGTTTATGGGCGGGTGCAAAAAATACTGTGGCGGGGATTAGCACGGCGCGATTGAAGGGTTTTAAGAATGCGGCGGCGATATTGGTTATTGGCGTTTGGGTGCCGGGTGTTGATATGATGGTGGTAAAGCGCGTCATCGTTCGCGCCGCTTTCGGTATGTCGCTGGTGCATCTTCGCGGTAGTGGTTTGATGGTGTCGGTGTGTATAATTTCCGCTTTCTTTTGCGCGGCATTGATAACGGCGATTGCGGCGGTGTAAGCGGCGGCGCGGTGTAGTATTTCGCTGTTAGTATTCCTTGCGGCTATCGTGGCATCAATGGCTATTGACATGATGTTTGTCGTCTCTCTCTTTATGCGTATCATCGCGCGCGGGCAGTTGGCGGCGGCGCGCGCGGCGTGCGGTCGGTGGCCGGCAAAATCGTTTATCATTTCGCTTTTGCGGCGTGCGGCAAAAAGGGCGGTTATCGGTTGCATGGCATCGCTAATAACCTTTGCGATTAGTTGTGTTTCATCGTCATATTTCGCCGGGTTTTCGGCGCGTATAACGCCATCGCTCATTCCATCGCCGCCATAAAAGTCGGTTATATCATCGCGGTCGGGGCGGTCATAAAGATAATCCGGCAGGCAGTATTGACGGACGGCGGCGGCGGTTGCCCGGACGGATGGGAAAAGCATCTCGCTGGTTTGGTTTTTGTCATCGCGGCGGATGATTACGCCGGGGATGCGGGTAATTTCGTGGGCGGGTATTGCCGCCGTTTTATTCTTCGCCATCGTCATCGCCTTCGTTGTCGTTGTCGTTTTCGTCATCGCCGCTAATCACTTCGCCGCCAATCGCTTGGAATTTTGCTAACATCTCCGGCGGCATCTTCGGCAGTTCTTTGGTTAGCATTTTGGTTATCTCTCTGGCGGGTTTGTCAATCGCATCGGTGATAATGGCGCTTTCGCTGTCGTTCGCGCCTTTGATGATAACGGCGGCGATTACTTGGCTTATGGGTATCCCGGCGGCTATCATCGCGCCGCCGAGTTGCGTTGCGCGCGGGGATATAATCACTTGTAGTTTGCTGTTTATGGCGGCATCGCGCGCGGTGCTAACAAGGGAATACCATTTATCATAAACGGCGCCGGGGGGCGCTAATGCGCGTTCTATTCCGGCATCGTAGTTAATGTCAAAAATGCCGAATCTGTCAAGGGTGGCGGCATCTAATTGATTCCTGCCAACATATTGCATTGTTGCGCCGCGCCCGAATGTATTAGCGGCGGCGATTGCTATAAAGTCCGGGTGCTTGTCAATGATGCCGTCCGGGAAGTCGGCTTGCGAATTGGCTAATGCGGTGTTTAGCGCTATCATCGCCGCCGGTTCGCTGGCGTCCATTTCGTCAAAAAGGAATACGCCGCCGTGCTGGTATGCTTTTCGTAAGGGGGTATCTTGGTAGTTGCCGTGCGCGTCAATGAATCCAAGTAGTTTGTATTCCGAGTCGGCGCGCCCTTGGAAGTAGAATTGCAAATTCATCGCATCGGCGATTTGCCGGGCAAGCGTAGTTTTGCCGCTGCCCGCTGGCCCCACTAACATTATGCCGCCGTTGTGTTTGGTGGCTATCGCGGCGCGTAAGATAATGGGGAATGCGGCGTGCTGCTTGCCGGTCATCTTCACAATTGGCATTTCGCCAATGTGTATTTCGTTGATAATCGGGCGTGATACTTCGGCGATTTTCGCGGCGGTTTCGGCGCGTAATTCGTCAATCTGCTCTTGGGCTTGCTTGCTGTCGGCGGCGGCTTTTTCGGCGGCGGCGGTGGCTATGGCGGCGATAGCATCTTGTATGATGCTGCCCTGATTTTTTTGTTCGGGGGCGCGCGCCGGTTTGTCATCGCGGTTTGGCGCGCGCTGCTCTTCGGGGCGGCGTGTGTTTAACCTGTCGGCAAGTTGTTTCTGTGTCATGTGGTTTTCCTTTGTGGGATTGCCGTTTTAGGCGGCGATTGTTAATTATAACATAAACGGCGGCAAAAACAAAACCGGCGGGAATGCCGCCGGTTTTGATGATGCTTTGGTTAGTATGCGCTTGGTTCGTATTCGCGCTTAACGACAAGGGCGGCGGCTGCCTCTGGCGTTTCGCTATCATCGCCGTGCTTTACCATTCTACCGTTCTTTCCGGCGGCGATATACGCCCGCCATTGTCTATCGCCAATCTTCTTTACCATGCCGATTTTGTTATCGGCATTGATGACAATGCGCCGTTTCGGTGGGGTTTCATCCGGGTCGGCGTGCGGTCGGTGTTGTGTTGTCGCTATGCATTCGGCGGCGGTTGTGTCAATGGCGGCTTTCGGTATATCCGGCATTTGATAGCGGTCATAACCTTTTGTGGTTATGCGGCAGAATGCTATGCCGTCTCTGTCGCGGCTAACGCACTGCCAATATGTTTGCCCGCCTGCGCCCTCTTGCGCCGGGTGCGCTTTGGAGCGATAGATATATCCGTTGCGGAATTTGGCGGTGGAATCCGGGTGATTTATGGTTATCGCCGGTTTCAGCATTGCAACTTCCGCGCTGTCGGTTATCTCTTTTGCCGCCGCCAAAATGTTGGATGCGTTAAGATGGAGTCGGATTAGTTCATCTCTGCCAAGGGCGGCTATGTCAATAACCGCGCCTTTGCTGCATTTCGGCATTTTCTTTGCGCCGTTTTGGATGGTGGCAACTGCCGTGCTGTCGGTAAGGGATTGTTTCTCTCTGTCGTGCCGCCGTTGTTGTTTGTCGGTGCGCGCTCTTCCGCTTGCGGTGCCGGGATTAACCGCCATCGCGCCGATGCTTTGTGCGGTTTTCGGCGGCGGCGGCGTGCCTGCATCGTCAATGCTAACGATGATATAACCGAGTATTTTGGCGGCGTCTTTCGCTTCTTCCAAAGTATCAAACTGCCCTTTTAAGTTATGCGGGTATTTGCCGCCCATTTTTAGTAATTGCCATTCCCCCGGTGAAGATGCGACAATCGTGGCGGTTTTTTCCGTGCCGGTTAATGCGATAGTTTGCGCCGCGCTTGCATAATCTTCGGCGGTGGTTTCGCATGCCATATCGCCGTTTTCGTCCGGGTAGCAGCACTCGCATTTGCCGTCATCGTTAATATCAATCTCGCCAATGATGTTGGCGGCATTGATAACAACTTTAACGGATTCTATGTCGTGGCAAGTTTCTTCGCGGGTGAATGTTATGGTTTCGTTGCCGCTGTTGTCATTGTCCGCGCCGCCCGCGATGTCGGCGTATTGTTGCAGTAATCCGTAGGAATGGCAAACGCGCCGCACTTTGATGGATGCGCGTCCGCTGTTTTCGGTGCAAATCCAAAAGCCGTTTTTGTCGTCCGGGTAGACGGCATTCTCGGCGAATTCCGCCGGGCAGTATGCGCGCGGGGCGCTTTCGGTGGTGGTGGTTTGTTGGGGGTTCATGTGGTTTTCCTTTGTGTTTGTGTTGTCGCACTTTTATGATGCGATATTTAATTATACCACAAAACTACGATAAAACAAAACGGCGGGAATGGCGGGTTTATTCCGCCATTCCTTAATTCCATGTGCATCCGTATAAAGCAATGTTTAGGGCGTGTTGGGTTTTTTCGTGCGCCTTTTCCAAGCGGATGGCTTTGGCGGTTATCTGCTCTTGTCGCGCCGGTGTTTCATTATTCCAGTTCGCAACTTCGGCGCTGTTGTTGTAGTCATATAACCTTTGGTGCGCATCGGCGCATTTTTGCGATGCCGTCAATTGCCGTTTGGTATATCCGCGTGGCAAAAACAAATGCACATCTTTATACGCAACTTTTATGCGCGGGGTGCTGTGTGATATTAGCATTATTTCCCCCCGCCGTTTTCTTTTATCGCTTTGTCAAAACCGGCGATAATCTTATCGTGGTTCGGCGGCTTGCTGTCATTCCAATCCGCTACATCTTCGCCAATGGCGGCTGATAATGCGCTTTCGGTGGCAAATTCCAGCATTCTACTTGGGGAATATAAATGCTCGCCGGGCGGGGCATTCGGGCGGGTTGTGAAGTTCGGGTCGCTTTCGCGGCGCGGGTTTGCCGTGCGATTCCAGTGCATAATTGCGCCGATAGCGCAAAAGCGGGAGGCGTCTTTATCGCCGGGATTGATGCGGTCGGCTTCCGGGTTGTTGTTTGCTGCGTAGAATCGCCGTATCCAATTCTCCGGTTTGGCGATAAGGGCGCGCGCGCCGATAAGGGCGGCGGCGATTTCTTTTTTGGTCGGCTTTGGTATGGTTGTCGGCATTGTGTTATCTCCGTGTGTGTTTGGTTATCCGCCGTAGGCAACTTGGTCGCATGTGTGGTCGCTGCATCGCCGGGCGTATGATGCGGCTTCTAATGCATCGGCGGAGTCAAGTGCGTAGAATAATCCGCCGCGCAGGGTGGTGTCGTATTCCATTCTTTCAAGCGAGTCGGGGTCTTCGTTGTGGCAGTGGTATGCCGTCCATTCGGTCGGGGTGCAGTCCTCTTTGCAAACGCGCCCGATAAGCGTGTTATCCGGTAGATAAACAAGATAATCGCCCTTGCCGATTTGCCGGTAATAACCGACAATCTTTCCGTCATCGCGGATTGTTTTTTTGTTTTTCATGTGGTTTTTCTCCTTTGTGGTTGGTCGCACTTTTAGGATGCGATTGTTTAATTATACCATAAAAGAATGACAAAACAAAAGGGGCGTTATGCCGCCTTTTGTTTTGCCGGGAATGCTGCTCTCTTCCATCGCTGAAAATGTATTTCGGTAAGTTTGCGATTGGCGGCGGCGATTTTTTGCAGTTTGTAGTCGTTCGGGTATTCGCTGGCGCGGGCGTATGATGCGGTGGCGCGCATCTGCGCCATTTGATAAATGCGCCATCGCTGGTCGGCGGTGGTATTCATAAAAGGGTCGGCGCCGCTGTCATTTGTTTTGCGATTTTGCAAACGGCATCTATAACAACATCCGTGCTAACTTTCCATTTGTTGCATTCGCCGGTGATTACGCGCTGGCGCATTTTCATCTGCGCGCGCGGTGCGGCGGAAGTTAGAAGATAATTGCCATCGGTTTCAATCATCATTGCGTCAAGCATCGCCGTGATTATGAGGTATGCTGCTTTGCGGTGCGGGAATGTGCCGTTATCAAGCAGTCGTTCAACAACATTGTGCGGCTCTTTTTCGGCGGCATCGGCGATTTTGTTGTTTTTCCGTATGCGTGCGCGCTCTTCGGGTGTCATCTCCCGCCGCAACTTCTTAACGATGGCTTCTGCCCTTGTCATTACCATCCCCGGCTGGCGCGTAGATAAGGGTTTGGCGCCGGGGGCGCTTGCCGTGTCGCACGGCGGGGGCGCGGCGGCGTGTCATCGGCGGGTATGGTGCCGGTGTCAATGCCATCGTTATAGCATCGCTTGCACAATCCAAAATGCGCGTGGGCGTATCTGGCGGAAGTCAAGTGTCCGCTGTTGCGGTGGCATCGCGTCAAGTGTTCGGGCAGGGCGCTCCGGGTGCGTTTTTTGGCTGCCATTACTTCCGCCCTTTCGCGTTGCGGATGGCGGCGTTAAATGCTTTCATTACTTCGCGGTGTTTGCGCGCGCCGGTGTCATTCCAATTTGACAATCCGTTTTTATCGTCTTGGTCGCCATCGTAGTCATCCGGCGCGCCGTCCAATGCCGCCGCCCATAATTCATCGTGCGCGGATTGTTCGGGTAAGTCAAGGTTGTCCGCCGACAAAACGGCGGATATAAAGTCCGGGTTTTGCGTGCGGTTAAAGCGCATGATGGCGCCGAGTGCGCAAAAGCGTTCGGCTTTCGGGTCATGTATGTCAATCGGCTTGCCGTCTTTGTCTTTCGCCCAATAGTGTTTCGTCCAATGCGCCGGGTCGGCGATTAGTTTGCGCGCGCCGACAAGTATGTCGGCGGTAGTAAGTTGTTGTGGCATGTGGTTTCTCCTTTTGTGGTTGATGCGCTTTTAGAACGCGATATAATTATACCATAAAACCGGCAAAATAAAAAATGCGCGGGGGCGGCATCGCAAACCACAAAAATCCGCCCGATTGATGCCGCCGCGCTCGGCAACTTGTTATGCCGTGCCGGTTATTGCGTCTCTTGCATAAACTAATGCCCCGCCGCATCCGTAGGTGCCGGTGTTTATCCACTCGCTCTCGCCGCCGACAAAGGTGTCATATATGCCATCGGTGTATATGTCCCGCTTTTGTAGTAAGCACGGCACTTCCGGGTGTGCGCTGTGATAATACGACAACTCTTTGCGCCCGCGCGATACCACTTTGATGGTGGTATCGTTGCCGTCTTTATACCGCTTGCCGATGACAAACTTCGCCGGGCGCGGTGTGTTTTTGCCGTGCGCCATTATTCCCTCTCCTTGTTGTGCGCGTCCTCAAAATAGTTGGCGATTAATCCGGCGGATGATACGCAAAACATCGCCGCCAAATTCGCCCGCTCTTCCGCGGTCGTCTCTTCATTGCCGCCGCATTCTTGTATGGCGACAAGCGCGTCATCGGTCATATCGTCATTGCCGGTGACGATGCGTTCGGCTTCGGTAAATGCATCTTCCGCCTTAAAGTGTTCGCGGGCGTGGCAGTATTCCGCCGCATCTTTCATCTTTTCGGCGAATTTGCTAACGCCGTGCCAGCGGGAGTCGTCGTTCGCCCAAGTGTTATCCAGCAGGCAAGTCGCGCCGATGGCGGCGGCATTGATGGCTTCATCAATCGGGTTCGGGGTGGTGTTTGGTTTCATGTGGTTTCTCCTTTTGTGGTTTGTTGTTTTAGGCAACGATACTTAATTATATCACAATCGGCACCGCAAACAAAATGCCGGGTTATCGCCAATATACTAATGCGCTTGCCAAAAGAATGGTGGCGGCAAGGGTGGCAAGGAATAGTATGCCCTCGCCGATTCCGGCAAAAGTGTGCAGGGTTTTGCTTTCGTTTATCTGCCGGTGCGGGTTGCGGCATTCCGGGCAGATGCCGCCGCTTTCGCATTCACGGCAAACGCCGCATTCGCATGCCCGGCATTCTTCTACGGCGTATTCATCGCCGCGCCGGTGGCAGTTTGCGCACTTCATTTGCGGCGGCGGCGGAATGTCGGGGTGGCTGGTTTCAATCATC
>JBPCXV010000099.1:0-42065 GCA_051008235.1 Pseudohongiellaceae bacterium | reverse complement strand
TGAGGTGATCCGGCAGGCCAAACTGAGTGATGCCATTGAAGGCAAGCCGGAAGTGATCGAAGCATCTGACTGGATTGACAGCCGATTTGAAGACCCGTTCATCTATTCCAGAATTGGGCCGATTAACTTCTGAGGTGATTGATGGCCCGTTCGAACCCAACCCAAAACAGCTTCGTGGCAGGGGAGATTTCCCCACGTCTCGAGGGTCGCGAAGACCTTCCGCAATACGTTCAATCGATGCGGATCGCGGAGAATGGCACTGTGCTGCCCCATGGTGGCTTCACACGCCGGTCTGGCTCCGCCTTCGTGGCAGAAGTGAAAGACAGTGACGATGAAACGATCCTTGTCGATTTCCGGTTCTCCATCGAACAGGCATACGTTATCGAAGTTGGCGACATCTATGCGCGCTTCTATACGAATCAGGGTCGCATTGAAGACCCGCCGGGTACTCCAACGGAAATCGTAACCCCCTGGGTAGAAGCCGATCTCCAAGCGCTTCGATGGGCACAGTCGAATGACGTGCTCATTATGACGAACCCCAACAACTTCCCCCAAACCCTCACCCGTGTGACGGATGTCACCTTCAGCATCACGGACACTGTGTTCCGGGTGCCGCCGCTCCGTGCGTTCAATCTGGACGATACCATGACGGTGGCCATGTCAAGTTCCGGCACCACAGCCACGGCCGTTGGGTTCACCTTCACAGCTGATGACGTTGGCCGCCACATCATGGTGGAGCATACGCCGGCATCTGATGTGACGCATGATTACTACCGGATCACATCTCAGGCTGGCGCTACAGCCACCACTACAAAATTCCAGAGCGTTACTCAGAATGGTGTTCAGGGTTCCGCGGCCGCGGCGGACACTATTGCTGCCACCGATACGTTCGCGCTTGGCCTGTTCTCGGACACTGAAGGGGCCACAGAGGTCCTTTTCCACGAAGGGCGGCTATTCTTCGGTGGAACCACGAATGAGCCTGACAGGTTCGTAGGGAGCGTTTCTGATGATTTCTTCAACTTCTCGATTGAGAACCCGGACCTGGACGATGCCGGTAACAGTGACCGGGCCATCTCGAGGCGTGTGGTCGGCAATGAGCAGGCTACGATCCAGTGGATGGTTTCAGCAGATGAGCAGATGTTCATCGGAGGCACCGGCCAGGAGTTCACTTTGCGCGCGCTGGACAACGGCATCCTCACCCCGTCCGCGGCCGTGGTCCGGCCCCTGACCACCCGTGGATCGGAAGCCGTCAAGCCGGTGGTGGTCGATAACCAAGTGATCTTCGTGTCCGGACAGAAGCTTCGTGAGCTCATCTTCGACGAACGAAACAGCGGCTTCCGCGCGCGGGACATCACGATCCTGGCAGAGCATATTTTGAATGCTGGCGTCCGTGAGCTCGCCTACCAGCAAGACCCGGACAGTATCATCTGGGTCCGCCGCGGGGATGGTCAGTTGATCGGGTTCACCTTCGAACGTGAACAGGAGATCATCGGGGCTCACCGACACACGTTTGGCGGGACTTTCGGCAGCGGTAATGCGGTCCTGGAAAGCATGGCTGTTATCCCCGAACCGAATGACGATATCGAGGATCAGCTGTGGGTCATCGTCAAGCGGACGATCAACAGTGTCACTCGGCGCTATGTCGAATATGTCGATAAGCAATTTCGGCCAGACGTGAGCACTCAATCCACCCAGCAACAGTTGATCGATGCAATAGGTGAAGGGCGGTTTGTCGATAGCTTCGTTCGCGGCACCGGTATCGTCAGCACCACCGTCACCGGACTCGATCACCTCATTGGGGAGACGGTGCAAATTCTATCCGACGGCTCGGTCCACCCGGATCGCACGGTTGATATGAGTGGGGAAATCACTCTCGAAACGATACCTGCAGACGGTACGGTGGTCATCGGCTTGGGATACACTACGCGCGGCATGACCCAGCGCTATCTTGTTGGTGGCACTCAGATTGGCAGCGGGCTGGGTATGCGTCATCGGATCAAGCGCATGATCTTCATGCTCTATAACACGCTGGGTTTGCGGTACGGAGCGAGTGCTGATAACGTGGATACTTTAGAGTTTCGAACAGCTTCGGACCCTATGGACCAATCGCCACCCCTGGTACACACCGGGTTTCGGGATGTAGCCATGCCCTCACCGGGGCAGAGTTGGACTTACAATCCGGTTGTGTATTTTGAGCAAAACCAACCCCTGCCGCTAACGGTGTTGGCGATCACCGTTATTGCAGACACGGAAGAGCGAGACTAACTATGGCCGTTGAACCAAACAAAGACGGGAACTCGAAAGCGGATGCTTTGGAAGGCACCATGTTTCTCCTGGCAATTGTGATTACGGCGGTTGCCATCGCTGCACTGTCCCATGTCGCTTAGGTTTGATCCTTTCATCTGGCATGACTTATCGCGACTCGAGGTTCAGGCCCAGCACAGGGATATCTATCGGAAAGCCATTGTGCTGGGTCATGCTTTAGAGCACCTCGAGGGGCCATTTTCCTGGACAGCCTGGGATGAAGATTGGCAAGAGCCTATCGCCAGTTGCGGTATCCAAGACGGGGAAGCCTGGGCGTTCCTGGGTTGCGATCTCCGCCGCCACATGGTACCGATTAACCGTCAAGTTCGGAAGGTGCTGGATGCTCATGTCCAGACCACTGGGAGTCCTGTGCGTGCAAAGATTGACATGAACTACGTTCCCGCGGTACGTTGGGCACGGATTCTTGGATTTAGGCCGCACCCCGACAATGAGCACAACATCTGGATTTATTCGTGAATATCTGGACCCGATCTCCGCTCTACTCGTAGCAAGCACAGCGGTTTCAGCGGGTGGTCAGCTATTCTCTGCCGTCACTGCATCTGGCGAAGCGAGGCAGGCTGCCCTGTTCGAAGAACAGCGAGCGGACCAGGAAGCCGTGCGTCGGGACCAGGAACTGCGCGACTTCGACCGCCAAGCGCGGACTGAGGAAGCCCGTGCCAATGCTATATTTGCAGCCATCGGGGCCGATCTGAGCTCCGGCAACCCCCTGGCCATCGCCCAGTCCCGCGCGGCAGAGACCGCCGTGGGCCGGCTGCGCATTGAACAGCAGTCCTTCCTTCGTGAACAAGGTTTTCGGCAACGGGCATCCGGCCAGCGTCGCCGGGCGACAACCACCCTAGTTGGTGGCACCTTGGCTGCAGCCAGTACCGCGGCGCGCGGTGGGCAGAGCTTCCTTCGAATCAATAGAACTCGAGCAGCCACAGGAGCAGCTTAGATGCCACCCCCAGTCCCACGCATCCGGATCGCCGGTGGCGTCAATCCCCGATCCGATCGCGGGGCTTTACCTAACCCGGTGGTTCCGATCTCCGGCACGATCGCTCGAGCAGCTAGTGTCATCGGCGGCAACGTCCAGGCGATCACCAATCAAGTCCTGAAGGATCAGGCGGCCGCGGACGCCATCAACGCCCAGAAAGCCTACGGTGAGTTTGAGCGCGAAGCCAAAACTGCCATCCAGGGGCTGAACCCGCTGAGCCCAACCTATTTGCAGGATGTCGAGAAGGCGTACAAAACGGCCCAGGAAGGCGCTGTGGGCTCATCTCAACTTTCGACACCAGAGGTACTGCAACGGCTCAATCTTCGCCTGACAGCCGTGTCTGAGCGCGCTGGCGTATCTGCTATCGGAATCCGGCACGCTGCCATCGTCAATGAGGCCAAGAAACAGCGCGCGGCTGCTCGAGCAGCAGAGATCGAGAAGATTCGGAGCGACCCGGAGGCGGCCCGGCTTTACCTGCAGGCCCACCAGAAGACTGCGGTCGCTGCCACGAAAGAGGTGCTCGATCCGGGTAACGCTGGATCGATCGAGGATGCTGACGACTTCCGTGAGTTCTCCCGTGCGGAAGTCCAAGGGTTCCTCGAGCGTGGGGAGTTCGGCAAGGCTTCCCGCGCGGCCGCTGTGGCCGGCCGGACGAACGCGGAGCTCGGCGGGGAGCTCACCCGGCAGGTCAAGACTGCGGAGCTTGATGCGGAAATCCAGGGCAAGCTCACTTCCGGCACATTGGTTGACCGGCTCGAGGCCCGGGCACTCGCCGGGGATGACCGGCTGCCCAGCTTGGTCATGCGCGCCGCGCGCGACAAATTCATCTCTAAAGGCGAAGCGAATAGCTTGCTGAAGAAATTCCGCACGGAGCGTCGCAATCGCAATGAGGAACAGCGGTTGGTGAACGAGGCTGCTACAGCCGCACGTGATGGCAAGGTCATCACCGAGAAACAAGCGGACCTCATCTGGGAAAGTCGTGCTAAGGATATCATTGAGAACACTGAAGACCCACGCGAACGTGCGAAGCTCATTGGCCAGTTCGTCCAGCTGGCCGGCTTATCGAGAGGTGTCAAGAGCATCCTGGCTCAGAATGAGGGTACCGGCAGCCGGGAAAGCTTGGCGGAGAATGCGCGCGTTCTCGAGGTTCTCACCCAGAAGGGTGTGAACTATGACAAGGCCGGGTTCCAATCGCAACTGGTGTTCAACTTCGCCCGAAACAACCCGGCCAAGTTCCGCAATGAGGATGGCAGCTTCGACTACGAAGGCGCGGCAAGCGTCGTGCTCGAGAAAGCACCCAAGACTGAACAGGAAGCCAAGGATCGGGTGCTCGGTACTAAGGCTGAATTTCGCAAGAAAATGAATGAGGCAATCGATGATGATCTCGAGGATATTATTCCGGGCGCTCCGCCGGCTCTTGCTGCGCGTTATGCACAAGCTGTGGAAGCGAACTTCATAACCACCGGTGATTTCGATCTGTCCCGGGAGACAGCAAAGAAATTCCTGCAGTCACAGTACGGGGTCTCAAATGTGAATGCGAACCCGGACGCGGAGCCCGGTGGTATGTTCCTGGCACCGGAAGTGGTTGCACGTTCACTGCCACGATTCAAGAATGCGGTGCCGGAGGAACTCAATCGGCAGATCGCGCGCCAGATGTCATTTGAGATCAAGCAATTGATCCGTGACTTCGAACCGAATGCCGGCGTCGTGTCCGCTGTACCGGTGGCAGATCGGTCAACCCAGGAAGCTGTGCAACGTGGGGCTGAACCTTCGTGGGCTATCCGGGTAACCAATACTGCTGGACGGGTGTTCATGCTTGACCCGCGTCGCTTCCGAGTGAACTTGATGACGCCAGATGAGCAACGCCAATTGCTCGAGTTCGAATCCCTTGAGGGCCGGCTGCAACGGCCAGCGCGCCGTCTGACATCTCGGATGTTCTCCGGCATTGCGCCGGGCACTGGGATTGATCCAGAGTTTGAGGTTGATTGATGGCGATCGTGAATACAGGGGCTCCGGCCGATGAAGAGTATGATGCTCGAGTTCGCTCGGCATTGACCAGTGGCCCGGGTGTGTCAAACTTCCGGGTTGCTAATCAGGCTGCCTTCCTTCGCGACAACAACACCCTGAACATCTACAACCATGCCCAGGAACCAACCTTCACTCCGGAGGAAGGGTTTGACCCGACACCGGAACTCACAACGGCAGAGCTCACCTACGCGGACCAGTTCGAAGATGTGAAATCACCCCAGCAACTTGCATTCGTTCGGGAGCGACTGCGGCGTGTCCGGGAAGCTGAAGAGTCACTGAGTAACGCACCGGGCTCCACCCAACTAGCTGCCACCCTACTGGCGAATGTCGCGGACCTGGATACGTTCGTGCCTTTCACAATCATATCCAAGCTTAATCGTGGCCGTGCGGCCGCCGGCGCTCTACTACTCGGTGGCACTGAGACCCTGGGCCAAATCCATTTGCAGAGCCGACAACCGGATCGCTCCGATGAGGAAGTGATCATCAACGGACTCCTGGCAGGCGCATTCGGTTTCGCCGGTGGCTTGGTCATGGGCAGCCGGCCACTACAGGGCAAGCTGGACGATGCGGTGCAGGAGCAGGCTTCAGAGCTCAACTTCGCTTCGCAAGGTGCTCCGCGGAGTTCGGTTGGTGCACAACAAGCAGATCAGCTGCGGCCGCAAGACACAGTGATCGGTGACCCGATCGCACGGAACTTCCTTCGCTACACCACCGCGAACCAGACACCTTTCGCCCGGGAACTCATTCAGCAACCCGGCCCAGCGCTGTTGAGCTCGAGCCTCAATGCATCGCGCAAGCTCAGTGCTGCTCTGGTAGACAGCGCGGTCTATATCGGCGGGGACTTGAAGGCTTCTACCGGTGGCGCCGCGATCGAGACCCGCATCAAGGGATATGCACCGATCCAGGCAGAGTTCAACACGGCCGCGCGGGTATTCCAGAAGGAAGCTGGGATGAGCTTTTCGGAGTTCAACCAAGCGGCTGCCGGTGCCGCGCGCCGGGGAGACACTCATGCGAATCCTGCAGTTCAGAAGGCTGCACAGTATGCGCGAACGAACATCCTGGACCCGCTCGCTAAGGCGGCCAAGGATGCCGGGCTCCTGCCAGATGACATCTTGAACCTGAACCCAAAGGGTGCGGTTTCTTACCTCACTCGCGTCTACAACAAATCTGCCATCATCCGCAATCGGCCCCAGTGGATACAGCGATTGACAGATCATTTCCGTCGGCTCGATACCGCCGGTGAATACTCTGAAGCTGACTACGCTGACTTTGCACAGAACGCCACCGAAAGCATTCTCAATGGCACGGATCAGGGTATCCCGATCGTCAAGATTTCAGCCCAGCGCGGAGCTTTGAAAGAACGCACGTTCAACATCCCGGACACTGATATCGAGGATTTTCTGAATAACGATTTTAGCCAGATCATGGAACACTACATCCGCACGGTGGCTCCACAGATCGAACTCGCTCGGAAGTTCGGCGCCAAGACTACCCTGGACGATCTCCTGAAACAGATCGACGATGAGGTGGCGGAGGCAGCCCGTACCGCCGGCACCGGCCGGCCCCAGGAAGCGCTGGCGCGGCAGGCAGAGATTGATAAGGCAAACGTAAGGGCCATCTATGGCCGGCTCACGGGCACACTAGGCGCTTTCCATAACGGCTATGGAGGGATGAATGTGCCGCTTAGGGTGGCAGCTGGTGCGCGTAAGGGTGCGTCTATGATGCTCCTGGGCGGCATGGTGCTGGGTTCTCTGCCGGACGTGGCTCGGCCGATGGTGGAGGAAGGGTTCCTCCGGACATTCAGGTTGCTCGGTCGGGATATGATCAACGGTTTCCAAGAGATCAAGATGGGCACCCGGCAGGCCCAGGCATTCGGTACCGCTTTGGACATCCAGTTGAGCCAACGAGCTCGAGCAATTGCGGACATCGGGGAACCATTCACGCTGCAGCGCAATGCATTTGAGCGCGGCTTGGACACAGCCCAGAATGCGTTCTTCAAGTTCACCGGTATCAACCACTGGAATACGATGATGAAGGGGATTACCGGAACCCTGGCATCAACACGCATTCTGCAGACCGCGCGCCGTGTGGCCCAGGGGACTGCCACGAACGCTGATCTCAAGAAACTCCGGCGTGCTCGAATCGACCCGGACATGGCGCGACGAATTGCCGCACAAGAGCAGCACTGGCATCGGGAAGGTGGGACCATCACTGGGGCAGTGGAGAACTGGACAGATATAGATGCGATTGATGCCTTCCGCAATGCTCTGATTTCGGATGTCGATAAGACGATCGTGACCCCGGGACCGGGCGATGTTCCGCTGTGGTTCGATCGTCCGTATATCGGCATGATCGGGCAGCTGAAATCCTTTATGTTCGCAAGCCACAGCAAGGTGCTGGCATCGGGAATCGAGCAACGCAACGCGGATGTCTTGCTGGGTGTCGCAACTATGGTAGCGCTGGGCATGGCCACTACACATGCGAAGGACATCTTGCGCGATCGGCAGAAGCCCCGGGAGCTCAGGAGCTTCGTAGTTGAGGGGGTGAACCGATCTGGTGTGCTTTCGATGATGGTCGAAGCAGACAACCTGTTCGGCAAGTTCACCGGGCTGCCATCCGGTGGCACGATGTTGGCCGGGGAAGTCACCAGCCGCTTCCGGCGCGCGGACACCCTCGAGACTCTGGCGCCGGCGGCAAGTGTTCTTACCCGTACCGCTCGAGCAGTTGGAGACGCCATCGGAGATAGTAATCCCGGCAGACTTGTTCGTGCAACTCCACTGAACAACCACGTTGCTTGGCTTGCTGCGGTGACAGCCGCGGATGAAGCTGGTATCTTGGATCGTGAGATTTTTGAAGGACCACCCAGAAGATGACCGTAACAGTTCAAACATCCCGTGACGTGAGTGCCGGCAACGGGTCAAACCAATCCTTTCCCACGACGTTCAAATTCTTCGTGGCAGCGGACTTGCGTGTGACGCTGGTGGATAGCTCTGGCGTCGAGACTTTGCAGGTCATCACCACTGACTACACAGTCACCGGCGGCGATTCGATATCAGGTGCCACGGGGACGGTGACCACAGTGGGTACGCCGGCCGTCGGTGAACAGTTGGTGGTTGAGCGTATTCTGAGCCTGACCCAGCAAATCGATTACACTGCCAACGATCCCTTCCCGGCAGACATCAATGAGGCTGGACTGGATCGGCTCACGTTCCTGGCCCAGCAATTGAATGATCAGATTGGCAGGCAGCCAACATTGCCGGTCAACTTCACCGGAGCAACTCCGACGATCGAGGCACCGGTGTCGGGACAGTTCGTGGTGGGCAACACGGCCGGCACTGGTTACGAAAATCGTACAGCTGTGGAGATGGGGGCAATCTCTCTACCCATCGGTGTGGCGGATGGTGGCACCGGGGCAATCACAGCCAGTGCGGCTCGCACGAACCTGGGCCTCGCTTTCCCTCGAGCAGTGGCAGATGGGGGTACTGGTGCGACCACGGCCGATGGAGCCAAGACGAATCTTGAGATTCGGGAACAGGTCATTCATGCGGTGGACCACGGATTTGACACATCAGCAACGGCCGCTGTGAATACGACGGCGCTCACGGATGCCATGGCTGCGATTGCAGATGAAGGTCCGGCCGTGATTTTCCTGCCCCGTGGCACATTCACTCTGAACCAGATCAACATCACTGCCAACAACGTGACGTTCCGTGGTACCGGCGATTACAACGGTGGCACGATCTTGCGGAACAACTCTGCCACGAACACCGTGTTTGCGTTCGACAACTGCCAGCACTCAGGCTGCGAAAACATCTTCTTTTTCCCAACGATCAAGAAGACGGATGGGCAAGAGATTGCCTTCATCAATGACACGTTCCAATGCTTTGCACGGAATGTCCGGATTGACAACGGTTTCAATGGCATCACGATAAACCGTGGCACAGAGACCCGACTATCACGCATCCAGTGCCGGCAGATGCTTGGTTCGTTCGGCATCCGATTCCAAGGCGGGAGCAGTCTTGCGACGGCTTCCTTCCGATGCATCATTGAAGACTATGTTGGGGATCAATTCTACCCAGGCGCATCTCCTACGGCGGCAGAAGTTATCACCCGTGCAAACTCAACGGCCGTTGCACTGGGTGATGTGTCATTGATCAACAACCGAATCTGGCAAGTCACGACTGCCGGCACCACAGCTGGGTCGGAACCGGCCGGGCTCGGCAGCATTCCGGGTACTACAGCACAGAATGCCTTCACGACGACTGTTACTGATGGCACAGCTGTTTGGACGTTCGTGAGTGGAGACTACACCCACATTCTTCAGGAAAGCTTCGGCTACTCCCTGGTGATCAACAAGGCTGCTTGCCTCAATGGGTTCTATGGTTTCCGGATGGATGACTCGAGTGTTGAGTCCACCTCTTATCCGACGTGGGCATTCACTTGGGATGTGGAATGCGACCACAACTTTGTTCAGGGTGTCTTGGCTTCAGATGGGGAAGGTTTGTACCTGGATGGGGGCTGGATCGGTTCATGCCTTGATGGCAACGGTATCGCTCTGACCACTAATTGGCGCGGTGAAGCCCGCATCATGGGTTGCCGGATCGTCGGCAACGCGGAGCATGGGGTGTTGATGGACAGCGGCCGGCCAAACATCGTTTCGAATTGCAACGTTTTCGTCAATGGTCAGAAGACTGCTACGACGTTCCACGGCATCACTGTGACTACCAATGCTGATGAGAGCACGATAACCGGTAACGTCATCGGGGTCGGTGCAGGTCCCACCACAGGTCAGCAAGACCATGGAGTCAACATCGACGCTTCGGCCAACACGTTCCTGATTGTCGGCAACACGATCAATGGTAATGTCAATCAAGGGATCAGTCTCGGTGGCAACGCACTTGGGACTTTCGCTGTGTCCCAAGCCAACGTCGGCACTACGATTGCATAGCCCAAAGACGAGCGGCCATGGCATCTGCAACGTGGTCGCTCACTCGTTCCCCCAGGTACAATTCTGCCACGTCGATCATGTCGGTTTTGCTTGCGCGGCCCGATCCGGTGAAGTACGCTTTCAAAGTTGTCGGAAGCACATCAACCGTAGGAACTCCATATGCCTCGCATGTCATCTCCACTACAGCTGCCATTCCCCACAGCATCCGAGTGGCCGCTTGACCCCGCGAGAACGGACGCTCATACACACATAGTGATACCCCGGGATGCTCTAGTAGAGTTATGCCTAACCGGTCATGCAACTGTAAAAGTTTTGCAGGACGATCACCAGTTAGTCGCCATTGCCCATGTTCCTCTGGCAGAGACCATCCAGTCGTAGAGCTCAAATCAAGGCCCAGAATCATCCCCGCTCGCCTTCGTAATTGCTGCACCAATCGGTGGGTTTCTTGACGATCGCTCGCACGGGCCAGCGGCACCTCATTTTCTTTGAAGTGACCCGCTCGCTCCACATGCAGGTTTCGCAGAGCCCAATATGCCCGGGCCTATTTGCGGTACCTGAAGCCTTCCCAGCCTTCGGCTTTGATTGGATAGTCATTCGCCCACTTCGGTCTGACTTCCATGGTTTCGACGAACTCTTCTATGGTGCGCTCACCTAGTGGCAGTTCGGCGATAACTTCATCGTGCACAGTTAATATCACAGGAAAGCCATTGGTTTCAAGCCGGAGCATCGCCAGTGCCATAAGGTCTCTGGATACGGCTTGAACGATGTTTTCGGTGAGCATCCCGCCGTAGGTACTGATTCGGCCCCATATCTTCGCACCGGTCTTGTTGTTGTAACCCATATAGCTGAGCTTCAGTGCCGGAGCACCCCACGGAGTTGTGGTCTCATGAAGCTTCGGTTGGTAGTAGTAAAGCACGCGGTCGCTGGGTAGCTTGATCTGCAAGTTGTCTTCCGCATAGCGGAACTTCAGGTCTTGGAAGACAAACACCTTGCCCGGCTCGAGCACAGCACGGATGCAGCAACCCTCAATCGCTCGCCACAGCTTCGGGATTCGATCGTATTCGCCGCGGTAAATCTGAACTACGTTCTCACAGAACTCGATCGGTTGGGGTGCCCCTTTCTTCTCGAGCTCATCGAAGAACCGGTTGGCCCCCATCTGGTACCCCAGGCCCAGCACGGCTTCCTTGCCCACGAAGCGTTCCCTGGGGTCGTCATCCTTGTTGATCGCGCGGCCGTAGATTCTCGAGGCGAGCACCGCGTAGACATCCTCACCTGCTTCGAAGCTGGCAAGCAGGTCAAGCTGCTTCGCAAGCACCGCGAGAACGCGGGCTTCGATCTGGGCGAAATCTGCCACCAGGAGGCGTGAACCCTCAGAAGCGGTCAACATGCCCCTCAGAGCGGTGGCAGCTGCATCCATGGGTGAGCCATGGAAAAGTTCGTGAACATCGTTCCAGCCCCCGTGAATCGCGTTCACCAGGACATCCATGTCCATCTTGACGGTGCCACGGGGAAAGTTCTGGGGCTGGATCAGTCGGCCGGCCCACCGATTCGTCCGGTGAGCTCCACCAAACTGCAGCATCCCCCGGGCACGGCCATCGGCACAGACGCAATCCAGCATCCGTGTCAGTTTGGATGTGGAGTTCTTCGATAGGGACTGCCTGATCTCGAGAAGCCGGCGGCACTCGGCGGGCATCTCCCACCCCATCGCGATCTCAACCGTGTCCGCACGGAGGTCCGCTAGATCAAGCCCCTTTTCCTCGAGCCACTCCCGCATGACAGCGACTTGGTTGCCGGATGCGACCATGCCGTCGGTGAGAGTGAACAGTTCAGCCTCGAGGTTTTCGCGGGCTCGCTCCACCACCTTGATGGTTGCTCGCACGGCCGCGGTATCGATCGTGACGCCACGAAGATTGATCTTCTGGTCCAACTGCCACAGTTTCAATTCGGCGTCCGGAAGCCCAGCCAAGCGTTGATGCAGGGCATATTCCGTATCGACATCGCGAACACAGTAGTCGTAGAGCTCCTGGTATAGAGCGAAATCCTCATTGTAACGTTCGGGGAGCTTCTTGGTGGCAGCTTTTTTCTTGCACAGTGCCTGGATCAGATACTTGCCACGCTTGTCTTTGAGGGTGTCCAAGCCCAGGGCTTCACCGACATCATCTAGCGAAAGAGGCAGTGACTTGCTGGCACAGACTGCCATACTGTCCCGCCATCGTGTCTCACAGATTGCAGGCCACCCCCAGCGCTCAACCATAGCATGGCGCCAGATTGAGCGTTCAAACAGAGCACCATGGGCTTCCACGGTGCAGCCGCTCCGAATTGCTGCCAATAGACGTGCGGGGCAAGCCGGGTCATCAGTTCCAAATGGGACTGGCGATATCCATATCTCGGTTGGCTCATTGTCGATCTTGTACGCCATGCAGAGAACGTCGGTACTCTGATCCTCCGCATAGCGTACTGCCCCACTTTTCCTGATATCGATTGCCGATCGGGTCTCGAAATCGATGATTACGTTATCGGCCACGCGGTGGTGCCCAGGCCCGTTTCAAGTGGCCTTCACAGTACGACTTGCCCTGCCGGACTTTCGCACCACAGAAGCCAAAATCAGGGTGCTTGGGGTCACCAATCGGCCACCGGCACTGGTGAGCTTCAAGATCGACGAACTTCACACGGTTGTCCGGCGGAATGAGGATTTCATCAGCATTCATCGACGACGGGAAGTCGTCAGCAATCGGAGGCGGTTTTGGTGGCCTGGGCATTTTTGGCAACGGGGGTGGCTGGATGGGTTTCGGTTCAGATCGCATCTTGTGTCCGCGGACTTTGTGAGATCGCTTCGCAGCTTTCGAGCGGTCTCTGTCCGGCAGACCCAAACGTCGGGATTTGCCTATCACAGCATTGCGTGTAATGCCATCCCCGATGCGCTGGGCGATCTCGCCAAAGCTCACTCCAACAGCGTGGAGCTTCATCAGGATAGCAACTCGGTCTGTGGTCCAGATACTCATAGGTTACTCCATTTCGAAGTAGGTCACCTCAAATTCTGAGGGGGCCATAACCAACAACGGTTGATAGCCGTCGTCATAGATGATCCACTCGCCACCAAATAGCTTGTGGATCGCGGGCTGCATCACGATACCCGTGTCGCCATGGGTGGGGGTAGAGATCGTGACGTAGAACGGCGAATCGATGCCGTGTTCTTCGCTCTGGGTCGTGTCGCAAACCTGCACAGCCGGTGGCAGCTTTTCGCCTTCAAGATCGAAGTAGAAAGCATTGCGTTCGGTCTGGCCATTGGACACGCGGGTGAAGACTGAAGTCATGTGAAGGTCACCTGTAGAACATTGAGCCCAAAGGGCAGGGTTGTCGATGATGCGTTCTCGAGTTGCTCACGGCGCGTTTCAGCAACCTTGAGCCGTGTGTCTTGTCCGGACTCGAGAACACGTTGAAGGTCCGCCGGACTGGGGGTAGAGATGCGACCCCCGTCGGATGCGGCAAGCGCTGCAGCTGTGGCAGCCTGGACGGCCGTAGCTTGCGAGTCGATAAGGGTTTGCACCTCGGCCATGAGGTTATCTGCCAGTATCTTTCGCGCGCCTTGGATGACAGCCATATCGCGAGGGAACAGCTGCATCAGGTTCGTGTCGCGCGGGAATGGACTGCCAGCTGCTATCGTCGTGACGGAAGCATTGTGGTTTGCCACCAGATCGGTTTGAACCGAGTTCAACGTGAAGGGGCTATCTAACAGGGCCATCTCGAAATCCTTTTACCATCTTGTTTCGCGGCCGCCGGAGTTCCTCAACGCGACATTCCTCGAGTGCAATGAGTTCATCTTCGGTCCAGCCCCACTTGTCACGGGGTGGCAGGCCATAGACGTTGCGGTCGAAGTCGCTCACCAAGCAAACCCCTTCCTTGTCCATGTAGGCTTTGAGCCGGGACACGAACATACTGTATTCGGGTTCAGGGATGTAGGCTTGGGCTTCCTTCATGATCAATGCGAGCGCATGGTTGGTGCGGATGCGGCGCATATCTGGTAACGGATTAACTGACATGTTCTCACTCCTGGGGCCGGGTGGGGGTGGCCGGAGGTCCACCAATGCCCCCTGTGGAGCCTCCGGCCTGCGGGCGACGCTGAACCATCGCACCCGCATTCAAATACTACCAGAGGTTTTCAGCATCCTCGCCGGCGGGTTCTTCAGGATCGAAGTTGGAGGTATCGACACTGCCGAAAATCTTCGACGCATCGCGACCACCAATCCGGGGTCCTTCGCCAATGTGCATGTACGCATTGAGGTAGCACGTCACACCGTCACCGGCGGCCGCGTTCTCATACGCCACGAACGTGAGTTCAGCGACACCTTTACACCCAGGGAACACCCGACGTTCATCGAGAATTTCCCCGTAGTTGGCATCACAGATTACTGGCTGGTAGGTAGACTTCGCACGGACAACCACGTGTCCCCGGTAATGTTCGGCTTTCTTGCCCTTAGCCGCTGCTTCATCAGCGATCGTGTCGCCTTTCTTGAACGGCAGCTTCAGGCCCTTCAGCGGACGATTCGGCCATTTCGCTTTCGCGGCCGCCGTAGCGGCATCGATGAGGGGCTGCATATCGACGGCATCTTCGTCGAACATCATTTCAGCGCTGAACTTCGCCTGATCCGTCGAACCCTTGTAGTGATAGGGCTTGAACAGATGGGGCCATACAACGGTAAACTCCGGAGATACAAGTCTGGTTTCTTCATCTGACATAGGTCATTAGGTCCTTATGTTAAGTCTTGGTTTTAGCAGTCCCAAAGATGTCTTCGGCCTTGCGACTGATACCCTCTCGCTTATCATCATTCGACGCAATCGTAAAGCCACCTTCGGGGCTGAATGCCCACTCTTGCGCAAATTTTTTGAACGATGAGCCTAGCTTCTCGATCTGGGCCGGAGACTTCAATTTGCGAGGTTCAAAGCAATCGTCATCCTCGCCAAACAAGAGTTCGAATGCTTCCTCTGCTTCCGGCTTCCAAGTCCGGTGAGTTTTGTTCTTCACCAACTTGAATCCATCAATGTCAACACCCGTTGACATTCGTTGGACAGCCTCAGACTTCATTGCCTTGTCCAGAATGCGGAACCGCTCACCGATACCCAGGAAGGCTTCCACGTCATCGACTTGGAGTTCTTTCGGCTTGAATTGGGCATACTCCCCCATGGCGTAGATCGGCCCTACCACGTCCATTGTGAGGCGCGGGCACGTGGCCTTCGCCGGACAGAAGCGGCACCAGGAGCCACTCTTGAACTCCGGTTCCGGCGAGCGTACGCGGTCCAGGCCCGGCATAAGCTCTTGGTTCACCCATGTCTGCAACTGGTCAATCGAAAGCGTCTCATACCGGATCGGCCCATCGGGATGGTGGCAGCGCGGCTGAATGATTACGATGTGCACTCGCTCCACCGGTGGCCCGTTTGGTGAGGCGATCTTGAGCATGATGTCATCGATCGCACCCAGCGCATAGATGCGGCCCTGGGCATTGCCCTTAGCTTCGACCGGAATGCCAGCACCGTATTTGAAATCGACGATCCAGAGGTCTTTCGAGTCCATGTGATAGCTCGAGTAATCACACGTACCGCGAAGCAATGGATGGATGGAGTCCGCGACAACCTTCGTTTCGGCGGCCCATGCCGAATCGGGTCGCTCCGGTCCCAAAGGACGAACGTAGTCCAGGAACATCTGGACCCCATCCACCATCTCCTGGGTGGCTTCATGGATCGTGAAATCCGTTTCACCCCCAGGCCCCTCTACCCCGATCATGGAACCGTGAAGTTCCCATGCGTCTAAATCTTCAAGCAAACACTGCTCGGCCATCTTGTGAGCGGCCGTGCCTTCCAAAGCCCACTCGCTCGAGGTCTCTGGGATATTCCAGGACACCCGCACGGAACCTGGGCACTGTAGATACCGGTAAGCACTCGAGGCCCCCAGTGGACTGTGTGCCAGTGACTGCAGATCGTGAGCAATGGTTTCGAGCGGGTCCATAGCCAACTCTTCCTCGAAATCCACTGGCAAGTGGTCGTCGGGTGTCATTCCCAATTCCTTCAAGCTGAAATGCGGGGGTGGCGGGCCGGGCTCAGTGACGCCCAAGTGAAGGGCATCGGCCAGCCGATCAATGAAACTCATTTTTACTACTCCAAGGCTTACTAAAACTGGTGGGGGTGTGGTGACCCCCGGCCATAAATCCCTCGACGGATAATCGACCGGGGCACCCCCATAACTGGTTAGCTGAGGTTCAGGTTGACTCCCATGTCCTTCAGGGCGGTCTGGACACCCATAAGGTACGGCATCCGGTCATCCTTCGACAGTTCGCTCAAACGCTTGACCTTGAAGCCTTCCATGACCTTGCGAACACCGGCGGGTTTCAGATGCTTCACCGCGCGGTTTGTGGCTGCCATCAACATGTCGTCGGTGACATCCTCCGGAATTTCAGCGGCGCCGTCATCAGCTTGAGTGCTCACCGGGTCTGGGTCAGCTTGCGAATCATCGGGTTCACCGGCAGCCGCTTGGGTTTCATCGGCAAGTCGGTCTTCCTCAACCTCTTCCTTTGTTCGGCGCTTGCGTCCAGGAGCCGGCTTACCCCGCTCACGCTTGGGAGCTTCCTTGGCGGCTTCAGCGGCGACAGGTTCGCTTTTGGGCGCTTCAATTTTCTCAACCTTCTGCTCGACTTTGCCAGCCGGAGGTGCCTTGCGGCCGAAACCGGCAGCAATCGCGTTGTCACAGGCTGCCACCAGCACATTTACACAGTGGTCATACTTGTCATTTTCGTCCAGCTGAGCCGTCATCTCGACTTCAACCTTCTGAGGCTCGAATTGCTGAACCTGTTTCGTCACTGATTTCGTCATTCTGATCTGGTAGATGTGCATTTGTTAGAGCTCCAAGGATTGTGCACGGACATCGATGAGATCGCAGTACCCATCAAATTCTGAGTCGTCGTATTCAAACAGAACCGACGGAGGGATATTGAGTTCGTGGCAGAAAGTCAGCACTCCGTCCAGAGGCATAGTGACGCCGCTTTCCCAATAGACAAGCGCGTTCCGGCTCAACCCAATGATCGCGGCCAGCTTCGCAGCCGTCCAACCTTTGGATTGCCTCAAACGCTTCATGCGTTGGCCAAGGGTCTTTTTGTCCCGCACCAACTGAATACCCATAACTAAACCCCTCTGTCTAAAGTCGAATGAATTACGTGATGCTTCTCAATAGCGCGGGACATGATCTTTTCACTGATTGATCCCTCTACCACTAAATATTGAGCAAGCACAGAATTCTTTTGCCCTATTCTATGACATCTGTCAACAGCTTGTTCGTTCTCGCCGGGCACCCAGGACGCTTCTGCCAGCAACACGTGAGAGGCTGCAGTAAGGGTGATGCCGACACCGGCGGCCGTAAGTTGACCCAGGAAGACTTGCACGGTTGGATCGGCTTGGAAATCATCGATGGCATTCTGGCGCTGGGCTTTGGGAGTGCTACCACTGAGCCGGACTGCGGAGATGTCCAGCTGGCCCATGCGCTCCATGAGTTCGTCCATCACGGATCGGTGGTGAGCGAACACCACAAGCTTCTCGACACCCCCGTCCAGGAGCATCTCGATATGCTTCATCATGCCGGGCACCATCGCCTCACCCATCTCGCGGCGCACGGTGCTGATCTGGCCCATGATCTGCGGGTTCGGGTTCATCAGGTCATCAAGGCTGAAGTCCAACATCTTCTCTTTCCGGAGCGCGCGGCGCACGGCGGGACCATTTGCCTTTGGATCGATGTAGCTGAGCTCAAACCACTTGTCCGGCAGGTCGTGGAGCACGTCGGATTTCATGCGCCGCACCATGTAATTGCATCGCATACGTGATTGGAGCTCGAGCAGATTGAAGTGTTCTTCAAGCTGGTACCCGTTGGGCATCTCATTGGTGGGGTTGTAGCGGCTCTGGAAGGGCTCGAATGCCATCCAGTCGATAGCATCCCAGCAAAGCAGTTTTGCCAGTGTCCAGGCTTCTCTGGGCCGATTTGGCAATGGTGTGCCGGTCAGTGCGAGGATTCGGCCGGACTTGGCTGCCACTCCATCCATTACGGCGCGGGTGCGCTGGGCATGTGGCGTCTTGAGGTAGTGGGCTTCATCCAGCACCAGGACATCCCAATCCAGGCCCATGATGGTCTGGTGAATCCGATCATTGGTGAGTAGATTGTAGGAGATGATGTTGAAGACTGCGAAGGGGTTGACCCCATCCTCGCGAGACTCGATGGTCCATATGAGATGTTGCTGCTTCCGGATCGTGGTGGACCACTTGTAAATCTCACGTGCCCAGTTGATCCGGACCGCCGCGGGGCACACCACCAGGACGCGCGTCGGTGCGTCGATCAAGGCGTTGCAGAACCCGATTGCTTGGATGGTCTTGCCCAGGCCCGGCTGGTCAGCAATCAGAGTGTGCTGGCGACCCAGAGCAAAATCAATCCCAGCGCGCTGGTAAGGTAAATAGACACAGCCATCCGGACTGGGCGGCCAGTAAGTCGAATCTGTTTCATAGGAGGCCTCGTAATCTTCCATGAAGCTGGCAGTGCGCTCAACCGTAAGGGGGCAGCACTGAACTTCGGTGTTCCTCATCAAAGCAATAGCAGAGAATGCATGGTGGGCAAAATATAGAGCCTCACCTGGGGCAACCCGTTTCTTCACCGACGGCGCCCGGGATAGGACGAACCCACTCTCACGGGCCACGCGCGCCGCGTCACTGAGCTCCGGACCGGTCCACACGAATGCACCGGAACTTTCGACAAATTTCAGATAGCTCATACCCACCACCCTAGCCACCAAGATTGCGCACAAACCACCCACATTAACCATGCGAGAATAAATTGCCAGACACGATCCATTGTTCCCTCCGATTGTGCGGTGGACAGGGGCCGAAGCCCCTGCCCTGGTTTGTCAGACCAACCCGGCCCAGTTATCGGCCGCTGAAGCTTGCCCAGCGGCATCCAAATGGATCAGGTCACCATCGTTGCGGAGTGATGTCGCATGGAACAACGACATGTCCACACCCGTATGCACTGTCACATTGTCACCGGCATCGAAGTTGGAACCACCAGATTGAAAACTGGCAATCACTTCCTCTTGTGCCGCCTTGATGTTGGCATCGTTCACCAGGAGACCACTGGTGTTTACGTAGGATGCGTCAAGCGCGATATAGAGATCGAGGTTCGCGCCTACGGTATCCGCACGGGCTTCAAGGTTGTCCACAAAGCTCTGAAGATGAACTTTGTAAGTCGCCTTCTCGGCGAGCGTCGCTCCATTTCCGGAAGCTCCACCGGCTTCGGTCTCGCCCTGCATGAAGAACACCACATCCGTGCTGGATGAGATTGCAGAAGAGAACGTCAACCACTCATCGGAACTTGTCGAACCCCAATCGATGACAGACGAACTGCCAACAGCCTGGGTGTCGAACACAACCTTGTCCGCATCACCGTTTTGGATGATGTGGTCACCTACACGTCCCCACATAGAGCCCCCGGCAGGAGCCCCAGAGAAGTCATCGTCGCGACCCCCGCCGCCACCGGCACCATCGGCCGTGTTCAGCGATTTCCACAGGTCGTTATATGGGCGTTCGTTTCCATTGTCGTCAACGAATTGAACCCACTCGCTCGAGATGTAGAGGTTATCTTCATGGCTCGAGCTCGAGGCGGCAGCAAAGTTGGCCGCGTTCGACTGCCCAGCAACGACGATCTTCATTTCGTCGGTGCCAAGCGTGACGATGTTGGCGTCATCTAGCTCGGTGCGGACAGTATCCACATCGTGCGTGACATCGGCGATGGCAGCTTGGGTCGTCGCCAATATCTGTTCGATGTTGCCAGTGGGGTTGTAGTTTTGGTCAACCGTAATGAGGCTCGCTTGAACTTTGTTGCCAAATTCAGCGGCCGCATTCTGGAAGTCCGTGATTTGCTGCGAAGACAACCCGAAGCCTGAGTTTTCGTAATCGTTCCGCTGGAAATCATCCACCATCTTCAAGACCAGTTCACCACGTGTCTCATGCCAGTGCGTACTGCCGGCTGTACCGGGAGACTCGTTGTTGAACTGAGTGAGCCACCATGCGACATCGCCGGACGGTGGAGTGACACCAAAGACGTTGGTATAGACAGACGTGATGAAGTCCGTCATATTCTCGGTCTCGGCAACAGTGTCACCATACCCGACATCGAAGCCCTGTTGAGCGTACCACTGGATGGCTTCAGAGAACTGAGCCCCCCGGCCGTAGATCGAGTCAATATCCCAGGCATTGGCTTGATCTCGGTGCCAGTTGAAACCAGATGTGTCAGGTACTCGGCTGAACATCGCGACATAGAGGCCAGCAAGCTTGGCGTCAAAGATGTCTTCACCGATGGTCTTGTTACTCGGTTTTGCTATGTATCCCATTAGGACCCTTTCAAGCAAAAGAGGCCCGACCGAAGCCGGGCCAGAGTTTGGGAGGAAACGGTCAAGAGGATTCCCAACCGTCAAAAACCTTTAGCATGATTCGGTTCCCGTTGTCAAAGCATTTTTCAATTTTCTTTAGCACAAATTTTGGGGGTGGGGATAGTTTTCGACTGCGCACTGGACGTGGCAGTTTGGCTCTAAGGAGCTCCGGTGCTGGGGTAGATACAACTCTGCAACAGTTGCATAAATGTCACATCCCGGACACAAAAATGGGGCGGGCACCGGAATGCCACACCCCTCTTGAATCAGGCCGCTTCTGGCGGTTCATCATCGTCATTCGCTGGGGCTGTGACACTTTCCACAATCTGGTGAGAGATTGCGAGGCAAGGCTGGTTATGCACGATTGCGCACATCAGCCGCATTGCATCGTCGGGAAGTATCACATCGCTGTCTTTGCACTCCTGCTCCGCTAGTCGCAAGATGTCGTGCCGGTAACCGTTGATGGTACCGTCGTAATCGGCGCGGCGGCGAAGGTGCAAAGACTGGACCATTTCGAGGAAGTCCACAAGGCGAATGTTTCTGATATCTGACATAGTATCGTCTCCTGAAATGCCCGGCTAAGTCCGGACACACCGAAGCCCCGGCCATCCTCACGGACCCGGGGCAACGGCAATTAGTCTTTACGTGTAAAACCCATGTGCGCTGCGAAATCCGCCAAGAAAGTCTCTTGATGAGTTAATCGTTGCCGAACTTCATCGACCTTGGAATTGAGGCTGACACCAAGAATATCAACTTTGTCATTGACATGAGATAGGAGCGTCAACAGTTGATCGCGATTTTCTTCGTGGTCAGTCTGACTAGCTCGCTCCAACGTGTCGCATCGGATTTCAAGCTCTTGCACTCGCTTCGTGAGTTCTTCGATATCCATATCCAAATCTCCTGTTGTGGACACACCGAAGCCCGGCCACCTGTTTCCAGGCCCGGGCTCCGACTGTCTTACTTAGGCTTCCTAGTCTTGTGGTGGCGCTTGCCTTGCGGCTTTGCTTCAAGAGGCATCTGTGCTGCCATCTTGTCGCGCTGTTCCCGCATAGCGTGGTAGTTCCGCCGGATATCCTCGTTGCCTTCCCGGAGCGCATCACGCTCATGGCAGACCCCTTGGAAATCCAGCATCAGGTTGGCGAAACGGATTTCGCTTTCCCGGAGGTCGCGGCGTGCGCGGCGCTCTAAAACGTACATCGTAAACGCATAACCCGTTGTGATCGCTGCCACTATTGCTAGAATATCCACCATGATTATGCCTCCTGCACTGAATCGGCTTCGATGTCCTGGTGGCCGGTCACGCATTCGTGAAACTGCCAATCCAGATCATCATTGAGCTCCGCCTCGTTGACGGCGATCGCTTTCGCGGCCTCCGCGTCCCGGGCTTCGACAACCACGAAAGCTTCCGTGATGTCCGTTACAACTGCAGTCAGTCTAACTTTGAATTTAGGCATGTCTTAATCTCCTGGTTAGTAGACACCCCAAAGCCCGGGCCACCTGTTTCCAGGCCCCGGGCAGTGGTGCTACATTTTATCGAGGAAATCGCGATCACCGACCACGATCAAGACGTTGCCAACGAGCACATCATCATGAGGTCCACCGGCGGCACGGTACCAGAAGTCCGTTGCAACTTGGTTAACCGGCAGCCCCTGAAGCTTGCCTTCCTCGTTACAGAATGCGACGCAATCGAAGCCACGGAACCGGTTAAAGGCCGGTATCAACTCAATGTGACCCTCGACTGAGGCTTGCATGGTTTCGAGCGATGGCGGGTTATCGATGCTTCGAGTCAACACTAAACCATCGGCTTGAATGATTATCAGTCTACCTTGCATAATATCGTCTCCTGTTAGTCCGCGTTTGTGCGGACACCCCAAAGCCCCGGCCATCCTTACGGACCCGGGGCAGTGGAGTTATTTTGCCAGTAGGTAAAGCAAAATCAGGATGTAGATCACGAAAGCCACAATCGAGGCATTGATCAGCAATTTCATATCAAGTCTCCTGTGTGTCCGTGAGTGGACACCCCAAAGCCCCGGCCACCTGTTTCCAGGTCCGGGGCAATGGGTTCACTCGCTTTCGAGTTCACGAATGCGAGCGCGCAACTCTGAGTTTTCATTGGCGATAGCAATACTATTTTCCAACCCATCATTGTACCATTGGCGGTAGTTCTGAAGCTTGGTGTTTGCTTCCCAAACAGTGGCCCACCCGACGGCGGCAACCACCCCAAGAACTGCAGCAACAGAGAAACAGGTCATGTCATCGGCCCCACTACGAAGATTGCAGCTAGGGCGAATGCCAGTGCGCTGATGAAGAACCCGGACCACCTATCTTCGCGGTCCTGTTCTTCCTGCATTGCGTACATGCGTTCGGCGCGGGCTTCTTGTTCGAAGTCATCGCGCTGGGTCCACCGGCTGAGGGCAGTCAAACGCTTGGCTTCGTCAATCTGTTCATCAAACTGTGTCATGTCTAAAGTCTCCTATGTTGACACCCCAAAGCCCCGGCCACCTGTTTCCAGGCCCGGGGCAGTGGATTTAGACGCTCACATAGTCGTGAACGTATTGTTCAAACTCTGGGTAACGCTCACTCAGTGTGTGCAGTGGATGCCGGATAGCCAGCACCGGTGGCAGATTGTGCCTTACCGGGTCCCAGTGCTCACGGCCACGCATGTAAGACTGCCAGATGTCCAGGCGATCTTGCAATTTGTTAAAGCTTGGCTGATCGCCCCAGTAGTCGTGAACTGCTTCCCATTCTCGTTCGCTCCAATCGCTTTCATCAACAACTGGATAATCGGCAAGGGCTGCGGTGATCTCATCCGCTTCACTGAGTGCAGCCGATGCAGTCTTGTGGATAGCAATCCACTCGACCCAACCGACCGCCCAGTGCCCTTCACGAACGATCAAGACTTTATCCTCAAATTCTCCGCCTATTGCTTTAAGTCCGCAAGCAAAGTTGGATTGGGTCAGCAAGTCGCTATCGCGATGTTGGCCTAAGAACACGTAATAGTCGGGCCAATTGGCACCGGCATAATGATCAGGACGTGTCCACAATTCGAGGTGTTCGGGAGTATATTCATTCATATCAGTGTCTCCTGTTCTTGACACCACGAAGCCCCGGCCACCTGTTTCCAGGCCCGGGGCTAGGCGGCTACTGCCGGAATGAGTAGTATTCGACACCACCCACATGGATCGTCTCTTCTGAGCCGTCCCAGTGATTGAAGTGGTGGCCGTAGCCATCATGCCGGACGTAAAGCTCCTGAAGTTCACCGACCTTGCCCATGGACAAAACCAGTTTGCCGATGGCGTCGAATGCTTCTGCTTTCTGCATTGCTGCAATCACATCGCAATCGATGTCGAGAACATCGGCCAGGAACCAAGAGTTGAAACACCCTAGCATGTAGGTGTCGGAGGCCAACTCATTTTGCATAACCTCATCGATCATGGATGCAGCGATGAACCGATATCCACAGACCTCGAAGTCTGTTTCATCATCGGCAACTGCTGTGACGATGTCTCGCCACCCCATCTCAAATTCACCGGCAAGGCTTCGGCAATCGCTAAGAGGAATGTGTGTAGCAGTCATCATGTCTAAGTCTCCTTGTGTCCGTGAGTGGACACCCAGAAGCCCGGGCAACCGCTTAGCGGCCCCGGGCTCTGAGGTTATTGACCTTCAGTGGGGTCTGTGTCCGGCGCTTCGGCTTCCACCTCGACACCGGTCACTCGTTCGGCGGCAACTGTCACGCTGAACTCCGGAGCATCTGGAATTGTGGCAGTCACATTCAGCTTGATCACCGCGTCGGGTGCCATGCTGTATTGATCCACATAATCTTGCGCTGCATCCTTGGCGCCGTCGTGCATTCCAGCAACCAAGTCGCCATCTTCGTCGAATGCTACCCAGATTTCCAAATTGACTTCAGTCATAGTCAAGTCTCCTGTGTGGGCTGTCATCTTCAGGCTACGCTTACCCAATAGCGTAGCTACCCGGATTTCTCCGGGTTTCGACTTTATGACTGAGTATCCGCCGCTTTCGCTCACTAGCCATTGGCTCCGGCATTGACCCATCCCCTTTATTCGGGGTCTTGTTTCTTCGGGCTGCCGTCTACTGGGCTCTCGTCATGGTGCTAAGATAAATTGAGCTTGCCCCAATGTCAACACCTTTCTCAAAAATTTTTAGCGCTCCGCTTTGTCAATTTTGCACTTGCCTGTCTGCCACCGGATCAAGTAGGGCTGGGGGTCTCGCTTTTTACACGGATGAGATATGACCTTGCTCGAGCACGCCCTGCATTTGGCCTCCCTTGGCTTCCGCGTCTTTCCCCTACAGCCCAATTCAAAGGAGCCATGGCCCGGGCACTCATGGCCCGATCTAGCCACCACCGACACCGCGCGCATATCCGAATATTGGAGCAACACACCCGATGCAAACATCGGGATTGCGTGTGGGCAAGGTGTCAGTGTGATTGACCTGGACCCGGACAAGAGCACGTTAGAAGACCAGGAAGCATTTCTGGCTCAACATGATGTTTTCATTGATGATTTTATGAGTGTCGAGACCCCGCGCGGCGGGTTCCACATCTATGCAAGTGACGACATCGCCAACTCTGTGAGCGGCATATTCCCCGGCATCGATACCCGCGGCAATGGCGGTTATGTGGTCGGCCCCGGCAGCATTATCGACGGGAGACATTATGTCGCAGTAGCTGACCGCACTGTGCATAGTCTGGGCACCGTCGGGCACGAACTCTGCCATGCTTTCGACACCCCGGCCGCCACAATCCAAGTCTCCCAGGATGTGGACCTTGACCACCCCGCCAACGTCACCAGGGCGAAGCAACATGTTATGTCGCTGTATGAAGGAACCCAGCAAGGCGAGCGAGATGTGACCCTGTTTAAGGCTGCGGCTACAGTGTGCGATTACGGTTTAAGTGATGGTGTGGCACTGGGGATACTATTAGAACTGAATGAGGCATTTGAAGAACCAGACGATACTGAAACTGTAGAGGCCAAACTGGCAAGCGCTCGGCGCAACTCCCAGAATGTACGGTCAGGCATAGAGGCCTCAAAATCGCTGCACAGGGCTTTTCTCGATTATGGGGCAATGTTACCCCCAGAAGTTCGTGAACAAAGTTCTAGGCCCTCTGAGGCTCGTTCAGCGTTGCCTGAGATAGTCCGTGTTGGTGATCTCGCCGATCTGCCACCAATCGAGTGGCTTGTTGATGGGTTCATTGAGAAGGGCAGCACGTGCCTATTCATTGGGGACACCAACACCTACAAGACCTATCAAGCGCTCGCACTCGCGAACTGTATCGTTCGCGGCATCCCATGGAATGGCTACGAGATACCTACCGCGCGCCCCGTGCTCTATATGGCTGGTGAAGGTCGGCGCGGCGTCTACTCTCGCATTCAAGCATGGCAGAATACGCACGCCGCCGGGGATGAGATTGAGCCACTGCATATCATGCTTGGCTGTGCGCAGTTCAATGACCCTGAGCACCTCAAGGGGCTTGATGCATTCCTTGGTAAATACCCAGACTGTGTGGTGGTTATCGACACACTGAGTAAGGCCAGCGCTGGGTGGTCAGAGAATGACAATGATGACATGAACGCATTCATTGCTCGGTGCGATGAGATGAGCAGGGAACGAGGCGCCACAAGCATCGTGTTGCACCACCCCGCCAAGAGCACACAGATGGCCCGTGGAGCCAGTGCATTGAGGTTGGGTGCTGATACTGAATTGAGCTTCAACAGTGACGCCAAGGGCTCTGTATCGTTGCGGATGACGATGCAGCGCAACGCGGACACCTGGGAACAGCCAATGAACCTGAAGGCTGTTCGTGATGCCCAATCTGATAACATCACGTTTGTGATTAACAATGATGAGGAAGTCACGAAGCCAACGGCTGCGCAGAGTTCAGCACATTGGATAAGGCTGGCGCTCAATGATTGCCTGACCGATGGCCGCAAGACGCATACGCCAGCCTCAGAGCTTAAAGGGCAAATACTCACACTCATTGCAATGTGGGTGGCTGATGGCAGTCATGCTTGCGGCTCGATACCTACGGACAAGCATGTGGTATCCGAGATGAAACGGATTGCTGACAAAGGTGATGCGCGGGCAATTAAGATGGGCCGAACTACCGACTGGCAACCCGGCCCCGATCCCAGCATTATCGAACACTTCTCTTAGTTGAATTACACTACCCTGAAATCTGTAACTCAAACCCGTGTAATTGGGAATACCCCTGTAAAGACACGGGGAGATTAACATCTCTCCCAGTGTAATTACATGGGTGTAATTCACCTGAGTTACACTCGAATTACACTTTTGAATTACATGTGTAATCCACTTTCGGTTGATGGCATAAAAGCATTTTTTGTGCAGAAGATAGCGCAACGAGTGGCGCTGAAATGGTTTAAGGAATGGTTTCAGGGTGGCGCGGGAATGCTCTAAGGAGTTTAGCAAGCTATGCACTGAACGCAGAGGCACTCAGGTAACACTCAGGGTGTGAAAAACCCCGGCTTTCGCCGGGGCTTCGAGTTCACTTTCTGATCACTTTTAGTTGACTGGCTTCGATGTAATCTCGTTCCCGCTTGGCTTCTTTGATCTTGCGTTCGAGTGCCCAGATATCGCATTGAAGTCTCCAAGCGTCCCACAGAGCCACCAGGGTGATGAGTGGTAACAAGATTGTGAGGATCGCGGCCAGTCCGATGATGAATTGCGTCATTTTGTCGTCTCCTGTTTTGATCGCGGATACGTCGCTGACGCTCCGTGACACCCGGAAGCCCCGGCAACCTGTTCTCAGGTCCGGGGCTCTGGGGCTTATCGCCTGATGTTGTCTTCTGCCATCTGGCTGGCGAGTTGGGCTAGTATCCTCTTGACTTCGGCTTCTCTGATTTTTGCTTCGGTGTCGAGGTCGATCGGCTGATTGTCGTTGGCGGCTTTCATTGGATATCTCCTGTTCTTCCAATATCCATAAAGTAGCACAAATTTTATTAGCAATCAACCCGGCTACGATAAATATTTATTTTTATAATCATATCAGTGATTTAAATTAGCGTGCTCAATCATTCTTGTGATAGTGTCGGGGCTCTTTTCTTAGCATTTCGTCAAAAACGGTGCAATTACACCACTAACATATTAGCATGATAATGCGATTTTAGCACTATTTTCCATAATATACATTATGCGAACGGCAATCCTCCTCTCGAATGCCCGGCCTCGGTGTGTCTGTCCTGCATGGTGGCAGCTGTGGCCGTGGTATAGCTGCACCACATACGTGTGAACCACGTTCATGCTGCCCATGTGAGCCCGTGTGTCACACGCTGCACGCATCGGTGCCTGACCATGTACCACAAATGTACCCCCTATGTTCTTTATTTGATCTTGGCGGGGGGTACCCGTCGATCGCCGCCCCACCCCCACCCCCACGGACCCAAAGCTAGAAAAATTCTGTTTGTCTAAGTACATGCCCAAATTTTATGGGCATAGACTTGAGAAACTTTGTTTGTTGGGACTCCAGCTAATAATATTTTAGCTTGAATAATTGTACGTTTTGTGGGCTAACTATAGGTTCAACCACGTTACAGGAGACTTTGAGTGTCTAATTATAGGGTAGACGGTGAACGGCTTGTAGGAGCCACGGAAGTGCCCACGGATAAGTGGAATAACGGCTTTCAGCCTAAAGGGATTGTGCTGCATGATGACGCCAGCCCCATCGGCTTCGATACGGCCAAGTATTTCCAGACCACAACACGGGAAGCTTCAGCCCACTTCTGCCTGGGCCGGACAGGGCAGCTTGATCAATGTGTGGACCTGGACAAGCGGGCATGGCATGCCGGCCCCAGTCGCTATAAGGGTGTTTCGGACGTGAATGACTTCGCATTCGGTATCGAGATCAACAACCCCGGCAAGCTCAAGGATATCGGTGGGAACCGGTACAAACATTGGTCGAAGCGGGAATATTCATCCACCGAATACGATATCAAATTCGAGCAGACCGAAGCCCATGGTCCCGGTTATTGGATGGATTACACGATCCAGCAAATGGAAGCGGTAACGGACCTTTGCCAAGTGCTGGTGGAAGCCTTTAACCTCGAGTTCATCACGACGCACTGGGAAATCAGCCCTGGCAGGAAGATCGACACCAACCCACTGTTTCCACTCGAGCACGTCCGGAGCCGGGTGTTCGGCCGGAACAGTACGCCGGAGCCTTTCCCATACGATGCGGTCACGGTGGTCAATTCGAACATGCGCCGGTGGCCATCGACGATTTCGGAGATCATCCAGGTGGTCCCCCGAGGTAGCGGAGTGGACCTCATTCGGTTCGGGGAGTTCGACGGCAACCGGTGGTATCTGGTCCGCTATGAGGATCAAGAGGGCTGGATTTACGGGAGTTTGCTGGATGTTGATTGATCGACACAAAATGATCCTCGAGACGATCCGAGTTCTCCGCGGCCGACTGTGGAGGTTGAACCGCGGGATGGACAAGGCGGTCCACAGGGCCAAGCGAGGGCTGATCATCACTGTGGAGGAACAATTGGTGGTGGCACTCGAGCGGGAAAGGGAGCTCTGGGCTGAGATCGAAGATACGATGCGGTATTGGCACTCTCTTGACAAGAAATCTTGGGCATGTAATAAGATGAAAAAACAAGCACTGGCCCAGATGGAGGTTCTTCATGAACACCGCACTGAAAATGATTCTGGTAATGACGTGGCTATGGATACCTCTGATGATCTTCAGGGGCTTTCGCGATTGGTTCAACGACCCAGCGCCGTCGCGGAATAACTACACCGGTATGTAATCGGGTGAACGGCGCGTCTCCTGGCCTGTCCCACCCAAGAGCCCCTGGCAGAGTTCCTCCCTGCCGGGGGTTTTTTGTGACCTGTTGCATAGGGGTCATTGACAAAGGATTCTGGGCACTCTATATCGGCCGATGTGAAACAGGAGAAAGGAACCTAATCACATGAAGACACTGTTCACTTCGATCGTTCTGTCTCTCGCTCTTGCCATCTCGGCGGCCGCACCTGCGATTGCTGCGGATAAGGAAGGCCCCGTTGGTATCTACGGTGCTACGGATGATCCAGGGAAGAAACACTTCTCTGGGGTGTTCGTCGGGGTTGGGGTGGATTACTCCACGGGGGATCGTGATCTGTCAGCCTCTGGGGATGACCCAGAGTTGGGAGATGTGAAGATTGAAGACTTGAACTTCGATATCGATGAGTTCGGTTTCCGGGGTTCGATTCTGGCACAGTCCTATATGTTCGGCCAAACTAACTGGGTCGGTGGTATTGAACTGGGCGGCTTCTACTCAAACGATCTCTCCGGCGCCTACGGGCATTTGCGATTGGGCTACGATCTGGGACGGGTCATGCCATACGTTCAAACGGGCGTGGGCTTCGATCTGTCTGAAGACAGTTTGATTGACGGGAAGAACTCGGTGGACCTGGACAATGTTCAATATAACTACCGCCTTGGTGGTGGGGTCCAGTGGGCTGTGACGGATCAGATTCATCTCGATCTGTCATATGCCCGGGTCTGGGGTTTTGGGGACAAAATCTCTGCCGACACAACCCATCTTGGAGATGGGGCTGTAAAGTTCGAATCTGACCGGCATGAATTTGCTGCACAGGTTCGGGTGAAGTTCTAACCCGTACAATTGACAAAATCCTTTGACAACTGTATCCCCTGGGGGTGAACCCTGGGGGATTTTTTATGGCTGACGACATGACAAGGCCGGTGCATGTGCCGCGCCGGATGGTGAAAATTGGTGCGTACAGGCGTGTTATCGATCAATGCCTTCGGCGGGTAGCCGTCGGCACGATGTCGAACAAGCAGTGTGAGACCATGATCAAAGCTGCGAAGGCCGGGATGGAAGCGTTCGTGGCAGAGCAGTACCTGAAGCAGATTGGCCTGGATCAGATGCTGGCAGAGATCGAAGCCCCGGACAAGCAAGAGATTGAGGAAGCCGTCTTCACCGAAGTGGCAGAGCTCGAGGCAACTGCAGAGGATTTGTGGTAACCCATGGCCTTGATGCAAGATATCGCGAAGCTCAAGAAAGAGGTTGAGACGAAGCGAGGTGCCGCAACGATCGGGCATAATGGTGGCCCGAAGCTTCCGGAAGATATCTCAGAGCTCACCGGCTACTCCCCGCGGCCGCTGCAGAGGGAGATGTCCCAGGAGCTCAACCGGTTCAACTGTCTGGTCTGCCACCGGCGCTTCGGCAAGACAGTCTTCTGTATCGAGTGGTTGATCGAGCGAGCGATCGAGTGCCCATTCAAGGAAGGTCGCTATGCGTATATTGCTCCTACGTATGCGATGGCAGAGGATATTGCGTGGGCGTATCTTGACGCTTTCACTGAGAATATCCCTGGCCGCAAGATCGAAAAATCCAAGCTTGCCATATGGTTGCCCACCCGCAAAGGTGGCATGGCTCGCATTAGGCTATACGGAGTTGATAGTCCTAAACAGCGCTTGCGTGGCCTGTACTTGGATGGTGCAGTCATTGACGAGATGCAAGAAATCCCCATGTCGGTGTGGACGGAACAGGTCCGCCCTATGGTGTCGGATGAGAACCGGGCCGGGATAGATGAGACGGGGCAGGTCAATCAGTGGGTGATCTTCATCGGCACCCCGAAGGGTCGGAACCAGTTCCACCGAGTCTACCGCAATGCGGACCTGTGGATGCGGGGAAAGGCCGTCGTCACCGTCGATAAAGAGACTGGCCGTGAGACCCAGATATTCAGGGACAATTGGTATGCCGCGATCCACCGGGCGAGCGAAACCGACGTCATCCCCCAAGACGAGCTCAATGACGCTCGAGCAGATATGGGGACATCGAAGTATGAGCAGGAGTATGAGTGCAGCTTTGATGCCGCCATTGAAGGCGCGATTTATGGGCACGACATCCATGTCCTCCGTAAGCGTGGGCAGATTACCACTGTCCCATATTTTGAGCAGCAACCAGTCTTCACAGCTTGGGACCTTGGATGGGATGATGAAACAGCGATCTGGTTTGCACAGTTCTTTGGAGCTCAGGTCCGTCTCATCGACTACTACGAAGCCCGTAATGAGAAGCTTTCTCACTATGCAACGGTGCTGGCCGATAAGGGTTACCGTTATGGGAAACATTATTTTCCCCATGACGTAGAGACCCATGAGCTCGGCACCGGCAAGTCCCGGCGATCGGTCTTGCAAGGGCTGGGCGTTCGTGTGACAACGATACCGAAGCACTCACCGTGGGATGGGATTGCTGCAACGCAAAATGCGTTCCCCCGGTTCTGGATCGATGAGACCAAGTGTGCTGAAGGTTTGGATAAACTGGCACTCTATCAGCGGACATTCGATGAGAAGCTCCAACGCTTCCTCGACACCCCGCTCCACAATTTTGCGTCGCACTCCGCGGACGCACTGAGGCATTTGATAATGGGGGCATCCGTCCAAGGCATCCATGGTCGGGAACAGGACGGGAAACAGGTGAGAGAACAGGCATATGGTGAATTTGACTGATGAAGTGATCCTGCAGCCACCGGAACCGGTGATTACGGCAGAGCGGCACTACACCCCTGAAATGCTGGAATGCATCTCCAAGGTGTTCGGTGAACGCGGCCGGAATCTGGCGTTGTCCAAGCCGTGCCAGATCACCATCAAAGGGCCATCCCGGACGTTCTGCAACTTCGCCACCAAGGAAGTCCGGACTGTGATGAACAACAAGGATTGGATTCACTCCGTGCCGGCGGTGATCCATGAGTTTGCGCATCGATATGTCAACGTGTTCTTCATGGATATCGCGGTTGACGCGCCGAATGAGAACCATGAAGCGTGTGCGATCTTCGCTGAACTGGTTCTGGCCCAGGAGTGTCCGCATCACGGGTTGCAGGTCATGGAGCGGATGTCTATCATCCGGGAACACCCCTATGCCTACTACCGAAAAGCGGTCCTGGTGGTGGACTACGAGCTCCAACGGAACGCCAAAGGCCATATCCACGCCATGATGCGGAGGCTCATCAATGCGCGCACCCACTAGCCCAACCTTCCTCCGGTATATGGATACCGACGGCAAGGCAGAGCCGATCTCACCGACTGATGACCCGGACAACCCCAGTTCCGTGAACTTCGTTCCGTTGACGGTTAGAACTGAACGTGATAAAGCCCGTTGGTGGGCCTTGCACGCGGGAAAAGCCGGGCAGCGACAGACACATGGGGAATTTGATTGATGATCAGGGAATTTTTCGACCCGGTGCGCGCCATCAAGCGGTTGACTACGCCGCGCGTAGGGCCATCGCCGACGGTAGCTTCCTCGAATGAGGATGAGGCAGCGGCTCGCGATGCAGCCCGGGAACGAGTGCGCATCCAGGCTCGCCGCCGCCAAGGTACGGCTTCAACTCTCGTAGCAGGCGCCTCCGCGCGGGCTAGTTCGGCTATCTCGACATCACGTCCAACTCTTCTTTCGGGGTAACCTTAGATGCCAGCACCACGGAACTTGGCGGAGTTCGTAGTCCGCCGTGAAGGTGCTTTGCGCACTGACACTGGCCGGCAGAACTTCGAAGTTCTATGGCAACAGATTGCGAGATTGGTCATTCCTCGGAAGGCCGTGTTTAAGGAGCAAGTGGCACCAGGACAAGAGCGCACCCGATACATTTTTGATAGTACGGCGCCAAGGTCCCTCGAGCTATTCGCATCCTTTCTACACACCCTTCTGAACAACCCATCGTCGAAGTGGTTCGGCTTGGTGGCGAAGGATGACAACGGGGAAGTGATCGAATCTGTGACCGTCAAAAAGTGGCTCGAGCAAGTCACTGAGATGATGATCGATTCGATGACGCGGAATGCGGCAAACGTCTATTCACATCTGCACCAGATGTACTTGGACCTGGGCGCGTTTGGGACATCCGTACTCTATGTCGATAGTATGCGGGGACCGGAAGATGATCTCCGGCTGCAGCAATATCACTTAAGTGATTGTGTCATCTCCGTCGATGAGCATGGCCACGTCAATGAGCTCCACCGGACCTTCAAATATACCGCGGAGCAGGCCCGGGCTCGGTGGCCGAATGCGGACCTGGGCAAGACCATTGAGCGGGACTTGCAAGATGATAAGGTCCACAACACCAAACACGATTTCATCCACGCGGTGATTCCCAACACGGAAGCCACCCGGAAGCTCCTGCCATCACGTCTCCAAAACGCACCCTTCGCTTCGATCTGGGTGTCTCGGAAAGACAACCATGTGGTGGCAGTCGGAAGCTTCGAAGAATTTCCGTACATGGTTCCAAGGTGGTATCTTGAATGTCGCGAAATCTACGGTCGAAGCCCAGCGCTCACGGTCCTGCCAGATATCCGAATGATCAACCGGATGAAGGACACGATGATCCGCGGGCTCGAGAAGATCGTGGACCCGCCGCTCCTGCTCCCCGATGGCGGTATGATATCACCCATCCGCTTGGCCCCCGGCTCTATATCCTTCAGTGATGGGCAGGTGCAGCCACAGCTGCTCATTCCAACCACCGGCGGAGGCATCCAGCTTGGCCAGTTCGAACTCGGAAAAGTCCAAGAGACGATACGTGAGGGCTTTTTTATCCCGCTGTTCATTACCCCTGAAAGTCCGGTTAAGACGGCAACTCAAGTGTTGCAAGAGGCGGACGAACGCAATAGGGCCGTGTCGCCTATGCTGGTCCGGATGCAGGCAGAACTGTTTGATCCAATGATTCGCCGCATATTCTTCGTGATGCGTCGTGCCGGTGTCTTCCCGGCGCCTCCCGCGGAGCTTAGTGGTGCGGTGGTCGATGTCTCTTACGATAGCCCATTGGTCGCTTCTCGCCGGCAGGCAGAAAGCCTTGGCCTTGCACGGTTCATTGAGGCCCTGCAGCTGTACGCCGCATCGACGCAAGACACCACCATCTTCGACAACCTAGACCCGGATGAAGTTGCAGCCGTGTTCCATGAAGGGTCGGGTGCACCGGCGCGCGTCATGCGGAATGTTGTTGACTTGGCCGCTTATCGCAAGCAGGTTGCAGAGCAAGACGAACAAGCTTCGCAACTCGAAGCAGCAACCCAGGGGGCCGGCGCTGTAGCCGATCTGGCTAAGGCTGGGGTCCTTCAAACACAGGCGGCATAATGACAGCGGGAAAAGTGTATTCACCGGGTGATGTAATCATTGCGTATCAGAAGGTGGCTCAGACTGAGGAAGGGCAGGTCATGCTCCATGATCTTGTCCGGAACTTCGGATTTGCTCAAAGCTCCATAGCGGTGGTTGCCAACTTTGATCCTGTGAAGATGCAGGTCATTGAAGGCCAGCGCTCGGTGGTCGCCTATATTGGGGCGAAGATAGAAAGCAGTCCGGCAGTCGCTGAGGCCGCGGGAACCACAGTAACAGAGGATGTAGACCCAAATGATGATCGATTCGAAACGGACGACGATGCCGACCTATGGTAAAATTCGAGTATTCTTCGACGGTGCGGGAGATGCCGGCGGAGATGGCGGGGACGGGGGTGCTGGCGACGGCGGGAATGGCGGCACCCCCACCTTCGATGGGGCAACCTATACGGAGCATTTGCCGGATGACATCCGCACGAATCCGACGATCGCGAAATACGGAACGCTTGAGGAACTTGCGCGTGGCGCAATCCATTCTCAACAGATGCTCGGTAACCGCAACAACCTTGTCCAGATTCCGGATGCTGGCGATTCCGAAGGCCGGCGCGGTCTCCTGCAACAGCTTGGCCTGCCGGCTGAGCTCACGGATAACGATTACCAATTCGATACGACGAACATCCCGGAAGAAATCCGTGGAGACGGCGCGTTCCTCACGGAGTTCCGGACGAAAGCCCATGAGCTCGGAATCATGCCGGACCAGTACAGCGGCATTGTCGAATGGTTCTTCGGGCAGAGCGGCTCCACGCTGCAGACCGAGACGCAAGCAGTCGAAGCGGCGGCGCTCGAGGATTTGCGCTCAATCGAGTCTGAATGGGGCAAGGAAGGGACGCCATCGTTCAATGAGCGCGTGGCAGCGGCAAACTTCGCTGTGGACAAGCTGGGCGGTGCTGACCTTCAAGACGTTATTAACGAAGCAGGTCTGGGTCGGAACCCCACGATCATGTTCGCATTGGAGAAAGTGGGCCGAATCCTATCTGAAGACGGCGGAGACTTCTCGAGTGACAACGCTCAACCCGGTACCGGAACCACCGGCGGACGATTTAACAACTCCCTGACACCGGATCAGGCCCGGTCACAGGCTCGGCAGCTGCAGCAAGATGCCATGCAGCATCTCTACAAGAATCCTATGGAAGCCAAGCGGCTCAATCAGGAAGCACAGAGGCTGTATCAGGTCGCCCAGGGCGGCCGCTAGGGCTGGCCGGTCAAATCCCGCTTGCACCGGCTCAGAGGCGGCCCAGGAGCCCCCTTCTCGCAAAACTCCTGGGTCGCTGCCTCTGTCATCGACGGCGGTAGTATCGAAGCTGCCTATCAGCCTCTTTCACATAGCGAGTGATCTCGGCCATATTCTTGGACAAGAGTTCATAATCCTTCGAACTCAGAGCAACCACCTTCGAACCATTGGGTCCGTCGATGACCGACCACCGCACCCGTTGGAGCTCAACGGCCTTCGGCTTTACCAGCCGACGCTTCGGAGGTTTCGGATAACACTTTCTGGGTGCAGCGCTTACGCTTAGACCAGGACCGAATGGTTGTGCAATGGAGCAGGCGCCAAGTGCGATCGCTGCCACGATTAATGCGACGCTCGAGTAGGCCCGGCTTCGCATTGAGCAGCTTCCCGAAGTCGTGCTTCGCAAAAATCTCATTGTACTTCCTCACTGTTGCGGAGGCTTCAACTTTGAAAGCCTCGAGTTCTTCGATTTGCTTCTCGTATCGCCGCTCGGCTTCCTGCCAGCTTGCGATTGCTTTGTCGGCTGCCTTGAGCGCACCTTCCTGATCAACAAGTGTCTTCTCGAGGAACGTGATTCGCTTCGCTTGCGCAGTCGTCTTTGTCAGCACCTTGTTATAGTGGAAGTATCCAAACCCCACCACCGCACTGGTGACCGCAAAAACTGCTACCAACATACCTAGTCTGAACATATCAGCCCTTCCTCTTGTTGTCCCAGACCGCACCAAACACGTATGTCGTCAAAGTCGTGCCGATGATACCGAAGGACATTGAGATGATGGTTCCCGCCAAAGGATTATTAGCAAGAAAAATGATCGTGATCCAGATAGTAATTGCACAAAACAGACAGATGATGGCCATGGCCCATCTTCGGTACCTCCAAGAGTCCGGCCCATATCTGCCGTTTGTGATCGGCTGAACCGAAGGTGTCAGATCGTCAGTCATATTTGGCCCTTCCCGTGAGGGTGTTGACAGAATAGTGGCAGTGCGGTATCCCAATCTTCGAAGCCAACATGGCCCCAGAACCGCTCGACGTTTACGGATCGCAGGCTGGGATACCCGACGCGGCAAAACAGTAGCACATATGCCGCCCTGGACGAAAGTCCTGGGGTAATCCCACTTGATTCAACCTAAACGTTCGGAGCACGAAAATGTCTTTCGAAATCCCTATCTCCTATGTGGAGCAATTCTCTGCCAACGTACACATGTTGTCGGAACAACAGATGACGCGCCTTGGCATGACCGTTATGCGCGAAGACGTGACCGGCGAATCGTTCGCGAAAGAGCGTATCGGCTCGGTCGAAGCCCAGCTGGTTGCGAACCTGCACGGTGACACCCCCTTGAACTCGACGCCTCACTCGAGACGTTGGGGCTACATCAAGGATTACGATGTTGCCGATCTCATCGACAAGGAAAGTGACGGCAAGCTTCTGATTGATCCTCAGTCCCGCTATACGATGCGCCACGCTTCGGCTATGGCTCGAGCAAAGGATGACGAAATCATCCGTGCGCTCGGCGGCACAGCCCAGGCCGGCAAGAATGGCACGACGGCTGTGGCCTTGCCTTCTGTACAACAGATCGCGGTCGGTGCCACCGGTCTGACGACTGCCAAACTGCGCACAGCAAAGCGCACTCTGGATGCTGCAGAAGTCGATGAGTTCATTCCTCGCTTCTGTGCTATTTCGGCTCGGCAGCTTGAAGACCTGTTGACGGATTCAAACGTCATCAACTCTGACTTCGCTACGGTTAAGGCGCTGGTTCAGGGTGAAGTCAACACGTGGCTGGGCTTCAACTTCGTCCGGACAGAACGTTTGCTCCTGGATGGTTCAGGTGACCGGCTCTGTTACGCTTATGCGATGATGGCGGTTACTCTTGGAATGCAGCGGGATACGTCTTCTGTTGTCGCTCCGCGGCCGGACAAGCGCATGTCACAGCAAGTCTATACCTGGATGTCGCTGGGCGCCGTCCGCGTTGAAGACGAGATGGTTGTTGAGATCGCTTGCGATGAGCCATAGGCATTGACTGAGGGGCTTCGGCCCCTCATAGTCAACTTCACCCAACAGAATGAACTTTCTAGGAGGCCATCATGGCTGAATCAAACGTCTATCAACGGCAGGTCGTATCAGGAGTTGTTCCGAATGCAACATCTGGTCTGCTTGCTGATCCGGTTAAGCCTCGCGATGTCGAAGGCCGCCGTCGTGTGCTTTACGCAGAAGTCACTTTCGTGAACGCGGATGCTGTTGGAGCTTCTGCGAATGTCGCACTCCTGCCGCTCGGCGCACGGGTACTCAGTGCATCGTTCAACGTCATTGACGCACTGAATGCCGGTACAGCTGATCTCGGTGATTCCGATGACGCAAACCGCTACATCGCTGCAGCTGCAGTGAACGCTACGGGTGGCGTCGGGTCGATTGCAGATACCGGTCTCGGTTATGTGATTGCAACCGAAGCCCAGCGCACCATCATCTTGACTACCGCAACCGGCGATCCGGTTGATGGTGATCAGATCGATGTCATCATGGAGTATGTGATTGATTGATGGGTGGGGGTTTCGGCCCCCATTCTTCTAATCTTCTGAGGTGTTGCACAATGGTTGATACGAACCTCTTTATCGATCGTCAAACATCAGGTGACGGGATGACACGCCGCTGGCCCGGCGGCCCCGGCATAGTCATTCTGCATGGTGCGTTTGATGGCGCCAGCGTATCGCTATGGCTATCGTTTGATCGACAGGAGTTCATCCCAACGGGAACCGATGGGACTTTCACGGCAGCTGGTGCGCGGGGCTTCACTTTGCCTCCATGCGTTATCAGGGGTCAAGTAGCTACCGCGGGTGCTGGTACAGATATCAGTATGACCATAAGGCGCCTCGAATGACAACGCCTTATGATCAGATCAATGTGGGGTATCAGCGAAGGCTTTCTTGGCGGGTCTTCTACCCAACATTCTACCCAGTGGTATGGAATGTGTTCGGCAACGAACACCCCACCACGCCTATCACCCCGCCGATGAATCCAGGTTCATTCAGTCGGTCATTTAGTGAATCGTTCAGTGGAGGCACGAATGGCTGAAGTTGATAAAGCCACCCTCGATGCGCAACTCGCGGCTCTGTTAGTGAACAACGTTTCGGGTGATATCGAAGCGAACGAGCTACTTGCGCAATTCAGGGATATCTTAGATAGCTATGGGAATGTCCAAGCACTGAATACTGATGATATCCCCCAGCAATCTGGCACGCCGGGGGTGTTTCAAGCTTTCAATTTGCAAGCTGCTATCCAAGGCCTATCCCAGTCATATCTTGGGCGCGATCTGGTGCCCACAACATTCACCAGCGCTTTCTTGACTGTGCTGACTGACACAACTTTTGGTCCGGGTCGGAAGTACATTTTTAATGGCACTGCGGATCAAGATTTTGTCATGGCCGCTGCAACCGCAACCACTGATATCGGTAAGTTTTGGATCGTGGAAAATGCCACCGCCGATTCAATGCTGACGATTGATCCGGCTGCCGCTACGGACACCATCAACGGCGGAGCAGATGCGGTATTGTTGCCGGGGCAAGTGACATTCATTCGCATCACAAACTTTGTTGCGGGTACTCCCGATTTGACAGAGTTCGAAGCCTACACGTGGTTTCGACTTGGCAATTCTTTGATACTCGGCAGGGGTGAGTTCCAAACTGTCATCTTCGACAATCTTGTGCAAGCGGGCGTGAACGAAAGTGGCACGACGGTATTTCCAGGCACCCCATTGCGTACGGGTGTCTCTGCATCCAACAACCGGCGTATCTTCGCACCAGTTACGCAGTCCAACATCATCGAGTTCGTTGCACTATCTGGTGCACGTTCTACTGTTGGTTCTCCACTCACTGCATTGAGTAAGGGCATACTGCAAAACTATACACGGCCGATACACACTAACCGGTCAACCAATCCGTTCACTGAACCGCTTTCGGTGAACAGCCAGTTGTTCTACGACTTCACCAATGCACGCTATGATGACACTGACGTTGAAAGTGGTGTCATCCCTATGACGGAAGTCGTGCGGTCGGTATATCGACTGCCCAACACCGCACCAGCTTTGAACAACCCCACCAACGTGGCCCTAAACGATGCATCGAACGTCAATAGCTTTCTTGAACAAACTTCAATCTTAGGCGCGGGTCCGGTTACAGTCACACTGACAGATTTGCGAGACGGTCAGCCCGACAGCGATGCAATCCCACAAGGTGGTGAGTTCTGTTTCGTCGCACCAACTGATAATGGTTCGATCTTTATTGAGCTTGCCAGTGGCACAACCAACGGCTTTTTTGATGACCAAGGCGGGGTGGTGCCCGGTGGTTCATTTGAGCTCGGTGATCGTGATGAAGCGCGGGGCATCATTGTTTATCGTGATGGGTTGAACTGGCGTTTGCGGGCACTCAATGAGCAAGTCATTGAAACAGATTTGCTGTTCGATTTACCGACACGAACGCATGGGCTGATTCTCAATCAGGTTGGCACTAACTTTGGCAACATTGATGCACTGCGAAACATCCCGGTGATCGATGTAATCTCTACTGGCGTTGATGTTGATACTGATCAGGCTCGAGTGTTGTATAACGTGCAACCAACAAGCAATGATCGGGTTGTCCGATTGCCCAATCCAACCGCTGCATCGATAAGTATTGATGCCGGTGACATGGCTTCGATTTGGGTGAAGAACAACAGTGCCTTTTGGCTAGGTGTTCGCACCTATCAAGACACGGTGGATTTCACTGAACTTTCAACGGATATCATCTATCTACAGCCAAATGAAACACGACAGTTCATCTTGTTCCACCGATTGGTTGGGATGACCAGTATACCTCACACCTATGTTGTCGGTCGAATCCAGTACCCGTTTGAATTTGCGCAACTTACGTTCCAAGGTGCATGGGTGAACGTTGGCCAAAGTATCGGATTGCCGGGCTTCATCGCAGCGCCGGTAACAGGTAACTTGGAACGGCTAGGCTTCCCCTTTCCGGGTGGTTCTACCCTGCAAGAACTTGAGGTCAACGCTAATATGTCATTCACTGGCACCGACGCCCCTAACTTCAGTGGGCTTTCGGTGTTGACACCAAGCTTGGACATAGACCCATCAGTTGGAGCACCTATCGCCGGGAACGACGCAACACTGTTGAACCTGACCGGATTTGAAGCGGATTATTTTCAAATCTTTCCGCAACTCTCAGTCGGTGAAAATGAGTACATCGAGGTTAGCGGGGTGGACCTGACGGACGTGACCGTCACCAATATCTTTCTTCGCGGCAAGATCGTCATTAAAGAGGCATAGGATAAAGCATGGCAGAAAGTGAAGTCGCGATCGTCAACAGTGCTTTGGTCAAGATCGGGGAAGGTCCGATCACTTCTCTGACCCAAGACACTGAAGCTGCGCGCGCTGCCAATCGTCAGTATTCTATCAAGCGGGATGAACTGATTCGTTCCTATCGGTGGAACTTCGCCATCAAGCGTGCTGATCTGGCTCTGGACACAGAGACCCCCGCGTTCGGTTTTGACCATCAATTCCGGCTGCCGACGGATTGCCTCCGGGTGATCGGGGTTTTCGATGAACGTGAGCGATTGGTGAACTACACGGGAACCCGTCTTGAGTGGAAGATGGAGATCGCAAACATCAACGGGGAGAATGAGCCCCGATTGCTGGCCACCGAGACGGTCACCAAAATCTTCTATCTCGCACGGATTGAGAACACCAGCCTGTTCGATTCCCAGTTCTCAGAAGCCCTGGCGCTTCGGCTGGCGCTTGACTTGGGCTACGCCTTGAGCACTGGTACCCGGCGCAACGCGGAGCTCCGACAAGAGTTCACTGAGGTGATCCGGCAGGCCAAACTGAGTGATGCCATTGAAGGCAAGCCGGAAGTGATCGAAGCATCTGACTGGATTGACAGCCGATTTGAAGACCCGTTCATCTATTCCAGAATTGGGCCGATTAAC
>JBPCXV010000098.1:0-7015 GCA_051008235.1 Pseudohongiellaceae bacterium | reverse complement strand
GAGGCGCTATTCAACGCCAAGGCCGGCGCCCTATCCAACGGATTCAAATCGCCGCTCAAGGATGGCCAGATCAAGCGCTGCCTCAAGCAGGCCGTGAAGGAAGCGCGCGAGCTCCACGATCTCGAGGACGATGCACCACCGGCAAACGATCCGCCCCCAGCCAAGGAAAGCCAACGCAACCAGCGCCGCGGTGGTGGCCAGGGCCAGGGCCGGCGCCGATCGCAACAGACTGCACCGGCAGCCAAGGCGGAAAACTTCACGATCCGAAACCCCAGGAATCCCAGGCAGACCGATGCCGCCAGCGAGGTGCGCGACATGATTGCGCAAAAGTATGGCGACGATGCGGCCAAGGAATTCGAAAAAAACCTAATGAGCGAGTGACATGAGCGACGAACAAACACCCGACGAGACACCAATATCCGGGCCGATGGGCGGCCGCCCCAGCAAAAAGCAGTTGGTCGACCGAACCAAAGAGCTCAACGCCCGCGAGGCCGAGATCGAGCAACGCGAACAAGCGCTGGCACAACAAGCCGAGGAAATGGAGGCGCGCCAGAATGAGCAGCCAGCCATCACCACGCTACCACCCAGGCAATCGACCGACGAGGTGGTGATGCGCGCCACCGGCGAGAACCAGAAATCCGTGCGGCGCCAGATGGGCCAGCACCGGCGCCTGGACGTGGACAAGTACGTGGAAAAGTACCAGGACAAAAAGCTAATGCTGGTCAATGACATGAACGGCGATGTGCAGCGCTGGATCGACGAGGGCGCCGAGCCGGTGCCCATGATGACCACGCGCCGACAGTTCGAAGGCATCACCGACAAAAGCGAAAGCAATTGGGTGCGCTTTGTGGGTGGCGACGATGGCATGGGAAACCATTTTTGGGTTTACCTGCTCATGATCGACCATGACCAATATAACGAGGTGAAAGTCTCGCCGGAGCGTGAGCGCCAGCGCCTCATCCATGAATCGATTTATGGTGGTGGCGATCGCAGCGAAATGGATGGTGCCGGGCCAAAGCTGCCCACGTACCAGCCCTATCTGCCCAGCGGCGATAGAGGTTTCGACGAATCGCGCGAAACCATTGGCTAGACTTACAAAAACCTCGGTGTTATAAAACTCACCCAATAGGCATAAGGGCGAAAGAGCGCGGAGCCAAAACAGTTTCGACCACCAGAAAGATGGCGGCGAGGATAGACAACTTGCAACTTTTTGGAGGCCGTTATGGCTTTTGTTCCCATAGGAACCACAGATGGATCCGATTACCACGGAAAACTCCGCGAGGTGTACATCCCCGCCGGAATCGGATCGGATGTTTTTCTCGGCGATATGATGACACTCGCCGCTACTGGCGCCCCAGCCAATGGCCGAGGCGAGCCCCTAGCATTCCCAACCAACGAAGCAACCCAGCAAAACGTGATTGGTGCCGTGGTTGAATTCGTGCCCGATTTTACGGATGAGGGCTCACTCACTCGAAATTTCCACCAGAACGGCACGGCCCAATTTGCGCGTGTGCCATTCGGCAACAAGGTGATTTACGAGGCGCCTGCCCGTGACGCGATTCCGATCGCCGATATCGGCAGCAACCGCACGGTGCAAACCACGGATGTTTCCGGCGATACCGTGACCGGGATATCCGGCCATGGCATCGGACCCACGGCAACCGTTGCGACCGATCCATTGCGCATACTTGGCGCGTCTTATACGGAAAACGATGATGCAACCGCGGTGACAGCCGTGGGCGCAATCTGGCGTTGCCGAATCATCAACGGTGCCGATCGCGACGGCGCGAGCATCTAAGGGAGTTAGATATGAGTGCAATTGTCACACAAGGCTCCGAAGCCAGATTACTGCAGGAAGGCATCAACGCGATCGCCACCATCGAGTACAAAGATTATCCAATGGAAAAGGATAAGATTTTCTCGATGGAGGATTCCGAGAAAGCCTACGAGCTCGATGTGAGCTTGTCCGGTACGGGATTCGCAGCGGAAAAGCCGGAAGGCACCGCGATCCAGTACGATGCTGAAAAGCAGGATTTCGCAACCACCTACACCCACGTGGTGTATGCGTTGGGCACCATCATCACGATGGAAGCGCAGATGAACAACCTTTACCGCGACCTGATCTATAAGGCCGGTAAAATGCTCAAGCGCAGCCTGGTGCACACCGACGAGCAAGTGGCCGCGGACGTGATCAACAACGCCTACGATGTGAATTTCCCCATCGGCGATAACCTCCCGCTATTCTCTACCGCGCACCTGCTCGGTAAAGGCGGCACATTCTCTAACCGTTTTGCTGTGCCGACCGCGCTCAGCCAGGCGGCCGTTGAGGATGCGCTGATTGCGATCGAGGACTACCGCGACGGCGCTGGCCTACTGATCGACGCGAAAGGCGTAAGCCTGCACATTCCTCGCCAGTTACGATTCGTTGCGGATCGGATCCTGGCCTCGAGGTTTGAGCCTGGCACCGCCAACAACGCGATCAACCCGGTGGCGCAGATATTCCCCGAGGGCTATCACGTCAACCACCGTTTCACGAGCGCCACGGATTGGTTTATCAAAACCGATGTGGATGATGGCTTTAAGGAATTCAACCGGATGGATTACACGTTCGACACCGACAACGATTTCGGCACGTCGAACTATCGCCATAAGGGGATGTTCTATAAATCCTATGGTGTCACCGATCCGCGGTGTGCCTACGGATCCGGCCAGTAGGGCCAAGCCTCACGAGCGGCCCGAAAGGGCCGCTTTAGTCTTAACTACCACAAAGGGGCAGCAATGGCCGAGCCAACCATCATTGAGGGCGGCATAAACGATTCAATTCCAAACACCTTTTGGGATATCGTGGGTGCGCCGATCCTGGACCCATCGCGTTACGTTAAATACTTCAACGATTTTTTTGCATATGTTGCAGCTGATTGGAATTTGACCGGCACGCCAACGGTGGCGTTGAACAATTCAAGTGTTGCGGGCGGCGTGCTTGACATAAGCACGATTGCCACAATCAACACGCGCGCCGTGGTCGATCTCAACAGCGAGCCATTTGAGTTTGCAATAGGTAAGCGTGCATGGTGCGCCGTTAGGTTCGCGCTCCTGGACGTGGCCACCACCGAATTCGAGGCGGGCGTTAAGTCTAATGCCACCAACGGCATTTATTTCCGCGTGAATAACGGCGGCGCCGCCAACGTGCTGCAATTGGTGATCTTGAATGGCAGCGGATCGCGGATTGTCGACCTTGGCACCGTGAATGCCACCTCAGTTTTTACCGCAGGATGGTTTTACGATGGCGGCGATGAGGTTCACGCCTATTTCAACGACACCCTGGTGACGGTAGAAACAGGCATTTCTGGTTTCATAAACACGGTTCAATCCACGCCGAGATTTGATGTTGAAAATCTGACGGCCGCAGTTAGAACCGCCTCAGTAGATTACTTTTTTGCGTGTCAAGATAGATGACCGCGGTGCCGACACGTTTCCCGGAAGGCGTAACGCAAACGGCTAAAGATTCATTCTTGGCGCTGACCCGTGCACCATTTCCGGCAGGGCCGGCAGTTGGGCAGCCGGTAGAATATTGCCAGGACTTCATGCAGGACTTTGTGCCGCCTTACACGATTGTTAGTGATGGCGGTGGCGGGGAAACTTTTTTACTCACCCGCAGCGATCCTTTTGGCGTGCTTCGATACGTGCAAGCCACGGGCCAAACCGCAACGGTGGCGCGCCTGGATGGTGTTGCGTTTACAGTGCGGACAGATAAATCGCTGTGGTATCAAACGCGAATCCGCGTTTTTGAAACCGGCAGCGGCTTCCGCATTGGCCTGGGTAACAACGCAGGCGTTACCACATTCACGGAGGCGATCTATTTTATATCGGAGGAAAACGAAACCGATATCAGCATCGAGGTGCGCAACGGCGGCACCCTGGTGGAAACTCAAGTGATCGGCACCGCGATCACAAACGGCTATATGGAAATGGCTTACTGGATAGATGAGCGCTTGAATATGCACGTCTATTTTGCTGGCCGCGAGGTAGCGGTGATTTCGTTGGTGCTGGCTAGTACGCCGATCGGAATACCCTTGACCCCATTCATTGCTTTGGCCGAGGCGGGCGCCGAAACGCCAGAAATACGCACGGACTATATCAACGTGGCACAAGACCGATGAACGTTACCCGATTCCCCGAAGGCGTCACCGATGTGGTGCCGGGCACCTTCATGGGTGATAGCGGCCCGGTGTTTGATTTCGGGCGTTACATTCGTTTCACCGATGATTTTACTCAATTCATTCCGGCGCATTGGGATATCATCGGCAACACGGGCGGCACGGTGGTGCGTTTGTCGGAGGGTGAGGCCGATGGCGTGCTCGAATTGTTTGTTGATTCGGCAGGCGGCACGCCTTTGTCGGCGCAAAATCTCGCGCAACCATTTCGATGGGATCGCCCGACCTGGGTGGAAACGCGAGTAAAGAAAAGCATCGCGGATGAGCAAGCCCTAATTATCGGATTGACCGATGACAATGCGACAGTGCGCAGCCGTATTGGTGTTTCTTTCCTTAAAGAGACTGGTTTAACCACCTTAAATTTGGCAGTCAACAACGGCGCGGAAACTCTATTTCCAACCACCTACAATTTTGTGAGCGGTGTTTATGTGCGCCTCGGCATGTACTTCGATGGGCTTTTCACTGTTACCGTATTTGCCGACGATGAGGTGGTGGGCGTGTTCAATATTCAGGCGGCACTACCCTCGCCGGCCGTGCCGTTAACGCCCTCCCTGGTTCACGTGGGCAACGCCTTTTTAGACGTTACAATGTCGGTAGACTATTTCAACGCATACCAAAGGCGGGAACTATGACCCTTCAAAATATCACCCGATATAGAAATGGATTGAGCGATGCGCCGCGCAATTCGTTTGCGCATCTCGTTGGCCTTCCTGTTATGGATCAAACGATCGGGCTATCCAGGTTTGACGATTTCACAGAATACCGAGCCGCGGATTGGAATGATCAATCAGCTGGCGGTGGCGCCGCGCTAATCACCAGCGAGCCGGGCGGCGTGCTTCGCCATAGCGGCACCATAGGCCAGTCAACTTTGCTACTTGGTGCGGGCAGGCCGTTCCAGATCAGCGAGGGCCAGCATTTGTGGTTTGATGCACGCCTTCGCATTAACTTGGTTACATCGGTTATTGAGTGCGGCATCGCGGCCGACGAGTCAACAAACGATGAGCTGGTTTTCAGGAATGAAACCGATGGCGATCTTATTTTTTCGACCAACGAGAATGCAGCCGGCGCGGTGGTAACACAAACAGGGCAAACGCTGCCGACAAGTGAATTCGTGCGGATAAGTTTTCATATTGACGCGATGAGCCGAATTTCGCTGTTTTATAACAACACGCTTTTGCAAAGATTTGCCAGTACGCTGATCCCTTACGATGAGCCGCTACGGTTTATCCTTGGGGGCACGAATGCCGCGGCATCCTATGAGGTGGATTATGATTATATGTCAGTGGTGGTTGACGAAGGGCGGCCAGCATAATGGTTGTTAACGTTGCTACAAAATTACCCGGTGGATACACAACAGACCTGACCGGCACCTTTGCCGGTGATGTGCTGCCAATACCTAATTTTGGTGAGCACGTCACATGGTTTGATGATTTTCTTTGGCTCGCCCTTGGCGGCAGCGGCGTTGCAGAATATACCGCCCACCAGGTAGGGGGCGGCGCCACGGCATTGATTCTTGATGCCGACGATCAGCCAAGCGGTGCAGTTCGATTGACCACCACATCAGGCGACAACGGCGAGATAGCCATTCAATTGAATTCCACCGCCTTCCAATTCGTGGATGGTAAAAACCTATGGTTTGAGGCGCGCGTGCGTGTTCAAACGTTAGTGCCATCGGCGTATTTAGTCGGCCTGCAGACTACTGAGGCTTTAATCAATACGCGAACGGGCGTAACAGTTGGCAAGACACAAAGCGGCAACGGTGATGTGTACCAAGTTTTTCTTGATGGCGCTGGCCTTACTGACATTGAAACGTCCGGGCGCATAGTCGCGAACGAATGGGCTAAGGTGGCATACCATTGGGATGGTGCAAATCTGCAAGTTTATTTGGATGATATATTCCTGGTGACCGTTTCCGGCAACGATGGCAATTTTTTGAAAAACACGCTCGTGGCGCCTATTTTTGCATTGGAGCGTGGCAACCCTACAACCCAAACGGCCGATATAGATTACATGTTTGTAGTAGCGGAGCGATAAATGCGACCAATCACAATCCAACTGGCCGCGGCCGGATCCAGCCCAGCCCATAAAGTGGATTGGGAGCAGGAGAATTTCAACATCGGCGTGCAGGCAATCGGCCCAGCCGGCGGTGTGGCCGTTGAGGGAACATGCGATGATCCCGATGGCGGCTCGCCCGTATGGACTGCGTTTGACGCATCGAGCGGCGCGAGCAGGGATCTGAGCGCCGTGGTGGCTGCCACCGTCCTGGCGAACATTCGCACGCCTGTGCGCGCTGTGCGCATTACCCAAACGGGCGCGGGTGCGAGTATAGTGAGATTTGTACAAGCGTCGAAGTAGGGAGCCATGTATGCCAAAAACAACAGTGGGAGGCCGCGGATACACCAGGCTCGCCGATAAGCAATTCAGCCCGTGGGATTCGAACACGATCTGCGACGTGACCGGGTTCCGCGTGAAGTTTTCCGAGGTGGTGCGCCGGTGGGAGGGTTTCTATGTGATCCCCGAAGCCTGGCACCCACGTCAACCCCAGGATTTCCCCGTGGTGCCCGTTAAGCAGCACACCTATCGCCACATCCGCGTGGATGATGCCGAGCAGGTAATCCCCGTTACCACACCATCGTTTCCGGTGGTGTAGCGCGTGGCCACGTCTGGAATCTATGCCCTGGATCTCACCGTTAACGATGTGATCTATGAGGCCTACGATCTTTTGCAGGTAGCCACGGACGGCGAGCCCATCGATGGCGATCTGTTCAACCGGGCGCTGAGCTCGTTGCAGATCATGGTCA
>JBPCXV010000097.1:0-2966 GCA_051008235.1 Pseudohongiellaceae bacterium | reverse complement strand
CGCTTTGCGAATTGCTCGGTGCGTCGTATCTGACACCTTTATTTTACCACAGCGTGTATGCCCGCCACAAGTCTCAGGAAAGAGAACTCGGAACTCCCTCGCCAATGCATCATTAACTCTTATCAATGGGGCGGGGCATCGCGCATAGCTGAATGAGGATAACTGGGATAATCTGGGTGACTGGGCGTCCACACTCTCCTCTCCGCTCGTCTCTCTCTTCTAAAAAAATTTTAGGGAGATTATCCCAGCTATCCCAGCTATCCCACGACATACTCACAGCCCGCTCGTGGCGGAGATTCGTACCGCGCATCGCGTTACACACAGGTATCTCCTTGAGTATCCCATCGTGGCGGGTTGAGGTATCCCACCCTGCGGCAGTGCCGCCTGCCACTCGCGCACCGCGTGTTGCGCCCCGCGCATAGCGTTGCACAAAAAAGTGTATTGCGCGTAGCCCATAGCGTTTAGCGCGTAGCGCACCGCGTGTCTTCCACATAGCTCTAACATACATAGCCCCCCGCGCGTTGCGTTTTACGCGTAGGAGTGATAATTAACAATAATTAAGAAAAGAAGAGGAGGTATCATGTATTGCTTGTGTTTTAATGCGCCCCTCTTGAGATTTTATCGCTTTCCGAAGACGGCAGTAAATACACTCACGAGGCACATAATCGCAGAGGGCATCGCATCGGTGCTAAAATAGTTGTATGTCGATGAAGAAGTGCAGCTACCAAAACTGTCGCACAATACTACCTATACCGCAGGTATATTGCGATAAGCACAAAGCGCAGCTCGCGAAGCATAAGTCCACCCAATGGCGGAGGCTAAGCAAAGCGATACGCGCGGAACGTCCCATTTGCGAGGTATGCAAAACAAGACCATCACAAGAAGTTCACCATAAAGTACAGTCACCCGCAGGTGATATGTTCTACGACCCGCGAAACCTGGTTGCTATATGTCGGAATTGCCATTTCAAGATGCACCGATAGACACTCCTTCACCACAGGAGATGGCGGATTACAACTCGCGTGTTCGCAGGTTTTTAAAGAACTATAAGCGCGACGACTGGTGCAAATATGCTGGACAGTGCATAGAGCGCAGTATAGCTTTCCACGCCAACCCGCCGAAAGGCGCTCACTACGATAAGTATCGCGCGGCGCACATCTCGTGGTTTACGGAGCGCTACGGAATGCATTGCAAGGGTCGCCTCACTGGAAAGCGTATCGAGCTGGAGGATTTTCAAGTATGGCTACTCGGTGAGCTATATGGTTGGCGGACGGAGACGAACGCACGGTGGTTTCGCAGAGCGTATCTCGAAATGACCCGCAAGAATGGAAAGAGTTTAGTGTTTGGCGCAATACCTGCCCTGTATGACCTATGTACCAATCACGAAGGACCAGAAATAGCAATCGTATCAGCTAGCAAAATGACCGCTACGGGGCAAGAGCATCAATTTGTAAGATACATGGTTGAGCACCAAGACAATGTCGACTTACAAAACTCCTGCGAACTCAAGTACGCTTATCGCGAAGGTGATATCACAGCTGGATGGAATAACGGACTCCTTAAAGCGCTTGCCCAAGCTCCAGGACGAGCAGAGGGATTCAATTTTTCGACTGTTATCATTGGTGAGTACCATACGCACCCCACTGATGGCATGTTGTCTGTCTGCGAGCTCAGTCAATCTGCCCGCGACGACCCTCAAACTCTTATCGTCACTACGGCTGGAGAAGATACCTCGTGCCCTTGCTACGATGAACGCGAAACAGCGATACAAGTTCTTAATGGAGAGCATGACAACCCCAGATATTTTGGCATTATCTTCTGCCTTGACCCAGAGTATGACTGGCTCGATTTCAGCAAGTATTATAAAGCCATACCCATGCTTGGAGTTACGGTTAATCCAGAAATCGTGCAACAGCAAGCCCTAAACGATTGCAAAAGCCCAGCCCGCGCCGCCCGCTTCCGTATTAAGGTACTTGGCAGATGGGAAAACGTTGCAGCTCCCTGGTTTACCATGCAGGAGCTTGAGGCGTGGAAAGAGGGTCAGATGGAGATTAAAGCTGAGACCATACATGGTAAGCCCAGCTGGATTGGGATAGATATGAGTGCCGTGTCCGACTTCACAGCAATTTGCAAGGTCACCGAAAAAGGAGGAAAATACTATGTGCAACATGAATACTTTTTACCAGAAGCTCAAATCGACAATGCGGAACTGGCTGAGCGCAGTGCGAACCTTCGTCGAAACCAACCGCTATATCGAGAATGGCGAGATTTGGGTTATATTAATGTTTGTGATGGTCATCGTATTGATAGTCGGCTAGTCGCAATGAAGATTCGCAAGTGGCTTCAGGAATCTGAGGTTAAGGTTGCGATAGCAGACCCATACGGGATTGAGGGCGTCCTACAAAACCTTACAGAGGAGGAAAGAAATGCAGTCATCGAAGTCCAACCAACCAGCAATGAAATTGGCGCTCAGCTTGAGAGTATACCCGCACAGGTCAGGGACGGAAAGTTTATTAACGATGGCAATCCAATTACCGCGTGGATGCTCGCGAATACGCGCGTTATGGTTAACGACAGTGGGCGCATTCGTATCGTTAAAAGAGATAAGTCTCAAGGGCACGGACGGTATAAGATGGACGGAGCAATAGCCCTCGCCCTCGCAATGCGGGGTATGGACTACAAACCCAGTAATATCTATGGCGGGTTGGGTGACGGTGAAGTATATGTATAATTCCGACGGTCATACCCCTCGTGATAAAATAAACAGATGTCATACATACAGGAGACACCGAAACGATGAAATCATTTGAACTCAAACAAAAACGCGCCGCTATTGAAGGTGAAATCAGCAAGGCGATTGCCGCCTCTGATACGACCAAGCTTTCGGAGTTGCGCAAAGAGCATACCAAAATGCAGGAGCTGATATCTGGCGCAGAGCTGATTGAGGCATCCGACGAAAGCGAGAC
>JBPCXV010000096.1:0-3115 GCA_051008235.1 Pseudohongiellaceae bacterium | reverse complement strand
GCCGCCAGCGTTACCATCGTCGGCGGGGTGGCGGTGAGGAACAGGCCGCCCTCCTCGCTGACTTGCACTGCAACAGTCAGTTCGTGCGACCGTGTCGGGCTGGCGGTGATGGTGAACAGCGCGCCCTCGCCTTCCGTTACCGCCGCGCCGCCGGTTACCGACAGCACCGCCGGTTCGGCCTCATTATCTGCAATGGTCATCTGGATGCTTTGGAAAGGGTTTTGGTTTAGCACGAAGAAGCGGATGGTGAAGGTTTCACCAACCGGCCCTTCATACTCGGCATCATCCACAATCAGCACAGCGACATCGCGGGTGGCACCGGCGGCGCCGCCGGGGAAAACCAGGGCGCCGACTGTATTCAGGTCAATGTCGGCGGCTGTGGCTGTGTCGTTGTCTGCAATTTCAAAGCGGTAAAGAATGGTGAAGTCGCCATCGTCGTCCAGCCGCGAAGCATCGGGCGCGCTGGTCAGGGTGACTGTGGCCTCGGTGACATCTTCGGCCAGCGTCAGCGGGCTGACTTCAAGCAGATTATCGTCGTCAACGAGCGGCACGGTGGCCTGCCGTCGCTCGGGGTGCAGCACATAAGTGGGGTCGGCATTGGTGTCCGGCAGGACTTGCACGACCAGAACGCCGTCCAGGTCATCCACTGTGTCGTCGTCGGTGGTAACCGAGTAGGTGACGCTGCTGGCGTTGGCGGGAATCTCCAGCGTGTTGTCTGCCATCAGGCCATAGTCGCTGTCGCGGGGATTCAGTTCGTAGCTCATCCCCACTGTGTATTCCATCGGCAGCGCGCGCGTGGTGGTTACGGTAAAGGTGGCGGCGTCGCCCTCCGTCACCATCGTCTGGTCTGCCACTATGCTGACCACCGGCGCGTCATTGTCCAGAATGTTCACGGTGAGGGTTACCGGCATCTGGCTCCCCGGGAAGATGGCATTGACCGGGTTGCTGAAGACGATGAACAGGGTTTCGGTAACCTCGCCCACTGTGTCGTCTATGATCTGCAGCGGGATGTTCTGCGTCACCTCACTCCGTTCGGGGGCGAAGCGGAGGATGCCGGCGGTGTTTGCAACCGTATAGTCCGCACCGGGGGTCGCGGTGCCATCCATAATCCGGTAGTCAACCGTTACCTCCCGGCTGAAGGGCGCGGTCAGGCCTATCATCACATCGGCGCGCACCTCCCCTTCCGTGAATTCAAAGGGTGACGTGATAACCAGCTCCGGCGCGCCCGCAGGCACGGCATCATCGTCCAGCACCGGCACGGCGGCGGTGGTCTTGTCCGGCACCACATTGAAGTTGGCGCCGCCGTCGGCGAGGGTGGCGAAGATGATGCCGTCGCGCTCGTCAAGGCTGTCGCTGGCTATGCCGACAGTGATGGTGGTGGCGGCCTGGGCGGCGGCCAGACCCGGTGTGAGCACAGTGGGTGCGCCCGGCACCAGCACATCGCCGCTCTGGCTTATGGTTACCATCAGGTCCAGCCTCATGGGCGGCGGCGGGTCGGAACTGATAGTAAAGGTGGCGTTGATGATGTCGCCTTCATTGCCCTCGGTGATGCTGGTCTGGTCGGCGACGATGGACAGCAGTGGCACATCATTATCCACGATGGTGCCGGTGGCGCTCTCACTGCCGGCGGCGATGAGCAGGCGGGCCGGGTTGCTGAGTTGCAGCAGGAAGGTCTCGCCCATTTCCATCTGGGTGTCGTCTTGCAGCACTACCTCAACAGTGGCACTGGTCTGGCCGGGGGCGAAGGTCAGGGTGCCGCTGGTGTGGCTGAAGTCCTCCGGCTCGGCGGCGGGGCTGACGCCGCCGGTCATGGCGACGGTGCTGGTGGTGTAGTCAAGGCTGGTCTCAAAGGTGGCGGGCTTGTCCAGCGTGATGATGAACCTCAGCGGCGAGGCGTCCTCGCGGGCGAAGGCATCGGCTACCGAGACGGTGGGCACGCCGGGCGGGCTGGGGTCATCGTCAATGATGGTGGCGGTGATGCTGGGGGTTTCAATGGTTATGCCAACCGGGTCGCTGAGTTCCAGGATGAAGGTTTCGTTGCGTTCATCCACGGTGTCGTTGTCTATTTGCACGACTATTTCAATCGGTGCGGGCGGCAAACCCATGTCGTGGCGGTCGGTGTCAAAGTTGAAAGTTCTCGGTACTGCGGTGCCAAAGGGGGTAGCGACGAGGATGTCATGGTCGTAGCTGTCGGCATCGCGGTCAGCCGCCGGATCATTGCTGGCGATGGCCGTGCCGGACTTGAACTGGACACTGAACGAGACTGGCAGTGGCTGGTTGTCTGCGTCCACCGGCCAGGGCGCGTCCAGCGAGGCGAAGAAAATCATCGCCGTGGTGCTGGCGCCGCCGGGTATCAGGTTTTCCGCCTGACTGAACTCCGGGTGGCCTGACACCGAGGCATGGCGGATGGCCAGGCCGGGCGCGTCGGCGGTTGCGTCGTCATCGTCAAGGATAGTGATAGTGGCGCTGGGCGCGCGCAGGGCGTTGACGGCGCTGAGCAGGTTGACTACAAAGACTTCGTTCGGCTCGTCTATATCATCATTCACAATCTGCACGTTGATGGTTTGGGTGGTTATGCCCGGCGCAAAGGTCAGCCGGCCGCTGAAGGCGTTGAAGTCCGCCGGGCTGCGGGCATTGGTGACGCCGACTATGTTCTCGGCTCTTTCCGTTACATTGAAACTCACCGCTACCGTCTCCAGAGAGGCCCTGCTGAGCACAACCGGCAGCACCGCATCCAGACGCTCGTCCACGCTCTGGTCGGCTACGGATAACACCGGCGAGTCAGAGGACGGCTCGTCGTTGTCCAGCACCGTGAGGGTGCCGCTGCGCGGCATGCCCAGGCGGAAGCCGGCATCCGGCCCGGGGGCCACCAGAGATACCAGCACATCGCCATCCAGTTCATCGGTGTTGTCATCCACTGTGTCAATGAAGAAGGAGTGGCCGCGCCTTTCCGATGTGATGGTGACCAGGGTGGTGAGGGGGCTGCCCGCGATAAAGTCATTTTCGCCATCGTCTATCAAGACGCTGACGACGAAGCTATCTTCCCCGCTGAGTTGCGGGTCAACCCTGACCTCTGTCACCGACCTTTCGCCTTCCGTTACCGTGCCGCCGGCCA
>JBPCXV010000095.1:0-4154 GCA_051008235.1 Pseudohongiellaceae bacterium | reverse complement strand
GCACTAAATCGCTTCGCGATAGGGCGCATGTGGCGTGCGTTGAGCATAAGCCGGATATCTTTCACGGATTTTTAAGTTGGGAGTTTCCTGTTGATCGAGGTGATTTTGCCTCGATTGACGGAGGATTTTTCCATGAACATTCAGCATTCCACACCAACGACACCGCTTCGCGTTCGCATGATTGCAGACATGTCAGCGCGCAATCTCGGTCCGGCATCACAGACCAGTCACCTGCGCGCGTGCAAGCGGTTTGCGTCGTGGCTCGGGCGGTCTCCCGAGGACGCGACGCCGGATGACGTGAAGCACTTTCAGCAGCATCTGATCGAGAGCGGCACCAGCATCTGCACCCGCAACCAGACCATGACCGGGGTGAAGTTCCTGTTCCGCGTCACACTGCGGCGGCATGATCTGGCGGCGGAGATATTCCATCTCAAGGAACCGGTGAAGGTTCCGCTGGTGCTGAGCCGCAACGAGGTCAAGCGCATCCTTCTCATGGCTCCGAGCCTAAAGGCGCGGGTGATGCTGTCGCTGGCCTATGGATGCGGGATGCGCGCAGGCGAGGTTGTCCGGTTGAGGGTCGGCGACATCGATAGCGCCCAGAACATCATCCGCATCGTGCAATCCAAAGGCCGCAAGGATCGCAATGTGATGTTGCCCGGCGATATTCTGGGCCTGCTGCGGGACTGGTGGAAGGAACGCCCCACCGGGCAGGACAGGGGCCTGGCAGGGCCAGACCGGGTGATCTTCCCCGGCTATAATGGCAAGCATCTGTCGCCGCGCCAAATTTCGCGGCTGTTCAAACAGGCCGCGAAGGCGGCGGGCATTACCAAGCCGGTCACGTTGCACACGCTACGCCATTCCTTCGCGACGCATCTCTTGGAACGCGGCGTGGACATCCGGGTCATACAGGCGCTCCTGGGACATACCAAGCTGACCACGACGGCGCGGTATGCAAGCGTTGCGACGGGTATGATCTCGGCAGTGGAGAGCCCGCTGGACAACTTGAGCCCGGCGACTAAGCGCAAGAAGGGCAAGGTGGGGGCGCTATAACCCGCCTTGGCCCCCTCTCATCGCTGCAAGCAGCGACTGCCGGGCAGTGGGACAAAGCTGGAGGTCGCGGATATCTTCCGCGCCCACGGTCCTGCGTGGCGGGCGGCCAATGCAGGCCACATCAACCTTAACCAGTTGAAAGTAATGTCGGCAATCGAGCGCTGCCGGACGGCGGCGCTCGGCGGCCATGTTACGCGATGTGAAGACTGCGCGCATGAACACATCGCCTATAACTCTTGTCGCAACCGCCACTGCCCCAAGTGCCAATCCGGGGCAGCGAAGGCCTGGCTGACAGCTCGGGAAGCTGAGCTGTTGCCCGTGCGCTACTTCCATCTGGTCTTCACGTTGCCAAAGCCGATCGCTGACATCGCCCACCAGAACAAACGCGACATCTACAATCTGCTGATGCGCACAAGTGCCGACACCGTGATCAAGATCGCTGTAGATCCCAAGCACCTCGGTGCCCGGATCGGCATCACATCCGTTCTGCACACTTGGGGATCAGCAATGACCCATCACCCGCATGTGCACATGATAGTTCCAGGCGGAGGCCTGTCTGCGGACGGTACAAAGTGGATCACTTGTCGCAAGAACTTCTTCCTCTGCGTGCGGGTGCTGTCCCGGCTTTACCGGCGGCTCATTCTGGAAGGACTGGCCAAGCTGCACAGCGCTGGAAAGCTACAATTCTTTGGCGACCATGCCGAACTTGCCGATCCCGCAGTCTTTGACGCAGTCCTGCAACCGCTGCGCAAGATCGATTGGGTGGTGTACGCCAAAGAGCCTTTCGCCGGACCAGGGGCGGTGCTGGCATACCTGTCGCGCTACACCCATCGCATCGCGATATCCAATAGCCGCCTGATCCGGTTCGATGCGAGCAACGTGACCTTCAAAGTGAAGGATTATCGGGTCGACGGCCCCAGACGACACACCACTATGACGCTCGCAACCGGGGAATTCATACGCCGGTTCCTGACCCATGTCCTGCCAAAAGGTCAACACCGCATCCGCCACTATGGCTTCTTCGGGAATGGCAACCGAGCAGCCAATATCGCCAGGATCAGGACCTTGCTCGGAGCCACGACGCCAAACCCGGATCGTGCTGATGACAATAGTGCCGACGATACCAATGAGCCTCCCCGGGTCCTCGCTCTGCCTTGCCCGTGTTGTGGCGGGAGGCTCATCATCATCAACACCATCACGCCCGCACAGCGCCCCAGAGCGCCGCCAACAACAGCAAGGGCCGCCGCATGACACGCGCGCCGCACATCGAAAACCGCACCCTCTGCCGCATGCCGCCCTGCCTGCGAACCAACTGTCATGCGCAAAACCACATAACGAAAGGACAAAGCGAGATGACATCCATCAAACGCAGCGCACATCGACCAAAAACCCGCAAAGACCATGCCGTGTTTGTTCATATCGGTTCCGACAATCTGGTCCGACTGGTAAAATCCACAGCAGCCGCATTCCTCAAATCCCCATAACCGCGGCGGTTCAAACAAGCCTAACCCCGCGATTTCCCGCTTGAGCGCTTCTCCGACGCCAGGCAACGCCTTGCCTCACTCAAACGCCTCACGTGGCGTCCGAGAAACCTGCACCTTAGCTGCCGTTGCCAATCTGTTGCCAATTTGAGAACCAACTCAAACCCAAGCGAACCACAATTGAACAACATTGTTTGAATTCGTGAGTGTGTAAATCGTTGAAATCACTCAAGATAAAGTAACGGCAATCCGCTGTTTCAAGAATTGACATCGTAGGGGGCACTAGTTCGAACCATGCCTATCCGGTTGACGCAGACACCCGCTATATTTAGTATCTGCCATTATGACCACGATGGACATCCACCAGCGCGACGCTCTGATTTTCCCCAAATCACTCCCTGAATTCCAGGGTCAGTTTCCCGATGAAGCGACGTGCGCTGCCTTTCTTGAGCGCGCCCGCTGGCCTGATGGCTTCATCTGCCCGCGTTGCGGCGCGATCGGCAAACCCTTCCGCATTGTCACCCGACCAGGTATTCTGGAGTGCCGTGCGTGCCGCCGCCAAACCGGCCTCTTGGTCGGCACTGTCATGGAGCGCAGCCATACGCCGCTCAGCGTCTGGTTCTGGGCCGCCTACCTCGTCGCCAGCCAGACACCGGGAATGTCGGCGGTGCAGTTTCAGCGGCAGCTTGGGCTAACACGATACGAAACTGCTTTCGGCATCCTGCACAAGCTGCGCGCTGGCATGGTGCGGCCCGATCAGGACCGGATCGGCGGTCGTCCCAAAGAACATGTCGAGATCGATGAGACGTGGGTTGGTGGAAGGACGCGCGGCGAAGGCCGTGGCATCCACCATAAAACGCTGGTGGCCGCTGCTGTCGAAGTCCGTCGCCGGAAACCGGGTACAGCGCAGGATAAGCGCAAGGATGGCCGCTATGCCGGTCGAGTGCGACTGGCTATCGCTGTTGATCGCAGTGCTGACTCGTTGTGTGGCTTTGTCGAGAGTACCGTCATGCCTGACTCGCTGATCGTCACCGACGATTGGAGCGGCTATGCCAGCTTGCGCAAGCGGGGCTATGATCACCACGCGATTGCCGAATGCGGCGACCCCGAAGTCGCCGAGCAGTTTATGCCGATGATCCACCTCGTTTTTTCAAACCTGAAGACCTGGCTCAACGGCATCCATCACGGCGTGAGCGCAAAGCATCTACAGGCCTATCTCAATGAGTTTACGTTCCGCTTCAACAGACGGTTCTACCCGTTCAACGCTTTCCGCTCGCTGCTAGGCATAGCGAGCGGGGTTGAAGCACCAACCTACAACGAGCTTTATTCCGGCGCTTGGGAACACCCTACATGTAGTGGGTGTCTGTGTTAACCGGATAGGCACGGAACGATGCTGTGGTAGTTTGACAAATATAAATCTAAATATATCATTCCTAATTCTGATATCTTTGTTTTGTTTTTTTCTGGTAATTAAAAATTCAAATAAAGATAATATATCTGGATTTATATTTATATTTTGTGTTGTTCACCTTTTGTATATCTTCCCAAAAATTTTTTCACTACTCGTTTCAGATATTTTTATAGCTGAGTACTATAGGCAAACTGGGATTGCCAACATTGTAG
>JBPCXV010000094.1:0-120499 GCA_051008235.1 Pseudohongiellaceae bacterium | reverse complement strand
TTTATGGCGTGTGCGGCACCGCCTTCCCCCGCCCTCGTCTCCTTACCAGAAAGAAACTCTCAAAGCTGCTGCCGAGGAAGTTAGAGTATCTCCAAAGCATCGGTTGTTGTAAAAGGCCAGTTTAGTTCATCATTGGTGATTGGATTTTTTATTACGGGGATGTGAACTCCATATTTGTCTATCAGGTTTTTATCGGTGGCGATGTCTATTAGTTGCAGGGTGATTTGGTGGCTGGCTTCCAGTGGCTGGAGCATTTGGTGGGCATATTCGCAGAGGTGGCAGCCATCGGTGGTGTATAGGATGAGTTTTTTCATGGGTTGTTTTGTTTGTTTTGTATGGCTAATAAGATGTCTTGTATTAGTTGGGGACCGTGATAGATGAAGCCTGTGTAGAGTTGGAGCAAGTCTGCGCCGGCCTGGAGTTTGTTTTGGGCGTCGGTGGGGGTCATGATGCCGCCGGCGGCTATGATTGGGAGTTTGTTGCCCAGGTGGGATTTTAGTTGTTTGATTGTTTGGGTTGATAGTGTGGTTAAGGGGGCGCCGCTCAGGCCGCCGGGTTCGTTGGCGTGTTGGCTTGCTTCTATGCCGGTTCGGCTTAGAGTGGTGTTGGTGGCTATGATGGCGTCCATGCCGCTGTTGAGGATTGTTTGGCTGGCTTGTTGTAGTTCTGTTTCGCTTAGGTCCGGGGCGATTTTTATGGCTATGGGGACATAGCGGTTGTGTTCTTTGTGGAGGCGTTGCTGGTCTTGTTTGAGGGTGGTTAGCAGGCGTTCCAGGTCGGCACCGTGTTGTAGTGAGCGGAGGCCTTCGGTGTTTGGAGATGAGATGTTGATGGCTACATAATCGGCTATGGGGTAGCAGGCGTTCAGGCAGAGTTGGTAGTCGTTGCTTGCTTGTTGCAGGGGGGTGTTGTGGTTTTTGCTTATGTTGATGCCGAGGATGCCGGTGGTTTTGCGTTTTTTTAGTTGGTACAGGGCGTATTGGATGCCCTTGTTGTTGAAGCCCATGCGGTTGATGATGGCTTGTTGTTGTTTGAGGCGAAACAGGCGGGGGTGGGGGTTGCCCGGTTGGGGTTGGGGTGTGAGGGTGCCTACTTCTACGAAGGCGAAACCCAGGTTGTGTAAGGCATCCGAGCATTCTGCGCTTTTGTCAAAGCCAGCGGCCAGACCTACGGGGTGAGGGAAATTTATGCCCATGACCCGGCACGATGTTGCTGGTTCGTGGGGATATGTCGCCAGCAAATGAGACAACCCTGACGTCTGACTCCAACGCAGGCCTTTGATGGCTACGCTGTGTGATGTTTCAGCGGGCAGCATGAGTAAAAGTTGTCGTATTAAGTTAATCATAATGCCAGTAGCCTGCGAGGCGATACAACAAAGCAAGCAAATAATACCGCACTAACTCTGCTTCGTAGCCGCAACCAGCCTGCTCAGTTCACGCAGAGTCACAGCATACATCGCATAGTCCTGTTGAGATTCTGCCTGTAGCTGATTTATCAGTTGTTGTGCGCGGGCGGTTTCCTTGTCGTGTTGCTGTATCCAGTGGGCTATTCCGGTGGCGGCGGGTTGGGGGTGGGTTTCGTTGATTATGTTGCGGCACAGGTTGCGTTGCAGGCCGGCCAGTTCGTCCAGGTAGGATTCTCTGGCCAGGGCTTGCCAGTAGTTGTTTACGGGGAGCTGGTTTAATACCCGGAGTAGCCAGTGCAGGCTTAAGGCTTCGCCTACGCCGTAGAAATAGTCCACTGTTTCGGCGAGGGTGATTTTGTTGCTGTGGCTCAGTTCCACGAAAGTGATGCTGGAGGGGATGTAGTCGCAGATGACGAACTGGTGAGCCTGGGCTTTGGGCACGCCTTCGGCAATCAGCTTGTCGCGCTTTTTGATGAAGTTGGCGGCAACATCCTGTGGCAGTTTTTCCGGCAGCATATTGCGCACGGCTTCTATGTCTTTGCGTAGTGCGGGAATGTCTTTGAAGTGGATTCGGTGGCGGCGATTGCGCAGTAGCCAGCGTGTTGCGCGGCGCACCAGGCGAGCCAGATGCAGCATGATTCGGGTTTGGGTTTCGCCGCTTACGGAGAAGCCCAGGTCTTCCGCCTGGGTCCAGAATGTGTCAACGTTGAATACTTCCCGGCTGATTAGCGCCATTCGGGTTACTTCGGCGAGGCTGGAGCCGGTGGATCTGGCCATGCGGTAGAAGAAACTGGGGCCGGTGAGGTTTACCAGACTGTTGGCAAGACGAGTGGCGATGATTTCGTGGCGCAGGGGGTGTTTGCGGATGGCCTTCTGGTAATTTTTTACCAGCGGTGCGGGGAACTCACTGAACAGGTATGAATCCAGACAGGGGTCATCAATGTAATCCGCTTCCGGTAGTTCCAGTTTGAGGAACATCTTGGTGTAGGAGCTTAGCACTGCAATCTCGGGGCGGGTGAGGAACAGTTGCTTGGCGATGCGTTCTTCCATCTCATCACGGCCGGGCAACATTTCCAGTGTGCGATTCAGGCCGCCGTGTTGTTCCAGATAGGTGATGAGTTCGGCGTATTCTCTGGCGCGGCCTGCTCTCTCGGCATGTGCCAGGCTGATGGAGAGCACTTGCTGATAGTTGTTGCTTAACACCAGCCGGGTTACTTCGTCTGTCATGGCTTCCAGCATGGTGTTGCGTTTAGTGAGGCTGAGTCTCTTCTTTACCACTTCACCGTTAAGCAGGATTTTGATGTTGACCTCGTGGTCGGAGCAGTCCACTCCGGCCGCGTTATCAATAAAGTCGGTGATGGAAATGCCGCCGCCCAGTCCGTATTCAATGCGGGCGGCCTGGCTGAGACCAAGGTTGCCACCCTCGCATACTATCCGGCAGCGTAGTGCGGAAGCGTCCACCCGTAGTGAGTCGTTGGCCTTGTCGCCAATATCAAAATGGGATTCGTGGCCGGCTTTAACATAAGTGCCTATGCCGCCGTTCCAGAGCAGGTCCACCGGTGCGACTAGTATGGCGCGAATCAGTTGGTCCGGGGTCAGGGTTTTGGCATCAATCCTGAAGCGTTCGCGCATTTGTCGGCTAATGGGGATGGACTTGGCCTGCCGTTCAAATACGCCACCGCCTTTTGAAATGAGTGCGGGGTTGAAATCAGTCCAGGCTGAACGGGGCAGTTTGAACAGGCGGCGGCGTTCGCGGAATGTGGTGGCGGCATCCGGGTTGGGGTCAATGAAAATGTGCTGGTGATTGAAGGCGGCCAGCAAGCGGATGTGTCTGGACAGCAACATGCCGTTGCCGAACACATCGCCCGACATATCGCCAATGCCTGTTACTGTGAAATCTTCTTTCTGCGGGTTGATGCCCAATTCGCGGAAATGCCGGCGTGCCGATATCCAGGCGCCTCGTGCTGTGATGCCCATGGCTTTGTGGTCGTAGCCGTTGGAACCGCCGGAGGCAAAGCCATCGCCGAGCCAGAACTTGTAGCGGGCGGCGATGTCGTTGGCGATATCGGAGAAAGTGGCGGTGCCCTTGTCCGCAGCCACTACCAGATAAGGGTCATCTTCATCACGGCGTAGCACGGCGGGCGGTGGCACTACCTTGCCGCTGAACAGATTATCGGTAAGGTCCAAAAGGCCGTTGATGAAAGTCTGGTAAGCAGCAACACCCTGCTCTTGCCAGTGCTGACGGGTCTCCCGATTGTCCGCCTGCGCCTGTCGTTTTACTACGAAGCAGCCTTTGGCACCCACCGGAACAATCACGGCGTTTTTAACCTGTTGTGCCTTGACCAGACCCAGCACCTCGGTGCGGTAGTCTTCGCTGCGATCTGACCAGCGCAGTCCGCCACGGGCTACCAGGCCGCCGCGCAAATGTACTCCTTCCATGCTGCGGGCATAGACGAAAATTTCAAAGCGCGGCTTGGGCAAGGGCATATTGCTGATGGCATGCGGGTTGAATTTGAAGGCGAAATAATCTTTCGGGCCGCCCTGCTCTGCGGGTTGAAAGTAGTTGGTGCGCATGGTGGCATCAATCAGGTTTAGCATCATACGTAGCACACCATCCTGAGAAAGGTTAACTACCTTGTCAATGCTGCGCACGATTTGTTTGCGCAAGGTTTCCGGTCGTTTTGTTTTTTCGACTTCGCTCGGCTCCAGCAGAGCATGGAAATATTCTACCAGCCGCCGACTGATGCGGGAATGGGTGATGAGCGTGTCGGCAACGAACTCCGGTCTGTAGCCAATTTGCAGCTGCTTCAGATAGGCGGCGTAGGCGCGCAGCAGGGCTGCCTCGCGCCAGTTCAGGGCTGCGCTGATGACCAGTGCGTTGAAGCGATCATCATCTATGCGGCGCTGCCAGACTGCGCGGAACGCTTCCTCAAACCCGCGCATAACTGGCTTCTTCAAAGGCTCGCTTTTGCTCCCTCCCCTCTGTTTTTCAGTGAGCTGTTCACGATAGAGCAGGAACTCATGCAGCCATACCTTGCAACCGGAACCGCCCTGTAACGGGAAAGTGGTTTCACTGATGATTTTCAGGCCAAGATTTTCCAGAATAGGGTCCACATCAGACAGATGCAGTTGGGCATCGCGGGCGAATATCTTGAAAACCAGTTCGGCGCTGTCTTTGGAACTGCCTTTGTTGCCGGAGCGGCTTAAATCCAGTTCCAACTCGCCGCTGGATTCCACTCTACGCACCCGTTCAATATCGGCCACGGCTTCCTCGGCTGAGTAATAGTCCCGATAGCCCGCCGGGAAACAGTTGCCGTAGGATTCCAGCATTTCCTGTGCCTTGATATCACCGTGCCTGTCTTGCAAGGCCTGAAAAAACTTTTCGCTCCAGGGTTGGATGAGTGCCGTCAGTGCCCGTTCCAGTTCCTTGGGGTTGTATTTCACCTGATGCATGACAGAGGATTGCAACACGAAGTGAATGCGCACCAGCACAGATTCCGACATATAAGTGTTAAACACTTCTTCTTTGGCATGCAGATGTTCTTCAAGAAACTGGCGAATCATCATGCGCACATCGGTGCTGTAGTTATCTCTCGGCACAAACACCAGACAGGAGAAGAACTTGCCGTAGTTGTCCCTGCGAATAAACAGCCTTACTGTGCTGGTGTCCTGAATGCGGGTAATCTCCACCGAGGTGTGCAGCAGCTCATCCGCGCTTATCAGGAACAGTTCGTCTCTGGGATAGAGATTGATAACCTGCAACAAATCCTTGCTTGAGTGGCCGCCCCGGGTGAAGCCGGATCTGTCCAGCACTCGCTGCACCTTGCGTCTCAGTAGCGGTATTTCCAGTGAATCGCGGAAAAACACGGTTGATGTGTAAAGGCCAATGAAGCGGTAATAGGCCACCACCCTGCCCTGCTCATCAAACTCGCGCAACACCACATAGTCGTAATACACCGAGCGGTGTACTTTGGAACGGGTGGGGGATTTAACGAAATCAATCAGGCGCTTGTCCAGCGCGAAGCCGCGCATGCCTTCGGGCAGCTGGGACAGGCTGACGCGGCCTTTGAACGGCTGGTCAAAGGGGGCTACGCCCAGCTGTGAGCCAGCTCGGGGCGTTGCCGACACACCGGACTTGCTGTGGCGTATCTCGTATTCATCGTAGCCGAGGAAGGTGAAGTTATTATCAACCAGCCAGAGCAGGAATTCGCGGGGGTCGTTTCGCTCCTGTTGCAATACCGGCGGCTTGCCGCGTGTGATTAATTGTTCGGCGAGGTCTTTTGCCTTGTTGGTCATGGCGGTGAAATCGCGCACGGCGACAGATACATGGCGTAACACTTCATTCAGTTCCCTGCTCACTGCTTTCTGCCGTTTCAGGCTGATGCCGGCAACTCTTATCAGGCAGAAAGATTCATTATGGAATTCGGCGGCGGGTTTTGCGCTTAATTCAAGTAGCTTGCCGGTTTGCCCGGTGCTTCGTTTTACATGGACTACGGCGTTGCGTACGCGTTTGATGGGAACGCTGAGTTGGTTGAGGGCATGGCACAGTGAATCTACGATGAATGGCTTGTCATCCATCAGGACATAGAGGTTGGTGTAGCTGCCGTAGTTTTTATGGGCACCATGGCTGTCGCTTCCTTTTTTGCCATCTTCACCGCCACCGGTTTTATTTGCGGCTGTGTCAATGGCCGAATGTGAGTGCATTACAATCAGTGGTTTGGATTTGTTGCGCTCAAGCATAACCTCCCATGCTTCAAGTAATGCGGCCAGTAATATCTGGGCTGAGACTTCCTTGAGTGTGCGCTCGGAAGTGCTGGCGTAAAACTGGCGGGCAAATATCTTCAGCGGGGCTGCTTCGGAGGCACTGAACTGCTTGTCAATCAGGCGGTCTAATGGCGTGAGCAGGCGTTGGGCTATTGATGTATAGGACTCATGGTTTTTCATCGGGGTCTTTCTCTCATCCGGGCTCGCACCGGATTCGTATCGGGCTCATATCAGACTGGCAGCAAACGCCGGGGGGTTCCTGTCAAGCAGGTTCACAATCCCTGTTAGCCTCGTTATCGGCCTTATATCAGGCTATTGCAGAGTTGGGGGCCAAATTTCGGGCTGGACTTGCTACCGTAAAACCTTTACAATCCCCCGCTTTGTCTGGCATAGACTTCACAGCACAGCCCAAATATCAGCATCATCACTGCACGGATAACTACACCCATGAGCCACCATGAAATAATAACAGAATTAAAGACCTGGTTATCACAACAAATCATCGGTCAGGAGCGTCTGCTGGATCGCTTGCTTATTGCCCTGCTGGCCGACGGCCACCTGCTGGTGGAAGGTGCTCCGGGGCTGGCCAAGACCAAAGCTATCAAGGACTTGTCGCGGGCGGTTGAGGGCGACTTTCATCGTATACAGTTTACTCCCGACCTGTTGCCCAGCGACATTACCGGCACCGAGGTGTTCAGACCGGAAGATGGCTCGTTCCGTTTTCAGCAGGGGCCAATCTTCCACAATCTGGTGCTGGCCGATGAGATTAACCGCGCGCCGGCCAAGGTGCAGTCCGCATTGCTGGAAGCCATGGCCGAGCGCCAAGTGAGTGTGGGGCGCGAGTCATTCACTTTGCCGCCGCTGTTTCTGGTTATGGCCACCCAGAACCCGATTGAGCAGGAAGGCACCTATCCCCTGCCGGAAGCCCAGCTTGACCGCTTTCTGATGCATGTGACCATTAACTACCCGGCGATTGAGGCGGAGAGAGATATTCTGCATCTGGTGCGCAACGAAGCGCAAAATAAACTGGCGGAACCGCCGCGTGTGCTTCCCCAGAAAGAGTTGTTTGCCATCAGGCAGGAAATTCTGGCCATGCACATGGCGCCGGAGGTGGAGGAGTATATCATTCAACTGGTTATGGCTACCAGACAGCCGGAGCTTTACGGCGATGATTTGGCGCCCTGGCTGGAGTATGGCGCAAGCCCGCGGGGTACTATCTCGCTGGATCGTTGCGCTCGCGCTCATGCCTGGATTCAGGGTCGGGATTTTGTCAGCCCTGATGATGTGCAGGAGATATTGTTTGATGTCCTGCGCCACCGCATCCTGCTGAGTTTTGAGGCGGAAGCCAGCGGTGTAACGCCGGACAAGGTGCTGGAAACAATTCGGCAACGGGTGCCATCCGCCTGAGTCTGATCCGGATCGCAGATGTCAGCAAAACTGCAAATTGATTCTCATCATCAACGCTACCAGAGCACGGGGGCGGTAATCACCCTGCAACAGTTGCTGGTGCAGCGTTATGCGGCTCGCACTTTGGAATATCTTGCACATAGCCGTTCCATTGCCGGTATTTCCGGTTTGCATCTGTCCAAGATGCGCGGGCGCGGGATTGATTTTGAAGAGTTCCGTCCTTATCAGCCTGGTGATGATATTCGGCTGATTGACTGGCGCGTGACTGCTCGCACCAATCGTCCGTTTACCAAGGTATTTCGTGAAGAGCGTGAGCGTCCGGTTATTATTGCCGTGGACCAAACGCACAATATGTACTTTGGTTCCCAGGTGGCATTCAAGTCAGTCATCGCCGCCCAGACTGCGGCTCTGTTTTGCTGGCTGGCCATTGATAATGGCGACCGCGTTGGCGGGCTGGTGTTTTCCGACCGGGAAGCCGCGCTGGTGCGACCCAAGCGCAGTCGGCGTTCGGCGCTGCATCTGCTGAATCAGATTTATCAGTTTAACCAGCGTCTGCAGACGGTAACCCGCGGTGAATCCGGCCAGGGCCGACTTGACCCGGGCTTTGAACCCGGCCTCGCCCATTCGCTGGGTCAAATCAGGCGCATTACCAAACCCGGCAGCACCCTTTATGTGATTTCCGATTTTGTTACGCTGGATACCCGTGCCTTGCAATATCTGAATCAGTTATCCCGTCATAATAATGTTATCTGTTGCTTCGTGTATGATGCACTGGAAGAACATCTGCCGGTGCCCGGTGTCTATAGCATTACCGATGGCACCCGCAAGGGTTCGCTGAACACGCACAGCAACCGCGCCCGTGTGCGTTATCGGGAACTGTTCGCCGAGCGTATGGAAACGCTGGAGGATGAGCTTGACCGGCTGCAAATTCGCTTTATCAAGATTCGTACCAACCAATTCGTTGTGGAAGAAATACGCCAATGGATAACGAAGAACTCCTAGCCCAGCTGCGCGACATTCATTTGCCGGAGAGCATCGGTCTCTGGCCTCTCGCGCCTGGCTGGTGGTTGCTGATACTCACCCTGCTGGCACTGACGGGTATCGGCTTGCACTATGGTTTGCGTGCGTTGCACCGCTATCGGCTCCGGCAACAGGCGCTGGCGGAGTTGGCACGCATACAGGCTGAGTATGCCTATGCCAGTGGCGACCCCAATGTGCTTAAACTGCGCTATGTGAATCAGGTGAATACTCTGTTGCGCCGGGTGGCGTTGTTTCACTTTCCCGCATCTGCTGTTGGTAGTCTTAGCGGTGTCGCCTGGGTTGATTTTATTCGCAAGAAAGGCGACCCGGCTTTATTGAACAAGGAGTTGGCCGATGTTTTGAGTTTCGGGCGTTTTCAGACTCGTTGCGAGGTGGACACGGAAGCCTTGGATAATCTGGCGCAGGACTGGATTAACAGTTTATACCGGAGGTCTTCGGCTAATGCTTGAATTTACCTGGCTCTGGGCTTTTCTATTGCTACCTTTACCCTTGCTGGTGCATCGCCTGCTGGTCAGGGCGCCGCGTCGGGATGCCGCGCTGTATGTGCCGTTCTTCAGTGTGCTCAGCCACCTGCAATCGGATACTGAAAGCCTTGCCAGTTCACGGCTGCTGAATCTTGTCTTTTGCACGCTTATCTGGTTGTTGCTGGTGTTGGCCGCCGCTCGCCCGCAATGGCTTGGTGAGCCGGTGCAATTGCCTTCCAGCGGGCGCGACCTTATGTTGGCGGTGGATATTTCAGGTTCCATGGAAGCGCAGGATATGGTTGTTAATAATCGTCAGGCTTCGCGTATTGAGGTGGTGAAGAATGTGGTGGGTGATTTTGTGTTGCGCCGTGAAGGCGATCGGTTGGGTCTGATTCTGTTTGCCGCCCATGCTTATGTGCAGGCACCGCTTACTTTTGACAGGGAAACTGTTGGCAAGCTGCTTGAAGAGGCTGAGATTGGCATCATAGAGGAATCGGCAACTGCCATCGGTACCGCCATCGGTCTGGCGGTGCGACATCTGCGTACCCGTCCGGAGAACAGCCGGGTGCTGGTGTTGCTCACCGACGGGGTGAACAATGCCGGACAGGTGCCGCCCGACCAAGCCGGGCAACTGGCGCAAACCGAGGGCATCAGAATCTACACCATTGGTATCGGCGCGGACCGCACGGCACAGCGCACCTTCTTTGGTGCACGGGCTATCAACCCTTCCGCTGAACTGGATGAGGCCATGCTTACCCGCGTCGCCGAGGCAACCGGCGGGCGTTATTTCCGCGCCCGTGATGTGAATGATTTGGTAACTATCTATGAGGAATTGGACAGGCTGGAAACCATTGAACAGGATATGCAGACCTATCGCCCCACACGGGTGTTGTTTTATTGGCCGCTGGGTACGGCGTTAATACTCAGCTTTGTGCTGGCACTGGTTTCCATGCCGTGGCTATCGCTAACAGGCAAGGGACGGCTTGAGGATGTGTCTAGCGGTCGAGCGAATGCGAACGCAACAAGCAGTAGCGGGATGCCTGATGCGGGCGGGAGTATTGTCTGATGGAACTTTTACTACCGGCGGATTTTTCAATGACTTTACCGGCAACCCTGTTGCAGGATTTTCATTTCCTGCGACCCTGGTGGTTGCTGGCGCTGATTCCTGCTTTAGGTTTTGTCATTGCCCTGTGGCGGCTGAATGCCGCGGCGACAGCCTGGGACAAAGCCATTGATAAATCCCTGCTACCCTACCTGCTTGACCGTAACACGAATGTCGCCGGGCGTCAGCCGGCATTTCTGCTGATTAGTGCCTGGCTGTTCGCCACTCTGGCACTGGCCGGACCGGCGTGGGAGAAGCTGCCACAGCCGGTGCAACAACGGGAAGATGCGCTGGTCATCGTGATGGATCTGTCTTTATCCATGTTTGCTCCCGACCACCAACCCAGCCGTCTGGATTTGGCCAAGCGCAAGCTGCGCGACATTCTCGCCCTGCGCGATGAAGGTCAGACTGCGCTGGTGGTTTATGCCGGCGATGCCCACATCGTCACGCCGTTAACCGACGATGTGGTAACAATTGCCGCGCTGGTGCCGCCCCTCAGCCCCAACATCATGCCCCTGTTTGGCAGCAACCCGGAAGCGGGCATTGATTTGGCGCTGGGTCTGCTTGACGATATGGAAACCGCCCGTGGCAAGATTCTGTTAATGACAGACGGCATTCGCGGCTTTGAAGAAGAACAGCGCCTGGTTGAGCAAATGAGTGGCACCGGTTACCGGCTGCTGGTGATGGGCATCGGCACCGAGGAAGGTGCGCCCATTCGCACCAGCGACGGCGGTATGCTGATGGACGAACAGGGTCAGGTTGTGGTGCCCACCCTGAACCGTAATGTATTGCAGTCGCTGGCAAACCGGGCTGGTGGCAGGTATCACGACATTCAGCTGTCGGACTCTGACCTGGCTTACCTGCTGGCTGATTTTGACTTGTTTGACGATGAGCAACTATTAACAGTGGATGATGAAGAGTTTGATGTGTGGTACGAAGTAGGTCCGTGGTTACTGTTGCTGGTGTTGCCTCTGTCTGCCCTCGGCTTTCGGCGCGGCTGGCTGTTCAGCATGGCATTGCCGATGTTGGCTGGCCTGCTGACCATGAGTCTGTTGCTGCAACCGCAACCACTGCTGGCCGCACCGCAAACGCCGCAAACCCCGGGCGGACAGCCATCAGTTATCCTCACGCCAAACCAGGCCGAGCAATTACCGCTTGACCCCGCCGCCGCACCCACCCGCCCGGGCTGGCGCTGGCGCGACCTGTGGCAGACCCGCGACCAGCAAGGCGATGCCGCCTTCGCCACCGAGCAATATGCCACCGCCGCCAGCCTGTTCAACTCTCCCGAATGGCAAGGCGCCGCCGCCTATCGCAGTGAGGACTATGAGGCGGCCGTTGTCTCATACAGCACTAGCGATAACACCAGCACCAACTACAACCGCGGCAATGCCTTAGCTCATGCCGGCAATTATGCCGAGGCCATCAGCGCCTACCAGCGAACTCTGGAACTGGAACCGGAACATGCCGATGCCCTGCACAATCTGGCAATCGTTGAGCAACTGCTGGAACAGCAGGAACAACAACAGAATGAAAACCAGGATGGTGAAAATCAGGAAGAACAATCCGAGCAAAACTCCGATGAGCAGGCTGAACAGCAGGAAGAAAGTGAAAATCAGGATGAGCAGAGTGAGGAAGGCAATGAGGAACAGGATCAACAGGAACAGCAGAACGAATCGCCGGATGAACAGGAAGCCTCGGAATCCAACAGCGAACAAAACACGCCCACTGACAACAGCAATGAGGAGTTTGAAGAACAGCAATCACTGGAACAATGGTTGCGCCGCATTGAGGATGACCCGGGCGAATTGCTCAGCAGAAAGTTTCGCTATCAATACCGGCAACGCCAGCTGGAAGGCACCGCCAATAATACCAATAGCGGAGGCCAGATATGGTGATACGTATGGTGGATATAAGCCGTGCAGCCGCTTATTGCCTGCTGCTCTGCCTGCTGTCTGCCACGCCGGTGCAGGCGCAAGAGGACGGGATGCAGGTGGAGGTAAGTGTGGATACCCGGGAGTTGGCTCGGGGCGAAACTCTGCTGCTAACCATTCGTGTTCACGGCCAAAGCCAGAGCATGCAGCTGGACTTGAGCGCATTGAATGAAAACTTTGAGGTGCTTGGCACCCGCACCGCCAGCCAGATTCGCGCCGTTAACGGGCAGGTGGAATCGTGGACTGATTACATCGTAACCCTGTTCCCGCTCAATGAAGGCGAACTGCTCATTCCTTCCCTGCAAATAAACAACACGGTAACCGCCCCTATTCCCATCAACGTGGTTAATGCCGGAGCCCGTTCCAATCAAACCGATGATGAGCTGTTTCTGGAAACCGAAGTAAACAAGGAATCCCTGTATGTGCAGGAAGAGTTGTTGTTCACTGTGCGTCTGTATTACACCATCAATGGCATTACCAATCCGCGATTCACCGAACCGGCCATTCCCGACACGGTATTACAGAACATCGGCTCACCCAACCAATATGAAACGCTGGTTGAGGGTGTGCGTCATGGTGTTTATGAGAAACGTTATGTTATCTATCCCCAGCGTAGCGGCGATATGGAAATTCCCGACATTCTGTTTCGCGGCGAAGTGAGAGACGGTTCCAGCAATACCGTATTTCGCAACACCAATACCCGGCGTGTTACCGCTTTCATTGAGGGCATGACCATTGAGGTGAAGGAACGTCCCCTTGCGGCCCAGAACAGCGAGCACTGGCTACCGGCAACCGATCTGACACTGGAACAGACATACAGCCTTGACCCATATAATTTGAAAGTGGGCGACAGCTTGCTGCGCAGCATAACCATGACCGGCCATGGTTTGGATGGAGCCATGTTGCCGCCGTTCAGCCCCGATACCATTGATGGCATGAACCTCTACCCTAACCCGCCGGAGATTGAGAGAACATTCTCCGGTGGCACTGTGGTTGGCACCCGCATTGAGAGCACTACGCTGGTGCCCACAAGCGATGGCGAGATTATTATTCCCGAACTCAGCATAGCCTGGTGGAATATCGCAACGGATCAGATGGAGACCGCAATCATTCCCGCCATGCCCATCACCGTCGGCGCAGTTGCGGGGGCTGTGCCGGCGGAGCAGTCCGTGGCCGGTGTTGATAATCTGGAAGAGGTACTGGCACCCGACCCGGTGGTTGATCAGGCAATGATAGATGCCCAGGCGGAGGCGAATATTATTGAAATCAGTGCTGCGTGGATAAACTACGCCATTGCATTGGCTATTGTGATTGCCGCATTCACTGTTTATCGCGTACTCATCGTGCCGCGTCAGGCGCAGATGAGTGCCTGGGTGATAACGCAGCGCGACCGCGTTAAAGCCCGGTACAGCCCGGCCAACAATGAGTTCGTTGCTTTCCGGCAACTGTTAACCGCCTGCGACAAAGGGCAAGCTCTGCCCTTGCGCGAGGTGCTCATCCTCTGGTGCGAGCACTTCGTTAGCCACCGCTCTATCACTACTGTGGAAGATATTCTGCAACAACAAGAGCTCGCCCCGTTACATGGATTCGTTAACAGCCTGCAGGCTAGCCTGTATGACGCCGGAAGTGTCGGCATTGATGCCACACAATTGCCAGCTGTTCTTAAGCAGCTACGTCGCCAGCGCACCATATTACAGAAGCAGGAAGCCAGAGACCTGCGCTATGCCCTGCCCCCGCTCTACAAATTTTGACTATAATAAACTTCGTTGTCGGGTGTTGAGCTCTTTGTCGCGGGCTTGTTTGGCGGCGTCGTTGCGCATATTTTCCAGCCGCTTGAGATATAACTCGTCCACATCGCCGGTAATGTATTCACCGTCAAATACCGAACATTCAAAACGGGTTATGTCGGGATTGCCCTCGGTGGCGGTGGCAATGAGGTCTGTCAGCTCCTGATAGATTAGCCAGTCGGCGCCGATGAGTTTTTGCACTTGCTTGTCTGTCTTGCCGGCGGCAATAAGTTCCGAGGCGGCGGGCATATCAATGCCATATACATTAGGGTGGCGCACCGCCGGAGCCGCCGAGGCGAAGTACACACTCTTGGCACCCGCCTCGCGTGCCATCTGAATAATCTGCTGGCTGGTGGTGCCGCGCACAATGGAATCATCCACCAGCAACACATTCTTGCCTTTGAATTCCAGGGCAATGGCATTGAGTTTCTGTTTCACCGATTTCCTGCGCTGGGTCTGCCCCGGCATAATGAAGGTGCGGGCGATATAACGGTTCTTCACAAAACCTTCCCGGTATTTGATGCCCAGGTGATTGGCCAACTCCAGAGCGGAGGTGCGGCTGGTGTCGGGGACGGGGATGACCACATCAATATCATGGTCGGGGCGCAACCGTTTGATTTTTTCAGCCAGACGCTCGCCCATTCGCATCCGTGCCTTGTAAACCGAGATGCCATCCATTAGCGAATCGGGTCGAGCAAAATAAACATGCTCAAAAATACAGGGGGTGTGAATGCCCGGCTTCGTGCACAGTTGGGTGTGCAGTTTGCCTCGTGCGTCAATATAAACCGCTTCGCCGGGAGCCACATCACGTTCCAGCGTAAAGCCCTGGGAATCCAGCCCCACACTTTCCGATGCAATCATGTATTCACTCACACCGCCTTGCTTGCGTTTTCCGAATACCAGCGGGCGAATGCCGTGGTGGTCACGGAAACCGACGATGCCATAGCCGGCAATCATGATTATCGCCGCGAAGCCGCCCTGACAGCGTTCGTGCACACTGGCGACTGCGGCGAAAATGTCTTCTGGTTTCGGCACATCCTCACCGCGCTTCAGCAGTGCATGGGCGAATATGTTAAGCAACACCTCGGAATCGGAGTCGGTGTTGATATGACGCAGGTCTTCAGTGAACAGGTCGCGGGTGAGCTTGCCGGCGTTGGTGAGGTTGCCATTGTGAACCAGTGCCAGGCCGTAAGGGGTATTCACATAAAACGGCTGGGCCAGGGCGGGGCTGGAACTGCCCGCTGTGGGATAGCGCACATGGCCGACGCCCATGGTGCCGGTGAGGCGCATGATGTGCTTGGTGCGAAACACATCCTTCACTGTGCCGTTGTCTTTGCGCAGGTTGAGTTTGCCATCATCGCAGGTCATTATGCCTGCCGCATCTTGCCCGCGGTGCTGGAGGATGGTGAGCGTGTCATACAGACACAGCCCCGCATCAGCATTGGTAACAACTCCGACTAATCCACACATAATATGAACCCTTCGCTATCTCATCACTCAGATTGTTGTGCCGCTCGTATCATCTATTCCTTCATTGGTATTGCTTTCGTATTTGGGAAGCAGGTCGGCGATTTCCATGCCATAAGGTATCAGGTGCGATGACTCCCAGTCTGGTGTATCGTGATAATCCGCAGGCACGGAGTAAAGCACGCCCACCAGCACAATCACCCCTGCCAGGATGCCGAACATTCCGCCAAGCAATCTGTCAATTGGCCGTATGCCGGTCAGGGATAACAGCATGAGGATGAGATGGGTTATCACCAGGCCCACTACCGTAGTGAAAACAAACGGGAGCGCATAAGCCAACCCGTCGCGAACGGCGCTGTTGTCGTCCAGCATGGTGAGCATCGCGGCAACGTTCTCCCGGTAAAGCAGGGCTACCACCACGGCGACAATCAGGGTGCACAGGAACAGCACCACTCTGACCAGCCCTGTCCAGATTCCAATCAGGCAGAACACGCCCAGCACAGAAAGAATAGCGATATCAATCCAGTTCATAAGCGTTCCCGTTCATAGCGAACCACCAACAGTTCATCGCCCAGTTGAAATTCATCCAGCAAACGGGCTTTGTATCCCTCCGCTCGGCCGCTGTCCACGAAAGGGCCAACATAAACGCCGCGGCACTGTTCCAGTTGTCGCAGGTAGGCGGTGTATCCGGCGGCTTGTAGTTGCTCAACAAGTCTGTCGGCGTTGGCTGTCTGGCAGAATACGCCGAGTCGCACGGACCAGCCGGTCGGTAGCCCTGCTTCGTTCAGTTCGGGCACCTGGCGGCTGAATGCTGGTACTGAATCTTCCACTGCGGTGTTAGTTTCAGTATCAGTTTCAGTATCACTTGCATCGGCGCTCTGGTCTGTTGCTGCGGCAACACCAGCCTCACTTGCTAATGCAGGCGGGGGCGCAGAAGCAGTGCTAGCATCCGCTACCGGAGTAGTGCCAGCGTCCGTTGCTGGAACAGTGCCAGCGTCTGCCGTCGGAGCGTCGTTCTCAGCCAGAATAACGGGGCGGGATTGCAACTGTTCTTCCAGCACAGGAATCTGTGGTGGATTGGGAATGCGGCTGCCTGGTTGCGGCGGCGGGCTACCCTCCCCGTCAAAAATGATGGGCAGAATGATAAGTGCCAGTGCCAACAATGCGATGGTGCCAACTATGCGTTGTTTGGTGCTCTGTTCCAAGGTTTAACCCTTTACTGTGTGTGTGAGTGGCCGTATTGCGGCGACTGTCATGAATGAACCGGCGACAACAACTGCCCCCCCTGCCTGATATTCGGCAAGCGCGGCGTGATACGCTTCAATGACACTGCCCCCCGGCCGGATATCCAGCTTTGGTGCCGCTTGCCTGCATCGCGCAACTGCTTCATCAATCGGCATGCAACGGGCGTTAGCGAAGTGTGCAATATAGCAGATGTCCAGCACGGGGCTGAAGGCGCGTATCATGCCTTCTATATCTTTATCTGCCATTACCGCCAGGACTGCAATGATAGGCTTTGTGTCGGCAGCATCCGCCAGTTTCTTCAATCGGGCGGCGCAAAGTTGGCTTGCTGCCGGGTTGTGGGCCACATCAAGAATCACTGGCACCATAAGATCGTTACTACTGCGTCTTTCAAACCGGCCGGGCAGTGGTTGCCGTTTCATGGCGCGTCTCAAACTGGCTTCATGAAGTATAAACCCGGCCAGCAATAAAGCCTGCATCGCCGCAGCCTGATTGGCAAGCAACAAGTTATTGCGAGGCAGGTGGTCATAACGCAGTGCGCCATTGTTGCCCTGCCATTGCCAAGTTTCACTACCCTCATCGTTGTCGACCATCGTCGCCGTATCGTTGCTCACATTCCTCGCATTACTCAAGTTGCTAACACTGCTATCGAAACTATCAGCACCCAAAACATTATAGGCACTGCCAATCTGGAACACGGGGCATTGCAAGTGGGCTGCCTCCTCATGTAAAACTTTTGGCATCTCGACATCAGCCAGCACAACCGGCCTGCCCTGTCGCATGATGCCGGCCTTTTCACGGGCAATGGCATCCACACTGTCTCCCAGCCACTCCTGATGGTCAAGGGCAATACTGGTAATCACGCTGACATCCGGCGCAACCAGATTTACCGCATCAAGCCTGCCACCCAGCCCCACCTCAAGCAGCACCACTTCCAGCTTGTGCTGTTGGAACAGAAGCAGCGCCGCAAGAGTTGTAAATTCAAAATAGGTTATGGCAATGTCACAACTCTCATGATGCTCACAACTGTCATCATGGTTACAACCGGCATAATGGTTGCGACGGTTACGGTTGTTACGATGGTTGCGATTGTTACAACGGGCTTGCTCAACAGTAGCAAACGCCGCACACAGGGTGGCATCATTCACTTCCTCGCCGTTGATGCGTATGCGTTCGTTGAAGCGTTCAATGTGGGGCGAGGTATAAGCCCCCACCTGATGCCCCTGTTCACACAATATCTGTTCCATGCTGCTGATACAGGAACCCTTGCCGTTGGTTCCCGCCACTGTAATAACTGTGGGCGCGGGTCGGGTGAGTTTCAAGTTGTCGGCTACGCTTTGCACCCGCTCCAGCCCCAGCACCATATCAGCCGGATGCAACTCACTTATGTACTGCAACCAGTCAGACAAGGTATTAGCTTGGGTGTACATAGTGCGTAGTTGGCCGGAGCAACGGGTTTCAACTTGGATATGTTTATTGCGTGTCGTGCATATCGGGCAATATCAAGCGGGGTTTCAGCTTGAATCTGTTCCTGCCGCCGCTGGTTCTGTCGTTTCCGAGGCAGCCTGGCGGGTGCGGGAATAAAGCAGTTTGGAAAGCAAGGATGCGATGCGTTGGCGCAGGTCGCGGCGGTGGACAATCATATCAATGGCGCCGTGTTCAAGCAGGAATTCGCTGCGCTGGAATCCTTCCGGCAATTTTACGCGCACGGTTTGGCGGATTACATCGGGGCCGGTGAAGCCTACCAGTGCATTGGGTTCGGCGATGTTGATGTCGCCCAGCATGGCGAGGCTGGCGGATACTCCGCCGTAAACCGGGTCCACCAGAACCGAGATGAACGGCAAGCCTTGTTCGCGCAAGCGTTCCAGTGCGGCGGCGGTCTTTGCCATTTGCATGAGTGATACCAGTGCTTCCTGCATCCGTGCGCCGCCGCTGGTGGCGAAACAAACCAGTGGCAGGCCTTCGCTGATGCAGGTGTTCACTGCCTGGGTAAATTTTTCGCCAACCACTGCGCCCATGGAACCGCCGATGAAGCCGAACTCAAAGGCGCTGGCTATCATCGGCACGTGTATAACGGAACCTTTGGCGGTTGATGTAGTTGAGGGAGCCGAGCCTTCTGTAGCCAGGCTTTCCGTTACCGAACCTTTCATTACCACCAGTGCATCTTTTTCGCCGGTGGCTTTTTGCGCTGCGATTAACCTGTCCTTGTAGCGTTTCAAATCCTTGAACTTGAGAATATCCACCGGTTCCATCTCGGCAAACAGTTCCTGCTGATTGTCGCTATCAAGGAACAGTTCCAGGCGGCGGCGTGCTGTGATGCGCAGGTGGTGGTCGCACTTGGGGCAGACATCGTGATTTTCGCTGAGCGACTTCAGATAAAGCATGGAGTCACAACGCGGGCACTTTTTCCATACGCCCTCGGGCATGGACTTCTTCCTGCCTGCGTCCTGCCCGGTGGAGATGGAGGGTAAAATTTTATCTATCCAACTCATGGTGTGTGCTCATGGTGTGTGCTCATGGTGTGTTGCTTATGAAATGCTGTCGTTCTGTTTATCCGGTGCTGCCTGTCGTTGCATCTGTCGTCACTGTTTATCCAATGCCGCCTGTCGTTGCATCTGTCGTCGCTATCTTACCCGATGCTGTCTATCGCCTGTCTTGCCTGGCTAATGATAGCAGTAGCCTGACTAATCTGCGAGTCATTAACACTGGATTCTGGTTTATTGTGCTTACCGCTACCCTGCTCTGCTGCTGGCGAATTGGCGGCGCCAGCCAATTTGGCGATTTCCTGCACCAGCGCGCTACCGATGACTACGCCATCAGCAAGGCCAGCCATGGCGGCGGCGCTGTCTGCATCCTTGATGCCAAAGCCGATTACGATGGGCAGTTTGGTGAGGGCGCGCAATGTTTTCATCTTACCCTGTACTGCATCCGTATCACTGAGTGCAGCGCCGGTTACGCCCTTGAGGGAAACATAATACAGATACCCGCTGCATTGACTGACGATGGCACGGGATCTGGCCTCACTGGTGGTTGGCGCTACCAGAAAGATATTGTCAATGCTGTGCTGGGCCAGTTCCTGTTTCAGTGTGGTGGTGGGAGTGATGGCAGTAGCAGGAGTGGTAGCAGTAGCGGCAGCAGTGGCAGTGGCGGAGGTAGCGGCGGTGGCGAGAGCGGCTTCGGCGGGCGGCATATCCACAATCAGCACACCATCCACACCGCTGTTGGCACAAACTTCGGCGAAGCGGGCATAACCCATAACTTCCACGGGATTCAGATAGCCCATCAACACCACCGGTGTGGTGGTGTTGGTGTCGCGGAAGTTTTTTGCTACGGCAAGACAATCAGCCAAGCTGGTTTTGCCGGCAAGCGCACGCTCCACGCCCCGTTGAATCACCGGACCGTCCGATGCCGGGTCGGAAAAGGGAAATCCCAGTTCAATAATGTCCGCGCCCTGCTCTACCAGTTCGTGCATCAGGCGCAGGGTGATGTCCGCTGTCGGGTCGCCGCAAACCAGATATGGCACCAGCAACTTGCGTCCGGCATCTCTGGCTTGTTCACAGATTGTTTGTATTCGGCTCATGGTTAATCATAGTCAGTTTCGTTACGAATCAATTTTTACAATATAAAGTGCTTCGGGCACGATTAAAGCGTAATGCCTTTAATGCGCGCGACGGTTTCCATATCCTTGTCGCCGCGGCCTGACAGGTTTACCACAATCTGTTCATCGGCCTTCATGCGTTCTGCCAACTGCATGGCATACGCTACCGCGTGGCTGGATTCCAGTGCCGGAATAATGCCTTCCAGACGGGTTAGTTGATGAAACGCTTGTAAGGCTTCGGCATCTGTGGCGCTTACATAGTGAACTCGTCCGATGTCTTTTAGCCAGGCGTGTTCGGGGCCGACGCCGGGGTAATCCAGCCCGGCGGAAATTGAGTGGGTGGGGAGTATCTGACCATCGGCATCGCTCATCAGATAGGTGCGGTTGCCGTGTAGTACGCCGGGGGTGCCTGCGTTCAGGGGTGCGGCGTGTTGGTTGCTGTCCAGCCCCTTGCCGCCGGCTTCCACGCCGTACATTGCCACTGCGCTATCTGCAAGAAACGGGTGGAACAGGCCGATGGCATTGGAGCCGCCTCCGACACAGGCTACCAGCGCATCGGGCAGTTTGCCGGTTTGCTCCAGACACTGAGCTCGTGTTTCATGTCCGATGACACATTGAAAATCCCGCACCAGTTGTGGATAAGGATGAGGGCCGGCCACTGTGCCGATGAGGTAATAGGTGTTATCTACATTAGTGGCCCAATCGCGCAAGGCTTCGTTCATGGCATCTTTTAGTGTGCGCGAACCGGATTCCACCGCCACCACCTTCGCGCCCAACAGTTTCATACGATATACATTCGGTGCCTGACGGTGAATATCTTCGGCACCCATATACACAGAACATTCCAGCCCCAGACGGGCGGCGACGGTGGCCGTGGCCACTCCGTGCTGCCCTGCCCCGGTCTCGGCAATGATGCGGGTCTTGCCCATGCTTTTGGCAAGCAGTGCCTGACCGATGGTGTTGTTCACCTTGTGGGCGCCGGTGTGATTCAAATCTTCGCGCTTCAAAAAAATACGCGCGCCGTTGCAGGCATCTGTTAGGCGTTCAGCAAGATACAAGGGCGATGGCCGACCCGCATAAAACTTCAGTTCATCATGGAATTGCTGCCAGAAACTTTCATCCTCTGCCAGCTTGCGATAAACCTCGGCCAACTCCTCCACAGCGGCAACCAGCGTCTCACCCACAAACATTCCGCCATACGGACCGAAGTGGCCGTTGGCATCTGGGCCATCAAATGAACTTTCATCATTTGCGTGCACAATCAGCTACTCCTACGTTACGCCCTGCCTTTCGTATAATTCTCATCGCCTCAGGCACCTTCAACCAATGTAGCCCGAATTTCACAATGTGTATTATAACCCTCCGCATACCCATCAGCATAACCATCGTCATATCTTTCTTCTGCGGATGGACCACATGCAGCAAGCAAAACACAACAAATAGTCAGAAAAAAGATTTTCATGGCAAATTTCCTGCCTGGCCTAAAATGATGAAGGACTGAGTTAATCAATGCCACGCGCATCCCTGATAAATTCATGTAATTTGTTCCTGTCTTTTATTCTAGGCTTTTCTTCTACGCCACTACTTACATCAACGCCATTTGGTTGCACCAGTTTTATGGCGGTTGCTACATTTTCGGCGTTAAGGCCACCGGCCAGTATTAGTGGCTGGCTCATGTTTGATTGCAGTCCCTGCGCTTGCGTCCAGTCAAACTGTTTGCCGGTACCGCCTGCTGCCTTGGGGTCAAAACTGTCCAGCAGGATGAATTCTGCGCTGGGGTAGGCTGCAATTTTGGCGGCTATCTTCGCTCCTGAGTCGTCTGCCACCCGAATGGCTTTCATGTAAGGCATACCGAAACTGGCGCAGAATGTTTCCGGCTCATCGCCGTGAAACTGGAGTCGGTTGATGGCACCAGTGGCGATTGCTACTTCCACCTGCTCGCGTTCGGGGTTCACAAACAGGCCATAGCGCAGAATGTTTTGGGGGACTCCGGCCACGATGTCTGCAAGTTGCTGTGGCTCTACCGCTCGCGGGCTGGGCGGATAGAGCACCACGCCGAGCGCATCCGCACCACAGTTCACTGCGGCGCGGGCATCTTCATTGCGGGTCAGGCCGCAGATTTTAATCCACATTTTTGCCACAGCATTGGTCAAGAGTGAGCATTGGTCGCAAGCAATTAGTCGCCAACAAACGGGGGCAGTACTGGCTGGTTGGGTAATGCGTATTCAGCCGGGTAGCTGACATGCACCAGATAAAGCCCGTCAGGGGAAGCGGTTGGTTCCCCTTGAGTTCGGTCGCGGGCTTGTAACAGTTTGGCAATCCATTCCGGTGCTTGTTCGCCTCTGCCTACCGCCATTAAGGCTCCGGCGATGTTTCGCACCATGTGTAGCAGGAAGGCGTTGGCCTGAATATCTATTACTACAAAACGGTTTCGTGCATAGACGGCAATCTGTTGTATGCAGCGCAACGCCGTGTTTGACTGGCATCCGGCGGCACGGAAGCTTGTAAAATCCTGTTCGCCCAGCAGATGTTGTGCGGCGCGGTGCATGGCTGGCGCATCCAGATGCTGCCGCGACCAGCTTACCTTGTTTGACAAAATGGCCGGGGCAACATCCTGTGTTTGAATCACATATATATAACGCCGCGCCTGGGCTGAGAAGCGGGCGTGAAACTGGTTCGGCACCGTGGTGGCCCAGTTTACGCGGATGTTTGCCGGTAGCAGGCTGTTGCTGCCTGCAACCCAGGCTTTGTTGCCGCGATTGCCGGCGCGTTCGGTGTGGCAATCAAAGTGGGCCACCTGCCCGGTGGCGTGAACGCCGGCATCTGTTCTGCCCGCTACTGTGAGACGGACTGGCTCATCGGCAATTTGGGCAAGTGCGGTTTGCAGTATGCCCTGCACTGTTGGTAACTCGGGTGAGGCTTGTTGCTGCCAGCCGGACAGCTTTGCGCCATCATACTCAACACCGATGGCGATGCGTGTTGTGTTCTGCGTTGTGTTCTGCGCTTTACTCTGCGTTGTATCCCGCACCGGCTCCTGTGTTGGTTCCCGCATTGGTTCCTGCATCGCCTAATCAGACTCAAGCGAATCCAGCATCTCCCGGGCTTCCTGCGCCTGGGCTGCATCGCCGTCCCGGATAATCTCATGCAACAGATTCTCGGCTCTTTCCGTGTCGCCCATTTCCTGATAGGCGTAGGCCAGTTCCAGTTTGTTGGCAGTCTCGTCTTCTGCGGGCAAGTCAACGGTGCCATCGCCTCTGGAATCGTGCATGGTGTCGGCAACGGGCATATCATCGTCAAAGTCATCCTCTTCGTCATCGTCAAATCTCATTGCCCGGCTACGCAACCTCAGTATTAGAGCCAGCAACAGCGCGAGCCCAACTGCGCCGCCTATCCAGTAGTACATCGGATTGTCGTAAAGTTCGTCCTCAATCATCTCCAGCAAACTGTCAAAGTCCATGTTCAAGATGTTGTCAAAGAAGGATGGTTCTTCTGCCTGGCTACCTCGTTGCGCGGCCTCTGCAAGTGCCTGTTGCAGCCGGGTTAGTTCAATATCTCGCAGGCGAATGATTTCTATGGCACCGGCTATCTGCTCTTCAAGTGCGGCCATGCGCGCATTCAGTTCCTGTCGTTCAATTTGGGCGCGGTCAATTTCCTCTTCGCGCAGGGCAAGTTGGGCTTCCAGTGCGGCGATGCGCTGGTCCAGTTCGTTGTTATCGGGAATTGCCGCATCGGCTTCGGTAACAACACTCAGTTGCCCCTGGGGCACACCACGGCTTCCGGCGGCGGGGGTTGTGCCCGAGGTGGATGCGCGCATTCGGGCGTAAGCCTCGTTTTGTTCGTTAACCACCGCTCTGGCTTCGCGGGAATTGATTTGCTGGATGCGGGAAAGGCTTGGCACGCGCAATATTCGCCCGGCCTGTAACTGGTTGATGTTGCCGTTGAGGAAGGCATCCGGGTTCAGTTCTTGCAGGGCGAGCATGGTTTGTTGCAAGGTTACGGTGGGGCTTGGCTGCACTCGTTCTGCAACTGCCGCCAGTGAATCGCCAACTTGAACCTGGACGGTTTCTGATATTTGCCCGGGTTCCGCTACCAGTGAGAGAACCTGTTCGCTTAGCAAGCGTCCGGTGGGCCAGCGCAGTTCCAATACCACGGTTAAAAGCGGTTCGGTGATGTTTTCGGTGGTGCTTAGTTGCAGATAGTTGCCGCTTGCGCCGGCAATGAGTTCAAAGCGAATGGTTTCCAGCACGCCATTGGCGGCGTCGCGTACTGCGCCGAAGCGTTGGAAGTCTTCGGCTGAGGCCAGTGCTACGGTGATGTCTTCAAAGCGGGTGTCTTCCAGTTCAATAATTTCAATGCGCACCTGCAATGGCTGGTTGAGGTAGGACTCAACATTGGTGGTGCCAACGCCCACCGCGTAGGCCTGCGATGTCAACAGCACGGCGAGCAGGGACACCGAAATGGCCCGGATGGGGGTATGCGTATTCATTGCAGATGACTCTTTATTAGCTCCTCAGCAATCTGGATAGAGTTCAGGGCCGCTCCCTTCCTCACATTATCGGCCACTATCCAGAGATTTAGACCATTGGGAAAAGAGATGTCCTGCCTGATGCGGCCGACGAAAACCGCGTCCTGGCCGGCGGATTCGTGTATTGCTGTGGGGTAGCCGCCGTCTTTATGCTGGTCAATTACGGTGATGCCTGGTGCCTGGTGTAGCAATTCCCGGGCATCGCTGTGGTTTAGCGGCTGCTGTGTTTCTATCTGCACCGCTTCTGAGTGGCCGTAGAATACTGGCACTCGCACGCAGGTGGCGCTTAGTTGAATGTTGTCATCGTTGAGGATTTTACGGGTTTCCCAGCTCATCTTCATCTCTTCTCTGGTGTAGCCGTTGTCCATGAACCTGTCAATGTGTGGCAGGGCGTTGAAGGCAATTTGGCGTGGGTAGACTGTGTATTCGGCGTCGCGGCCGTTCAGGAGTGCGGCGGTTTGTCCGGCGAGTTCTTCAATGGCGGCTTTGCCGGTGCCGGACACGGCCTGATAGGTGGCGACGCTGATGCGTTTGATGCCTGCTGCGTCGTATAGGGGTTTCAGTGCTACTGCCAGCTGGATGGTGGAGCAGTTGGGGTTGGCGATGATGTTGCGCTTGTCGTAGTGGGCGATTGCTGCGGGGTTGACTTCCGGGACTATTAGGGGGATGTCGTCTTCGTAGCGGAACTGTGAAGTGTTATCAATTACGATGCAGCCGGCGTTGGCGGCTTTGGGGGCGTATTCGGCGGATACATCGGCTCCGGCGGAGAACAGGCCGAGTTGCACCTGGCTGAAGTCAAAATCTGCCAGCAGGCCCACCTTGACGGGCTTGTTGCGGAATAGCACGGTGCCGCCTGCGGAACGCTCGCTGGCCAGCGGGAACAGTTTGTTCACCGGGAAGTTTCGCTGTTCAAGGATGCTGATTAGTGCCTCGCCGACTGCGCCGGTGGCGCCGACGATGGCTACATCGTAACTGTTTGTGCTCATTTGTTTGTCGGCTTGTCCGCTCATCTAGTTCTCTATTCATCGGCTCATCGGCTTATGGGCGTATTAGCCGAAGTACCAGGGGGCGGTGCGCCGCCAGTTGTCTTCAAAGGACTTGATTAGCGGGGCATCTTCCAGCGTCAGGCCGATGTCGTCCAGCCCTTCCAGCAGGCAGTGTTTGCGGAATGAATCAACGCTGAACGGCAGGATGCTGCCATCGGGCTTGCGGACTTCCTGGGAGGGCAGGTCCACAGTCAGGGAATAGCCTTCGGTGGCGGCCACTTCAAGGAATAGTTCTGAAACTATATCCCTATCTAAAACAATGGGTAACAGGCCGTTTTTGAGGCAGTTATTGAAAAATATATCGGCGAAGCTGGGGGCGATGATGACGCGGAAGCCGTAGTCTTCCAGTGCCCAGGGGGCGTGTTCGCGGCTGGAGCCGCAGCCGAAGTTATCCCGCGCCAGCAGGATTGAGGCCTCCTGATAGCGTGGCTGGTTTAGCACGAAGTCCGGGTTCAGGGGGCGCTTGCTGTTGTCAGCATCTGGCTCACCCTTGTCCAGATAGCGGTGGGCGTCAAACAGGTTGATGCCGAACCCGGTGCGTTTGATGGATTTCAGGAACTGCTTGGGGATGATGAAATCGGTATCCACATTAGCTCTGTCCAGTGGCACTACGGTGCCTTGATGTGTTTTGAACTTTTTCATAGTTGTTACCTTGGTTATATCAGTTAGATCTATATCTGTTGCCCCTGTTCGGGCAGTGTCATGGTGTTCCTTTATATGCTTAAACCTGCTTAAACCCATATACTTAAAACCATTAAGTTACTATGGTTATTGACTGATTTATATGAATTTTATGAACCATTCACCGCCCTAATATCAACAAAATGCCCATGGATGGCAGCGGCGGCGGCCATGGCCGGGCTGACCAGATGAGTGCGGCCGCCAAAGCCCTGGCGACCTTCAAAGTTGCGGTTGGAGGTGGAGGCACAGTGTTTGCCCTCGCCCAGCTGGTCTGCGTTCATGGCCAGACACATGGAACAGCCGGGTTCACGCCATTCCAGCCCGGCGGCAATGAATATCTGGTCCAGCCCTTCCTGTTCGGCCTGGCTTTTAACCAGACCGGAACCGGGCACGACCATAGCCACTTCCACATTGGCCGCCACCTGTTTGCCGGCCACCACCTTTGCCGCTTCACGCAGGTCTTCAATGCGTGAATTGGTGCAGGAGCCGATGAATATGCAATCCAGCTTGATGTCGGCGATGGCGGTGCCGGCGGACAGACCCATATACTTCAATGCCTGCTTAAGATTACCGCGACGGGTTTCATCGCTCTCCCGGGCCGGGTCGGGAATGGAACCGGAGATGGGGGCGACCATTTCCGGTGAGGTGCCCCAGGTTACTTGCGGTTCAATTTCGGCGGCATTCAGTTCCACTGTCTTGTCAAATACTGCATCGGCATCACTTACTAGTTCGCGCCAGGCTGCCGCGGCCTGTTCCCATAGCTTGTCCTTGGGGGCGAACGGCTTGCCCTTGATATAGTCCAGCGTGGTTTCATCCACCGCGATCAACCCTGAACGGGCACCGGCTTCAATGGCCATGTTGCACACTGTCATTCGCCCTTCAATGGACAGGGCGCGGATGGCTTCGCCACCAAATTCTATGGTGTAGCCAGTGCCGCCCGCGGTGCCGATTTTGCCGATGATGGCCAGCACCAAATCTTTGGCGGTTACACCGGATGGTAAATGCCCGTTCACCTTGACCAACATATTCTTCGCCTTGCGCTGCATCAGGCACTGGGTGGCCAGCACATGTTCCACTTCCGAGGTGCCGATGCCATGTGCCAACGCGCCCAGTGCGCCGTGTGTGGATGTGTGGGAGTCGCCACAGACGATAGTCATGCCCGGCAATGTAACGCCCTGCTCCGGCCCTATTATATGGACGATACCCTGACGCTGGTCGTTCATGCCCAGTTCAAAGATGTTGAACTCGCGACAGTTGTCATCCAGCGTGGCAACCTGGATTTTTGAGACAGGGTCTTTAATGCCATCCAGCCCAGCCTGCCGCTCTTCGCTGCGGGTGGGGATGTTGTGGTCCGGCGTGGCGAAGTTGGCATCTGCGCGCCACGGTTTGCGATTGGCCAGACGCAAGCCTTCAAAGGCTTGCGGCGAAGTTACTTCGTGAATCAGATGACGGTCAATGTAAATTAACGCGGTGCCATCGTCACGCTGCTTTACCAAATGGGCGTCCCATATTTTGTCGTATAGTGTTTTGTTGCTCATAGATCTTTCTCGTGTGTTTGTGTTCTCGTACGTATGTTTGCTTGTTCGTGTGTGTCTCTCGCGTATGTCTCGTGTATGTTCGCTTGTTCGTATGCTTGTCTCGCGTATGTTCGTTTGTTTGTGTATTCGTTTCACGCAGATTCATTTGCATGTATCAGGGCTTCAGGCCATTCTGGGCGCGGTCGCGCAGCAGGTGATCCATCAGCACCAGAGCTAGCATGGCCTCGGCGATAGGCGTGGCGCGGATACCAACACATGGATCATGGCGGCCGGTGGTTACTACTTCTACTGGTTCGCCGTGTATGTTAATTGATTTTCCGGGTATGCGGATACTGGAAGTAGGTTTCAGGGCAATGCTGGCAACGATGTCCTGCCCGCTTGAAATGCCGCCCAGCACACCGCCAGCGTGATTGCTCAGGAACTCGTGTGGAGTCCCCAACTCCTGCGAAATCTTTGACCCTTGTGGTGCCTTCAACCCCTGCGGAGCTTTTGACCCTTGCGAAGCCTTTGACTCTTGCTGCGGAACTATTTCGTCCCGGTGCTCGCTACCCTTTTGCGTTACCGCCGCAAAGCCAGCACCAATCTCCACGCCTTTTACCGCATTAATGCTCATCAACCCCTTGGCAATATCCGCATCAAGCCGGTCAAACACCGGCTCACCCAGCCCTGTCGGCACACTATGGGCACAAACAGTAAGCCGCGCCCCAATAGAGTTGCCCTCCTTCAACAAAGCCGCCACATAAGTTTCCATCTCCGCCACCTTGCTTGCATCCGGGCAAAAGAACGGATTGTTATCAATCTCAGCATAATCAACCGACTCAATGCTGATGGGCCCCAACTGCGTAAGATAACCGCGAATCTCCGTACCACAACTTTGCTGCAGATACTTCTTTGCAATCGCCCCCGCCGCAACTCGCATCGCAGTCTCCCGTGCGGACGCTCGACCACCGCCGCGATAATCCCGAATGCCATATTTCTTCTGATAAGTGAAGTCGGCATGTGCGGGACGAAACTGCTCCTTGATTTTGCTGTAATCTCGCGGCCGCTGGTCAGTATTCTCAATCATCAGGCCAATAGGTGTACCGGTAGTTTTGCCCTCAAACACACCAGACAGAATCTTTACCTTGTCATCTTCACGGCGCTGGGTTGTGAAACGCGATTGGCCAGGCTTGCGCCGCTCCAAATCCCGCTGCATATCGGCCTCACCCAGTTCCAGCCCCGGCGGGCAACCATCCACCACACAACCAAGCGCCAGCCCATGGCTCTCACCAAAGCTGGTAACTGTAAACAACTTACCAAAAGTGTTTCCTGACATATTTGCTGTTTGCCCGCCACTCGTCTGTTATTTGATATCTTCGGAAAAAAGACCGTCCATTCTACCTGAAATGGCTTCGTAATGCACTCACTCACAGTCTCTTTTGAGTCCGGGCGGGGGCGCGGTAAGGCCGTGCAGCACACGCCATAAATACATCCTTGTAGGCTCAGCAGTGGCTGTCCTGCCACTGCATGGTGCTGCACGGCCTTACCGCGCCCCCGCCCTCATGCAAAATGACTGGTCCTTTATAAGGGTGCTTCGTTCAGGTAAGATGGTGCTTATGAAAAAATCGTATCTTGATATTCTTAACGCGATTGGGGAAGACTCTGGTCGGCCTGGTTTGGTTGATACTCCCGAGCGGGCGGCGGAGGCTATGCGGTTTCTTACGCAGGGCTATGGGCAGGATATTGATGAAATTGTTAACAATGCCCTGTTTCCATCTGATTGTGATGAGATGATTATAGTAAAAGACATTGAGTTGTATTCAATGTGTGAGCATCATTTATTGCCGTTTATTGGTAAGTGCCATGTGGCTTATGTTCCTGATGGGAAAGTAATTGGTTTGTCCAAAGTGGCGCGGCTGGTTGATGTGTTTGCGCGGCGATTGCAGATTCAGGAAAACCTTACTACAGAAATCGCTAACTGCCTGCTAAGCAAGACAAAGGCGAAAGGGGTTGGAGTGATTATTGAGGCTCAGCATACTTGCATGATGATGCGGGGAGTCGCCAAGCAAAATTCAGTCATGACTACTTCCTGCATGCTAGGGGCATTTCGAAATAGCCAGAGCACACGCAGTGAATTTCTTTCGCTTATTTAGCTGATGCCATCCAAGGACGAGTCATTTTGCATGAGGGCTGGGGCGGGGTAAGGCGGTTCAGCACCATGCTGTGGCAGGATAGCCACTGCTGAGCCTACAGGGATGTATTCATGGCGTGTGCTGAACAGCCCTACCGCGCCCCCGCCCGGACTCAAAAGAGACTGAGAACCAATCACATGCCCCACACCATCACAACCCAACGCCAACGCCGCAATGTGCTGATTGAAGGCGAAAAGTTACGCGGCGCAGAAAAGGTGCGCCGCATCCCCGTCAAAGTAATCCCCAGTCTGGAATTACCCGCCAAGCCCGACTGGATTCGAGTAAAAATCCCGGTATCACCAAAGATAGAACAAATAAAACGCAAACTGAGAACCCACAAACTGGCCTCAGTATGCGAAGAAGCCTCTTGCCCCAACATCGGCGAATGCTTCAGCAACGGCACCGCCACCTTCATGATAATGGGCGATATATGCACCCGCCGCTGCCCGTTCTGCGATGTAGCGCACGGCAAACCGCGCCCGCTGGATGTGAATGAACCAACAGAACTGGCCACCGCCATTAACGACATGGGTCTTAACTATGTGGTTATCACCTCGGTTGACCGGGACGACCTGCACGATAGCGGCGCGGCACACTTCGCCCATTGCATCACCGAAACGCGGCGGCTTAACCCGGGTATACAAGTGGAAGTGCTGGTGCCGGATTTTCGTGGCCGTATGGAAATCGCGCTGGATATTCTTTCCAAAACGCCGCCGGATGTATTCAATCACAATCTGGAAACCGTGCCGCGGCTATATCGGCAAGCCCGACCCGGTGCCGATTACCACTGGTCGCTGACCCTGCTCGCCGCCTACAAACAACGCCAGCCTGCCGTGCTAAGCAAATCCGGCCTGATGCTGGGGCTGGGCGAAACCAATGACGAAGTGATGGCCGTGCTGGAAGACCTGCGCGCTCACAATGTGGATATGATAACCCTTGGCCAATATCTGCAACCGAGCCGCGACCATCTGAAAGTAGAACGTTTCGTTCATCCCGATGAGTTCGCCGCACTAAAAGAGTTTGCCGATGCACTCGGCTTCACCCATGTGGCAAGCGGCCCGCTGGTACGCTCTTCCTATCACGCTGACAAGCAGGCCCACGGCGAGGCAGTGGCCTGAATGTCACGCCCGCGGCGCCATATTTTCTTTGGCCGTCATGCCCTCCTGCTGTGCATTGGCTGCCTGTTATTATCCACCTTGCTGGCCGTCGGCTATTACTATCTGTCATTTCTCCCCGCCCAGGCCGGAGAACTTATAACAGGTGAACAACTGAATTCAGGTTTGATAACCGACAGTAGCAGCAATGGCATCATTGAGATAGGTTTCAGCTATCCAATCTTCGTGCCCACCCTGCGCTTCACCAACCGCGAACTATCCAGCCGCCACCTGAATGTATTTTTGCGGATGGTGGATGCCGATGATAAAGCCGTGCTCTATCGGGCGGTAAGAGCCGAGATGCCAAATCAGGATTTAACTGTGGAAGCCACCGTGCGAGGTATGCTGGACCGAAACAGGGAGTATCTGTTCCTGCCCGTAACAGTGCCGCCGCTACGCACCATAAGCGGGCGCGTGGCCTTCATAATCAGCGATATTGAGGATGGCACAAGCTTCACCGAAGCCCTCACCCACGCCAGACAGGCAGTCTTCCAGTTCCGCGATCCGGCGACCGGCGAGTTGTTATATGAGTTTCCTGTTACAGCCAAATAAGGTTATCATTGCCACCACAAACTTGAAGGAAACATTATGACTATTATGACTACACGAAACAGATTATTCACCATCAACCTGCCCCTGTCTGTGAACCTGAGTCTGAATATATGCCTGACTTTATGCCTGAGCCTTGGCCTGGCACCATCAGCATTCGCCCAGGGCATAGAACAAACCAAAGGCAGCTTCCAGGACAAGTTCCGTCAACTTGACGAAGTCTTGCCCACCGCCAACACTTACCGCAACGCCGCCGGTCAGCCTGGCCACGAATACTGGCAACAGCAAGTGGACTACGAGATTGAGATAACGCTGGACGAAGAAAACCAGCGTCTGTCCGGCACCGAAACCATCAACTACCAAAACAACTCCCCGGATACACTCAACTATCTGTGGCTGCAACTGGACCAGAACATCTTCCGCAGCGATTCCATCGCCGAACGCAGCCGCACTTTCAACAGCGCCAGCCCGACGCCGTGGAGAAGCCCAGCCAGAATCAGCCTCGGTCGGCTGCGCGCCCTGCAATATATGGAAGATACCAATCACGGCTATCAAATTGATTCCATCACCAGCGGCGGCAATGCGCTGTCGTACACCGTGGTTGGAACCTTGCTGCGCATTGACCTGCCACAACCACTGGCAAGCGGCAACGATATAGAGTTCACGGTGGACTATGCCTACGACATCGTTGATGGCAATGTGTTATTCCCTCGCGGCGGCTATGAACATTTCCCTGATGATGAACGGGAGGGCGGCAACTACATCTTTGCCATTTCCCAATGGTTCCCCCGTCTGGTTGCCTACACCGACTACGAAGGCTGGACCAACAAGGAGTTTCTCGGCTCCGGCGAATTCACTTTGGAGTTTGGCGACTACGAAGTAGCCATCACCGTGCCCGCCGACCACATCGTAGCAGCCACCGGCGAGTTGCAGAACCCGAACCAGGTGCTCAGCCGCGAGCAACGCGACCGTTTGCAGCAGGCAGAAACCGCCGCCCGGCCGGTGTATATCGTCAGTCCGGAAGAGGCGCTGGAAAATGAGAAGGAAGGAAGCGATGACACCCGCACCTGGCGCTTCGCCGCCAACGATGTGCGCGATTTTGCCTGGGCCTCATCGCGCAAGTTTATCTGGGATGCCAAGGGCTACCAGCAACCCGGCGCTGAGCAGGAACAGGTTATGGCCATGTCTTTTTATCCGAAGGAGGGCGGCACCCTGTGGTCGGATTACTCAACCGAGGTGGTCATTCACACGCTGGAAGTGTATAGCCGTTTCTCTTTTGACTATCCCTATCCCACCGCGCAATCCATCAGTGCCGGATTCGTTGGCGGTATGGAATACCCGATGATTACTTTCAATGGTCCGCGCACCACTTTGCAGGATGATGGCAGCCGCACTTATTCGCTATCGGAAAAACGTTTTCTTATCGGCGTAATCATCCACGAAATCGGACACTTTTATTTCCCCATGATAGTGAACTCGGACGAGCGCCAGTGGACCTGGATGGATGAAGGCCTGAACAGTTACCTGGATTCAGTGGCAGGCCGCGAATGGGATGCCGACATACCCTGGGGTGTGGAACCGTATTACATCACCGACTATATGCGTTCGCAAAATCAGGTGCCAATAATGACTCAGTCCGACAGTGTGCTGCGCCTCGGCCCGAATGCTTACAGCAAACCGGCCACGGCACTGAACATCCTGCGCGAAACTATTATGGGTCGCGAACTGTTTGATTTCGCTTTTAAAGAATATTCCAACCGCTGGCGTTTCAAGCGACCCACACCGGCGGATTTTTTCCGCACCATGGAAGAGGCATCGGGCATTGACTTGGATTGGTTCTGGCGCGGTTGGTTTTATACCACCGACCATGTGGACATCTCGCTGGAACATATCTACCAGATGCGTATGGACACGGAAGATCCGGACATTGACTACGCGCGCCGCCGGGAGATAAACAAGGCACTGCCGCCATCGGTGCTGGTGGAAGCCAATCGCGCCGCCGGTATGCAAAGTTGGGTGGAGCGCAACCCGGATGTGCGCGATTTCTATGACGACAACGACCAGTTCACCGTAACCAATGTGGAACGCAACCGCTACAACAGCTTTCTTGAAGGGTTGGAAGACTGGGAGCGGGAGGTATTGGAGCGAGCGGTTGCCGATGGCCTGCATTATTATATTCTGGAGTTTGCCAATGAGGGCGGCCTGGTGATGCCCATCATTTTTCAGGTGAGCTATGCCGATGGCAGCCAGGAGCAACTTACGCTACCGGTGGAAATCTGGCGCCGCTCGCCGCAGCAGGTTAAGAAACTGCTCATCACAGAAAGCGAGATTACTGAAGTGGTGCTGGACCCCCGCATGGAAACCGCCGATGCTGATATTGAGAACAACTATTATCCACGCCGCATCATTCCCTCCCGCATAGAGAGTTTCAAATCGGAAGGAGGCGGTGGTGGTTTGGTTGGTCGTGACATCATGGAGGATAGCAAGACTGAACTCAGGACGGATGAGGATGAAGATAACGAAGGCGATGACGATGACGAGGAAGATAATTAAAAATCCATATCTCAAGTGGTGTCGCGGGTTGTGCCATGCGCCACGCCAGGCACTGATGTTGCTGTGTCTCCTGCTGCCTGTTGTTACGCTCCAGTCCGTATCCGCCCACCAGCAACGCTCGGCCATCACCCGCATACTATTCAACCCCAACACCGGCAATCTTGAAGTCATGCACCGCTTCCTGCTACACGATGTTGAACACGCCGCCACCTTCATCTTCGGAGAAAAACACAACCTGCTGGAATCCGCTACCAGCCGCGAACTGTTCGGCAACTATGTAATCAACCGCTTCGCAATTACCGCACACCTCAACGATGGCGCACAGCAAGCCCTTACCCTTGACCATATTGGCGAGGAAGTGGACGGACAATACCTCTGGGTTTATCAAGAAATCCCGCAACCGGAGCCATCAACCCTGGCGGGCATGACCATCGTTCACAGCGTGCTACGGGATGTGTGGCCCGACCAGCACAACCTGGTAAACATTGAACTGAACAAGGAAGTGCATTCGCTGGGATTCGTCAGCGATGTGGAAGAACTTACCGTTAACCTGAATGAGGCGAGAGAATAAACAATGGCAGCACCACGAGGAGAGTTCAGTTCCAGATTCGGATTCTTGGCCGCAGCAACCGGCTCGGCAGTCGGCTTGGGCAACATCTGGGGCTTCCCCACCAACGCCGCCTCCAATGGCGGAGCTGCGTTCCTGTTCACCTACCTTGCACTGGTCTTCGTGCTGGCCTATCCGGCGCTGATGGCGGAACTGATTATCGGCCGCCACGCTAAAGCCAACGCCATTGATGCCCTGCGCTCCATCGCCCGAGGTCCGTTTAGCAAATATCTTGGCCTGCTGGTGGGCTTTGGCGGCATCCTCACGGTGAGTTTCATTCTCAGTTTTTACGCCGTGGTTAGCGGCTGGATGATGGCGCATTTGCTGGACCCGATAGTGCGCGTTACCGGAAACATCACCGGCAGCACCGCCCCAATGGGCAATGTGGCCAACTGGCTAACCACCGATGATGCCAGCCGCAACAGCCTGTTCGTCATATTGTTCATGCTGCTAACAATTCATGTTATCCGCGCCGGCGTGAAAGAGGGCATTGAAAAATGGGCTTCGCGCCTGATGCCATCTCTTCTGCTAATTCTATTCCTGCTGATTATTTATGTCTTCACCTTGCCCGGTGCGATGGAAGGTTTGCGCAACTTTCTGTTGCCGGATGTATCGCGCCTCGCCAGCCGCGAACTGCTGGTGTCCGCCATGGGTCAGGCATTTTTCTCACTGTCTCTGGGCGTGGGCACAATGTTGATTTACGGTTCATACATTAGCAAACAGGAAAACTTGCCGGTAGTTGGTTCACTGGTGGCCTTGCTGGATGTTGGCATTGCCGTGCTGGCCGGCCTGCTGATTCTGCCCGCCATGTATGTGGCGCTGGAAAACGGAGTGGCCATCTTTGATGAAAACAACGTGCTTATTGATGGTCCGGGATTGATTCTAACGGTGCTGCCGGAACTGTTTAACAACATGGGCGCCATAGGCTTGCTGGTGACCTTCGCATTCTTTGCCCTGATGACCATCGCCTCACTCACCTCCTCAATCAGCATGCTTGAAGTGCCGGTGGCTTACGCGGTGGAACATCACGGCGCCTCCCGGCCAACGGCGGCACTGGTTATCGGTGCTGTCATCACCGTCATGTCCGTGCTTATTGTGCTAAACTTTGACCTCTTGTTTGACTTGGTGGTAATCTCCACCACCGCGATAAGCCAGCCCCTGCTTGGCCTGTTTTTCTGTTTGTTCGCCGGCTGGATATGGCATCGCAATGGAATTCTGGAAGAGATTAAACTGGGCAGCCCCGAAGTAGAGCGTAGTCTGTTCTGGAAAATCTGGCCGTTCTATGTCAAGTTCATCTGCCCTGTTGCCATACTGCTCGTGTTTTATCAGGAAATATTTTGATATGGAAGATTTGACACATGGGTTTGATGTGGAGACTTTATACATAAACTTTATACAAAGATCTGATGCAGAGATTTGATACAAAATTTTGATATCCAAGATACCGGAGACAGATGATGAATATGAAATCCGTAGTTACCCTGATAGCTATACTGTTTGCTACTACACTGGCCGCCTGCTCCGAACAGGAAGGTGGCACAATAGAATTAGCAAGCACAACAGAATCAGCAAGCACAACAATGCCCAACCCCTTCCTTGAAGACAGCCCGCTGTTCTTCAGCTACCCGCAGTTTGACCGGATAAGCAACACCCATTACGGTCCCGCCTTTGAACGCGGCATGGCCGAGCAGCTAAGCGAGGTGGAAACCATCGCCAACCAGCAGGCTACGCCCGATTTTGACAACACCATCATCGCGCTGGAACGCTCGGGGCAGCTGCTTGACCGGGTGGCACGGGTGTTTTTCAGCATGAGCGGCGCCCACACCAATGACGACATCAAGGCACTGGAGCAGGAACTGGCTCCAAAACTGTCCGCCCATCAGGACAACATTATGTTGAATCAGGCTTTGTTCAACCGTGTGGTAACGCTTTATGAGCAACGGGAAGAACTAGGCCTTGATGCGGAGCAACAACGTTTGCTGGAACTTTATCACCGCGACTTCATTCGCGCCGGTGCCGCACTCAGCGAAACACAGCGGGTGCGACTGCGTGAAATCAACGCCGAAATGGCAGAGTTGCAAACCCGGTTCAGCCAGCAGGTGCTGGAAGAAATGAATGAACTGGCCATCGTGGTGAACGAACGGGAACTGCTAACCGGCATGAGCGACACCCTGATTCAAGCCGCAGCCGATGAGGCTGAGTCTCGCGATATGTCAGGCCAGTTTGTTATCCCCTTGCTTAACACCAGCGGCCAACCGGCACTGGCGAATTTACAGAACCGCGAACTCAGGGAACGCATTCTCACCACCTCCCTGTCGCGGGGCAATCGGGGCGGGGCGCTGGACACCCGCCAGATAGTCTCCAATGTGCTACGCCTGCGCGCCGAGCGGGCACAGATGCTGGGCTACGACAACCACGCCGAATACATTCTTGAAAACCAAACCGCCGGCACTGTGGAGGCGGTTAACCAGCGCCTCGCCGAACTGATTCCACCGGCAGTGAGAAACGCCCAACGCGAGGCTGACGATTTGCAGCAAATGGTTAATGCCGAAGGCGATGATTTTGAACTGGCCGCCTGGGACTGGTCTTATTACAGCGAAAAACTGCGCGCCGACCGTTACAGTTTTGACGAGAGCCAGCTGCAACCTTACTTTGAATTAAACAATGTGCTTTTGCGCGGCGTGTTTTATGCCGCCGAGCAGCTTTATGGCATAACCTTCAGCGAGCGCACTGACTTGCCGGTTTATCAGGAAGATGTGCGCGTGTTTGAAGTGTTTGAGCAGGATGGCAGCACGCTGGCCCTGTTCATCGGCGATTTCTATGCCCGCCCCAGCAAGCGCGGCGGTGCCTGGATGAATGCCTATGTATCCCAGTCGGAGTTGATGGGCACCGAACCGGTGGTTGCCAATCATCAAAACATTACCAAACCGCCGGCAGGTCAGCCAACGCTGATGACTTTTGATGAAGTAACCACCATGTTCCACGAATTCGGGCATGCACTGCACGGCATGTTTTCCTCGGTGAACTATCCTTACTTTGCCGGCACATCGGTGCCCCGCGATTTTGTTGAATATCCCTCGCAGGTGAATGAGATGTGGGCAACCTGGCCCGAGGTGTTGGCAAACTATGCGTTGCATTATCAGACTGGCGAACCTATGCCCGCCGAGTTGCTGGAACGTTTTCTTGCCACCCAGCAGTTCAATGAGGGCTATGGCACCACGGAATATCTGGCTGCTTCGCTGGTGGACCAGCGCCTGCACCAACTGGAGCCGGAGCAGATCCCCACTGCCGCCACGCTGATGGAGTTTGAAGCCGAGGCACTGGCCGACGCCGGTTTTAATGTGCCACAGGTTCCGCCCCGTTACCGCGTTACCTATTTCAATCACATCATGGGTGGTTATTCAGCCGGTTATTATTCCTATATCTGGAGTGAGGTGCTTGATGCGGACACGGTGAAGTGGTTTGAGGAAAACGACGGACTGTTGCGGGCTAATGGTGATCACTTTCGTGACACCTTGCTTAGTCAGGGAGGGCGTAAGGATGCCATGCAACTGTTCCGCGATTTCCGTGGCCGGGATGCGGATGTTGCGCCATTGCTGGAGCGCAGGGGGCTTAACTAGCAAGCGGCGCTGGTTCGCAACGCTTTCATAAAACCCGTTGCGGTGTGGTGAACTTGCTGCTGTTAATTTGCTACTGCTAGCTTGCTAGGGAAGTAACAGGGCGCACGCCGCTCAGGCGTAGCAAGAGCAGACTCAGTTCATCCCAGGGATTGGCATCAGACATACCTTTGATAGCCTGATCTATGAGCCTTGCATGTTCCAGCAGGGCTCTGATATCGCCGATTTGCAGCCGTTCAAGCGCCGCCCCGACAGCCTGCTTGCGATTAAACATAATAAATCTTGATTTCATTACGCTGGCTATTGGCTCACCCTGATCCCGTTGCTCAATCATCGGCAACAGATTGCGTATCTCGCGATTGACTGCACCGAGTATTACCAGCGGAAATGTGCCCTCGGCGCGCAGGCTGTGCAGTGTGTGCTGAGTGCGGGCGGCATCACCCAGCAGGGCGGCATCCACCGTATGATAGGCGTTAAATCGTGAACTGTCGGCAACTGCCTGCATTACTGTTTTGGCATCAAGCTGAATGGCCGCATCGGGTTCGGTGCCGGCCAGCAGTTTCAACTTTTCTATTTCCTGTATGGCGGCAAGCAGGTTGCCCTCCACCCTGTCCATAAGCAGGACGACTGCTTCCTTGTCCGCATGAATACCCGATTGTCGCAGACGCCGTTCAAGCCAGCGCCCCAGTTGCTCCCGTGCTATCGGCCAGACTCGCACCACCGCCGTGCGCGATTCAATGGCACTGAACCATTTGCTCTTCATAGCAGCCCCTTCAATACGCGGACTAATTATCAACACCAGATATTCCGCGCTGGCATTATCCAGATAATGTTCCAGCGCGGCCTTGCCCGCATCATCAAGTTTGCTGCTGCTCAGCCGCAACTCAATAATTCGCTGGCTGGCAAACAGGGAAAGATTGCCAATACTCTGCCGAAACTGCTCCCACTTGAAATTACTATCAACATAAAGTATCTCCCGCTCTTCAAAACCCAGCTTGCGATAATGGCCGCGCACGGAATCAGCCGCCTCCTGTATCAGCAAGGGCTCATCGCCACTGAGCCAGACCATGGGGAACTGCTCGTTCTTCAGGGCGGATGCCAGTTTTTCGGGGGTTAGTTTCATGGTTATAGATTACTCGGTGGCTTCCAATGTGCGCAAGATTTGTTCAACAAGGTCGTAGCGCATTTCTGACAGGATTATTTGTTTTTCGTCTTGATTGCCGCTGATTAATTCAATGTTCTCGGCATAGCTACGTTCTACAATCAGGGTTTGAGGTGCCAGTAGTTCTTCATCGCCACGGCTTAAAGAAACAGTAACTGATAAACGGATTTCGTGTTGGGCGGCGCTGGCGCGGGTGTTTATGCTTACCGGGCGGCTGGTTTCGGTTTCGTTGCCAAGCCGTAGCAGTGGCGCATCAGTCTGGTCGGGTTCAAGAACAGCCACATCCGCTGCTATCAATCGTTGACGCAGAAGCCGGGGTAGTTCCAGATTGGGTTGGGGGCTGTCCAGTGCCAGGGCATTGTAGCGTGAAGACAGCACATCAGAACCACGCAGGCTGAAACCGCAGCTGCTTAGCAGTGCCAACAACAAACCTGCTATAAGAAGTCGTGTTTGCATTTTAGTTGCTTGCTACTACCACATTAGCCAGTCGTCCGGGGACTATGATGACTTTTTTTACCTTTGCGTCTTTGGTGTAACGGGTAACTGCTTCGTGGGACAGGGTCAGTTCTTTGAGTGCTGATTGTTCAATGTCAACCGGCACTTCTATTTTGCCGCGGAGTTTGCCGTTTACTTGTAGCACGATGAGCTGCGTGTCTTGTTTCAGTGCAGATTCGTCAACCTCAGGCCAGCTGGCATCCATAACTGCGCCGTTATGGCCCAGATGTTGCCACAGCACATGGCTGAAGTGGGGCACAATCGGTGCCAGCATTAGCACGATGGCTTCTAATGCCTCTTGCATGAGTTGCCAGTCGGATTCATCCTTATATTTTGGGTCAGGCTTCTCATTTTGTTCCTTATTCTGTTCCTGGACGAAGCTACTCACTGCATTAAGCAATTCCATGCAGGCCGCGATTGCGGTGTTGAATGTTTGTCGTCGCCCATAGTCATCGGAAACTTTGGCGATGGTTTGGTGTACTTTGCGGCGCAGTTCCCGTTGCCGGTCATTGTATGAAGCCTTGTTGGTTGTTGATGATTGTGCGATATGTGCCATCGCCACTCGCCACAGGCGTTTGAGGAAGCGATAGCCGCCTTCTACGCCGCTGTCTGACCAGTCCAGCGTTTGCTCCGGTGGTGAGGCGAACATGACGAACAGGCGCACGGTGTCGGCGCCGTATTTGTCTATCATGGTTAGCGGGTCAACTGTGTTGCCTTTTGATTTGGACATTTTGCTGCCGTCTTTCAGCACCATGCCTTGGGTGAGCAGGCGGGTGTAAGGTTCATCGCCTTGCACCAGGCCTTCATCGCGCATTACCTTGTGAAAGAAACGGGCATACATCAGATGCAGAATGGCATGTTCAATGCCGCCGATGTATTGGTCAACTGGCAGCCAGTAGTTGGCGCGCTCGTCCAGCATGGCTTCGTCCTGGTCTCGGCAGGTGTAGCGGGCGTGATACCAGGATGATTCCATGAAAGTATCAAAGGTGTCAGTCTCCCGTTCGGCATCGCCGCCGCATTCCGGGCAGCGGGTTTGGTAAAACTCCGGCATGCGGGGCAGGGGAGAGCCGCTGTCGCTGAACTCAATGTCTTCCGGCAGGCGCACTGGCAGGTCTTTATCCGGCACCGGCACGGCACCGCATTTTTTGCAGTGAATGATGGGGATTGGTGCGCCCCAGTAGCGTTGTCGGGACACGCCCCAATCGCGCAGGCGGTAGTTAATCGTTTTGCGGCCGCGCCCCTGTTTGTGCAGGTGTTGTGCTATGGCGTCAAAGGCTTGCTGGAAATCAAGCCCGTCAAATTCGCCGGAATTGATGAGCGTGCCCTTTTCTGTGAAGGCTTCCCGTTCCAAATCGCATTTGGCTCTGGCATCACCATCATCAACCGGCTGGACTACTTGCTTGATAGGCAGTTTGTATTGACGGGCAAACTCCCAGTCGCGCTGGTCGTGAGCCGGCACCGCCATCACCGCGCCGGAGCCGTAAGCCATTAGCACAAAATTGGCGGCGTAGATTGGCAACTTGTCACCGGTGATTGGATGCAGGGCTACTCTGCCGGTATCCATACCCAGCTTTTCCATGTTGGCCATATTCGCCTCCGACACGGTTGAGCGGTTCTGCTTGTCAATAAAACTGGCCAGTTTGGCATCGGTCTCAGCGGCTTTCAGGGCCAGGGGGTGCTGAGTGGCGACTGCCATGTAAGTGACGCCCAACAGAGTATCCGGGCGGGTGGTATAAACGCTCAGGCGTCGCAATGCCTCATCGCTTTCGTCGGCCACCTCAAAGTCCAGTTCCACCCCCTCGGAGCGGCCAATCCAATTGACCTGCATGGTCTTAACCTGCTCCGGCCAGCCTTCCAGCTGCTCCAAATCATCAAGTAATTCCTGAGCGTATGCCGTTATCTTAACGAACCACTGGGGGATTTTACGGCGCTCTACCACAGCGCCAGAACGCCAGCCCTTGCCATCAACCACCTGCTCGTTGGCGAGCACGGTCTTGTCAACCGGGTCCCAGTTCACCTCGGCTTCTTTCTTGTACACCAGCCCCTTGCGAAACAGGCGCGTGAAGAACCATTGTTCCCAGCGGTAGTAAGACGGATGACAGGTGGCAAGTTCGCGCTCCCAGTCGTAAGCATAGCCGAGCCGTTGTAACTGCTTGCGCATGTAATCAATGTTGTCGTAAGTCCAGCGCCCCGGTGCCATCTTGTTCTCTATGGCGGCATTTTCGGCGGGCAGACCGAACGCATCCCAGCCCATAGGCTGCAACACATTCTTGCCGCACATTCGCTGGTAACGGGTGATGGTGTCGCCGATGGTGTAATTGCGCACATGACCCATGTGCAGGTGGCCGCTGGGATAGGGCAGCATGGACAGGCAGTAATACTTCTCCCGCTTCGGGTCTTCGCTCACCCTGAAACTCTGATGTTCCTGCCAATAGGCCTGAACCCCGGTTTCCACCGATTGGGGATTATAAAGGGGGATGTCGGGCTGGTTGTCAGGAGAATGGGTGGTGTCCATGAATACAATTCCAAAAGCCGTAAGCATACACCAAGCCCGGCCTGACAGGTAGTGGGTATCAGCATCCTGGCCTGTGTGGGAAGGGCGTAATACAAATGAGAATGATTTGCATTTATATTAAAATCTGCTATAGTACATCCCCAAGCCACGTTTTATGGGCGTTTTCCGCATTTCAGGCAAATGCCGGGAAATCGGGTATATGACGAGGCAACGGCAGATTCTAATTTATGTTGATAAGCGGAGTTAAAAATGTTGAACAGTACGAATGGTAGAAGTGATATGGATGGTATGAGTGGTGCAAGTGCTACAAATGCTAGAAGTGACATGGATGGTGTGAGTGGTGCAAGCGCTACAAATGGTAGAAGTGATGTGGATGGTGTGAGTGGTGCAAGTACTACAAGTAGTGCGAGAGGGATTAATGCTGGCAGGGTTTTCGTTTACGGCTCGGCTATTGCTATTTATTTAATTGCTGTGGCGAGCCAAGCTCAGCCCGCCGTAACAAATCAAGCCCAACTCATCACAACAAGTCAGTCCCAGCTGGATGTAACAAGTGAAACTCAGTCGGCTACAACAAGCCAGGCCTTGACGGATGCCTCGGAACAGGCCAACCAAATTGAAGAGATTATAGTGTGGGGGCGGTCATTGAAAATGTTGGGTCGTGCCCAGGCGGCTTCCGAAGGTGTGGTGGGTTATGGCGATTTTTCTGTTCGTCCCTTGTCGCGGGTTGGTGAACTGGTGGAAGTGGTGCCCGGCATGATGGCCACCCAGCACAGCGGACCGGGCAAGGCCAATCAATATTTTCTGCGCGGCATTAACCTGGACCACGGTTCTGATTTCGCCATCTGGTTTGAGGGTATGCCAGTAAATCTGCGCACCCATGCCCACGCTCAGGGTTACATGGATTTGAATTTCATTATTCCTGAAGTTGTTGAGCAGGTGAATTTTCGCAAGGGACCTCACAGTGCCACTATCGGCGATTTTTCGCTGGCCGGCTCCGGCACGGTGAAAACCTACGACAGGCTGGAGCAGGGCTTCGCCGAGTTGGCATTTGGCAGTGGCGATGACATCCGTTTTGTTACCGCTGACTCACTGCCTTACCGGGATGGCACTTTGTTGTATGCGCTGGAACATCACCAGACCAACGGCCAGTTTGTGCTTGATCAGGATGTGCGCAAGTACAACGCCCTGTTGAAATACAGCGGGATGGTGCTTGGCGTAGCGGGGCGCATCACCCTGTCTGCCTACGATGCTTCCTGGGCCTCAACCAATCAGGTGCCGCGCCGCGCGGTGAACAATGGTCTGATTTCCCGTCTGGGTCACATTGACCCGGACCTGGGCGGCAAATCCCGTCGTCATTCCCTCACTGGCAGTTTTGATTTGAACGACTGGCAGTTAAGCCTGTATGCCAGTTCCTATTACATGAGCCTGATTAACAACCCCACTTACTTTCTTAATGACCCGGTTTATGGCGATGAGTTTGAGCAAGAGGATGAACGCCTGCTGCTGGGCGGACAGCTTACTCATCAGGCAAACCTGGAGTTGTCCACTATACCGATGCGACTGTTGTCAGGCGTTGAGGTGCGTTACGACGATGTGAATGAATTGAACCTGTTCAACACCATTGGCAGCCGGCGCATCAACATTCCCGGCACAGCAAATAACGCCGGACGCAAAGCCAGTGTGCGTGAAGATGAAGCGGAAGAACTCAGCCTCGCCGCCTTTGTTGAGTTGCGATTCAACTTATCCGAGCGCTTGCGCGGTAATCTGGGTTTGCGGATGGAACACTATCGCTACCGGGTGCGAGCCCTGATTCCGGAAAACTCCGGCAGCGACAAGGATGAACTGGTGCTGCCCAAACTGTCGCTGGCCTATCGTATTGGTGATGCGCTGGAGTTGTATGCCGCCCGGGGGCGCGGCTTTCATTCCAATGATATTCGCGTGGCCTTCACCCGTGTTGATCCGGTAACGGGCGACCCTGCCGAAACCCGTGATGTGTTGATTGCAGGCAACGGCTCTGAAATTGGTCTGCGTTATGATGCCGCGGAAGGTTTTAATATCAGCCTGGCTTATTTTGAATTGGAAACCGGTTCCGAGTTGGTGTTTGTGGGTGATGCCGGCACCACCGAACCTGCCGACCCGGCGCGTCGACACGGGCTGGAGCTAAACGCTTTCTGGGAAATTAACAATCAACTGGTGCTGGATGTTAGCGCCGCCACCACCGATGGTCATTTCCACGGCTTGCCAACCGGTGAGAACAAGATTCCCGATGCCCAGGAGCGGGTGCTTGCGGCCGGTCTCAGTTGGGTGGGTGATAATGGCTTTGTCGCCAGCCTGCGGCTGCGGCATTTCGGCGAGGCCGTGTTAACCGGCGATGGCGCAATACGCAATGGTGATTCCACGCTGATGAATCTGGGGCTCTCTTATCGTTTTGATAACTGGGAGTTGGGCGTGGATGTGCTGAACTTGTTTGATGCGGAAGATGACGATATTGCCTACTATTTTGCCTCGCAGCTGAAGGGCGAAGCGAGGCCGGTGGATGATATTCATTTTCACCCCGCCGAGCCCCGTGCTGTGCGTGCCCTGTTGAGGTATCGCTTCAGGTGACGGCTACCTTGATGAGTTTGATTTGGCGGCTGTCGGCGTGAAGCACGGTTACCAGAAAGGCATCAATGTTAATGGTTTCCCCGGTTTCGGGAATGTGGCCGAACGCTTTCAGCACCATGCCGCCGACGGTGGAAAACTCCTCATCGCTGAATGTGCTGTCGAAATGTTCATTAAACTCTGCAATGGGTGTGACCGCCTTGACGATATAGTTGCCATTATCAGAGTGGGTGATGTAGTTGCCTTCATCGGTGTCGGTTTCATCTTCAATATCGCCGACAATCTGTTCCAGCACATCTTCAATGGTAATCAGGCCGGACATGCTGCCGTATTGGTCCGCCACAATGGCCATGTGCTTGCGGGATTCGCGGAATGCCTGCAACATAACATTCAGCCGCGTGTCTTCGGGAACAACAGTGGCGGGGCGTACGATTTTTTTGATATCAAATTTATCTTGTGATTGTTTGAGCGCCAGTGGCAGCAGGTCTTTGGCCAGCAGGATGCCGATGACATGGTCCACATTGTCACCAATAACGGGGAAGCGCGAGTGGGAGGCATTGCTTACCAGTTCAATAATTTCCAGCGGTGGCATCGTGGCCGTAACGGTGATTACCTGGGCGCGGGGAATCATAATGTCCCGCACCTGCATGTTGGAAACTTGCAGCGCGCCTTCAATGATGGCGAGCGCATCGGCACCAAGCACCTTGTCCTGCTCTGCGTTGCGCAGCAGTTCCAGCAGGCTGCCGGTGTCGGTTGGTTCGTCCGAAAAAACTTGTGCGATTTTATCGATCCATGACCGGGGTCTCGGATCGATGCTAGATGGGTCGTCTGACATGAGTGTGATTTAACCTCCTCTAACTTCCCTTGTTCAGGTTTGATGTTTCAGCGGAACACCCTGACAGATAGGGGTTCGGGTAGCCAAGCTTTTCCAGCGATTGTATCTCAAGCGATTCCATGGCGGCGGCGGCGGCACTCTGCTGATGGTCGTGTCCGATAAGGTGCAGAATGCCGTGAATCAGCAGATGAGCCCAGTGCGCCTCGGCGGGCTTGCCCTGTTCCTGCGCCTCGCCGACTACGATTTCCGGACATATTACAATATCGCCAAGCAGTTGGTAACCCGGCGCTTCCGGCAGCGCATCGGGCAGGGCGGAAGGGAAGGACAGCACATTGCTCGCACCCTGCTTGCTACGGAACTTGAGGTTCAGGGCGGCAGACTCTTCCCGGTCGGCAAAGCGCAGGCTGACCTGGCAGGGGGTGTCAAAGTGTGCTGCGTGCAGGGCTTGCAGCAGCCATTTGTGGCATGCGGCCTTGTCCGGTGTCCAGTGGTTGCTGCTCTCGCTGCTTATTTCAATTTCCAGTGCGGGCATTCTTCGTTACCGATGTATGAGTAAGGATAGTCTATATTTAATAAATTGCACGGATGGTTTTAAATATTTTGTGCATCATCAGGGCTGCTGTCACTTCGCCGGTCAAATTCATCGTAGGCATCTACAATACGCTGCACCAGAGTATGGCGCACCACATCTTTGGAGGTAAACCAGGTGAAGCCGATTTCGGGAAGATTCTTGAGCACATTGGCCACATGCACCAGCCCGGAGCGCTCGCCCCGCGGCAGATCAACCTGGGTAACATCTCCGGTAATAACGCCAGTGGAACCGAAACCCATGCGGGTAAGAAACATTTTCATTTGCGCGGTGGTGGTGTTCTGGCCTTCGTCAAGAATAATGAATGAGTTGTTCAGCGTGCGACCTCTCATGTAAGCGAGCGGTGCTACTTCAATGACATTCTTGTCAATCAATCGGGTAACCTTCTCAAAGCCCAGCATTTCATAAAGCGCATCGTATAGCGGGCGCAGATAGGGGTCTATTTTCTGGGTCAGGTCGCCGGGCAGGAAGCCCAGTTTTTCACCGGCTTCCACCGCAGGGCGCACCAGAATCAAACGGCTGACTTCATTGCTAACCAGTGCCTGCACGGCGCAGGCCACCGCCAGATAAGTCTTGCCCGTGCCGGCCGGACCGATGCCGAAGCTGATGTCCTTGCGCAGAATGTCGGCCACGTAAAGTTGTTGTTGTTTGCTGCGCGGTTTAATTGACAGCCTCGGCGTTTTAAGCAAGGTAACTTGCGGCGGCGGCGTTGTGTCATCCGTATCTGTCGCACCCTGTTGTCTGCGCTCTTGTTTGTTGTTCTGTGCGCTGTTTTGCGTGCTGTTTTGTGCGTTGTTCTGTGCGTTGTTGTATGCACCATCTCGCACCTTGCTCCGTGCGTTACCCTGTTGTCGTTCGGCGTGGGCATGCCCATTCCGTACTTCCTGTAAAGCAAGATGTATCAGACTTGGGTCCAACAGGCCACCGTTGTCGGTTGCCAGATACAGGGACTCAAGCAGATTCCTGGCATCAGCCACCGCCGTCGCGCTGCCGGTAAGCTGGAACACATTGCCACGCTGCTGAATTTTCATGGCGAGGAAAGTTTCAATCTGATGAATATGCTCATTCAGTCTGCCGCACAGACTGGACAGGCGTCTGGCGTTGTCGGGCCGCAGGGTGAGGCTTTGGGTGTGGTGACTCATGCAGTTAGAGGCTTCCCAATAGTGAGTGGGGCAGGGCGTCGGTAATTTTCACTGTGGCAAAGTGGCCAATAAGCCCGAGGTCATCGCAGGCAAAATTCACCACCCGGTTATTTTCCGTGCGACCCTGCAACTCGTTCAGGTTCTTTTTGGACAGCCCGGTAACCAGAATCCGCTCCTCGCCCCCCACCATGGCCGCGCTAATAGCATCAGCCTGACGGGTGATTTGCGATTGCAAGCTAGCCAGACGATGTTTCTTCTCCTGCAGGGGAGTGCTGTCCGGCAAATCGGCCGCCGGAGTGCCCGGCCTCGGGCTGTAGATAAAACTGAATGAGGTATCAAATCCCACCTCAATTATCAGTTTCATAGTGTCTTCAAAATCCCGATTGCTTTCCCCGGGAAAACCCACAATAAAATCCGATGACAAACTAATGCCAGGCCGGGCAGCTTTAATTTTGCGGATGATTGACTTGTATTCCAGCGCGGTATGGCCGCGTTTCATAGCCGCCAGAATGCGGTCAGCACCGCTTTGCACCGGCAGATGCAGATGGCTTACCAGTTCAGGCACAGTGTAATAGGTGTTCACCAGCCGGTCGGAAAATTCCAGCGGGTGGCTGGTGGTGAAGCGAATGCGGTCAATGCCATCAATGGCGGCAATGTAGTGAATCAACAATGCCAAATCCACAATCTCGCCGGCATGGCTCAGGCCACGATAGGCATTCACATTCTGCCCCAGCAAATTGATTTCGCGCACACCCTGCCCGGCAAGATGAACCGCCTCGGCCAGCACATCATCCAGCGGCCGGCTCACTTCTTCGCCGCGGGTGTAAGGCACCACGCAGAAACTGCAATACTTGCTGCAACCTTCCATGATAGTCAGATAGGCCTGACAGCCGCCCGCTTCCGGTTGCGGCAAGCGGTCAAATTTTTCAATTTCAGGAAAGCTGATATCCACCACCGGTTCACCGGCATCACTTTGCGCCAGCATCTCGGGCAGCTTGTGCAAGGTTTGCGGACCGAACACCACATCCACATAAGGGGCTCGCTTGCCAATGGCTTCACCTTCCTGACTGGCCACGCAACCGCCCACGGCAATTTTTACTTCCGGCCTGGCCTGCTTCAATGCGCGCCAGCGACCCAGCTGGTGAAACACTTTTTCCTGCGCCTTTTCACGGATGGAGCAGGTGTTCAACAGCAGCACATCCGCTTGCTCGGGGCTGTCCACCAGAGTGGCGGCGCAGGACTCCCGCAGCAAATCCAGCATTCGCGCCGAATCATACTCGTTCATCTGGCAACCGTGGGTTTTAATATACACCCGCTTGCCCGTGCCGGGCGTGGGTGTGGTGCTATGGCTTGTGGTCATTGGCGCATTATAACAAATAGGGACATTTGGCGGGAAGCGGTGGGAATCGGTGAGGAAGCGGTGGGAGTTGGCGGGAATTGACAGGAGGTGGTGAGAGTCCCTGTGGGGCAGGCGGACAGGTGCGCGGCGGGCAGGGCGGCTACTGTGCTTCCAGAGCCTCTTGTATAGCAGCCTCAATAATTTCAAGGTCGCCGTTGCGAAAGCCCACATGCACCAGACGCACAGTGCCATCGGCATCAATCAGGAACGAGGTGGGCATACCAAACACACCAAACTGCTCCTCCGCTGTGATGGCATCCTGATCAAAGGGAATCAGGAAATCCAGCGGGGTATCAAGTAGAAAATCAAGGCCATCTTCAAGTGGATCGTCCACATTAACAGCAACTATTTCCAGACCTTGTTCCTTATAGCGATGGTATAGCTCGTTGTACAGCGGCATGGAAATTAGACATGGCGCACACCAGGAAGCCCAGAAATCCACATAAACAACTTTCCCGCGCAGTTCACTAAGAGTAATGTCAGGCTGTCCTTCGTAGATGGATGGCAGGGTGAAATCTGGCGCCATTTCGCCCTGCTCCAGCGCTTGCGCGGGCAGTATTGAACTCACGAAAATTACTAGCGAGAAAATTATGAGTGGCACCATCACCAGCATGGAGCTTTTCATGCGCGCTGCCTTCGCCCCGGTTTTTTTGTGGTCGGGTTTTTGCGAGGCAGGCGTTCTTGTATCAGGCGTTTCAAAATTCATTAGAGGAATCTTTGTGCTTATGCTTTCGTACTTTTCATATTTCTCATACTTCCCATACTTCCATCATTCCGCAGAAAGTAAAACCTGTTCTCAGGCTGCCGCCAACACCGATTCGGCGGGGTTATGAAGATTGCGTATCAATCGCCGCCAGCGCCGCCGCTGGGTGCGCAGGCGAAACTGCACTTCCTGATAGCGGTCTTTCAGCGCCAGCCTGTCCCATTGCTCCAGAGTTTTTTGAATGTGCTTATCCTTGGCTGCTTCGGCCGCCTCATACCAGGCTTGCCGATGTTCCGTCCACAGTTGCAGGGTATGCAACAACTGTTCATATTCCTGTTGCAAGTGCTGACGAATCTTTTGCGGTAAATCCAACATCTCGCACCGTTCAGTCGCCGACTGATACTGTAGTGTTACTCTGGTTTTTTCCACCTGCGCGGGCGTGCTGCGCTTCAGGTCGCCAGTGAGACGAAACCACGACAACACGCGAATCATCCACTTGGTCGGATCAAAGTGCCACCACTTGATGCCCATGCGATAGTCCCACTGAAAGGCATGATGGTAGTTGTGATAACCCTCGCCGTAAGTGAACAGGGCAAGCAGACTGTTATCACGGGCGGTGTTGTCCTTACTGTAAGGTTGCACGCCCCATTTGTGTGCCAGTGAATTGATAAGCCAGGTAAAATGATGGCTGAGTACCAAACGCAACAGCCCGGCCAGCAACAGGCTGGCAATGATGTCGCCATACAGCAAGCCAAGCAGCAACGGCAAGCCAATGTTGGTCAGCAACACCAGCGGCAGGTAGTAACGAGCCTGCCAAACCACAACCGGGTCTCGCAGCAAGTCCTTAACATTGGAGAAATCCTCCTCGCCGCTGGGATAATCACGCAGAATCCAGCCAATATGGGAAAACCACAGGCCGCGCTTGGCGGAATAGGGGTCGCGCTCGTTATCATCCACATGCCGGTGGTGACGGCGGTGGTCAGAGGCCCAGTGCAGAATGTCGTTTTGCAGGGCAAAGGCGCCACCAACAGCAAACATCACCCGCAACACCGGGTGCGCCCGGTAAGCCTTGTGCGCCCACAGCCGATGATAGCCCGCCGTGATTGACATCCCGCAAACCCCCATCAACAACACAAACATCAGCCACTCAAACCACTCATAGCCATAATACAGGCCATACAACGGCACCAGAGTAACCGCAAACAGCGGCGTCAGGCTGAATAACACTACATTCGTCCAGTTTATCGGCGCTTTCTTCATAACAGGTATATCTCCAAAATGTTAAATAACTGTAATGCCAACAAGCATACAACAGCAGCCGGGATATTTCATCATGTCCTTTTCGCAGCGCAAGTTGCGGGCATTTGGCAGGGGCGGGGGTATGGGGTATAGTCTGAACTGATACTCCGTTAACCAGCCGAACTCATTGCGCTTATGTCCGCCCAGCCTGCCCAGTCCACCGAGCCCGTCGAAACCGCTCCCGCTCCTTTCGCCCATCTGCGGATACATACCGACTACTCAATTCGTGACGGGCTGGTTACCATTGCGCCGCTCATTACCCGCTTGCGCGATATTCAGATGCCTGCGGTGGCTATTACCGACCAGGCCAATCTGTTTGCCCTCATCAAGTTTTATAGTGCGGCCGTGAAGGCCGGTATCAAGCCGTTGTGTGGCTGTGATGTGCTGGTGCAGGGCGAGGATGCGAATGAGCAAACGCGATTGGTGCTGCTGGTCAGGAATCGGCAGGGCTATCTCAGCCTGACCAAGCTGATTTCAAACCTGTACCTTGAACACGAGGGGCATGGCGAGCCAGCGCTTGACAAGGCCGCCCTGACCGGCAAGTGCGATGGCCTGATTGCGCTCAGCGGCGCCCAGTTCAGTGATGTGGGCCGCGCCCTGCTTGATGGTGATATGAGCCGGGCACGACAGTTGCTGGACAAATGGCGCGGCCTGTTCCCCGATGGCTATTATCTGGAATTGCAGCGGGTGGGCAAGGAAAGTGAAGAGGCTTACATTGCCGCGGCGATAACCCTGGCCGGCGAGGCGGATTGCCCGGTGGTGGCAACCAACGATGTGAGGTTTGTGGAAGCCGAAGATTTTGAGGCGCACGAGGTGCGAGTGTGCATTAACGATAGCCGCACTCTGAGTGACCCGCGCCGTCAGCGTCATTACACGGAACAACAATATCTGCGAACCGGGGATGAGATGGCGGAACTGTTTGCCGATATTCCCGAGGCGCTGGCCAATGCCTGGGAAATTGCCCGGCGCTGTAATCTGGAATTAACGCTGGGGAAACCTTCGCTGCCGAATTACCCGGTGCCGGAGAGTCATACGCTTGAAGATTATCTGTCGGAACTGGCGACCAAAGGTCTGGCGCAACGGCTTGCCTCAAGACCTGATACTGACAAGTTGGGCGATGCTGCGACTGATGTCGCCAGCGATACCATCACCGATGCCACGACCGATGCCATGACCGATTCCGCAGTTGATACGATTAACAGCACCGAAACCGATGCGGCAGTCAGCACCACAAACAACATCAGTCAGGAACAATACACCTCCCGCCTGGAATGGGAACTGGGCATCATCAATCAAATGGGTTTCGCCGGTTACTTCCTCATCGTAATGGAGTTCATTCAATGGGCGAAAGACAATTACATACCCGTCGGCCCCGGCCGGGGTTCTGGAGCGGGCTCGCTGGTGGCCTACGCCCTCGGCATCACCGACCTTGACCCGCTCAAATATGACCTGCTGTTTGAACGCTTCCTTAATCCCGAACGAGTTTCCATGCCGGATTTTGATGTGGACTTTTGCATGGTAGGCCGCGACCGGGTAATTGATCATGTGGCAGAACTGTATGGCACAGAATCCGTATCACAAATCATCACCTTCGGTACCATGGCCGCCAAAGCCGTGGTAAGAGATGTGGCCCGCGCCCAGGGCAAACCGTTCGGCGTAGGGGACAAACTTTCCAAACTGATTCCCAACAGTGTCGGCATGACCTTGCAACTGGCAATGGAAGAAGAACCGGCACTGGCGGAACATGTGGCCGCAGACGCCGAGGCTCAGGAAGTCATGGACATGGCCTATAAACTGGAAGGCATCGTGCGCCAGGTGGGCACGCACGCCGGTGGCGTGGTTATCGCCCCAACTCAGCTAACCGATTTCACACCCCTGTATTGCGATGAATCCGGCGGCGCAATGCTCACCCAGTTCGACAAGGATGATGTGGAAACAGCCGGTCTGGTCAAGTTTGACTTTTTGGGTTTGCGCACTCTCACTGTTATTGACTGGGCCGTAAAGATGATTAACGAACAGGAACCCGTTGACAAACCACTCAACATCAACGAACTGCCACTCAATGACCCGGATGTGTACAAAATGTTGCAACGGGGCGAAACCACCGCAGTGTTCCAACTTGAATCCCCCGGCATGAAAGACCTGATTAAACGCATCCTCCCCAACTGCTTTGAAGACATCATCGCACTGGTGGCCCTGTTCCGCCCCGGCCCCTTGCAGTCCGGCATGGTGGATGATTTCATTGAACGCAAACATGGCCGCGTCCGCGTGCAATATCCCCACCCTGAACTTGCCGCGGTGCTTGCCAACACCTACGGCGTAATTCTGTATCAGGAACAGGTGATGCAAATTGCCCAGGTGCTGGCCAACTACACCCTCGGCGGCGCGGACATCCTGCGTAAGGCCATGGGCAAAAAGATTCCCGCAGAAATGGCCAAACAGCGCAGCACTTTCATGCAAGGCGCCAGAGACAAGGGCATTGATGAAAAACAGGCCAGCAATATTTTTGATTTGATGGAAAAATTTGCCGGTTACGGTTTCAACAAATCGCACTCGGCGGCGTATGCGCTGGTGGCGTATCAAACCGCCTGGTTGAAAACGCATTACCCGGCTTATTACATGGCGGCGGTGTTAACCGCTGAGATGCAGAACACCGACAAGATTGTCACCCTCATTGAAGAGTGCCGCTCCATGAAGCTGCGCCTGCTGCCGCCGGATGTAAATATGGGGGAATACAATTTCACCGTGAACGAGGCCGGTGAAATTGTTTACGGGCTTGGTGCCATCAAGGGGTTGGGTGAAGGACCGGTAAAAGAAATTCTGGCAGGCCGCAAGGAAACGCCATTTAAGAGTTTGCTTGATTTGTGCCAGCGGGGCGATAGCCAAATCCTCAACAAGCGCGCTCTGGAAGCACTCATCAAGGCCGGCGCGCTGGATGCTCTTGTGCAAGAAACCCCGGCAGCTACCCGGAATAACAAGGACATAGCCCGGGCTGGCCTGTGGGCCAGTTTGCCGGACGCGGTGAAGGCGGCGGAGCAGCGCAGCCGGAATCAGGCATCGGGAGTGGATGATATGTTCGGCGGAATTGCACCGGTGGAATCTCCCGCCAGCGCCGATGATGACCCAACCACCAGCCATCAGCTGCGACCCTGGAGTGAGAAACATCGTTTGCTAATGGAAAAAGAAGCACTCGGCTTATACCTGTCCGGTCATCCGGTAGATGAATATCTGCCCGAACTCTCCCGTCTTGTAAAACACAGTCTGGCCGAGGCGCGCCCGTTAGCCCAGCCACAAACTCTGGCCGGGCTGGTGCATGGTCTGCGTATCAGAAAAAATAAATCAGGCAGCCTCATGGCAATACTCACGCTTGATGACCGTACTGCACGACTGGAAATAACCCTGTTCAGCAAAGAGTTTGAACAATTCCGTGACATACTGCAAAAGGATGAAATTCTGGTAGTGGAATGTGTAGTCAGCACCGATGATTACACCGGCGGCATGAAAGGACGACTCAAGAGTGTAATGACACTTGACCAGGCAAGACAAAAACACGCCCGTTGCCTGGAACTGCGCCTGACCGCCGAAACGTTGGAAGATAACTTCTGCGAACATCTGGCCAACATTCTCGCACCTTACCGCCGCAAACAATCTGCAACCGCCCCGCCTGGCATTGCTAACAAGTCAGGTAGCAACGCTCCCCCAAGCAGCGGTACTCCTCCAAACAACGGCGCTTCCCCAAACAATGGTGCTTTCTCGGGCAACGGTGCTCCCTCAAGCAATGGCACTCCCCTTGGCAACCGCGCTCCTCCGGGTGGCGGTTCCCTCTCAGGCAGTGGCGCTATGCCCACCACCGCCGCCAGCCAGACGGATAGCAATAACAAGGGCTGCCGCGTTGAAGTACATTATCAGCGCGGCGATGTCGGAGGGTGTATAATGTTCGGTCAAGAGTGGAGCGTGGCACCGAATGACGATCTCATTCAGCACCTGAAGTCCGAATACGGCAGAAACAAAGTCGGACTACGCTACACTGATTGATATCACAAACTTCTGGTGTATTAATGGACCCCAATTATCTCCCTTTCGAGCAACCGATAGCCGAGCTGGAAGCACAAATCGCTGAACTGCGTCTGGTAGGCAGCGACAACGGGCTGAATATCAACGAAGAAATTCAGACCCTCAAGGACAAGAGCATCCGCCTCACGGAAAAAATTTATGCCAACCTCAGCTCGTGGCAAATCTCCCAGGTAGCGCGTCATCCCCAGCGCCCCTACACTTACGACTACATCCCGCACATCTTCACTGATTTTGATGAGTTGCATGGCGACCGCCTGTTCGCCGAAGACCATGCTTTGGTTGGCGGCATCGCCCGCCTTGATGAACGCCCGGTAATGGTAATCGGTCATCAAAAAGGCCGCGGCACCAAAGAGAAAGTGCGACACAACTTCGGCATGCCCCGCCCGGAAGGTTACCGCAAAGCCCGTCGCCTAATCCTGCTGGCCGAACGTTACAAACTGCCGGTGCTCAGTTTCATTGACACACCCGGCGCCTACCCCGGTATGGATTCAGAAGAACGCGGCATCAACGAAGCAATCGCCGGCAACATGGCAATGATGTCCCGGGTAAAAACTCCGCTAATTGCCACTGTAACCGGCGAGGCCAATTCCGGCGGCGCCATCGCCATCGGCGTATCAGACCAACTCAACATGCTGCAATACGCCACCTACACCGTCATCACCCCGGAAGGCTGCGCCACCATCCTGTGGAAATCAGCCGAACAAGCTCACGCCGCAGCGGAGGCCATGGGCGTAACCTCCAAACGCCTTGAAGAACTCGGCATCGTAGATGAAACCATCCCCGAACCCCTCGGCGGCGCCCACCGCGATGTGCCAACCATGGCCGCCGCCATCAAAGCCGTTCTGCAACGCCAACTGAAAACCCTGACCACAATGAATGACAAACAACTCATTGAACGTCGCTACCGCCGACTGATGCAGTATGGCACTCCCGACTAGTAGTAAAAACGAACGCAAGGACGAACCATGAACCAGACTCACGCCAGACTCACACCAGCACTTAAAGAACTGCCCGCCCATACCGGTCTTGTAGTTGCCCTCAGCGGCGGGCTTGACTCAACCGTACTGCTGTCCCTGCTGGTGCAGATGCAAATCAAAAAACAACTCAACACCTCATTGCGCGCATTGCATATCAATCATCGTCTGCTGCCCGCCGCCGAAAGTTTTGAAACCCATTGCCGCCAGCTGTGCAAGAACTGGCAAGTTCCGCTAACAGTCAAGCAGGTAACAGTCAACACAAAAGGTTCGGCAGGTCGGGAAGGGGAGGCACGCACCGCTCGCTACGAGGCATTCAAACAAAACCTGCAAAACGATGAGGTATTGCTGCTGGCCCACCACCGCGATGACCAGATGGAAACCTTCCTGCTACGACTAATGCGCGGTGCTGGCCCCCGCGGCTTGGCCGCCATGCCCGCACTACGCAAACTGGACAAAGGCTGGCTCGCCCGACCACTACTTCACGCCGACCGCAAGGAACTACTAAGCCACGCCAAAGCCGCCGAACTGGTATGGGTGGAAGACCCCGGCAACAGCGATGAAACTCTCGACCGCAATTACTGCCGATACACAATCCTACCCGCACTCGCCGAACGCTGGCCCGGCTACAAGGAAAGCTGGAATAAAACCATCACCCTCGCCGATGAAGCGGAGTCTCTATTACAAAATCTGGCGCAACAAGATTTACAAACAGCAATGAATTTGCATAACAAAAATCAGCAAGAAAAGAACTCGCAGGGCAAGAACCCAAGCCTGCCCTTGGCACACATCCGCACACTACCCCCGGCGCGACAACGCAATACCCTGCGCCTGTTCCTCCATCAAGCCGGTCTGCCAGATCCGGGCTGGAACAAACTGCAGGAATTAGCAAACAACTTAATCCCTCCCACCACCACCAACCACGCCGAACTCAAACTGGGAAACCACACCCTCACACTACACCGCGACCAACTTCACATCGTCCCCCTCATGCCCCCAATCAACTCCGACCAGCACCTAAGCTGGAACCCATCCCAATCAAACACCCTGCAACTCCCCAACAACGGCCAACTCAAAGCAATCCCCGCCACCGGCAAAGGCCTGGCCCAAACCAAAACCGAATTCCACATCGCCTACCGCCAGGGCGGCGAAACCTGCAAACTAACAAACCGCCCCTCCAAAACCCTGAAACAACTCTTGCAAGAAAGCGACTTCCCCCCCTGGCTACGCCCCCGCCTCCCATTACTCTACGAGCACAACAAACTGGCCTGCATCCCCAACATCGGCACCGCCGAAGAATTCGCCGCCCAACCCAACACCTCAGGCTGGCTAATCCACTGGCAACCCCCCACTGGCTAAGCCTTCAAATCGGACCAGAGGTCGCCAAGCGAGAATTTGATTGCTTCAAAGGGTGGTAGTGACACGGTTGCGTTGTCGGTGAGGGTGGCAAGCGATACCCACTCTCCATCGCGCAGTTCAAGGGCTTCCAGAGTGCGGGCTTTAAGGTCAGTGAGCCAGAGCCAGGGCACACCCTCACGGGCATAGATATCGCGCTTGCTACCCAAGTCAAGTTTGTGAGTGGATGAAGATAGCACCTCGCACACCCAATCTGGAGGAAGAGTAACACCGACTACATCAGGAATTTCAGGCATACGCTCACGCCGCCAGCCTGTAATATCAGGTACCAGAACATCTTCGCCAAAATGGAGTTCCGGCTCATAAATAATTCGCCAGCCGCCAGGGCTACCATAGTTTTTGCCAAATCTAGTAACCAACATAGCACTAAGAGCTGATTTGGCTAAGGCAAAAGGCATCGCAGGCCTTGATTGTACGTACAGCGTCCCATCAATAAGTTCCGCAACCTTGTTAGGCGGCGCGTCAATCACATCCTGATAGGTGGCCTTGCGATATTTCTTCGGTGGCTTCTGTTGTGCGTTCATGGCGTTACTCCTGTGTGGGTCTATGTGGGTTGTGGGGGGCGGTTGGCCCGTACCCTCCGTGTTGCACTTCTGCGCTTGTAGTATAGTCATAATTATCCAGAGATGCCCAAAATTTTATGAACCCACACAGGGTATTGGCACCCGAAGGCTATATCGCCACCAGTGGCACTGCCCCGAGCAACCATGGACGGGCGGAGCAGGGCTTTACAAGCTCATTTCATATTGGGGAAGGCTTTGCTTGCCTATGCTGTCTGTGGTAGTGTTCGCCTAACCATGAACCAACACAAACAAAACGAGGTCGGCAGTGGGTAATCAAAGACTTGGAGGGAAAACCACTTCGTTGAAGCTTACCGCCAACGAGAAGCGCGACATTGTGAAATTGTTGGAAACCGACAGACCATTGCCGGACAAATATCGTTTCCTGTTATTTGATGGCAAGCGCGAGGTGGAACTCGTTTGGAACGGCAAGACCAATGAAGTTTGCAATATCGTGTTGCCGTTTCAAACCATTGAACAGGTGGATGAGCCGCGAGCTGAGAAGCCGGAACAAACCGAGCGGCAGGCTGACATGTTTGTTGTGGACAACCGTGGTCGGCAGTTAAAGGGCTGGGCCAACAAGCTGATTTGGGGCGACAATAAGCTAATTCTTTCCAGCCTTAAGAATGGCCCATTGCGTGAGGAGATTGAGGCGCAGGGTGGGCTGAAACTGATTTATATTGACCCGCCTTTCGATGTCGGTGCCAATTTTTCAATGGATATTGAGATTGGAGACGACACCTTTACCAAGAAGCCGAACATCCTTGAAGAAATCGCCTACCGTGATACTTGGGGCAAAGGGGCGGATTCCTTTATTGCGATGATCTACGAGCGGCTGGCACTGATGCGGGATCTGCTTGCCGAGGATGGCAGTATCTATGTGCATTGCGATTGGCGGGTTAATAGCTATATGCGGTTGGTGTTAGATGAAATATTTGGTCCATCTAATTACAGAAACGAAATTCGCTGGAAACGCCAACCAGTTAGGGGAGCTAAAGCAACGAGCAATCAATTTGCTAGAAACTCTGATGTGATCCTTTTCTACAACAAGTCACAACATTGGCTGTGGAACGGTGCATATAAGGATTATGAACAAAATTTTATAAAGACAAAGTTTCGTCCCGACGAAAATGGGCGTTTGTTTCGTGATTGTGATCTAGGAGATTATTCAGAGGATTCAATAGCTGAATTTGAGAAGCAAGGGAAAATTTACGTAACAAAAACTGGCAAGAAGCGATTAAAGCGTTTTTTAGATGAGGAAAAAGGTGAATCACTCAGTGACTTGTTGGTGCATGTCTCCGAAGTTAATTCAATGGCTGCTGAAAGAACTGGTTATGCAACTCAAAAACCTGAGGCATTAGTTGAGTTATTAATCAAGGCGTCGTCCAACGAGGGCGACCTAGTCGCCGATTTCTTTTGCGGTAGCGGCACCACCGCTGCGGTGGCTGAAAAACTGGGCCGCAAATGGATTGCCACCGATCTCGGTAAATTCGCCATCCACATCACCCGCAAGCGCATGCTCGGGGTACAGCGGCAATTGAAAGAAGAGGGCAGAAACTATCGTGCCTTTGAGATTCTAAATCTTGGCAAATACGAGCGCCAACACTTCATCGGTGTCAACCTCAACTTGCGTGAGGAACAACAGCGCAAGCAACGGCAAGAAAAGGAAGCTGCCTTTCTTGATTTGATTCTACGCGCTTATCGCGCCGAAAAAGTGACACAGTTTGAATGTTTTCACGGCAAACGCGCTGGGCGATTGGTCGCGGTGGGACCGGTCAATCTGCCAATTGCTCGACTATTTGTGGAAGAGGTTATCCTTGAATGCCGAAAGAAACACATCACTAAAGTTGATATTCTCGGCTTTGAGTTTGAGATGGGCCTGTTTCCCAATGCTCTGGACGAGGCGCGAGGCAAAGGCATTGACATTGCACCCAAGTACATTCCCGCCGAGGTCTTTGATAAACGGGCGGTAGAAGAAAATCAGGTAGTGTTCCATGATGTTTCGTACATTGAGATTAAGCCCCACATCACAAAGAAAGGCAAGAAGAACACCGTGGCCGTTGAACTAACCGACTTTTCGGTGTTTTACTCTCAAGATTCCATAGCCAATGCCGAAGCGAGTCTGAGGAGGCAGAAAGGTAGCAAAATCGTCGTAGAACAAGGCCAAATGATTAAATTCAGCCAAGACAAGGATGGTGTCATCACTCGCGAGGTCCTTACCCAAAATTGGCAAGACTGGATTGACTACTGGAGCGTGGATTTTGACTTTGAGAACAAGCGAGAGATTATCCGCGTACAGAACCCCGAAAGCGGCGAGGTTGAGGAACAGTGGACTGGCGACTATGTCTTCGAGAATGAATGGCAGAGCTTCCGTACTCGAAAAGACCGCTCACTGGAGTTAAAAAGCGTCGCCTACGAGTGCAAGGGCGGACGGCAAAAAATCGCTGTTAAAGTAGTCGATATTTTCGGCAATGACACCATGAAGATAGTGGAGGTGGGAATCTAATGGCACGAGCAGATTTGTTAGTCAAGTTGCTTACAAGTGGTAGCGATGGGGACAAGCAAGTGTTTCGCAAAACCGCAGAGGCGCTTATTCATGAAGAAAAATCAAAAGGGCATCGCATTCTGGCGGAGCGTTTGACCAAGTCGTTGCGCCCCGCCTCACCGGAAGCGGTGCACAATTCCGTCCCCCGCGCCTACGGAAGCAATGGGCAACAGAAGGATTTAGTCTATGAAACCACACCAGAGCGCTCATTAGGCAATCTGGTACTGCTGGACCATATCCGCAATCAGATTGAAGAGGTTGTGGAGGAGCAGCACCGGTCTGATTTATTGCATGCGCATAATTTGCGCGCCCGGAATCGGCTTTTATTTGGAGGGCCACCGGGGAATGGCAAAACAACCTTAGCGGAAGCGCTGGCTCATGAATTGATGTATCCCTTGCTTGTGGTCAGATATGAAACGCTAATTGGAAGCTACTTGGGTGAAACCTCCGGCCGATTGAAACACTTGCTGGATTATGCGAAGACGCAACGCTGTGTTCTATTTTTTGATGAATTTGAGACGCTCGGGAAAGAACGTGGCGATACTCATGAAACGGGAGAAATCAAGCGTGTTGTGAGTTCTTTGCTTTTGCAGATTGATGATTTGCCGGATTATGTGGTGGTGGTTGCGGCTAGCAATCATCCGGAACTTCTGGACCGTGCAGTATGGCGGCGATTCCAGATACGAGTAGAGTTACCCATGCCAACCCAACAGCAAATATCCAGATACATTGAAACCCTCGTGCAGAGATTCCAAGTCAACTTTGGCTATACACCGGGGACGCTTGCCAGATATTTTCGAGATTTAAATTTTGGCGAGGTGGAAGAATTCTGCCTGAGTGTGGCCCGGCGAGCTATCCTTGATCATCAAACCGATAATGCAAAGACCATTACCCAGACGAAACTGGAACAGTGGGAAAAGAGACTAACACCCAGCGCGAATAAAAAAAAGGGAGGTAAGTAACCCTTGGCTAAAAACCGTCCTCTCATGGTCTTCCCGCAAGCAAGAGCAATTCCTCCTCCACGAGGGAAAGGATTTCCTCCGAGCAGGCCACATTTGCCAAAGCATGCTCGGCAAGTTGAACGTCTATCGTCACAAATAGACCAGTTACAGCAAGAATTTGCCAAATATAAGGCTACCGTAAGTGGTAGTGTAGCCAGCCTCGAACCGGAAATGGTTCTGGTTATAAGAATCGTGGATAGCGTTGGTAAATTCAAACAAGCTGTGGACAATACCGACGGGCTGGAATGGTTTGGGGAGTCGGATACGGAAGATATTGAGCCGGACGATGATTTTTATCACCCCCCAACAATCGGAATTAATTTTTTTAAAAATAAAATTGATGGCATATCTACCAGAGAGCAATCCAAGGAGATTAAAGAGGCACTATTTGCGTGCGGCTACATTGATGAAAAAGGAAAAATCATCTCCGAATCAGAGCCACAGTTAACGCTACCGGAGCTGGCACATATTGAAGAAGACATTATTAAGGTCATCAATGACTCCCGGAAAGCTAAGGATCTGAGTGGCAGATTGTTTCTCTCAATGGTAAATGAACAAGGCATGAAGGAATTGCTGAATTTGTGGGAAAAGTGGAAAAGCAATAAGATTCTGCCACATGGAAAAACTAAATGGCGTGATGTATTCAATCAGATTATCGAAGTTCGGCGCTGGGGAATCACGGAAACCTTACGCGAGACACGCATGACTGATTATTGGAAAGATCTGGTTGACCCAATAAAACCAGATCAGACTATTCATTGTCAGATTGAACTGTTCTATGCAAATAATAAGGAGAAACGCAAACAAAATGAGGAAGCCCTAATCAAGTTAGCACATAACAATGAAGGTAATATCACGAAATTTTTGGATATGCCAGACATTGCATTCCATGCGGCAAAAGCCAGTTTCCCCTCTCATCAAGTACAACAGTTTCTAGAATCTCTTGAATTACCAGACAGCGAAAATAACATAGAATTTTTAAAGTTTGCAGGGATTATGTATTTCCGTCCAACCGGCCAGAGTTTGGTAGTGTCCAGAGACGAAGAGGGCACGGATGAGGCCGTTGAGATACCACCGAGCCAACCAGAGTTGCCGCCCGTAGCGGCAATTCTTGATGGCGCTCCAAGCCTTCAACACAAAGTGCTTGTGGACTATTTATTGCTAGATGATCCGGACGAACTGTCGGCTGAATACCAACCCGGCAAAAGAAAACATGGGACGGCCATGGCCTCATTGGTAGTGCATGGAGAGTTGGCAGTCGGGCAGAATAATTCGTTGAAGCGTAAGGTACACCATGTTGTGGTGATGCAACCAAACCCGCAAGCGCAAAATGAAGAGCATATTCCGAACGAGGTATTTTTTGAGGATCGGATAGAGCGCGCCGTACTGCGGATGATAGAGGGAGAGGGAGACATCCCGGCGCAAGCACCCGATGTGAAGATTATTAACCTTTCCATAGGTGACCCGACACGCCCTTTTATACATACACCTAGCCCATGGGCAAGGCTTTTGGATTGGCTTTCCTGGAAACACCGGGTGCTATTTTGCGTGAGTGCGGGAAATTGTGTGGATAATATCAACATTGGTATTCCTAATGCCACATTCATGGCAATGACTGATAATGAAAAAATCAACCATACCTTGAAAAGCATCGCTGGCCAGTTATCAAGCAGGCGTTTGTTATCTCCCGCTGAATCGCTTAATGCACTAACTATAGGCGCGCTGCATACGGATAGTTCCGGCGATTATGATCAAAGACACACTGTTGACCTGTTGCCAGACACGACTTTGTTTAGTCCTATCTCCAGATTAGGGCACGGCTTTCGGCGCTCGGTGAAACCGGAGATTCTTTTCTCAGGGGGGCGACAACTTTACTCTGATTCTCCAACTAATGGCAATTATCGTCTTGACAGTGCTTTGCTGAAGCCAGGCCAGCGAGTTGCTAGCGATAGTTCACAGGAAGGCGAAACTTCAGAGTGTGTTTACACGCAAGGGACAAGTAATGCCACCGCTTTAGCTACCCGGGGCGGTGCCCAAATTTATGAAGTGCTATCCGAACTGCAGGAAGAGTATGGCGATCAGATAAATGACGGCTTAATCGCGGTGCTTATCAAAGCCCTTCTTGTGCATGGCGCAAAACATTCAGGGCAGGCGAAGTCACATCTTGAAAACGCACTGAAAAACTCTAACAATTCACGGCGCTTTAAGGAGATCATTACCCGTTACATGGGATATGGTGCGGTGGATATTGATCGAGTACTTGCCTGTACCGAACAACGAGCTACGGTCTTGGGGTGTAGTGAAATACATGAAAATGAAATGCACGAATATCGTTTTCCATTACCAGTGGCATTATCCGAACGGAACGAGTGGCGACGTATGGTGGTTACGCTTGCCTGGTTTTCCCCGATCAACCCGAGGCACCGGAACTTACGCGAAGCGAAGCTTGGACTATCGCCTTCAGATCTGTGGGACAAGGTGCCATTACGAATCACACGCCAAGACTCTAACCACAATCAAGTATTGCGCGGCACAGTTCAGCATGAGGTCCTTGAAGGAAAAAGACAGATTGAAGCATTTCAGGATAATGACGAAATTGTGCTGCAGGTGATATGCAAAAAAGATGCCACCGAGGCATTGGATGAGACGATTCCATACGGTCTGGCTGTGACGCTTGAGGTAGAACAAAGCGTTGACATACCTATTTATGAACAGATACGCGCCAAGATTGCGCAACCAGTGACAGTTGGTGCAACCGAAGAGAATATCTAATGGCACTACACCCCGACTTCCCTTATTCGCCTCACGCGATACTTGACCCTGACATTCGCTGGTTCCCAACCGACGAAGCTTCGGGAGAGAGCGGTGCGGACAAACTTATACCGCCTCTGGTGGATAAATTGCGCCGCGAAGTCAAGAAATTCCGTGATAGTGGTTATTCTGGCGCAAGCGATACCAGCAAGAGTCTGTTGAACTGGTGGTTTAAGGAACCGCACTTGTTGGCTCAACCCGGTTCAGTCACCAATGATGCTGAATTTCAATACTACTTTGCCCAACGCGAGGCATTGGAAACGGTAATCTACCTCTATGATGTGGTGCGAACAAAAGACAAATTTGACTTGATGCGCTTCGATTCCAGCGGTGCGGTATCAGCCGGTATGTTTGATGAAAGCTGGCGGCGTTATGTGATTAAGATGGCCACCGGCACCGGCAAGACTAAGGTAATGAGTCTGGCGCTGGTGTGGAGTTATTTTCACAAGTTGTACGAGCCAGACTCTGAACTTGCTCGCAACTTTCTAGTGATTGCTCCTAACATCATAGTATTGGATAGGATTTATCATGACTTTGAAGGGCTACGTATCTTCTTTGAAGATCCGGAGTTGCCCGACAATGGCTATGATGGTCGCAATTGGCGAGATGATTTTCAGCTAACCCTGCACAAGCAAGACGAGATAAATATCACTCGCTCCACGGGCAATATCTTTTTGACTAATATCCACCGTGTTTATTCGGGCGATGATATTCCGCCATCACCGGATGACGACAACAGCATGGATTATTTCCTGGGCAAAAAACCGACCGGCGCGACCACGGATTCCAAAGTTGATCTGGGCAACATTGTGCGCGACATTGAGGAACTGATGATAATCAACGATGAGGCGCACCATATTCATGACGACAGACTGGCATGGTTCAAATCCATTGAGGACATTCACAACCGGCTTTTGCAAAAAGGGGGCGCCCTCAGCCTTCAATTGGATGTAACGGCGACACCGAAGCACAACAATGGTGCAATCTTTGTGCAGACAATCTCCGACTACCCACTGGTGGAGGCAATCTCGCAGAATGTAGTGAAGCATCCGGTGGTACCGGATGCCGAAAGCCGTAAAAAGCTTAAAGAACGGCAAAGCTTTGACTACACGGAGAAATACGCAGACTACTTGCATCTGGGTGTGGTTGAATGGCGCAAGACTTACGCCGAACACGAAAAGATGGGTAAAAAGGCAATCCTGTTCGTGATGACCGATGACACGAAGAACTGCGATGCTGTAGCGGAGCATCTTGAAAATCGCTATCTCGATTTGAAGGATGCCGTGCTGGTTATTCACACCAAGAGCAACGGTGAAATTTCAGAGGCGCAATCAGGAATGGCGAAAAAGAAGTTAGAGATGCTACGCAAACAAGCCAACGAAATTGACTCAGTGGAAAGTCCATACAAGGCGATTGTCTCCGTGCTGGTACTCAAGGAAGGCTGGGATGTACGCAATGTGACAACTATCGTCGGGCTACGGGCCTATTCAGCCAAGAGTAATATCCTACCGGAGCAAACCCTCGGACGGGGTCTGCGCAGGATGTACCCCGATGCTGAAGAGAATTCAGTCTCGGAACTTGTTAGTGTAGTGGGTACAGATGCGTTCATGGACTTCGTGGAATCAATTGAGGCCGAAGGCATTAAGTTGGAACGCAAGCCGATGGGTGAAGGAACCGATTCAAAGACACCGCTGGTCATAGAAGTCGATAAAGAGAACAAACAAAAAGACATCAATGCCTTGGATATCGAAATCCCGGTGCTTTCGCCACAGACTTATCGTGAGTACAAAAACCTTGACGACCTGAATCCCGGCGCAATGGAGTTTCAGACCGTTGCACACCAGCAGTTTAACGAAGAAGAACAGCGTAAAATCGTGTTTCAAGATATAACGACGGGTGAGGTAACCCATACAACCTCCCTTGATAGCGTCGGAGTAGCAGATTACAGAAGCGTAATTGGATACTTTGCCCAGACCATCATGAAAGAATTGCGACTTGTCAGCGGCTATGACATTTTGTACGGCAAGATAAAGGACTTTGTGCAGAATAATCTGTTTGGTCAATCTGTAGAGCTGGAATCACCGAATACATTGCGCAATCTTGCGGAACTGCTGGCAACCAAAACGGTTATTGAAGCTTTCAAGAAGGCTATCAATGAACTCACTGTGCGGAACAAAAAGGGTGCTGAAATTCAGGACACAATCAAACTCCAACAGACCCGACCATTTGTAGTGAAAAATCAGGATTATCTACTGCCGGAAAAAAGCGTGTTTAGCCATATCATTGGAGATAGCCGTTTCGAATTACAATTTGCCAAATTTTTAGAGAACTGTAGCGATGTAGTGTCCTATACAAAGAACTATCTTGCGGTGCATTTCAAGCTGGATTATGTCAATGCTGGTGGAAACATTTCCAACTATTATCCTGATTTTTTGGTTAAATTGGACGATGGGTTAGTCGTGGTAGTTGAAACAAAAGGACAGGAAGACTTGGATGTTCCGCATAAGATGCAACGCTTGTGCCAATGGTGCGAGGATGTGAACATCATCCAATCGGATGTTAAATATGATTTTGTCTATGTAGATGAAAAAGGGTTTAAACAATATCATCCGAAATCGTTCAACGATCTACTGTCTTCTTTCCTTAAATACCGCGAATCTGGCGTAGAGTAGTGGCAGATATGAATGAATCGCTGATGAAACCGATATCCTCGTAGAAAACAGTAAGTACCCCAATTACAGGCCACGCTCCTTACCATAAAACATGGCCTGTTCGTCTATTGGGAGCATCAGAAGTCATCGTCTATCTTTCGCTTGGGCTGAATCTACGGCCTAGGTAGCCTTGCCCACCTCTCATTTGTGTGATAGGCTTTACTTCCATCTACAAACAGCGATAGCTGGCGGTGCCAGCCCTGAGCCAGATTTATAGATGGAGCCCTAATGTCAAACCAATCCCGATATATCTTCATCACCGGCGGCGTGGTCTCGTCGCTGGGCAAGGGCATCACTTCCGCATCGCTGGCCGCCATTCTTGAAGCCCGCGGCCTGCGCACCTCACTACTCAAGCTGGACCCCTACATCAATGTTGACCCGGGAACCATGAGCCCGTTCCAGCACGGCGAAGTGTTCGTTACCGAAGACGGCGCCGAAACCGACCTGGACCTGGGCCACTACGAACGCTTCACCCACACCACCATGCAGCGCAAGAACAATTTCACCGCCGGTGCCGTGTATGAGGAGGTGCTGAAGCGGGAGCGTCGCGGCGACTATCTTGGAGCCACCATTCAGGTAATTCCCCACATCACCGATGAAATCAAGCGGCGCATAGAACTGGGCGCCGCCGATGCCGAGGTTACCCTGGTAGAAATCGGCGGCACCGTGGGCGATATTGAATCCCAGCCCTTTCTGGAAGCAGTGCGGCAAATGCGCATTGAACTGGGAGGAGAGCGCACCCTGTTCCTGCACCTCACCCTGGTTCCCTACATCTCCACCGCCGGAGAAATCAAAACCAAGCCCACCCAGCACTCGGTGAAGGAACTGCGCTCCATCGGTATTCAGCCGGACATTCTGGTCTGCCGCTCAGAGCAGGAAATTGACGAAGCATCCCGAGCCAAAATCGCCCTGTTCACCAATGTGGAAACCCCCGCCGTTATCTCCCTGCCCGACACCGATTCCATCTACCGCATCCCCTCAAAACTCGGCGCCGCAAATATCGACAAGATAATCGTCAGCAAATTTAACCTGCCCGAAGCCAAGCCCAATTACGCCGAGTGGGACCGGGTGGTTCACGGCCAGCTCAATCCCGAACAGGAAATCAATTTAGCTATGGTTGGCAAGTATATGAATCTATTAGACTCTTACAAGTCCCTAAACGAGGCCATCAACCACGCCGGCAGCCACACCCGCACCCGGGTGAACATCCACTACATTGATTCCACCGATGCAAAAGAGCAGGGCACCCAACTGCTGGATGGCATGGATGCGGTGCTGGTGCCCGGCGGTTTCGGCGAGCGGGGCGTGGAAGGCAAGATTCTGGCGGCGCAATATGCCCGGGAAAACAACATACCTTACCTGGGAATCTGCCTGGGCATGCAAGCCGCCGTGATTGAATATGCGCGCAATGTAGCCGGGCTGGAAGGCGCCCACAGTTCCGAGTTTGACCCGCAGTGCAAGCATCCGGTAATTGCCCTGATTAGCGAGTGGACCACCGACGGCGGCCAGGTGGAAACCCGCGACGGGGATTCCGACAAGGGCGGCACCATGCGCCTGGGCGGGCAACAATGCATACTGGATAAAAACTCCACCACCTACACCTGCTATCAACAGCAAAAAATCGTTGAGCGACACCGGCATCGCTACGAGGTCAACAACACCTACCGCGACCGCCTGACCGCCGCCGGCCTCATGCTGGCGGGCAAGTCCGCTGACGATATGCTGGTGGAGGTGGTGGAAGTGCCCAATCATCCCTGGTTCGTCGGCTGCCAGTTCCACCCGGAGTTCACCTCCAAGCCCCGCGAAGGCCACGCCCTGTTCACCGGCTTCATTGAAGCCGCGAACGCCTGCCGGGAAACGCGCAATATGCCCCAGAGCCGACCGAAAACCGCCGCAGCGTAATTAGCGCTGCGGCGTAATTTAGAGACGGGCTACCAATGAACAAGCCGATTCGGATTGCCGACATCAGCGTAGCAAACGACCAGCCACTGACCCTGTTCGGCGGGATGAATGTGCTGGAATCCCGCGATATGGCCCTGCGCGTCGCCGAACAATTCCACACCATCACCAGCCAGCTTGGCATACCCTGGGTATTCAAGGCCTCCTTTGACAAGGCCAACCGCTCCGCCATGGATTCTTTCCGCGGGCCGGGGCTGGAGGAAGGGCTTAAATGGTTGCAGGAAATCAAACAAAGCTTCAAGGTGCCCATCCTCACCGATATTCACCAGCCGCAACAGGCCGCGACGGTTGCCAAAGTAGCCGATGTCATTCAACTACCCGCATTCCTCTCACGACAAACCGATTTGGTATTAGCCATGGCGCAAACCGGCGCCATCATCAACATCAAGAAGGCGCAGTTTCTGGCACCCCAGGAAATGGGGCACATCCTGCACAAGTTTGAACAGGCTGGCAACAGCAAGCTGATGTTGTGCGAACGGGGTAGCAGCTTCGGCTACAACAATCTGGTGGTGGATATGCTCGGCTTCAACAGCCTGAAAGCCTACGGCTACCCGGTGCTGTTTGATGTTACCCACGCCCTGCAACTACCCGGCGGGCGCAAAGACAGCGCCGATGGCCGCCGCAATCAAATAGTCGGCCTGGCCCGCGCTGGCGTGGCGCAAGGTCTGGCTGGCCTCTTTCTTGAAGCCCACCCGAACCCCGACAAGGCAAAGTGCGATGGCCCCAGCGCCCTGCGGCTGGACCAACTGGAACCATTCCTGAAACAGATGCAGGCCATAGACTCCCTCGTCAAAGCCATGCCGCCACTTGACACGGCCTGAGTCTGATCCAGTAATTTGATGCTGTAACGCCATGCTGCTATTTGATACGGCCTGAGATTAACCCGATAGCTGATGCTTTGCTTTGGTGCCAGTACATCGCCCACTGGGTTCTGCTGACGAGTATGGATAACACTTGATATATTAAACATAAGGCACTGATATGAATGAAATAAAAGAGGTCAAAGCATACGAGATTCTGGATTCCCGCGGCAATCCTACCGTGGCAGCAGAACTGACTCTCGGCACGGGCATCGCCGCCATGGCTTGTGCGCCATCCGGGGCATCCACCGGCTCCCGCGAGGCGCTGGAATTGCGTGACAAGGATCCCGCCCGCTATCTGGGCAAGGGGGTACGCACAGCCGTAGCCAACATCAACGGTCCCATTCGTGAAGCGTTAATTGGCCACGACCCGGCGCAACAGGGCACCCTGGACAAGGCCATGCTTGAACTGGATGGCACCGACAACAAAGCCAAACTCGGCGCCAACGCCATTCTGGCGGTATCACTGGCAGCGGCGAAGGCGGCAGCGCTGGACAAGGGTGTGCCCCTGTACGCCCACATTGCCAGCCTCAATATCGGTTCCAACGCCAATGGCAATCTCAACACCGCTTCCAATGCCAGCCTCAACGCTAATCCCAACAACAGCAACGGCTACTCACTACCAGTGCCAATGATGAACATCGTCAACGGCGGCGAACACGCCGACAACAATGTGGATATTCAGGAGTTCATGGTTCAACCCACCGGCGCACCCAGTTTCGCAGAAGCGCTACGCTACGGCACAGAAATATTCCACGCACTAAAAAGCGTGCTGGCAGCGCAAGGCCTAAGCACCGCCGTAGGCGACGAGGGCGGCTTCGCCCCCAATTTGCCATCCAACGCCGCCGCGCTGGATGCCATCCTGCAAGCCATAGAAAAGGCCGGCCTGAAACCGGGCAGCGATATTCATTTGGCGCTTGATTGCGCAGCATCGGAGTTTTACGTCGACGGCCACTACCACCTGAAAAGCGAAGGCAAGCAATTTGACAGCGCCGGCTTCGCCGACTATCTGGCCGACCTGGTTCGGCAATACCCCATCCTCTCCATTGAAGACGGCATGGATGAATCAGACTGGGCAGGCTGGGCTAAATTATCAGCCCGGCTAGGCGATAAAGTTCAATTAGTAGGGGATGATTTATTCGTCACCAACACCGCCCTGCTACAACGGGGCATCAAGGAGAAAATCGCCAACTCAATCCTTATCAAATTCAATCAGATTGGCACACTGACCGAAACGCTGGATGCAATCAAGATGGCTCGGGATGCCGGTTACAGTGCAGTCATTTCCCACCGCTCCGGAGAAACCGAAGACACCACCATCGCCGACCTCGCAGTTGCCACCGCTGCCGGTCAGATAAAAACCGGCTCCCTGTGCCGCTCCGACCGGGTGGCCAAATACAACCGCCTGCTATACATTGAACAAGAGTTGGGAGATGCGGCGGTATATAATGGTATCCGCGAGTTCGCCCGATTCTGCTGAAATTTATGAAAACATTATTAAAAATTCTTGCTGTTATATTAATCGTCCTGCAATACCAGTTGTGGTTCGGCGATGGCGGCCTGCGCAGCCTGGGAATACTGGAACAGGATATCGCCACCCAGCGCGAGCAGAACACCGAACTAACGCAGCGCAACGAAGTTCTGGAAATTGATGTGCTGGATTTGAAAAACGGACTGGAAGCCGTGGAAGAACGAGCCCGCTCAGAACTGGGCATGATTGACAAGGATGAAACCTTCTACCTCATAGTTGAAACCCCTCAATGAATATCTGGGCCATCCTGCCCGCTGCCGGCACTGGCCGCCGCATGGGTTCAAGCATCCCCAAACAATATCTGCCGCTACGCGATGCCAGCGTAATTGAAATCAGTCTAAGCCGCTTGCTTGCGGTGGATGATATTCAGCGCGTGCTGGTGGTCCTGTCCGCGGACGATACTCACTTTAATACCTTGCCAATAGCAAAAGATAAACGGGTTGCCGTGGTAATCGGCGGTGAGCATCGTCAACATTCCGTGCTGAATGCCGTGCTGGAACTGTCATCAAACTCGTCCAACGCAGCCAAGCCATCAAACGCAGCCAAGCCATCAAACGCGGCCAAGCCGTCAAATCTGGCCAAGTCGTCAAATGTAGCCAAGCCGGACGACTGGGTGCTAATCCATGATGCCGTGCGCCCCTGCCTGCGTAGCACTGATGTGCGCCGCTTGCTTGCGGAGTTGCGACAGCATCCCGTAGGTGGATTGCTTGGTGCGCCGGTAGAGCACAGCCTTAAACAGGTTGATACCCAAATAACAACAGTAACCGCCTCCATAGACCGCACAAATTGCTGGTATGCTTTCACCCCACAGATGTTTCGCTATGGCCTGCTGAAGCAAGCGCTGGAAGCGGCGCATAAGCAAAACATCCTGTTCAGCGATGAGTGCGGTGCGGTGGAGGCACTGGGGCATCAACCACAAATGGTGCCGGGTACCAGAGACAACATCAAACTCACTCACGAAGCTGACCTCGTTCTGGCTGACAGCATTCTGGCCTGTCAGGAGCAATCAACATGAATCTGCGTATCGGCCACGGCTTTGATGTACACCGTTTCGCCAAACAACATAACCCGGATAAACCGCTGGTGCTCGGCGGCGTAAAACTGCCCGACGCTTACAGCCTGGAAGCCCACTCTGATGGCGATGTGATAGTGCACGCCCTGTGCGATGCCATACTCGGCGCCCTCGGTGCCGGCGACATAGGCCAACACTTCCCCGATGACGACCCGGCGTATGCCGGAATCAGCAGCATCCAGTTACTGAAAAAAGTAATGGAGCAAATGAGCAAGTCCGCCATGAACCTCGTCAATGCCGACATAACCCTGATTGCCCAAGTGCCCAAACTGGCACCCCACCGCGATGCCATCCGCAACACGCTGGCCAACACACTACAAATACCCACCACCCGCCTGAACATCAAAGCCACCACCACCGAAGGCCTGGGCTATCTGGGCCGCGCCGAAGGCATCGCCTGCCACGCCGTAGTCCTGCTTGGCGACAACTGAAATCAGTCCCATATACAACTCAGGCGCAAACTGCCGATATGGAGAAAACAGTGCTGACACAAGAACGCAAACCAATGAACTCGCAACTGAACCTGAACGGCATCGGCATGACCTCACAGCGCACCCGCGAACGCCTGCTTGGCCGTTTGCTGGAGCAGGGCATCAAAAGCAAGGAAGTGCTGGACCTGGTTCGCACCACACCGCGCCATGTGTTTCTGGAAGAAGCATTAGCCCATCGCGCTTATGAAGATGTGGCGTTGCCAATCGGTTACGGCCAAACCATTTCCCAGCCCTACATCGTGGCGCGCATGACCGAGGCCGTGTATTGCCCCGGCGCAATGCACAAGATATTGGAGATTGGCACCGGCTGCGGCTACCAGACCGCCATCCTCGCCCAGTTCGCCGACACTGTTTACAGCGTGGAACGCATCAAGCCACTACTGGAACGGGCACGCAAAACGCTACGCAAAATTGGCCTGCACAACATCAAATTCAAACACGATGACGGCAGCCTGGGCTGGCCGGACGAGGCGCCGTTTGATGCCATCATCACCACCGCCGCACCCCAGTCTGTGCCCGGGGAATTACTTCAACAACTGGCCGACGGCGGGCGCATAGTCATCCCCGTAGGCGGCGGTGAGCACCAGGAACTACGCCTGATACGCAGAGAAGGCGATAACTTCACCACCGAGGTGCTAAATGCTGTCCGCTTCGTGCCATTGCTTGGCGGTCCGATACAGAGGTAGGGGCTGATACAGGGGCGGGAGTTAAGTTATGAATGAGATGAATAATAATCATGATTGGCCTGCGGAGTATAAACCGCGGCAAGGTTTGGCCGCCCACCTCTTGCTGTATGGCAAGGGCATAACGATGGGCATGGGCGATTCCGTTCCTGGTGTGTCGGGCGGCACCATAGCGGTCATCACACATATCTATGATGAACTGGTGCATTCCATCAAGTCGGTGGATTTAACTGCGCTGAAGTTAATCCTGCGCGGCTCGTTCAAACAGGCCTGGATGCACATTAACGGCAACTTCCTGCTGGTGCTCGGTGTTGGCATTGTGAGTGGCTTGCTGGTTTCGGCCAACACGGTGTTGTATTTGCTGGAACATCACTTCCCGGTGCTAATGGGATTTTTTATCGGGCTGGTGCTGGCCTCATGTGTGATACTGGGGCGACAGTTGCAATGGCGACAGCTTCATAACTGGCTCAGCGTTATTGCCGGAGCCTTGCTGGTAACCGGCATCGCACAGCTGCCCGTGTTGCAGGTGCAGCCCTCGCCGGCCTACCTGTTCATGGCCGGAGCGATTGCAATATGCGCCATGCTACTGCCCGGCTTGTCCGGTGCCTTCATTCTGATTCTGCTCGGCGCTTATGAAGTGGCATTGCGGGCACTGATTGAGTTGCAGTGGCTAAACATTGCGGTTTTTGTGGCGGGCTGCGGCATTGGCCTGTTATGCTTTTCCCGCTTGCTGGACTGGTTGCTGCACAATTACCACCAGACCAGTTACGGCTTTATTTTTGGCTTGCTGTCTGGTTCGCTACTTGTACTTTGGCCTTGGCAGCGGGCGGTTGAGTTTTATCTGAACTCGGACGGACAACGCGAAGTGTTGCGCACGGGGAATGTGTTGCCTACCCGGTATTACGAACTTACCGGCAACGATCCAACGCTGTTGTTCACGGCGATAGCATTGCTCTGCGGCTTCGCGTTGGTGCTGGGGCTTGAAAGATTATCGCGAACCTACGAGCGCCGTCATAATCTGGCTGACAGAGTGTAATGTTCGGGGGCGACCTTATGATACGAAATCTTGTCATACTTTTACTGCCAACTGTGCTAATCGCCTGCAAGTCCGACCCGGCGCCGGTGGTTGAGCGTGGTGAAAGAATAAGCAGAACATCGCCCGTCATAGTTTCCGGCAATGCCCCCGACAGCGTGTTGCAAGCATCCAACCAGCGGCCACGCATAATTCAGTCATCAACCGCTTTACCGGCACCATCAACATTAGACCTTAGCGAATCGTTGCCCGGTGTTCGCACGCATCGGGTGCAGTCCGGCGAGAGTTTGCACGCCATCGCCTATCGCTACGATCTTGATTTCCGCCAGATTGCCTTGGCCAATGACTTGCGCCCGCCCTACATCATATATATTGACCAGCAACTAAGGCTGGATGTAACGCAATCAGCAGCGCCCACCAGCACACAAAATAACAATGTGGCCAGCACCAACGCTGTAAGCAGTGCCGCCGCAAACAACGGCGACGTGTTGCGAATGCCCATAGACAACAACCGCATGCCGGAATGGCAATGGCCTCACAGCGGACGCATCCTGCAAGGCTTCGCCGCCGGCAGCAGCAAGGGTCTGGATTTGGCCGGACGCGATGGCGACCCGGTGCTGGCGGCCAGCGGTGGCGAAGTGGTGTATGCCGGAAGCGGCATTCAGGGCAGCGGCGATCTGGTCATCATCCGCCATACCGACCGCTACCTGAGCGCCTACGCCCACAATCAGCTGCTACTGGTAAGCCAGAGCCAGCAAGTGCTGGCAGGCGAACCGATTGCCGAGGTGGGCACCAACTCCGACGGCACCCCCATGCTGCACTTTGAAATCAGGCTGGATGGCAAGTCGGTGGACCCACTTCGCTATCTACCTAGACGCTGAAGGCTCCTTATTCGGCGCTAAATAAGACACTGCCCTTGACTACAGACAAAAATTCCCCTAGAATGCATCGCGTTTTTGGCTGGCAAGCGCATAACAGGCTGTAACGGAACTGTAACCTGAACCGCACCACACTGGAAAGCATTAAGGTGCGGAGCCACCAAACTGCGTCCCCTTCGTCTAGAGGCCTAGGACACCGGGTTTTCATCCCGGCAACAGGGGTTCGAAACCCCTAGGGGACGCCATACTTCCCACCACCACATACTAATGACAGTAGCAATATCCATCGAGTCCCTCCATAAAACCTACGACAATGGTCTCCAGGCACTCAAGGGGATTTCACTGGCCGTAGGGGAGGGCGACTTCTTCGCCCTGCTGGGCCCCAACGGCGCCGGCAAATCCACCACCATCGGCATCATCTCCACACTGGTGGATAAAACCTCCGGCAAGGTAATGGTATTCGGCCGTGATGTGGACACCCATGTCTACGAAACCAAGTTCAACCTTGGCGTAGTGCCGCAAGAAATAAACTTCAGCCTGTTTGAAAAAGTTGGCGATGTGGTGAAAACCCAGGCGGGCTACTACGGCCTGCCACGCGCCCTGGCCCGCGAGCGTTGCGAAAAATACCTGCGCAAGCTCGGCCTGTGGGAGAAGCGCGAAGAACGCTCACGCACCCTGTCCGGCGGTATGAAGCGCCGCCTGATGATTGCCAGGGCACTCATCCATGAACCACGCCTGCTAATTCTTGACGAACCCACAGCGGGAGTGGATATTGAACTGCGCCGCTCAATGTGGAACTTCCTCACCGAAATTAACGAAAGTGGCACCACCATCATCCTCACCACCCACTATCTTGAAGAAGCGGAACAACTGTGCCGCAACATCGCCATCATTGATGAAGGCCTCATCATTGAAAACACCAACATGAAAAGCCTGCTCACCAAACTTGACACCCAGGTATTCATCCTTGATACCGACACCGAAGTGGCCGCCACACCCCAACTGAATATGCCGGACGCCAGCCTGCGCATGCTGGATAAACACAGCCTTGAACTAACCATCGGCAGCGCCCTCAGCATCAATGAGGTATTCGCCGCCCTCGGCGAAAAAGACATAATTATCAAAAGCATGCGCAACAAAACTAATCGTTTGGAACAACTAATGCTGTCGCGCCTGCAACACAACTAGAGCCATCGCCGTGTTCAAAAATCACAAATACATCGCCTTTGAAACCATCGTGATAAAAGAAGTCCGGCGCTTCATGCGCATCTGGTTACAAACGCTGGTGCCACCAGCCATCACCATCGGCTTATACTTCGTTATCTTCGGCAATCTGGTAGGCCGCCGCATTGGCGAAATAAATGGCATCCCCTACATGGAGTTCATCGTGCCCGGACTTATCATCATGGCCGTCATACAAAACTCCTACGCCAATGTAGTATCTTCATTTTTCAGTCTAAAGTTTCAGCGCAGCGTAGAAGAGTTACTGGTATCACCAATACCCAACTATGTAATCCTCGCCGGATTTGTAGTAGGAGGCATGGCACGAGGCCTGGCCGTCGGAGTAATCGTCACACTAATGGCAATGGTCTTCGCCAATATGACCATCCAGCACCCATTCGTAGCCATCAGCGTAGTGCTACTAACTTCACTCGTATTCTCACTGGCCGGTTTCATCAACGCCATATTCGCCAACACCTTTGATGATATTTCCATCATCCCCACTTTCGTGCTGACACCACTGATTTACCTCGGCGGCGTATTCTATTCAATCAGGATACTACCCGAGTTCCAGCCCCTGCCCAGACTATGGGAATACATCTCACTCCCCAACCCCATCTTCCACATGGTAAACACATTCCGCTATGGCATGCTGGGAAGCTCCGATGTAAACATCGTCTACGCCTTCATAATTCTCGGCTTCTTCATCGTAGCACTATACCTGTTTTGCATCTGGCTACTAAAACGCGGCACCGGAATACGCAGCTAAGTAGCGCCGACACCAGTTTCTCCACCAAGCCCCAATGCCAAACAGAAAGACCGGCAACGAGCAACCCATGAGCAACAACCCGCTGGGAAAACAAACCCCATACCCCAACAGCTACGCCCCCGATGTGCTGTGCCCCATCCCGCGCAGCCTTGCCCGGCAACAGCTGGGTATCGGACAAAGCAGCCAAGGCCAAAAAACGCAGCGGACAGGGCAGGCAGAACAACCGACACAAACAGAACAGCCCCAACCACCCATGCACGGCCTTGACCACTGGCACGCCTACGAACTGTCATGGCTCACCCCCTCAGGCCGACCAGCAGTTGCCATCGCAGAGTTTTTTTTCAACGCAAACTCAGAAAACCTGATAGAGTCCAAGTCACTCAAACTATATCTCAACTCACTAAACAACGAAGTCTATGCCAACACAGACGAAGTAACCAAAGTCATTACCCAAGACCTGTCCCACACCAGCGCCGCCCCCGTTAAAGTCCAACTCAATAACCTCACCCCCCAAACACCCCCGCCACCAATAACCCGACGCGGCCAAAACCTTGACGAACTGGAACCCCACGCAAACGAAAATGATACCCCAGCCGCATCACTGGTTCTGACAGAGGACAAAGCTAAAGACCTTGTCCTGTATAGCGATCTGTTCAAATCCAACTGCCCGGTTACCGGCCAACCAGACTGGGCCTCCGTAAAAATCCGTTACAGCGGGTCAAGAATAGACGAATCTACACTGCTCGCTTATCTACTGTCATATCGCAACCATCGCGCCTACCACGAAGCATGCGGCGAACAAATATTCCATGACTTATACAAAACCTGCCGCCCAACCCACTTATGGCTGGCACTCAACTTCCTGCGCCGAGGCGGCCTGGACATCAATGTCTACCGCAGCACCGAACCCATAACCCCCGACATGCTACAACCCCGCCTTGCACGCCAGTAGATATAGTCGCACACCAGCACCAAATGACAATCTCTTGAATTTATCAGGCTTCTGGGCTAAAGTAGCCCGCTTGTAGGCAGTGGTGAGGTGTCCGAGCGGTTGAAGGAGCACGCCTGGAAAGTGTGTATGTCGAAAGGCATCGAGGGTTCGAATCCCTCCCTCACCGCCAGAACCTCCTCTGCAATAGACAGCAAGCGAGAAAGCGCAAAGCACAAGCGAGCAAGCGCAAAGAAAAGGTAGCGATATGAAAACAAATCACCCAAGACATATTATCCATACATCTGCATTACATGCAGCCCTAACGATAGTAGTGGCAGTAATAGCAACGACAGTAGCAACAGCCGACACCTGGCCAAGCTACGGCGGCGATAACGGCTCGCAAAAATACAAACCATTTGACCAGATTAACGCCGACAACGTATCTCAGTTACACATCGCCTGGGAATGGATTAGCACCGACAACCCCACCGTCGCCGAAAATCTGGAGCAAGAGAATTTCCGCGCCATCCCTGCAGCATTCAAGGCCACCCCACTTGAAGTGAACGGCGTGCTATACATCCCCACATCCTATGGCCGCATCGCCGCACTTGATGCCCGCAACGGCGAAGAACTCTGGGTGTTTGATACCAAAGCCTGGGAAGCCGGACGCCCCGCAAACCTGGGCTACAACACCCGCGGCGTGGCCTACTGGCGCGAAGACGACAGCGACACGGAGAGCAACAAGGAACGCCTGTTCTTCGCCACCTACGATGCCAGACTCTGGTCCATTGACATCAACACCGGCCAACCAGACCCCGAGTTCGGCGATGCCGGTAACATTGATCTCACTCTGGGCCTGGGCAGAGATGTTAACCGCGACCTGTATGGCGTTATATCCCCGCCACTGGTTACCAACAACCGCGTCATCGTCAACTCAATCGTCCACGATATACCCCCTTACAAAGAAATGCCCCCCGGCCATGTGCGCGCTTTCAACCCCCACAACGGCGAACTGGAATGGATGTTCAAAACCATCCCCCAGGCAGGTGAGTTCGGCAACGACACCTGGGAAGACGACTCATGGCAATACACCGGCAACACCAACTCCTGGACCATCATGAGCGCCGATGATGAACTGGGCATCGTCTATCTGCCCATCGGCACACCCACCAACGATTGGTACGGCGGCTTGCGCAAGGGCGACAACCTGTTCGCCGAAAGCCTGGTCGCGGTAAGAGCCGACACCGGCGAACGCATCTGGCATTTCCAAATGGTGCATCACGGATTATGGGATTACGACTTGCCCGCCGCCCCCACACTAATGGATATCACAGTAAACGGACGCCCCATCAAGGCCGTCGCCCAACTCAGCAAACAAGGCTTCACCTACGTGTTTGACCGGGTAAGCGGAGAACCAGTATGGCCGATTGAAGAGCGAGCAGTGCCACAAAGCACCGTGCCCGGCGAACGCGCATCACCCACCCAGCCATTCCCAACCCGCCCGCCCGCTTTTGAATTACAAGGCATAAGCGAGGAAACCCTCATTGATTTCACCCCCGAGTTACGCGCCGCCGCACTGCAAAACATTGAACGCTTTGATTACGGCCCACTATTCACCCCGCCCTCGTTGCGAGGCACCATCAACCTCCCCGGCTGGGCCGGTGGCGCAATATGGCATGGCGGTGCGTTTGATCCGGATACGGGAATGTATTACATCCCGTCCGCCACTTCGCCCATCGTGGCGCAACTGGAAGAAGCGGATGCAACACAAACCGATTTGGCTTACGTGCGCGGCGGCACAACCTCAATAGGCGGCCCACAAGGCTTGCCACTCACCAAACCACCTTATGGCCGCATTACCGCAATTGATATGAACAGCGGCGAACACATCTGGATGGTGCCGCACGGCGAAGGCATCCGCCAGCGCATCATTGATATGGGCATTCTTGACCCGGGCCCGGTAGGCAGCCCCAGCCGCACCGGTCCGGTGCTCACCAGCACCCTGTTGTTCCTTGCCCAAAGCGATGGCGGCCGCAACCTGCTACGGGCTTTTGACAAGGCCAGCGGTGAAATCATCCACGAAGTTACCTTGCCTCTGCCACCGGCAGGCACACCTATGACTTATATGGTGGATGGCAAACAATATCTGTCCATCGCCGTCGGCGGTGCGCGGAATTCCAGATTAGTTACGCTGAGTCTGCCTTGATGAAAGCTTGTTTTATCATTCCAACATACAACGAGGCGGAGAACATCACCCCTTTGCTGGAGCAACTGACCAGCCTGTATCCCGCCGCCGACTTCCGCTTCCTGATAGTGGACGACAGCAGCCCCGATGGCACCGCCGCCCTGGTTGAAAAATTCGCCGCCAACGATTCCCGTGTAAATCTGCTGTCCGGCCAGCGTCAGGGATTGGGTGTGGCTTATGTGCGCGGTATGAATCATGCGCTGGATAAGCTTGGCGCCGAAGTGGTAATCCAGATGGATGCGGATTTCTCACACAACCCGGCGGACGCGGCCAGATTGCTGGCGGGTTTGGAAGGGGATGCGGGGGAGAGTGCCGGAAAGAATGCCGGAAAGAGTGCCGATGTGGCCATTGGCAGCCGCTATGTGCCCGGCGGCAGTCTGGATGAGCGCTGGGGTTTGCAACGCAGGCTGTTATCACGCTGGGGCAATCGGCTGGCGCGCTGGATTGCCGGCATCAAGGGTGTAAAAGATTGCACGGCGGGGTTCAAGGCAATCAGGGCAGGGGCTTTGCGTGCGGTGCAAGTGGAACAGGTGCGCGGCAACGGCTATGTGTTTCAGGTGGAACTGCTGCACAGGCTGGTGCACACCAATGCCCGCATCGTTGAAGTGCCCATCCATTTCAGCGACCGCACACACGGCGAAACCAAACTGGGTTTTGACAGTATGCTGGAGTTTTTCTATACGGTGTGGTGGCTACGTCTGAGCAGTTCCAAAACTTTCATCAAGTTCAGCATTACCGGGCTTACCGGCGTTGTTGTTAATCTTGGTGCGTTTCAGTTGCTGCTGGAACTTGGCATACACGAGTTCATTGCCTCGCCGGTGGCTATTGAGCTGTCTATTATATGGAACTTCCTGCTAAACAATTACTGGACTTTTGCCGACCGTGTTATGTATGGGCGCAAGCGCATCCGTGGCATCAAGTATAATCTGGTATCGCTGCTGTCGCTGGTGGTGAGTTATGCCACTTTCATTGCGCTGTCGCTGCTGTTTCCGCAAACTCAGCTAATCGTTTTGCAAGCCTGTGGTATTGTTCCCGCAACAGTGGTCAATTATTTCCTGAATTCTTATTGGACATTTGCCAAGGCTGAAGAAAGTGCACATCGCCGGGATGACTAATGGCCAAGAGCAGAAAACAACGTAAAAGGCGTGCAGCGGCTCAGCATAACGGCAACCAGCTGTCGCAAGCAGCACCCGCGGCTACCGACTTTGGCGCAGCAGCTGAGCAGAAACGCGCTTTTGCGGATATATCGCAAGGTATCAACTTCTTGCAACCCAGGATATTAATCACGCTGCAATTTGCCGCACTGCTACTAATGGTCGCGGCCAGTTATTTGCCCGCCTTCACCGCCGGCTTCCTCTGGGATGACAATATATTCAGCGATGCGCTACCGGTGCGAGAGTGGGGCGGGCTTCGGGATATCTGGTTTAACCCCGGCATTATAGGTTCGGAATCCCACTACTGGCCGGTGCTATACACTTCCTTCTGGCTGGAACACAAACTCTGGGGGTTTGACGCCACGCATTCTCCCTGGGGCTTCCATACCGTCAACATTCTGTTACACGGCATCAACACAGTATTGATGTGGCGACTATTGCTACGCATGGCAGTACCCGGTGCCTGGCTCATCGCCGCCTTCTTCGCCGTTCATCCGGTGCATGTGGAAGCAGTAGCCTGGATAATCGCCCGCAAGGATTTGCTGGCCACCCTGTTTTATCTGCTCGCCATGTTCTGCTGGCTACGCTTCCGCGAACGCCCCAAAAACAGACGCAACTCGCAACCGCGCATTGGCCTGTATCTGCTCATGCTGCTGCTATACACCGCCGGTGTGCTGAGCAAGACTGTTGCCATTACCTTGCCCGCCATCCTGCTGGTATGGGTGTGGTGGCAGCAGGGGCACATCAGGGGGCGGGATGTTATGCATGTAACGCCACTGTTTGCGCTTGCCTTAATCCTCGGCGTTCTGGATTTGCGATTCTTCGCTGGCAGAACGCTTATTGAGTTTGACTATTACTGGTGGGAACGACTAATCATTATCAGCAAGGCCTTGTGGTTTTACGCCGAGAAGCTATTGTGGCCGCATCCCTTGCTATTCATCTACAACAACGACTGGGATCTTAACCCGGCAAACCTGCTGAACTGGCTGGCGCTGCCGGCGGCATTGGCTCTGGCAGCGGCACTGTATCTGGCGCGACATCACATAGGGCGCGGACCGCTGGCCGGTGCCCTATTCTTTGCCATAACCCTGTCGCCCATGCTCGGCTTCTTTAATAACAGCTACATGAAGTTCGCCTTCGTTGCCGACCGCTATCAATATCTGGCCAGTGCGGGTCTCATCATCGTGCTGGTTGGCGCGGCGGTGTTTCTTTCCCGGCAACTGGTGAATAACGGAATGCGCTGGGGCGCCGGAGCACTGGCCGCGGTGTTGCTACTGGTCTGCGGGGTGGCCACTTATCAGCGAGCGGAAGTGTATAAAGATAAAATTGTTTTGTTCACCCATGTAACCGACACCCATCCCGATGCCTTTGAGGGTTACTACAACTTCGGCACCTTCCTGATGAGTTTTGATCGTCAGGAAGAGGCGGTGAGTGCTTTCTATGAATCAATCAAACACTATCCCAAATTAACCAAGGCCTATGTCAACCTGGGCAGCGCCCTGATGGAACTTGACCGCCACGAAGAAGCAGTGGATGTGTTGCAGCGCGCCATTGAGGAAGGACCAACTGCAATTGAACAAGAGAAAGACCCGCAAGGAGTGAACTACCGCACCGCCGCCGCCTACATAAACCTGGGCAGCGCCCAGCTGGAACTGGACCGTTTTGAGGAAGCGGAAGGCAACCTGCGTCATGCGCTAGGGATGGAACCTGAAAGCCTGCAAGGCTATCAGAATCTGGCGGCAGTGTTGCTTGAGCAGGAGCGCAAGGCCGATGCGCTGCCTGTACTGGAAAAAATTGCCGAACTGATGCCGCAGCCATCAGTGGGTCCCTATCGTCAAATGGCAAGCATTGCCAACGAACTGGGGCGAACCCGGCAGGCTGACAACTACAACCTTCAAGCCATCGCCCTGGAACTCGGGCTTGACCAAGAGCATCCTCAGGTTTTGGGTCAGCTTGCGGCGGTGTACTTTAACGAAGGACGTTATGAGCAAGCCCTGACACTGTTCCAGCGCATAGTCCAAATGGAACCAAACAATGCCGACGCCCACTCCAACCTCGGCTCGGCACTGGCTCAAACAGGCCGCCTGGAAGAGGCGATAGCAAGTTTTGAGCGCGCACTGGTTCTTCAACCGCAACTGGAATCGGCTCTTACCAATATGGAACTGGCACGGCAAAGGCTGAATCAGGGTAATTGATTTTAACTGCAAGCCGTTAATTCATTAGACAACTGGTTTCCAGACAGCCAATCACAAACAACTAATCACAGGAAAGCCAATGGCTAAAAGACGAAAACATCGCAAGAGACGTGGCGCAGCTTCTCCGCAAGCCGGGCAGCATGGCGGGGTGGCTTTGTCTCCCGGAGCCGCTACGGCATCCGCACGGTCCGTTGCCAAGTCTGCCGCAAAGTCCGGCCTGCTCACCACGCAACATCCGTTTCAGCGCTGGCTGCCACAAGTGGCGGGAGCGACATTGTTTCTGCTGGCGCTAGTTAGCTACTGGGAAGTTTTCTTCGCTGGCTTTATTTGGGATGACAGGGTGTTTCATTCGGCAGCGCCAATAGCTGAGTTATCTGGGCTGGGAGATATCTGGTTCAATCTGGCCCGTAGTGTGCCGCTGGAAACTCATTACTGGCCGCTGGTCTATACTACTTTTTGGCTGGAACACAAACTGTGGGGGTTCAATCCCCTCGGTTACCATCTGGTTAATGTGTTATTGCACGGCGCTGTTTCAGTTGTACTCTGGCGTTTGCTGGCGAAGATGGCAGTGCCCGGTGCCTGGCTGATTGCCGCGGTGTTTGTATTGCATCCGGTGCATGTGGAGTCGGTGGCCTGGGTGATTGGCCGCAAGGATTTGCTTGCCACCCTGTTCTATCTGCTAACCGCAACTTACTGGCTGCGCTACCGGGAGCGACCCACATCCCGCACCTTGCTTATAATGCTGGCGCTGTTCACCGCCGGTATGTTCAGCAAGAGTTTCGTCATTACCCTGCCTGCCGCTTTGCTGGTTTGGGTGTGGTGGCAGTATGGGCGTATCACTTCGCGGGATTTCAGCCGGGTAATGCCGCTGTTTTTGCTGGCTCTGGTTCTCGGCGCCGTTGACATCAACCATCATATTGATAAGGCCATTATCCAGTTTAGCTATGAACCCTGGGAACATCTGATTATCGCCAGCAAGGCATTGTGGTTTTATCCGATTAAGCTGCTGCTGCCGTATCCGCTGATGGTGATGTATCCCCTTTGGGACATAAACCCCGCTAATCTGCTGAACTGGCTGCCACTGCTGGCTGCTCCGGTTTTCGCCCTGGGTCTGTGGCTGGCGCGACATAGAATAGGTCGCGGCCCGCTGGCCGGTGCTCTGTTTTATGCGATAACCATATCGCCCATGCTCGGCTTCTTTCCCAATGTTTATATGGTATTCACTTTCGCCGCCGACCGTTATCAATATCTGGCCGGCACTGGTCTTCTGGTGGTGCTAATAGCTGCCGCCGTAACCGCGTATCAACATATCCTCGCCAGCCTGACACCCGATGAGCCCGCATCCAACACACGCGGAAGCGGTGCCGCACAAGCAAATGTTGCGCAAACAGCAGCAGAGGAGGGCGACACTGGCATCCACAGCAACGCACAGGAAGCCGCCGCCGATACTCGCAGAAGTAACGCCTTGCACGGGCTGGTCAACTATGCTGGAAAGGCACTGGCCGTGTTGTTACTGCTAACTTGTGGCGTGCTAAGTTGGCAGCAAACACAGATTTATCGTGATGATGTTACTTTCTGGCAAGATGTTATTGCACACAGCCCCACGGCGGCCAACGCCTATTTTGAGTTGGGCACCGCTTTGGGGGAGCAGGGACGTTTGGAGGAAGCCGTGGAGGCTTTCAGACTGGATATTCCGCGGAGTTACAACCCGGTTGTCTCTCACACCAATATCAGTTTCATGCTGTACCAACTTGAACGCTATCAGGAGTCGGAAGTTGCCGCCAGAGCCGCTCTGGAACTGGACCCTGACAGTCAGCAGGCAAAGGACAATTTGATAGCAACACTGTATAGCCAGCAACGCTATGAGGAAACGCTGCCATTGCTACAACAAATAGCAGAGCAGTCAACATCGGCAGAACACTATTACAGGATGGGGCACATAGCCCTCAACGACCTGAACCGGCCGCAGGAAGCACAACGCTACTTCCTTCAGGTGCTGGCAATAGACCCCGGCCACCAGGACGCCCGTGCCGGTCTTGACTATATACGCAGCGGAGCTAATCGGAGTCAGTAAATAAAGCACTGATGAATCAACGATGAGCAGTGAACAATGAGCAGCAGGCAATGAGCAAAAGAAAAAGAAGACACCATAAACAGCCACCCCAAGCACCGCAATCGGCGCATAAACGGGAACGGCAGGCCGGGCTATCCAGCCTTGAAGCGAGGGCGGGCGCCATTGTGCATTTAACGGAACCTGCTGAACCGCGTTGGCGCTGGTTGCCGGTGTTGTTGGCGGCGGCTTTTCTATTGCGGGCACTGGTAGCACTAACAGGAGATTTTGTGCTGCACCCCGATGAAGTCATGCAATATCTGGAACCGGCGCACAAATTGGCTTTTGGTAGCGGCGCCAGTTATTGGGAGTTTTTTTACGGCGGGCGTTCCTGGTTTATTCCCAGTCTGGTAGCGGGAGTATTACTGGTAGCGGATAGTGTTGGCCTGGGTGAACCCCGGTTTTACATCCCGCTGGTCAAGTTGTTCTTCTGCGCGTTGTCATTGTTGATACCGCTGGGTATGTATACTTTCGGACGGCGCCATTTCAGCGAAGCTGCCGCACGCATCGCGCTGTTACTGGGCTGCTTCTGGTATGAGTTAATCGTCTTCGCACACAAACCGATGACCGAGTTCACCACCACCGCCTTGTTGTTCGGCATGCTGGCATTGATTAGCACCGCACCCTGCAGTGTTCGGCGCGGGCTGGGCTTGGCACTACTGGCAACACTGGTGGCGGCAGTGCGGATGCAGTATGCACCGGTGGCGGGGCTGGTGTTGCTGATAGAATTCGTCCGCACCACAAACCACGGACGGCTGGCGATTTTCGCCGGTGGTCTGGCGGGTCTGTTCGCCGTGGGGTTGTTTGAAAAACTAAGCTGGGGTGGCTGGTTTTATTCCTACATATTAAATATCCGTGTAAATTTCGCGGCTATCTGGGAGGAACCCGATGTATTAAGTTACCTGCAAGTTCCCATCTGGCTAACAATGGGCAGTTGCGGTCTGGCTCTGGTGGCGCTGTTTGCCGGTGCTATTGACTGGCGACGACGCGGCTGGCTGTTATTGTTGTGTTTGTTTTTGCTAGTGTTCCACAGCACACAGACACACAAAGAATACCGCTTTATCTTCATGGTAGTGCCGCTTTGGCTGATGCTGCTGGCAGACTTTGCGGCGACTACTTTGCCGCACCTTGTCACACACAATGCACATAAGGCAACGCTACCCGATGAAGTAGTTATAAACAACGAATCAAATAACAAATCATCCGCAAGTGCTTTGGAAGGAGCAGTCCGGCAAAGCATCAACTGGCAAGCGTGGGGCAGGCCGGTGTTCTGTTTGGTGCTGGCATTGGCCGTATCGCTGGCTGGGGTGTCCAACAGCTTGCCGTGGCTAGGGACTCGCTTTGACCCCGATGCCGAGAACCGATTCAATCATCTATATCGTGCTTTTACCCAAGAGAGTGGAATGGTGGGATTCCTGCGCAATCAGGACCCGCACTTCCGCATCTACCGCAAGCTGGCGACGGATGACAATGTAACCGGCATACTGGATTCAACCCGCGCCTACTTCGGCACAGGCGGATATTACTACCTGCACAAAGCAATACCATTCTATGACCAACCGGTGGCACAAGATTTGATTACACTGCCAACCGAGGCTCAACGCTATGTGAGCCATATCATAGCGGGTCAACTGCTGGAAGTAACCGGAGTAAGTGAAACTCCGGAAGGTGTCCGCTATCTGGTAGTGCGTTATGCCGAAGGTGAACCAATAAGAGAAGACGGCCAGGATGCCGATTTATTCGGCCATCGACTGCCAGCCTACGTACCACAAATCACACCGGACGCAGCGCAGGGCAGGCTGGTATACTGGGACGAACAAGGTAACTCAACAGTTCTGGAAGCCTTCACCCGGGATACTGAATTCACCGAAGATGTACTCACCCTGTGGCACACACAGGAAGCGACGGAAGTTATGCAATGGACAAACCACCAGCCAATCCTGGTAACCCTGGATTTCATCCGCCTGCTCGCAGGCGATAATGCTCCCGAACCCCCTGTAAACTACAACGTAGAGTTTGTGGAACCCTAACCCCGGACCCGTATCATGGAACAGGAAACAACAACAGGAATAGATGCTGCTATCAATGCGGCAGTGGAACCAATCGCCGCGGCAGTTTCCAGTTTTATTTTTTACAGTGTGCCGGTAGCCGGCACCGAGTTGCCGCTAATCGTGGCCTGGCTGATTCTTGCCGCCGCCTTCTTCACCCTCTATTTCGGCTTCATCAATATTCGCGGCTTCGTGCATGCGGTAAGGCTGGTTAAAGGAGATTATACCGACCCGCGGCAAACCGGAGAGGTGAGCCACTTCCAGGCCCTGGCCACGGCGGTTTCCGGCACAGTGGGCATCGGCAACATCGGTGGCGTTGCCATCATCATCACCCTCGGCGGACCGGGCGCTACCTTCTGGCTTATGCTGGCCGGCTTCCTGGGTATGTCAACCAAGCTGGTGGAGTGTATTGCGGGGGTGAAATACCGGCGCATTAATGAAGACGGCACTGTTTCCGGCGGTCCCATGTATTACATTGAACAAGTGATGCGCGCACGCGGGCTCGGTCTGCTGGCAAAGCCGATGGGCGGCTTTTATGCGCTGGCCATCGTTATCGGTTGTCTGGGCATTGGCAATATGTTCCAGTCCAATCAGGCTTTTGAGCAGTTCGTTTATATCACCGGCGGGGATGACAGTCCTTTCCGCTCGGCCGGCTGGGCTTTCGGGCTAATTATCGCCACTCTGGTGGGCGTGGTGATTATCGGCGGCCTGAAAAGTATTGCACGGGTTACCAGTCGGCTGGTGCCGTTCATGACGCTGGCCTATTTGCTGTTCAGCATCACTATTATATTGCTGAATGCCGAGCGTTTACCCTGGGCTGTCTCCGCTATTTTCTCCGAAGCGTTTCAACCACAGGGTATGGCCGGTGGATTTGTTGGCGTAATGATTCTAGGTTTTCAACGGGCGGTTTTTTCCAACGAGGCGGGCATCGGCAGCGCCGCCATAGCACATTCGGCAGTACGCACGGCGGAACCCGCCACCGAAGGCTATGTGGGGCTGCTGGAACCTTTCATTGATACGGTGGTGGTATGCACGCTAACCGCGCTGGTTATTCTAACGACCATCTATGAACCGACTATGGGTGATTCGGGAGTGCAGGGAGTAGAACTGACATCACGCGCCTTCGCCAGTACGCTGCCGTGGTCCACCGTACCCCTGTCGTTTATTGCCGTGTTGTTTGCTTTCTCCACCATGATTGCCTGGGCCTACTATGGGCTGAAAGGCTGGACCTATCTGGTAGGGGAGGGCAAACTAAAGGAAGCCGTATTCAAATTTGTTTTTTGCCTGTTTGGTATTCTTGGCTGCACGGTGCAACTGGAAGCAGTGCTGAGTTTTTCCGATGCCCTGGTATTTTTAATCTCACTACCCAACATCATCGGGCTTTACCTGCTCGCGCCGGTAGTGAAAGAAGAACTGCAAGCCTACTGGGAAAGGTTTGCTGAGAGACAGCAAGCCAGAGCAAGGGATGGCCAGAGCGAGGGATGAAAGTAACGAGATGCGCCAGACCCGGGCTTGTGCTCTGGTTTACCAACTGCGTGATAGTTTATTGCTCCGCAGGTTTCTTTCTCCATTGCCGAAATTTTTGACTAACTCCTTTAACGGCGGACGGCAATTGTTTAGCCCATTCCATGCTTCGGTTCACGCCTTTTCTCACCCAGGAGGTCAGGGGAATTCTTCCGGCTCTTTGAAAAAAACCGAGTGGATTCGCTGTGTTTACAGAAGGTTCCTCGGCTGATGAGGTGTAGTTACCCGCAGTATCCTGAGTTTGGTTCAGTGGCACGTGGCTGTGCCCGGTCTCTGTTGAATCCGTTGTAGCGGAGCCAAACGCCGCTGCCGCATCAGAGCTAGACGAGCCCATATCAGAGCCAGACGCCGAACCCGTATCAGAACCAGATGCCGAGCCCGTATCAAAGCCAGGCGCCGAGCTCATATCAGAGCCAGATGCTGAGGCCGTACCAGTTCCTCCACCGGAAGCTGCCTTCTGAGCACCCCAGGAGCCGGGGCGAAGTTGCCAAAGCACATAGACGAATGCGACAAGAACAATGATGGTTTTGGTGATGAGGGCGAATAACAGATACTGATTGTTTGCAAAATAGTCGGCAATATCTCCATACAACCAATGCACAAGCGCAGCAAGCGCAACAGCCACGGCAATCCGGAAAAACTTAAACCCATTTCTGCCTGCAAATGCCAATAGCCGCCTGACAAGGCCGGGCTTGTCGCCGCTTGCAGGCTCAGGGCGAAATTGCCAAAGTGCATAAATGAATGCGGCATACACAACTACCGTCTTGCCCATCAGCACCGTGCCAGCCCACATATTGCGTTCGCCACTTTCCTGACTCAGATAAACACCAATATCAGGATACAGCCAAAGTGTAATAACGCCGAGCGCAATGGCGGCAACAATCCGATACAGCCTGATGCGGTATTTGCTGGCCAGTGCAAACAGGGCACTGTCGCGAAGAAAACGATAAAGTGACATAGCTATGTTCCCGGTTGTATCCTTAATCTCATGGGTATTACTACGATGCTACAGGTACTATTGTTACCCACCCGCCTGTTACCCGTCATTTGCATCATTCATTGTTTCGCCTTGCCGTCGGGCAACAGACGCATCATTCGCTGTTGCGTTTTGCCGTCGGGGCAACAGACGCATCATTCGCTGCTGCGTTCTGCCGCCGGGGCAACAGACGATAAACCCACAGCCCCAGTTGCAAGAACACTATTCCCAGCATTACCAGTAGTGTTGAAGCGCTGGCGAAGTTGGCAATGCGGCGCTCGTTTGAAATCGCCAGGTCAGGCTGTTCATAATTAACCAGCGCTATCATCTCCGCCACCTGGTCTTGCTTGAAGTGATCCCCCGGCTCGCACATATTCTCTTCGGGATACACGTAACAGGCGGGGTTTTTCAGGTTAAGATTGCCGTTCGCGTCCACCGCTGTAATATCGCCGAAGCGCAGGGGACCAAACGGATACCTTTCACCGCGATAGCCAAACAGCGACTCATAACACAGGGCATTGGAACGACCCTCTACGAACACATGGTCATTGGCCGGCGCATGAACCGCAATGTTAGAGCCATCAGCTTCGGTTCTAACCTGAATCTCAAGGGCACTAATCGGCGGAATTTGCTCCGCTCCGGACGCCCATGCGTTCAGAATCGGCTCCGGGTCATTATACATTGCTGTTGCGGTGTTAATTTTTATCGCCTGAAACTGAACGATAGCCAGCACCGCTATCAAAGCCAGCGGGGCGATGAGTGGTATATTCTTCCAATGATTCCACGACCAGCCAAGAACCAGCGCCAGCACCGGGATATAAACAATAAAGAAGCGTATCAGGCCACTGAACTGACCAATGACCGGCAACGATTTAAGAAACTGGTTCCAGTTAGGTTCATACAAGTTCACCGCATAAGGCAGCACCAGCATGATGGCAACCAAAACCGCAACCACCGGCCGCCGCAACCAGAAGGCGCGGAACGCCAATTTCTTGCGGCCAACATACAAACCCGCCACCCCGAGCAGCAACACCACCGGCGTGAAGCCGTAGTAAGTCTCATGCCAGGGCAAATAAAACTGATAGTTGCGAAAGTGCTCATTCATAGTGGCTTCCGCCGGAAACCAGAACAACCCCTGGGACAACACAACCGGCAGGCCGAGAAAACTGAAACCCGGTAGCGGATAAAAACCGCGGCTCACATTTTCATTCATCGCCAGAGCCGCTTCAATCTTCGGCGCGGATAACAACACCGCGGCTGCCAGACACACCAGATAAAACAGACCAGCCTTAATCCAGTTACGATGAAAGCCACCACAAATCAGCAAAATCAACATTATGCTGGTCAGTATGTGCAACAAAATGATGCCAACCGTGTAAACCACCGCCGCCAGCAATAGCGCGGCAAGGCTGCCAAGCACCGCCGCCCGCAGTGCCTGCCCCTGCCGCACCGCCTCGGCACCATACAACAGGCAAGCAGCAATCGCAGGCATAAAGCCATAGCCATAATAACTGGCATGGCCGACAACTATGTGCACCAGCATAAAACCGTTAAAGCTAACCGCGATGGCCGCCATGCAAGCCGGCATAGTATCCAGCCCCCAGTAACGCCCGCAAAAATAAAGACCCACACCGGCCAGCATTGCAGACAGCGTAAAGGCAGCCTGCATGGCAAACACCGGACCAAACAGATAGGCGATTGCCTGAGACAGTGATATCGACAATGAATTCGGATTGGCGAAATTAAAAATACCGGCGCAAAAAGACGCCGTATAATCCTGAATGGCAAGGCCGTTTTTCAGATAGAAGAGATGGGAGTCTAGCATGCGCGGCAGGAACAGGGCATAGTCATGCCCGGTAAGATCAATCAGCAGACGGCTGATTAATGCAAGACACAACAGACCAAAACCGGCAACAATAACCTCGGGGCGCCGCACAAATGTGTGTAACTGATGCGCAAACGCCGCAGGTGATGCTGAGCCTGAAGCCAAAGGCACCGATGCCGCAGGCGTAGCAACAGCCCGGTGTTGTTCGGTATTACGCCCAGGGTTGCGTCCGGCGCTGTGCTCAGGGTTACGTCCGGTGTTACGCTCGGTATTGCGTCCGGCTTTGCGGGAGCGTTTACTGCGTTTGCTCATTCCTGAAAAACTCCACAATTAGGGTTAAAATAGGCGATTATAGTGCTATCCGGCCTGAATTGCATAATCATTGTTCCAAACCCCATGGCAAAATCCAGAAAAAGACGTAATAAGCGTTCCGCAACAGTGCGCCATGACTCTCCCGCACCAGAGGCAAGCGCAATACCCAAAGCTGCGCGACATCTTACACTGCCCCAACCTCAGGAAGTACTGGCGGCGGCGGCATTGTTGTTAATGATAGTGGCCAGCTACTGGCCGGCCTTCTTCGGCGGTTTCGTCTGGGACGACAAGGTATTCCAGGAAGCCGCGCCGATACAGAGCCTGATGGGTCTGGCCGACATCTGGTTCAGGCCGGAAACCATAGAACTGGAAGCCCACTATTGGCCAATGTTGTTCAGTTCTTTCTGGCTGGACCACAGACTGTGGGGCTACAACCCCTTCGGTTTCCATCTCACCAACATCCTGCTGCACAGCATCAACACGCTACTGCTATGGCGGCTGCTAACCCGGATAACATTGCCCGGTGCCTGGCTCATCGCCGCCGTGTTCGCGCTACACCCAACTCATGTGGAAGCGGTGGCCTGGGCAATGGGGCGCAAGGATTTGCTCGCCACCGTGTTCTATCTGCTTGCCGCCGGTTGCTGGCTACGCTTCCGCGAACAGCCGAAGGGCAGGCATACCCTGCAACCGCGCATCACTCAATATCTGCTCATGCTGCTGCTATACAGCGCCGGTATGCTGAGTAAAACTGTAACCATAACCTTGCCTGCCGCCCTGTTAATTCTGGTGTGGTGGCAGCACGGGCGCATTGACAGGCGAGACATCACTCATGTTATCCCGCTGTTCGTAGTTGGCCTCATCATCGCCTTACTGGATATTAGCTATTATAGCAACCGCGCCGAGATTGAATTTACCTTTAATCTCTTTGAACGCTTAACCATTGCCGGCAAAGCCTCGTGGTTTTATCTCGGCAAATTGCTGTGGCCTCACCCCTTGCAGGTAATCTACTCGCCCTGGGATGTGAACTCGGCCAACCCGCTAAACTGGTTACCCCTGCTGGCTGCCCTCGCTCTCGTCCTGACCCTGTGGCTGGCAAGACATCGCATCGGCCGCGGTCCACTGGCGGGTGTTTTATTCTTCACCATAACCCTGTCGCCGATGCTGGGCTTTGCCAACAACAGCTACATGGAATACGCATTCGTTGCCGATCGCTATCAATATCTGGCTGGCACCGGTTTAGTGGCAGTGCTGATAGCCACTCTTATAACCGCTTGCCAAAGCATTTCAGGCAAGCGAACAGAACACGATGCGACAAGTATGACAGATATGAGCGATACGACAGATAAGACAGATAAAATAAGCACAATAGTGCAGAAACACGGCGCAACGGTGCTTATGACACCACTACTCATAGTTTGCAGCCTGCTCACTTTCCAGCAGGCAGGTATTTACCGTGATGGCATCACCTTCTGGAATCACATCGTTGCCAACAATCCACAAGCACACCGGGCACATTACAACCGTGGTCTGGCTTTGATAGATCAGGAATATCTGGATGAAGGAGTGGAAGCGTTCAAGGTGGCGCTGGAACAAGACCCGAACAACGCGAACAACAAGCAGGCACTGAGCCATGTCGCCTCACTTTACTTCAATGCGGAGGAGTATGCAATTGCGCTGGACCTGTATCGGCAAGGCGCCGCCATTGATTCAGACAATGCCGAGGCTCATTCCGACCTGGGCTCGGCGCTGGGGCAGATGGGCTACCTGGAAGAAGCTATTGAAAGTTATGAGCGGGCGCTGGCGATTGACCCGGATCTGGAAATTGCCAAATTCAATCTGGAAATGGCGCGGCAGAGATTAAGCGAGGATGCAACACCATAAACACGAACAGGTATAATAACCGAATTACTTATGGCGAAATCCAAGAAAAAACGCAACAAACGTTCTTCCGGTTCTGTCGGAGCATCCGCGCTGGCCCGGAAACCTGCGCACCGGCAATTCCTGCGCTGGACGCCGGAAAATCTGGCACTGCTGGCGCTGCCCTTGCTGGTGCTGGTGAGCTACTGGCCGGTGTTGTTCGCCGGTTATGTGTGGGATGACAAGATATTCCTTGATGCGGCGCCGGTAAGTGAGTGGGCCGGGGTGCTGGATATCTGGTTTGACCCACGGCAGGTGCGTCAGGAAGCACACTACTGGCCGTTGCTGTATTCTTCCTTCTGGCTGGAACACAAGTTGCTGTTTGGTTTCAATCCCCTCGCTTCCCATGTGGTTAATCTGTTGTTGCACAGTGCCAACACGGTGTTGTTGTGGCGTTTGCTAACCCGGCTTGATGTTCCCGCCGCCTGGTTCATCGCCGCCGTGTTCGCGGTGCATCCGGTACATGTGGAAGCGGTGGCCTGGGCTATTGGCCGCAAAGACTTGCTGGCAACCCTGTTCTATCTGCTTGCAGCAGGAAGCTGGCTGCGTTTCCGCGAGCGGCCGAAGCTTGGCACATATCTGCCGCTGGTGGCATTGTTCATCGCCGGAATGCTGAGCAAGAGTTTGATTATCACCTTGCCCGCCGCCTTGCTGATTCATCTGTGGTGGAAACACGGTCGCATTACAAAAACCGATGTCAGGCAGGTGGCACCGCTGTTCCTGATTGGTGCAATCATCACCATCCTGCAAATTGTCTGGTATAACAGACGGGCGGTTATTGATTTCAATTACGATTTGCTGGAACGTCTGGTTATCGCTCCTCAGGCTTTGTGGTTTTATGCTGGCAAACTGCTGTGGCCGCATCCGCTTATGGGGATTTATCCCCAATGGAATATTAACCCGGGCATCCTGTTGAATTGGCTGCCGTTGCTGGCTGGCCTCGCTCTCATTCTTGGTTTGTGGCTGGCAAGACATCGCATAGGACGTGGTCCGCTGGCAGGCGCGTTATTGTTTGCAGTCATGCTGTCGCCGATGATTGGTCTTGCGCTAAATGCGTTCATGCAGTTTTCCTTCGTTGCCGACCGCTATCAATATCTTGCCAGTGCCAGTCTGATTGCCGTGCTGGTTGGCATTGCAGTTACGCTTCTTAAACGGATTCCGACTGGCAGCAAAGAGCAAGTTATCACGGACGGGGCAGGAGCAATAACCATATTGGAGGAGGGCAGTGCCACACAAGACGAAGGAACTGTTCAGGAGCAAAGCGCATCACATAACACTACGCAGGGAGCGGCAATCGCGCAGTCCAGTGCCCCTTACAGGTTGGGAAGTTACGCTGTAAAAATACTGGCCGCACTAGTGCTGGTGGGCTACGGCGTACTAACCTGGAATCAGGCAAAGGTTTATCGGGATGATGTTACCTTGTGGGGTCATACCATCACAATGAATCCCGATGCACACAGCGGTTACTATAACTACGGCCTTGCTCTGGTAGATGCAGGGAAACCCGAAGAAGGCGTAGCAGCCTACAGGACCTCCATTGAAAAAGATCCCGACTCCGCCGGCACCTACATCAACCTCAGCTTCGCCCTGCTGGAACTGGAACGTCTGGAAGAATCAGCAGAGGCCGCCCGTTACGCCACCGTGCTTGACCCCGAAGCACTGCTGGCACATCAGAACCTGGCATCGGCACTGCACAAACTGGAGCGTTATGAAGAAACCCTGGCATCCTTGCAGGAAGTTGCCAAACTGATGAGGCCGGTAACGGCGGAACACTATTTCCACATGGGGCATATCGCCACCCTGCTGGAGCGCAGGCAACAAGCGGAAGATTATCTCCGCAATGCATTGACCGTTGACCCCGCTCATCAGGATGCCCTGAGCCAGCTAACCGGCCTTTACCTTGACACCGGACGCTACCAGCAGGCAGTGGAAATCAATCCGAATATCCTCAACATATTAAAAAGCGTTGCCTCCCGACAATACGGCGAAGGCAACTACGAACCGGCGCTGGAAAACTACCAGCACAGTGCCGGCATTGACCCCAATGATGCGCAGGTTCATCTCGGTCAGGGATATGTTCTTGAACAACTTGAGCGCCTGGAGGAAGCCGAGCAAAGTTACCAGCGAGCACTTGCCATAGAACCAAACCTGCAAGCGGCACTGAGCCAGCTGGCGGCGCTGTATTTTAACGACAGGCGTTTTGAGGATGCGCTGAATCTCTACCGGCGTACCGTTGAACTCGAACCGAACAGCGCCGAGGCCCATTCCAATCTCGGCTCGGCGCTGGCGCAGTCGGGACAATTGCAGGAAGCTATTGCAAGTTTTGAACGGGCGCTTGAACTTGACCCGCAACTGGCATCAGCCCGCACCAATCTGGATATGGCGCAACAGATTCTTGAAAGCCGGTGATGCCTGATGGCAAACTCAAAAACACAAGCACAAGTTTTACCGGCACTGGCGCTGCTGCTCATGATAGTGGTCAGCTTCTGGCCGGCTTTTTCCGCCGCATACATCTGGGATGACATCACCTTCCTGCTGGACTCCGAACCCGTGCAGGGCGGCCTGAGCGGGCTCTATGACATCTGGTTCAGGCCGGGAACCACCACCGTGGAAGGCCACTACTGGCCGATGCCCTACACCGCCTTCTGGCTGGAACACAAACTGTGGGAATACAACGCACTGGGCTTCCACACAGTAAATATCCTGCTGCATGGCATTAACACATTGCTGCTGTGGCGATTGCTGATGCGGTTGAGCATACCCGGTGCCTGGCTCATCGCCGCCGTGTTCGCGCTGCATCCAACCCATGTGGAACCGGTGGCCTGGATAATTTCCCGCAAGGATATGCTGAGCACCTTGTTTTATCTGCTCACGGCAATCTGTTGGTTCCGTTACCGGGAACAACCGCAGGACAAACGCAGCCTGATGCGGCAAATCATTCTGTATCTGCCCATATTGCTGTTGCACACCGCCGGTATGTTGAGCAAAACCGTAGTCATCACCTTGCCGGTGGCGCTATTGATTTGTGTGTGGTGGCAACACGGGCGCATCAGCAAGCGTGATTTCCAGCTTGCCGCGCCGCTGTTCGCATTGGGCTTCCTCATCGCCGTTCTGGATTTTAACTATTACAGTGGCCGAGCCATTATCGGTTTCAGTTATGAATGGTATGAGCGGCCATTTATTATCTTCAAAGCCTTGTGGCTGTATGTGGGCACATTGCTCTGGCCGCATCCGCTGCCGGTAATCTATCTGATATGGGATGTATCCCCGGCCAGATTGCTGAACTGGTTGCCACTGCTGGCCACCCTGGCCGCCGCACTGGCCTTGTGGCTGACAAGGCATCGCTTTGGCCGCGGCCCGCTGGCCGGAGCGCTATTCTTCGTGGTAACCCTGTCGCCCATGCTCGGCTTTGCCAACAACAGTTATATGGGCATCTCTTTCGCTGCCGACCGCTATCAATATCTGGCCAGCGTTGGCCTGACGGCAGTGCTGATTGGCGCCGCCATCCACCTCTGCCAACATTTTTCCAGAGCACGCTGGGTTTTGCACGGCGCACAAACACTCGCCGTGTTGCTGTTGCTGAGTTACGGCGTACTAAGCTTCCGCCAGGCACAAATCTACAAAGACTTTTTCACTTATTTCAGCTATATCGCCGAGGTTAATCCCAAAGAATATCAGGGGCACTACAACCTCAGCCTCGCCTATCTTGACCGGGAAGAATATGACAACGCAGAGCAGGCCGCCCGCCGCGCCATTGAACTTCGGCCGGAGAGTGATCAGGCCTATCAGAACCTGGCAGTGGCGCTAAACAATCAGGAACGCTTTGAGGAAACGCTGGAAGCACTAAAGAAAGTTGCCGAGCTAAGCAGACCAAGCGCGGAAAACTATTACCACAGCGGATTCATGGCCACCAAAGCAGGGCGGATGGATGAGGCAGAACAGCTTCTGCTGCAAGCGCTGGAGCTTGACCCGGATTATCAGGATGCCAGCAATCATCTGGTGTTCGTCTATCTGGAAACGGAACGCTATGAGGAGGCGCTGGAAATCAATGAGAATATTCGCCAGTCATTGGAACAGGCTGCATCCCGGGACTTCAACGGTGGCAACTACGAGGAAGCATTAAGAAGTTACCGGCACATCCTCGGCATTGACCCGCAAAATGCCCAGATTCACTTCAATTACGGCCTGACACTGGAACGCCTTGAACGCCTGCCGGAAGCACAACAGAGCTATGAGCAATCACTGGCCATAGACCCGAATCACGAACAGACCCTGAACCATTTCGCGGCACTCCACTTCACTGCCCGGCGTTATGAACAGGCCCTGGAACTCTATCGCCACCTGACCACCCTTAATCCCGACAGCGCCGAAGCCCACGCCAACCTGGGCGCCGTACTGGCACAATCAGGCAATTTCCAGGAAGCAATCGGCAGCCTGGAAAGGGCACTGGAACTTGACCCGGAACTGGAATCGGCGCGCATAAACACAGAACTGCTGCAACAAAGACTGAACGAGCAGCAGCAATAAACGGAATTTTTTCTGTTGGCAGAGTGGGGCAGGGCAGGGCGGTAAAAGGCGGAATTGGCAATGGGTATTTATGGATATATTTGTTGCCTATATGGATATTTGCGGGTATGTTTGTGGGCATGACCCTGCTCACCCAAACCCTGAATATTACCCCTGCAACCCTCGCCATTATTGCCGAACTTGATGAATTCAAGGGCGCATGGACGGCACCTTCGCAGCTTCGCTCCCTCGCTCCCCAGCGGTTGGCGAAGCTCAGGCATAGCGCGATGATTGAAAGCATCGGCTCATCCATCCGCATTGAAGGTGGCAAACTGAGCAACAGCGTGGTGGAACAACTCCTGCCCCGGCTGAACGGCGGACAGTTTGACCGGCGGGATGAGCAAGAGGCGGCTGGCTATGCGGCGGTGCTGGAAACAGTGTTTGCTGATGTTAATGCTACGGAAGTTGCGGGCGCTGCGGATGCCGCCACCATCACTGAAAACCAGATAAAGCAACTGCACGAGGATTTGCTCATCCACAGCAACAAGGACCGGCACCAGCGAGGCGAATACAAGACCCAGCCCAACAACATCAGCGCCTTTGACGGGGAAGGGCGCGAAATCGGCGTGGTATTCCAAACCGCTACACCCGCCGACACGCCGCGCTTGATGACCGAACTGATTCACTGGATGAATAAACAAACCAATCCCACTGATTTACATCCACTTCTGCGGATTACCCTCTTCCTTGCCGCCTTCCTTGAAATCCACCCCTTCCAGGACGGCAACGGCCGCCTGTCCCGCATCCTCGCCACACTCCTGCTGTGCCGGGCAGGCTACTCCTATATGCCCTACAGTTCTCTGGAAGGCATCATTGAACAATCAAAACAACCCTACTATCTGGCACTAATGCAAACCCAATCCACCATCCGCACCGACAACCCCAACTGGCAACCGTGGGTAGAGTTCTTCCTGCGCGCCCTGCAACAACAAAAACGCCAACTGGAAGAACAAATCAGACACGAAAAAATCACCACCGAATCCCTCCCCGCCCTCTCCCTGCAAATCCTTGAACTGGCCCGTCACCACACCCGCCTAACCAACGCACAACTCGTAGAACTAACAAACGCAAACCGCAATACAATCAAGAAACACCTCGCCGCACTGGTGGCATCAAGGCATCTTGAGCAACATGGGAAAGGGAAGGGGACTTGGTATGTTATGAGGAGTCAATAGCCCCGCCGCGAAAAAGTTTTAACTCAAGGGAATATGGATGAATCAGTGCTTAAAGACACCAGTTCCCGTTATCCAGAGACTTGTGAGAAAATACGCCAGTTCAACTATCTCAGCGTAGTTGTCCCGTGTAATTATTCTACTTGGTCACACCAGCGTAACTGCACCAACGTAACCACACCAAGCACATTAACACTCCCCTAGCCATGGCAAGAACCAGAAGACAGCGCAAACACCAACCTGCTGCTTCCGCTTCGGCAGCACATTCAACCTCGGGTGAATTACCACAGGTTGAGTCTGCTACGCGGCATTCCGTCTTGCAGCGATGGCCGGACGCACTACCGGCGGCGGTGCTGGTGCTTATGGTTGTTGCCAGTTTTTGGCCGGCTTTCTTTGCCGGGTTTGTTTGGGATGACAACAGGTATATTGCCGGGGAGGAGCAGCTGCTTTCTTTGGCCGGGTTGGCGAATATATGGTTCAGGCCGGGTAGTTTGACGGAAACGCATTATTGGCCGGTGTTGTACACTTCTTTTTGGGTGGAGCATAAGCTGTGGGGGTTTAATCCTGCGGGTTACCATGTGGTGAATATCGTGTTGCATGGCATCAACACGGTGTTGTTGTGGCGGTTGTTGCTGCGGATGGCGGTGCCGGGTGCCTGGTTGATTGCGGCTTTTTTTGCGGTTCATCCGGTTCATGTGGAGGTGGTGGCCTGGGTTATTGCGCGGAAGGATTTGTTGGCAACCTTGTTTAGCTTGCTCGCGGTGGGGTGTTGGTTGCGCTTTCGGGAGAGGGGAAAAACGGGCACTTACCTTATGCTGATGTTGTTGTTTGCGGCGAGTGCGCTGAGCAAGACTGTTGCCGTTACTTTGCCGGCAATTTTGCTGGTGCAGGTGTGGTGGCAGCACGGGCGTATTACCGGACGGGATTTGGTGCAACTGGCTCCATTATTTTTGCTTGGCTTTATTATTGCCGCGGTTGATTTGAGTTACTACGACACGCGGCTGGTTATCCGTTCTGAACATTCTTTTGCGGGGCATCTGATTATCGCCGCCAAGGCGTTGTGGTTTTATGTTGGCAAACTGCTGTGGCCGCAGCCTTTGATGCTGCATTATCCCCATTGGGATGTGAACCCGGCCAGACTGGTGAACTGGTTGGCTCCGGTGGCGGCTGTTGCGCTTGTTACGGCCTTGTGGCTGGCACGGCATCGGATAGGGCGCGGCCCGCTGGCCGGGGTGCTGTTCTTTGGGATAAGTTTGGCGCCGGTGCTTGGCTTTACTGATTTTGGTTATCTGGAATACTCTTTTGTTGCTGATCGTTATCAATACTTTGCCAGTGCCGGTTTGATTGCGGTGCTGGTTGCGGCCGGGGTGAGTGGCATTATGCATGATCCATCAAGGGGAGTTGAAATTTTGGGTGCGCGGATATTCGCCGGGTTATTATTATTAGCTTGCAGCATAGTGAGCTTTCAGCGCGCACAGGTTTTTCAGGATGAGATAGTCCTGTTCCGCAATACCATCGCCGCCAACCCGGGAGCAAACGAGGCCTGGCACACACTCGGTGTGATGCTGATGCAACGAAATCGCCTGCCGGAAGCAGAGGAAGCGTTTAACAAAGCACTTGTACAAGACCCCGACGAGGCCAAAATCTACGCCAATCTCGGCAGCGTATTGCTGGGGCAGGGTCGCTATCAGGATGCGGAAGCCTTATTGCGCAGTGCCATCCCGCGGCTACCGGATGATTTTGAAACATTGCCGGACCCGCCCACGGCGAAGCATCACGCCGTTGCCGTCTATCTCAACCTTGCCAATGCCCTGATGGAACAGGAACGCCCAACGGAAGCAGAGGAGGCAATACATAGCGCCCTTGCCATTGAACCCAACCACTTGCAGGCGCAACAAAATCTGGCAGGGACATTGGATCAGCAAGCCGTTGTCCATTTCAACGCGATGCGTTTTGATGAAGCACTGGCACTCTTCCAGCGCAGCGCCACCCTTGAACCAAACAACGCCGAAACCCATTCCAACCTGGGCTCAACCCTGGCACAAATGGGTCGCTACGCTGAAGCAATCACCAGTTTTGAACGGGCACTGGAACTTAACCCGGAATTCACCACAGCCCGCACCAACCTGCAACTGGCTCGACAAAGGCTAAATCAGGATGCCGAATTGCCGCGATAGGCAACAGGGAGGAGGGTTCAGGTTTGATGCCAGTTTATCATTGTGCTATATTGTCCTGCATGATTGAACAAAAACGAAATAAACTAAACCATCTGGCTGGCATCCTGCCCGAAGGATTGCTGGCCGATTCCGCATGGCTGGAACGCCACGGATATGCTCGCTCCCTGCGAAGTTACTACGTCGCCAATGGCTGGCTGCAGCGACCAGTGCGGGGCTTGTTCCGTCGGCCTCGTGGCGAACTTGGATGGGAGCAAGTGGCAATATCTTTGCAAGCGCTTATGAGTTGTTCTGTTACTGTAGGCGGGGCAACTGCACTGTATTTGCAAGGGTATGCACATTATGTCCCGCACACTCTGAAGCATATTTATTTATACAGTGACGACAAGCTACCTTCATGGCTTTATCATCTTGACCTTGAACAGCAATTCATCGTGCGTAATCGACAGCGCTTGTTCTCTGTTGATAATCCGTTAGGCGACAACTGGGACCTGGATGTGAAAACAAATCACGATGCCGTGCTTAAAGGAGGATTCCGTGTGCTTCACTGGGGGCAATGGCAGTGGCCGCTTGTGGTGTCCACCCCCGAGCGAGCCTATCTGGAATTGCTTGATGAATTGCCCAAGCACGAAGAGTTTCATAACGCCGATGTACTTATGGAAGGCATGGTTGATATTGACCCCTTTCGCATGCAGGAATTGCTTGAGCAAACCAAAAGCGTCAAGGTCAAGCGCCTTTTCTTCCTGTATGCTGATCGTCACAATCATGCATGGTGGAAACATATCAAGCGTGACCGAATTGATTTGGGGCAAGGCAAACGCTCGTTAGTGAAACACGGCAAGCTTCACCCTCAATATAAAATTACAGTGCCTGACGAGTTTGGCGGGGAAGAACCTAATGCCATTTGGTGAGATGTATCAAAAACAAACAGCATTGCTGGTGCGGATGTTACCGTATATCGCCAAAGAGAGCCGCTTTGCTATCAAAGGCGGCACGGCGATAAACTTATTCATTCGTAACCTGCCGAGGCTATCTGTTGATATTGACTTAACCTGGCTTCCGCTTGCTGGGCGCAAGGAATCGCTAATAGAAATTGAGAAGGCACTAAAGCGCATAGCGGCTGATATAGAACAGACTGAACGGAAGATTAGGGTTACTGCAACCGCACCGAAAACCCAAAATCAAATTAACAAAATTGTCGTGCATACAGATGAACGCATACGGATTAAAATTGAAGTGTCTCCTGTACTGCGTGGCTGTGTATTTGATTCCATATTAATGCCTGTTTGCGATTATGTAAGATCAGATTTCGGTTTTTCTGAAAACAAGATACTTTCGTTTGCTGATATTTATGCGGGAAAGATTGTTGCAGCACTTAGTCGGCAACACCCCAGAGACTTCTTTGATATACACTATCTTTTTCAGCAAGAAGGCATTACGAATGAAGTGCGGACGGCATTTATTGTTTATCTAATCAGCAGCAACAAGGCACCGCATTCGTTACTTGCCCCCAGATTGCAGGATATCTCGTATGACTTTGAGCATGGCTTTGTCGGTATGCCCCAGGATAACATTGCGCTAAGCCAACTTTTGTCTGCCAGAAAACGGCTAGTCAATGATATTGTCAACAACATGCCGCAATCGTACAAGGAATTTCTACGCTCTTTTTATATGAGAAAACCGGACTGGAATCTGTTGGGGCTTGATGATGTGCAGAACCTTCCTGCAGTGAAATGGCGTGAGGTGAACCTGGATGGAGCGGGGAAGGGCACTTGTGAAGGGATTGTGCGGAATCTGGACAAAGTATTGCGTGTTAGCCGGTAATTATCAAAATCTGATAGACTTTGATAGAGAAAGATATTATGAGCAAGCGCAGAAAACACTCACAGAAACGCTCTCCGTCGGTGCGTCAAACGCATCAGTCACATCAGGCGCATCCGGCACATAACAGGCGGCAGCGTGGGGCGAATGCTATTTTGCATTTGTCGGAACCTGATGAAGCGCGTTGGCGCTGGTTACCTTATTTGCTGGTTGCGGCATTCCTGTTGCGGGCGCTGGTGGCGCTGGCGGGGGATTTTGCCATGCATCCCGATGAGGTGATGCAATATCTGGAACAGGGGCACCGGTTGGCCTTTGGTGCCGGCGTGATGCCCTGGGAGTTTATTTATGGCGGGCGTTCTCTGCTAACGCCCGGTTTGGTGGCCGGGGTATTGCTGGCGGCGAATGCGGTTGGTCTGGGTGAGCCGACTTATTATGTGCCGCTGGTCAAGTTAGTGTTTTGTGCGCTGTCGTTATTAATTCCGCTGGGTATGTATGTGTTTGGGCGACGCCACTTTGGTGAGCTTAGTGGGCGTATTGCATTATTGCTGGGATGCTTCTGGTATGAACTGATTGTTTTTGCTCACAAGCCGATGACTGAGTTCACGGCCACCGCCTTGCTGTTCGGGTTGCTGGCGTTAGTCAGCGTGGTGCCGTGCAGTGTGCGCCGCGGCCTGATACTGGCGTTGCTGGCAACGCTGGCTGCTGCGGTGAGAATGCAGTATGCGCCGATAGTGGGGCTGGTGTTGCTGGTAGAGTTTGTGCGCACCACACATCACGCACGAATAGCGATACTGGTCGGTGGCTTGCTGGGGCTATGCATGGTGGGGCTGTTTGAAAAACTTACCTGGGGGAACTGGTTTCACTCCTATCTGTTAAATTTCCGTTTGAATATCCTTATGGCCGAGCAGGGCTTCGGTGAGAACTCTGCTTTCTGGCAGCTTCCATTTCGGCAGGTGATGGCTAGTTGCGGCCTGGTGCTGGTGGCACTGGCCGCCGGTATTGCAGCATGGCGACGGCGGGGCTGGCTGCTGTTGATATGTCTGGTAATTCTGCTGTTGCATATAACGCAGCCACATCAGGAGTATCGTTTTGTGTTCCTGATGATTCCGTTCTGGCTGTTGCTACTGGCGGACTTTGCGGCGGCTACCTTGCCGCGGCTTGCGGCAATCAACTCGCCGTTGGGTTCAGATGAGGATGACAGACCGCTTGAAGATAAATCCGGCAACATGGCAAAACAGACAAAAGTACGGCGCAATATAAACCGGCAGGCATGGGGCAGGCCGGCAGCCTGTCTAACAGCGGCGCTCTTGGTATCAGTGGCAGGCATCCTCAACGGGCTGCCCTGGCTTTCGCCAAGCTATCACCCGCGCGCAGAGGAGCGCTTCAATCACGTTTATCGCGGCTTTTCAAATGAGACGGGCAGGGTAGGCTTCCTGCGCGACCATGACACGCACTTCCGCATCTATCGCCAGCTGGCGGCGGACGATAGTGTGGAGGGTGTGCTGGATGCAACCCATTATCACTTCACCACTGCGGGTTATTATTACCTGCATCGCGCCGTGCCGTATTACGACATGACCATCGTAGAGTTGTTTGCACCACCGGCGGAAGTTCCGCACTACAAATATGTCAGCCACATTATCAGCAAGCTGCCGATGGAAGTAGGGGATGTGCCACGGGATGAGACGGGAGTGTATCTGGTGGCACGTTTTGTTGAGCGGTCTGATGAGGACGATGACCCAGGCTGGATGCGAGTAAGCTTGCCAGCTTATGTGCTAACGCAAACACCGGAAATGACACCGCCCAGACTGGTATATTGGGACAGGGACGGCCAGCCAACCCCGATGGATTCCTTTGAGGAGGATGAAGCGTATGGCGATGAAGAGTACATCGTCTTTCGCACCACCGAGCCCGGGCAAGTGGTTCCGTGGAAGCGTTACCAGCCAACCGCTCCGGGTGTTCTGGAAATGGCGCGGCGCTTGCTGGGACCAGACACGCCACCACCGCCACCGTTTTATGGTGTGGAGTTTGTAGAGCAGTGATTCAACAACAGCGGGACGGCAGTAACAGTGTGGCAGTAACACAAGTGGCATTGAACAGGTGCTAAACAGGATTGAACAATGGCAAAAAGCAGAAAACAACGCAGGAAACGTGGTTCAAGGGTCAACGCTACAGCGCAACATGACAGAGTTGCACAACATGAGGGGTCGGTGCAGCAGCATGACAGCTCAGCACAGACTGTAGCGGCTGTCGACAAAGCGGCCAAACCCAACAACAACACCGCGCCAAACCGCATCCTCGGCATACCGCGGGAACCCCTGCAACTGGCAGCACTGCTACTAATGGTAGTAGCCAGTTTCCTGCCAGCCTTCTCCGCCGGTTTTATCTGGGATGACAATGTATTCATCGTGAACGAACCACAGCTGCTCACCCTGGATGGGCTGGCAAACATCTGGTTCAGACCGATGCTCATGGAAGAGTTCCACTACTGGCCGGTGCTATACACCAGCTTCTGGCTGGAACAAAAACTATGGGGGCTTGATTACCCCGAAGGCTTTCACGCCGTCAACATTTTGCTACACGCCGTCAACACGGTGTTGCTGTGGCGGCTGTTGCTACGAATGGCGATACCCGGTGCCTGGCTCATCGCCGCCGTGTTCGCGGTTCATCCGGTACATGTGGAAGCAGTGGCCTGGATAATCGCACGCAAGGATTTGCTCGCCACCTTTTTCTACCTGCTTACCGCACTTTACTGGCTACGCTTCCAGGAACAGGCAAAGGGCAGGCGCAACCGAAAATCGCGCACAACGCTCTATCTGCTCATATTGCTGCTATACACCGCCGGCACACTCACCAAGTCCGTTATGCTTACCTTGCCAGTGGTGCTACTGGTCTGGATATGGTGGCAACGGGGGCGCATCACCAGACCCGACCTCATACAAGTTGCCCCGCTATTCGCCATAAGCTTCATCATAGGCATCTACGACATGATGCTGTTCGGCTCCCAGGCCATTCACGATTTTCATTACGCATGGTATGAACGGCCAATCATCGCCGGCAAAGCAGTGTGGTTCTATGTAGGCAAACTGCTATGGCCACACCCGCTAATGTTTCACTATCCCCATTGGGATGTGAGTGGAACAAACCCGCTAAACTGGACAGGTATGCTGGCAGCACTAGCACTGGTGGCGAGCCTGTGGCTGGCACGACACCGAATTGGCCGCGGCCCGCTGGCCGGTGTCCTGTTCTTCGGCATAACCATACTGCCAGTGCTCGGCCTGGTAAGCTTCGGCTATATGAAGTTCTCCTTCGTCGCAGACCGCTATTTATACTTACCCGGCATCGGTTTGATAACAGTACTAATCGCCGCCGCCGTAACCACTTGGCAACACCTGCTTAACCAATGGAATGAACCCGCCAAGATGCCCCCAAATCATCACTCCCCCCTTGAGGGGGAGTCGGAGAAGGCAAAGCCTTCTGCGGTGGGGGGACCAACACCCACCAACCTCATCTCAACCCCCGCTCCGCAAAAACATGGGCTACTCATTCTATCGGTACTAGGCCGGACATTGATGCCGCTTCTGTTAATTGTTTATGGAACACTCACCTTCCAACGCACAAAGGTTTTTGAAGATGATGTAGTAATGTTCCGCCATGTCGTTGCAACCAATCCCGCAGTACCAGATGGTTGGTTCAACCTGGGCACTGTTCTAATGCGACGGGAAGAAGACAAGTTAAGCGCCATAGAAGCCTTTGAAAAAGCAATTGAACAAGACCCGAATGTTGCCAAGGTTTACATCAATCTTGGCAGCGTGCTAATGCAACTCAATCGCTATGAGGAAGCAGAGGTGGCTTTCAACAACGCTATTGAACTGGAACCGGAAGACTTTTCACAGGAACGAATGCCGATGCGGGCGAGGCACGAGTCGGCCATGGCGCATATCAACCTCAGCAATGTGCTGCTGGAACTTGAACGCCCGCAAGAAGCAGTGGAAGTGTCCTTGCGCGACGCGCTGGAACTTGAGCCGGATAATGTCTTCGCGCAGCAGGGTCTGGCCAGAGCACTGTATCGGCAGGAACGCCATCAGGAGGCACTCACTCTGTTACAGCAGATTATCAGAAGTATGCCGGAACCCACTGTTGCTGTTTATCTTTCTGCGGGAGAAGTGGCTACCGCGATGGGGCGGACGACGCTGGCAGCGCAGTATTTCCAGCAGGCCACCGCGCTGGAACCGAGCGATGCAACTTCGCTGGTGCAGCAGGCGGCGGCGCATTATCAGGCCGGGCGTTATGAACAGGCGCTGGAGTTCTATCAGCGTGGCATCGCGCTACAGCCGAACAATGCCCAAGCGCACAGCAACATGGGCTCGGCGCTGGGGCAACTGGGGCGTATAGAGGAAGCAATCACAAGCTTTGAACGGGCGCTGGAACTCAACCCGCAACTGGAATCGGCTCGTACCAATCTGGAATTGGCGAGACAAAGAATAAATCAGGAGCAGAATTAATAAAGGTGGGAATGAACTAATCAGGATCGGAATCAGCGCCATCCTGCTGGTAGATTTTCACAGCCTCCACCGAAGGGTTATCAGGATGGTCATACGCCGCTATTGAACTGTTAAACTCTTCATGAGCCTGCCGATGATTTCCCTCGCGGTAAGCCAGAAACCCTTTCCGATAGTGGTGGCGGCCTTTCATTTCCTTGCTGAGTGTGTCGTCCATCAGCGGTTGCGCCTGTTCCAGCAACTGCCTTGCGATGCCAAGATGCTCCGCCGTGCTGCCGTGTTCAATCAGAATCTCTGCCATATCAATCAGGCCGTAGTATTCGCTTTGGATGGCAGTCATCATGTCGGCGGCGGTGCGGTTTAACACCGGGTCGTTGGACAGAATTGTATAGCCAAGAAACCCGCCATACTGTTGCAACAAGATGCCATGCAGATGCCGGTTCCAGCGATCCTGCGGCTTGGGCTCTGTTACAAGCGATTCAAAAAACGCGGTGGCCTGCGGATCAAAGCGCAACTTGATGGAAGAGACCCGCCCCTCTGTGCCTATCTGCTGATAAAAACCGAAATAGGTGATGCTGCCAGGGTTGGGAATCTCCGAATCCTCCGTTACCAGATAGACCGGACGCTCGTTATCCCGCAAAAAGTTTTCCAGCGCTGCGGCTCTTTTGCTACTCGTAGTCGGCGGCACAAACAAGCGATTCGGATATACCAGCCCCTGTTTGTTAATTAACTCTATGTCCGGCCGCACCCCTTCCGTGTGGTGCAGATAACCCAGCGGCCCGGTGGTGGTATCGCCGATGACGAACAGCACGGCATCCTCCGCCAGGCCGTTTAGCAACAGTCTGCCATATTCCTCGGCAAAGCGGTCTTCACTGCGGTCGTTGATGCCAATGTTTTGCTGAAACACAAACAGCGGAATCAGCAAAGCCAGCGCAGGGGATACCTGAAACACCATTCGTTCCGACCAGGCTGGCAGGCGTGCCTGCACCATCTCCCACACCAGAGACAAGCCGCAACCCATCCAGAAGGCCAACACCCCGTAAGCCACCAGCGGGTAAGGGCGAAACACGGCGATGTTCAGATATTCATAGTCAAAGCGCAGCGTGAAGATGAGTGCCAGACTATGGGCGGCAAAAATCCAGGCACTTGCAAATAGTAACTGGCGGGATTTAGCGCGGTGAAGCCGATAAACACCCAGCAGCGCGAGCAGGGCGCCCACAGGTGTGAACAGGAACAGCACTTCGCCGAGAAAATGCAGCAGGAAGCGGAACTGGTCAATAATGTTTGCACTGGGGCTTGCATCCACGCTGCCATATCCCTGACGGCTGATGTAGTAAAGGAAATCTTGCACACTACTGATAGGACCGTAGAAGCTGACCAGACCTGGCTGCCAGGAACGCCACACCATCCATAAATAAAATACGCCTGCCGTTGCCAGCGCGATGGCGAGCAATGCCGGTATGCGCCTCCATACGAAACGCCGCTTTGGCCACAGCAACATCACATAAGCCGGGAAAGCAAGCGTCAGCAACGGCCAGTGGTTTGCCAGGCCGAGGCCGAAAAGGAAAGCGGCGATAACAAGTTCGCGCACCGGGTCATTACTCTCACTGTTTTTTGCTGGTGTCTGCAGGCGTTTTCGCAGCGGGGCGTTGTGCTCATCGCCTCTTGTTAGTGCTTTCAGGCAGCATAGGAAGATGCTGAAACAGAGCAGGGCGTTAAGCGTATAAACTTCGGCGATGATGGCCTGAGACCAAAAATGTTCCGACACGCCATAAGCCAGTGCAACCGCCAAAGCAAACCAGCGCGACAAGCCGGCCAGACGTGCCACGAAGAACAATATTCCGCAGGTCATGGCACCGAGCAGCCCGCTGAGCAGGTGAATCCGGTAAGCCGAAGGTTCAACTGGCAGATGAGCAAACAGATGCCCCAGCATGGTGTAAAGCGGATAACCGGGCGGATGCGCTACTCCGGCATCAATGCTCGCCATGATAAACAGGCCATCATCTTCCAGCGTAACCGTTCTGGGTGCAGTGAACACATAAACAACAAACACGATGGCGACAATGGCAAGTGCCGGCAGCCATTCATTGAGTGCTTGCGGCCATGTTTGCTCAACTGTTTGCGGCGAGTCATAACCGGCGTCAGCAGGTTTTGTATTGCTGGCGGGCTTGGGGTTGTTAGCAGGCTTTGGCATTTTTCGTATTTACTGGTTCACCAGTTCAAGAGCTTGTATGGCAGCGTTGCCGGGATGATTATAAACCTGTAGGGAGCGATTAAACATTTGCCTGGCTTGCTCCGGGTTTCCCAGTCGATAGGCTGCATAACCGAGCCGGTAATAGTGGCGCCCCTGCATTTCTTTACTCAAGGTCGGAGTGTCTTCCAATAACGAATCGGCCTGTTGCAACCATTCCTGCACTTGGGCAAGGCTGCTTACATCACCATGCCTGATGAATATATCGGCCATGCCAATTAGCCCGTAATATTGGTCTTGCATGGCTTGCAGCTTTGCCGCCACTCTGTCGTTGTGCAATGCCCGGTCGCTCACGCCGGAAAGCATCATATAGCCCATGTATTGCCCATACTGCCACATCAACTGGTCGTGCAAATGCCGATTCCAGCTATTCAACGGTTTCGGGTCCTGAACCAAAGATTCAAAATAACGCTCTGCACCATCGGCAAACTGTACTTGCATGGCGGAGGCTTGTTCGTCTCGCTCCACTTTCTTGTAAAAGCCGAAATGAGTGGTGCCAAAGGCGTGGGGGAGGTCGGCGTGAAAATAAACAGGCTGCGAAGCATCGCGCACGAAGTTTGCCATCAGTTGGTCTTTCTGTTCCCGGGTGGCTTGCCATGAAAAGAGACGATTCGGATAAATTAACCCCTGAGTGCTCATCAGGGTAACATCTGGCCGCACTCCTGCCACAGCGTGCATATAACCCACCGGTCCGGCTGACAAATCACCAGTGACAAACAACACGGCACCGGCTTCCAACTCTTCCAGCAACAATCTCGCGTAGTTTTCTGCGACATGGTCATTGCTTCGGTCGTTGATGCTGAAATTCTTCTCCACCAGCAGAATCGGAATCAGCAAAGCCAGTGCGGGAAGGATATTAAGAGCGACTTTTAAAGTGGTTCTGTAGGTAACCTTGTTAGTAGTCTCATCTGAATAGTTTGGTGTATGTTGTAAGGTGGCACCGCTTTGGTGGTTGGTATCCAACTGGCTTGCGGCCTCATCTGACCAGCCCGGCACCCGTTGCCGAAGCCATTCCCAAATTAAGGCAAGGCCGTTGCCCATCCATAAGGCCACCGTGCCATAAGCCACCAGCGGATAGGGTCGGAATACCGCCAGCTTCAGAAAATCATAGTCAAAGCCCAGCAGCAAAATAAGTAACAGGCTATGAGCCAGAAAAATCCAGACTGTTGCCGCCAACAGAGCATGGGCACGTTTGTGGTGAAGCCGATAAAGCCCCAGCAAGGCGAGGGGAACGCCAACCGGGCTAAACAGAAAGAACACTTCGCGGAAAAAATGCCAGAGGAAGTTGAGTTTATCAACAAGGCCAGCACTCGGGCTCACATCGGCGCCGCCATAACCCTGACGGCTGATGTAATACCAGAACTTTTCCACACTATCTATAGGGCCGTAAAAACTCACCACATCTGGTTGCCAGGAACGCCACACCATCCACAGATAAAAAACGGTTGCCGTTGCCAGCGTGATGAGCAATAGTTTTGGCAGGCACCGCCGCACAACGCTGCGTACGCCATGCTGCCCGGTACGCGATGCAGAACGCGATGCAGAACGTGATACAGAACGCGACGCAGTGCGAGACACAGCATGAGCCGCAACACGCCGCCCAACACCCGCCTGCATCAGCAACAGAATGCCAAAAGCCGGAAAGGCCAAGCTCATTAGCGGCCAGTGATTTGCCAGACCAAGCCCGAAACACACTGCCGCACAAACAAGTTCCCGCTGCACATTGGCATTGTCTTGCAACGCCCGCAAACAGAACAACAACACCCCAAAACAAAGCAGAGCATTAAGCGTATAAACCTCAGCAATAACCGCCTGCGACCAGAAATGTTCCGAAGCACCATAAGCCAGCGCAGTCGCCAACGCAAACCACCGCGACAATCCAGTCAAACGCCCAATTACAAACAACACACCGCAAGCCAGCGCGCCAAGCAAACCACTCAGCAAATGAATACGCAAGGCAGGGGAATCAAGCGGCAGGTAAGAGAACAGATGCCCCAACAGAGCATACAAGGGATAACCCGGCGGGTGCGCCACCCCGGCATCCATGCTTGCCATGATGAACAGGCCATCATCTTCCAGAGTAACTGTTCTTGCCGCCGTGAGCGCATAAACAATAAACACGATGCCGACAACGGCATAAGGCAACAGCCAGTCATAATAGTTTTGTGCGGGTTTTGTATTAACGGCCTGTGTTCGCATTCGTGCTGGTGTTGGTTGGCATTACAAGTTCAAGCGCTTCGTTTGCCGGGTTCTCGCTGTGGTCATACACTTCCAGCGAGCGGTTGAATAATTCCAGGGCTTCCTGCTGATTACCCAAGCGATAGGCGATGAAGCCATGGCGGTAATAGTGGCGGCCGCGCATTTCCTTGCTTAGCGTATCGCCTATGAGCCCGTCGGCCTGCACCACCCATTCCTGCGCTTGCAGAAGTTGTTCATGATCACCGTGCTTGATGAGCATTTCAGACATGCCGATAAGCCCGAAGTACTGGTCTTGCATGGCCGCTACTTTTGCTTCAGCCCGGCTGCCCCACTCCGGGTCACTCACGCCGGAAAGCACCATGTAACCGATGTATTCCCCATACTGCTGCATCACCCGGTCGTGCAGGTGCCGGTTCCAGCGGTCTTTTTGCGGTTTTGAATTATTAAAGAGATCTTCAAAATAGTCGTCTGTTGCTTGATCAAAGCGCAACTGCATGGAAGTGGCAGCCGCGTCACGCACTACTTGTTCGTGCAGCCCGTAGTGCACGGCACCGAAAGGATTGGGAAACTCAAGAATGTTGGCGGTGAAATACACCGGGCGGTGCTCCGATGTTTCACGCACATGATCTTCAATGCTTCCATTTTCAAAATCCTTGGTAACCGGCGGCGAAAAAAGCCGGGTGGGATAAACCAGACCCTGAGTGTTCATCAGAGTAACATCCGGCCGCACCCCTTCCGCATAATGCAGATAGCCCACCGGCGCAGTGGGCAAGTCGCCGGTAACGTACAACACGGCGTTCTCTTCCAGATTTTCCAGCAGCACCCTGGCATAAGCTTCCGCGAAGCGGTCTTCACGCCGGTCATTGGTAGTGAAGTTTTGTAGCAGCACAAAGGCCGGAATCAACAGAGTTAGCAGGGGCAGGGCATTGAAAGCGGCACCGGGCGACCAGTCGGCATCGCGCTGCAGGAGTTTTGCCTGAGCTTCTTCCCATAGCCAGATAAGGCCATGGCCCGCCCATACGGCCATCATGGCATAAGCTATCAGCGGATAAGGACGAAATACCGCCCGGTTCAGATATTCATAGTCAAAGCCCAGCACCAGAATAAGCAACAGGCTATGGGCGAAAAAAATCCACCCGGTTACGATGAGCAAATCGTTGGCCTGCCTGCGGTAAAGCCGATAGCATCCGAGCATGGCGAGGAAGAGCCCTATGGGGCTGAGCAAGAAGAATATCTCACCGAAAAAATCCTGGATAAAAAGAAGTTTGTCAAAAATCTTGGCGCTCTCACTGAAGTCAACGCTACCATATCCTTCACGGCTAAAGTAATACCAGAACGCATCAAAGTTTTGGAGCGGGCCGTAAAAGCTGATTACACCATCCTGCTGGGAACGCCACACCATCCAGGAGTAAAGCAACATGGCCGGGAGCAGGGCAACGCCGAGAAATATCGGCAGGCCGCGCAAGATTACCCGTATCTGGGGCAACAGCAGGTACAGAAAGGCCGGGGAGGCCAGCACTATCAGCGGCCAGTGATTGGCCAGCCCAAGCCCGAAGAAAAAGGCGGCGAAAGCAATCTCGCGCGTGGTGTTGGCGTTTTTTTCCCGGGCTCTGAAACAGAACAGCAGCACGGAGAAACATAGCAGGGCATTAAGCGTGTACACCTCGGCAATGATGGCTTGCGCCCAGAAATGTTCCGACACGCCATAAGCCAGCGCAACGGCCAGTGCAAACCAGCGTATCAAACCCAGTTGACGCAGCAGGAAAAACATCACTCCGCAGGCTATGGCACCGAGCAGGCCGCTGAGCAGATGAATTTGCAGGGCGGTGCTGTCAACCGGCAGTGGCAGCAGGGAAAACAGATAGCCGAGGATGGTGTAAAGCGGATAGCCCGGCGGGTGAGCGACGCCGGCATTAACGCTGGCCATAATAAACAGGCCATCGTCTTCCAGCGCGACCGTGCGCGGTGCGGTAAAGGCGTAAACGGCAAACAGAAAGATGGTAATCGCCGCCGCCAGAATCCATTCCTCGCGGGCTCCGCCGCCCGTGGCACCGCTTCCCTGCTGGGCGGACGGGTTGCTTCGTATCCCCGAATTAACAGGGGACGCCGATTTTCTGTTGCGGGTGGCAGACTTTCGGGTGCGTTTCATAATGGGAAGCAGCGCAAAAGTTAGTCTTTAATTAAAACGCCGTATATAATAGACGGATGGCGGTTTCATGTCAACGGCTGGGGCAGGTTGAATTGTGGCTGAATCCAAGATGGCAAAGACAAGAAAGCAAGATGGCAGTTCTGTTGCGGCGGAACATCTTGCTTACGGCTTGCCGCTAATAACATTACTGCTGATGGTGGCGGTTAGTTACTGGCCGAGTTATTTCGCCGGCTTCGTTTGGGATGACAAGGTATTTTTTGAGGCACCACCCATAAGCGAGTGGGGGGGATTGCTTGACCTTTGGCTCAGGCCGGCCAGCCTAGAATATGAGGGTCATTATTGGCCGCTGGTTTATACCACCTTTTGGCTGGAACATAAACTGTGGGGATTTAACCCTGTCGCCTTTCATCTGGTGAATGTTGTGTTGCATGCTGGCATCTCGGTGCTGTTGTGGCGTTTGCTGATGCGTTTGGAAGTTCCCGCTGCCTGGTTTATTGCTGCTATCTTTGCGGTGCATCCTGTTCATGTTGAAGCGGTGGCTTGGGTAATTGCGCGCAAGGATTTGTTTGCTACCCTGTTATATCTGCTTGCCGTGTTTTGCTGGTTGCGCTTTGGGGAACAGCCGAAGGGCAGGCAGGGGCGGAGGTTGCGTGCTGTGTTGTATTCATCTGTGCTGTTGTTATACGGCGCGGCTATGTTGAGCAAGACGGTGGCTATTACCTTGCCTGTTGCTCTGTTAATCTTGGCCTGGTGGAAGTACGGGCGCATCACTTGGCAGGATATGTTGTATATGCTGCCGTTGTTTGTGATTGGCTTCATCATTGCCGTGCTGGATTTTAACTATTACAGTGGTCGCGCCGCCTTTGTTGAATTGAACCTCGGCCTTGGCGAACGTCTTGTTATAGTTGGCGAGCGTTTGATTACTGTTGGCAAAGCCCTGTGGTTTTATTGCGGCAAACTGTTGTGGCCGCAGCCGCTGTCAATAATCTATCCCAAATGGGATGTGAATCCCGGCAATTTGCTGAACTGGCTACCCCTGCTGGCCGCCATGCTACTGGCTCTAACCCTGTGGCTGGCAAGACATCGCATAGGCCGCGGGCCATTGGCCGGAGCCTTGTTCTTCGCAGTAACCCTGTCGCCCATGCTCGGCCTTGCCGAGAATGTTTACACGGAGTTTTCTTTCGTGGCCGACCGCTATCAGTATCTGAGCGGCGTCGGTCTTATAGCCGTGTTGGTTGCGGCAGCTGTTACCGCTTGGCGGCGAATAACATTCCCTGACACGCAGCATGGCGAGATGAATCAAGCGGGGGCAGGGGAGCAAGCAACCACCGCACAAGGCACCGCCCTGCTTAGTCGCTGGTTCGCGGGGCATTCCCCTGTTTCTGGGCAAGCAACCACGACACAAGGCACCGTCCTGCTCAGGGCAGGAAACTATGGCATAAAAGCAGTAGCTACGCTGTTGCTATTGGGCTGTATGCTACTCACTTTCAACCAAACAAAGATTTATAAAGACGAGATAACATTCTTCACCCATATCACCACCAATAATCCAGCCGCCCATCACGCTCACTTTAATCTGGGTAATGCTTTACGAGAACAGGGGCGTATGGAAGAGGCGATAACCAAATACCAGATAGCAACAGAGCAGGACCCGGAGTCAACCGAAATCCTAATCAATATTGGCGTGGCCTGGCTGGAATCGGAAAACTATCAGGCGGCAGAAGAAGCTTTCCGCCGTGCCGTAACACTTGAACCGGGAGAGTTCCAGGCACAACAAAATCTCGCTGCGGCACTACGCCGACAACAACGCTTCAGCGAATCACTGGCAGTAATGCAAACCGCCGCCACATTAATGCCTGAACCTATAGCACAACACTACTTCTACATGGCGCGCGATGCAGTCGCGCTGGAACAGGCGGAAGAAGCAGTGCAATACTTCCGTCAAGCCCTTGCCATAGACCCCAATTACCAGGCAGCACGAGAAGAGCTAACTTTCCTCTACCTGAACGAAGGCCGCTATACAGAAGCACTGGAAGCAATCCCAAACATCCTGCAAATGCTGGACCAACTGGCCTACGGACACTACAACGCAGGCCGCGTTGAACAAGCACTGGAACTCTATCAACACAGCGTTGCCATAGACCCGAACGACGCCAACGCCCACGCCAATCTGGGCTCAACACTTGCACAACTCGGCCGCTTCACAGAATCCCTTACCCACCTGGAACAGGCACTCACCCTGAACCCCCAACACGAAACTGCCCGCACCAGCCTGCAACTGGTGCGTAGCAGACTAAACAACACCGAGTCAGCACCTGTTACAGATGGCACAACGCAGCAACCACAATAGCAACGTATTGATTTTATTGATGAGAATAGTCGCAAAAATGTTGACAGGCCACACCTTCTGGAATTACGATATTCGTGTGGTATATTAAATGGCCAATTGAGGCATGAGATTCATCATGAAGAGCGTTTAGTTAGTGCTTGTATTTAAAGCCAACGAAAGGTGAATGAGATGTTACGATTATTGCTTGTATTGCCGACCCTGCTAGTAACTGCCCTTGCCTGGGCACATCACATAGACCCTGCCCAGCGAGTGCTGGAGCGTCCTCTTGTTCCCAACGGCTATCTCACCGACAAGTATGCCTCTTTGTTAGTGGAAGGTGATTTTGATGGTAACGGTGTTCAGGATCAGGCGTTCTATGTGGCCTATGAGAACAAGCGCTATGCGTTGGTAGTGTTCATGAACAACGGTGCACAAACCTTTGAATTGACGCAGACCAGAACCTTGCTTGATGAGGGTGTTGAATTGGTAACACCTGGTGTCTATGAGGCCTGGTGTGCACATGATGGTTGTCAGGAAAAGGGGGATGGCCCGTCGGAGTTACGCTTGGAGCACGATGCTATCATGGCAATATCTTATGAGAGGGCCGCAGTCATATATCATTGGGAAGATGGACATTTTCACAGGCTTCAATATGCAGATTAATTAATCTCTTCAGGAGTACGAATATGTTGCGATTATTTCTTGTATCATCAACTCTACTTATAACCACTCTTGCTTGGGCGCATAAGGTAGATCCTGCGGAACAAGTGCTGGAACGCCCTATTAATCCCGATGGTTACTTCACCGACAAACACGCCGCTTTGTCCGTGGAGGCCGATTTTGATGGTAACGGTGTTCTGGACCAGGCGTTCTATGTGGTCGATGCAACCGAGCGGTATGCGCTGGTAGTGTTTATGAATAATGGCACACGAACCTTTGAGTTGAGGCAGTACAGTTCCCTGATTGATGTAGGCATTGAATTGGCAGAACCCGGCGTCTATCCATCCTGGTGTGCGAATGACGGCTGTCCGGATGAAGGTGATGGCCCGCTGGAATTGCGCTTGTTGCGCGAAGGCATTGTGGCAGGCTATCACGACCCTAACCACTCCTGGCGATACATGCCTGCCGCACTCATATACTATTGGCAAGATGGGCATTTTCACAGCTTTGAGCATATAGGCTACACCACTCGAAATTCACAATGAAACGCATTCAATTATTGCTTGCATTATCGGTTCTTTCTGTAACCGCTCTCACTTGGGCGCATGAGATAGATCCTGCACAACGAGTGCAGGAGCGCCCCCTTCAACCTGATGGTCATCTTACCGACAAACATGCCGCCTTGCTGGTGGAAGGCGATTTTGATGGTAACGGCGTTCTGGACGAGGCGTTCTATGTGGTCAATCAAGGTGGGAACAACTACGCCTTGGTAGTGTTCATGAACAATGGTGCACAAACCTTTGAATTGAAGCAACTTGAATCCCTGGTTGAAAAGGGCATTGTATTGGCAAAACCTGATGTTTATTCATCTGCATGTTGTGTAGGGGGCTCTCTGCCAGACCTGCACCTGATGAACGAAGGTATTGTGTCCTGGCATTACAAGTACAACACTGCAGTCATATACTATTGGCAGGGCGGGCATTTCCATAAGTTTTACTATGCAGATTAATCTCACTCCAAGCACCTGTTCGTACAAGATGGGGCATGGCAAAAGTATGTTCTGCACTAAGGAGCAATTGATGAGCGTGAATGTTCTGGTTCGAAACATTTTATTGATAGTCACATTCGTGATGTCAGTTAATACTGGTGCGGCTGATGGTATTGTTCAAGTCAAGTTGCACCAACACACTTTCTCCATTCCCTTGCAGAATATCGTGCTGGGAGAAAGGGTGCTTTCATTAAGTGACTATCTGGATAGAGTAGATGAGAGTTCAGGCGAGGCCAAATTTTTGTTCAATGGCCAGATGCTCAAAGAAGCAATAGATGCTTACCAAGTTGACAGCACAAATCCATCTGCTGATGATGTTTTAGGAACGATAATTGTCCCACTTCCAGAGCACCTGGAGAATTACATCAGGCCTAACTCAACTATACGTGATATGTGGCAGGGCAAAGACCTTT
>JBPCXV010000093.1:0-24711 GCA_051008235.1 Pseudohongiellaceae bacterium | reverse complement strand
CGACCAGGTCGATCGTGTCGGTGACGATATCGTAGGGATCCACCTTTGTCATATCAGCAGCGACGTCTGGCAGCTTCGGCAGTTTGATGGTGTCGCCTTCGTAATAGATCCCATTGGTCAGCATGGTGCCGGCGCGATCGCCACCGACCAGCCTGCAGGTGTTACTGCTCCGCATTGTCGTCCTCCTCGTCCTGGATCTGGATCCGCTCAATGATTCGGACTGCGTGCGGTGGTACCCACCAGCGAGCGCGATCGTCGTCGAAGCTGACGAGCTCCATGCCTTCGGAGATCCAGAACCCCTGACAGAAAGCGCCGAATCCTTCGAGGTGCATTACACCTGGTTTATCGAATAGCACTGACTGGACGGATCCGCCGTCATAGCCGCGCTGCAGGTGGTCGGGTGTCTGCGTGATGACAGGCACAGTGAAATAGCATCTTGTTCGTTGCATTGTTGTCTCTCCGGTTATTGTCTGGTAATGCCACAGCGCAGATCGAGCTCCGCGCCAAAGGTATCCACTTCCTCCTGCAGTGCCATCATGCTCGCCATGTCGTCAGCGGTCGGATCCAGTCCGTCGCTGTCCTGGTCAAAAAACTGATCGCCTTGCATCAGCGCCCACAAGCTGCAGGCACCGGCAAAAAATGCCTGGCGGGTTTCTTCACGTTGAACAGGGCCGGCGTCCTTCGGCATGACTGCTGCCTCGTAGCCTGCCCATAATTTCGCTATTGGTTTTTCCATTGTTGTCTCTCCGGTTTAATCGTAGTCGGGGTGCCATAACTTCGAGCGCAGACTGTCAAAGTACCTGATCTGGTTGCCTGTCATGACGTAGTTGGGACCGCGCTTTTTGAGATCGCGCAGCATGTTGATTCCGTTGTAGTTAAAAGGTAGTTCGGATCCCCTGGCAATAATACGCTCGATGCGCTCGTTGCATTTTTCGATATCTCTCCAGTAGGGATTCGTGCTTGCGGCCATGCGCGACCGGCGGGCTGATCCAACGGGACCAACGCCACCAGAGCGCCGTGCCTGGGTGCGATTGAACCGTGGCACTACTCGGCGTCGCCAGCGTCACCGCGGATGATGTGCACCTGGTCCTGCAGCATTGCAGTGATCATGTCCACCTGGACGGGGAAGCCGAACGCTTCACGCGCAAACAGGTAAGTTTCATCGAACGCCACCTGCTCCTCCGGTGTCAGCTTGGCAAATGCGATGACTGCCTTCAGGGCGTCGCCATCCATGCCGAGCTCGACCAGCGCCTCCTTCTCGGCGTTCACTTTGCTGTTCAGCGCCTTGCGCTTTTTTTGGACGTCCTTCCAGGTGTCACCGTACTGCGCGACCTGGTTGCGGGTTTCGGCGTTCCATTCATACGACACGCGGTCGTCGGGTTTGATGGGTGCTACGTTTGACATTTGAACCTCCTGGGCTCGTTTGATGAATGACCCGAATACAATCGGGCCAGCGGATGCTATAAGCGCGCCAGTCACATCAATCTCAGTGAAAGGTTTCGGGTTTTCTGTCGGTGTTGATCACGATCGTAATCAGTCCAGACTTTGCCGCGGCGGGAACCAGGTGCACCGTCGTCGGATTCATATTCGACAAAGGCGTCGGGTGCTTCGTTGTCGAGCAGGTTATCCACCGATCGCCGGCGGAGCTCCTCCTCGAGGCGTTTGTTTTTGCGCGTGACGGCGATCGTGAAACCGACGAACAGCAGCAGGGCAAAGCCCATGCCACACCAGGCGATCAGGTTCAGGGTGCTCATGATAGAAAATGCTCCAGGGTTAAGTCGCTGCCATAGTACTCCGAAAGGATCCGCAGTTCAGCGCGGCCGATCTGTTTACCGTTTGGATCCTCGAGCCTGGCGAGCGTGTTGTATGGGATTCCGGTATCTTCCGCGACGCGGTAGCGGGATAAATTCCGGGACTCTCGTAGTTCGATCAATTTGGATTTTTTCATAGCCTGGGAATTATACCTGTAGTTGATGTATATACGCAAAACGTGTATATAGAGTATTCCTACAACAACCGGAGAGGAAATTGCCCGACTTCAAACTGGCCGACCTGCAGCGAGCGATCGAAATGATCCTGGACAAGCGCCTGGATCCCAACGACGAAAGCGCAGAGCTGCGAGCACTGGCTCGTCGCAACGGCATCCGCTACACCACGATGGACCGCGCAACCCGCGTGATCCGCGATCTACGAAACGAACGGAGTACTGCATGAAAATTAACGTCCCGATAGACATCAGCAACGACGACCTGGTCCTGCTGTCAAACCTGATCGACGCCAAAGTGACAAAGCGTCGAGCCACTCGAAAAGACATCATCAAACTGTGCGAGCAGCACATCGCCGGCATGTTGGAAATGGCCAACAGTCACGACCTGGTTGTGTCACTCGAACCGTCACCTGGTGCACGCCAGGTCGATGCGGATTTCCTGAAGGTGGATCCAGAGGACCAGGCAGTACTCGCTGGCAAACCGGATCGCTACATCATCGGGTGGAACCGATACAAGCGTGCTCGAGCAGCACAGCTGGCCGCGGGGGGTGACTCGTGACCGGCACCGAAATGGTCAACCAATCGACGGGCGAGCTGGTCACTATCCAGTCCGCTCCGCCGATGACCGTCGAGGAGATCATCGCGCAGCGCAACGTCATCACCCAGGTGCTGCAGCATGTCATGATCGACGGCACCCACTACGGCAAGATCCCAGGCACTGGCGACAGCAAATCACTGCTGAAGCCAGGCGCGGATCTGCTCCTGTCAACCTTCCACATTGCCACCGACCCGATCGTCGAGGATCTGTCCGGCCATCAGGAAATCAGGTACCGCGTGAAGCTGCGCGGCCTGACCAGCTCCGGCGCCCTGATCGGCACCGGTCTCGGCGAGGCCTCGAGCAACGAGGAGAAATACCGCTGGAAGCGGGCCAACCGGCGGGAGTTCGAAAACACTCCGGAGAACATGCGCCGGATCAAGTACACCGAATGGAACGGGCAGGAAAAGCAAACGCAGCAGATCCGATCCAACCCATACGACCAGGTCAACACCGTGCTGAAGATGGCGAAGAAGCGAGCCGCCGTCGACCTGGTGCTGACCGCATTGGCCGCGGCTGAAGTGTTCGACAACATCGATGACACCCTGCGCAGAGCTGAAGCCGTGCAACGGGACGAGACGATCAACAAGGCAGCCGGCGGACCTGGTCCAGCTGGTGCACCGGCGGAACCGAGCCACGATCCCCGACGGGACACTGCAAACACTCACGTGCCAGGATCTCCGGATGAAGCGGGCGACCACGGCAAGGCGATCGAGCAGCTGAAGGCACAGGCCGACTATGCAGGCCTGCGCGAGGTCGATGTATTTGCGCAGTTCAGTGTCACGGCGTGGAATGCGATATCGCCGGCAATGGTTCCCCAGGTGAAGGACTGGATCAAGGGGATGCAGCCATGAGTCTCGACAACGATATCGACAAGGTCACCCAGGTGCAGATGATGGAATTCGCGGAGAGTGCACGCAAAGCGCTGAACGCTGAAGGCGTCTGTCTGATGGTGGCATTCGAGGGCAGCAAGTCAGCAGCAGCTGCCAGCCTGTCCGAACAGGATCGGGATAAGATCTACCAGATCATGCGAGCGATCGCAGCCGGATCCAACTCGGTGATCGGGAACATCACCGCCGGCCGCATGAAGCTGCTCCTGCAGGTCGACGACAAGGAACCGCAGCTGGTGTCGGAGCTGTTCGGCGTGGCGCGATCGGCGCACACCACGGATCCGCGGGAGGACTTCAAGGCATGAGCAAATCAGGATACGACGTGCTCGCGGAGATCCGCAAGCCGTATGATAGGCTCGACGAGGAGCGCAACCGGCAGGTGGTGGTTTGCATGAAAGCGATCACTGACGGCTGGACGTTCTTCGGCACCTGGATGCACGAAACCAACCTTTACCTGGTAACAGAGGAGTACCTGAATGGAACAGTTCAACGGCCAGAACCGGCCAGCACAAATGCCCGTCACTATCGAGGACCGCGACGCTCTGAAAGGCCAATATATACGGCACAACGACTCGCTCGAGATCTTGAAAATAGTCAAGGTGGTCGGCGACGGAGTGATCGCGTACCTGGTCGAAGGCTTCGGCGCAGAGGTGAATCCAAACACCGACGAATTCCTCGTCACCTGGGCGTCCCTGAAGTATAAGCACCGCGTCATGGTCCACGTGTCGGACGTGGACGTGAAGCACCCTGAAATGTAAATCAACTGAAAACCGGAGAGAAATATGACAACACTTACCAAGTTTTTAATCGCCTGCCTGATCGCGTTCGCGCTCGGGCTTTTCATTGGCGGCCACGCGCTCGCCAGTGGCCACGACGTGCGCGTCGGATTGCTGCTGGCGAGCACCCACCACGTCGACCCGAGTGACGATCGGGAAGACTTCAACGAGGACAACCTGGGCGTGTACGTGATGTACGACGGCTGGATCGGTGGCACGTTCAAAAACAGCCACGACGAGCAGGCGCTGCTGGCCGGTTACGAGTATTCGTTCACCCGCTGGCGCCATGCCGAACTGTCGACCACCTGGGCGCTGGCCAACGGGTACCAGGACGATCCGCACTTTGCCGGCGAGTGGCAGGCGCTGGTCACGTTCAACGTCCGCATCGGGCCGGTGAAGACCTACCACTCCCCGATCGTCAGCGCCATCGGTGTCGAGCACCAGGTGGCCGGCCATGAGTAGACACGATATGTTTAACCTGGCGAAGGAGCTGCAGGTCGAGCAGGCCGCGATCGAGGAGATCGTCGACACCATGAACCGCGTCACCTTCTGGCAGATGCAGGGGTACAGCAACCTGGTCGAAAAGCCGGCCGGCTGCTGGTGCGGGATCGCTCGGTTTATATACACCGTCGGCGTCTGCGTCGGGCTGGATATGAGCGGGTACCGCCGGCGCTTCTGCTTCGACTCGTGGCAGAATGCGGAGCTGTTCCTGAAGGAATGGGACGGTGTCACCCTGCCGGTCGTCGGTGTCGACGGCTGCAAAGCGATCAAGTAGGAGGATCTGATGGATAAATTTTATGCGTGGTTTTGCGAGGTGCAGATTGTCTGCCACGGCGCGGAACCGAACTGGCTCGGCTGGATCGCGATCGCTGCGCTCGGCTGGTGCCTGCTGGCCTTTGTGGTCGGTTTCATTAACTGGCTAGGGAGTATCTGATGGTTCACAACAACAACCCCGACCAGGACGAGCTGCTGCCAATGCCGGCAGCGGATGATATTCCAACCCTGGAGAAAGTACTCGAGATCGAGCGGGAGATTAAAACCCGCCGGCACTTTTACCCGATCTGGATCCACAAGCACAAGATCAGCAAAGCAAACGCCGATCGCCGGATCCTAATCATGGAGGCCATCCTGGCCGACTATAATCAGCGGATGGCCGACGAAGCTGGCCCGATGCCGAAACCGGAGGACTAATCGATGGATGAATTTAATTTGATGCTGCTGCTCGTGATAATGATCACCTGCCTGCTCGCCCTGGGTTTTATCGCTGGATGGATTGCGCACCGTGTTGTCGTGCGTCGCTGGCACGATAAACACATGATTGACCTGCCGTACTTCCGCGGCCGACCCTTTTAACAACCGGAGATATATATGATTTCACAATTACGCGAGCACCTGCTCGAGCACAGCAACCGGATCGTCAAGATCCAGCACAACGGGGAGACGCTGCGCGTGTTCCTGCAGTCGGGTGGCATTTACGACTATGAGGACGTCAGCGACGAGCTGGTGACCAACCTGGTCAACACCGAGTCACCTGACTATTTCATCCGCGACAAGATCATCAGCGATCGCGTGGCCATCCCTGTCGTCGACGGGGAGCCCTTCACGACCAGCAACTGGTCATGAGGTTGAACGACCTGCCGGAACACCTCCGGCAGCAGCTGTCCCCGTCCGAGCTCGAGCTGCTCGACGGGCCGAAAGGCAAGGGCCGATATGGCAACGTCACGAAGCCCGAGATCGACGGCATCAGGTTCGACAGCAAGCGTGAAATGCAGCGCTATCTGGACCTGAAGCTGCTCGAGAAAGCCGGCCGCATCAAGAACCTGGTCCTGCAGCCACGCTTCCCGATTGAGATCGGTGGCGTGCAGATCCGGATCATGTCGAAGCGGTACAACAAGACCGGGCGCCAGGTGGTGTATATTGCCGACTTCAAGTACTTTGATCTGGATCTCGAGCGCGAGATCATCGAGGACGTCAAAATGCAGAGCGGCCACCGACCCGAGGCCTATATCATCAAGCGAGCGCTAATGCTCGCAATGGGCAAATACGTTACGGAGGTATGAATGCAGTTATTTATTTACACAACAATGCAGCAGCCGACACCGATCACTCCCTTTGAGATCGAGACCACGCTGGTGCGCGCAGAGCTGACGTCGGACGCTGACGAGTATCGCGTCTGGCATCCAGTGAACGGGTATTCAGTCTGGCCAGCTGATCAGTTTGAAAACTATCACCGGCCGCTGACCAGGCGCGAGCTCCAGCTGGTCAATCACTCAATGGCCGAGCTCGAGGTCATGTCGATATCGGATCCGTCGCCTGAATATCTGATGGCGGTCGGCAAGATGATGGACGAGCAACCGGTACCGGAAGCCAACCGCGAGCTGCACCTGCCCGATGGTCGAGTGTTCCGGACTGACGGCGATGGCAACGCCAGCGAGGTGACGGCGGACCAGTGGCCCGAGGAAGCGCGGGATCCGGAGCGCCTACCGCCTGACGGCAACTACGTGTACAACCTGCTCACCGGCCGGATCCGGATGCCTGACGGGAGCGAGATATGAGAACCGTGGCCGTCGACCCCTGGCAGGAGGCGACATTTCTGGAGGAGCTCGAGGCCGATGGTTTCGAGTGTGTTGCTCACCCACCGACCGAGGGCGTCGACAAGCCGCAGGTGGTCATCCAGGTTAAATGCGATCGGGAAAGCCAGATGGTGGACGCTCTGCGTCGGGCATCGGTCAAGTGCCGCAACGAGAGAAAACGCAGATGACCAGGTCGGAGCGAGCTGTCTGGATCCTCGAGCGTGAACGCGAGCAGCGCGATCGCCAGCTGCAGCACCGCCTCGAGGAGGCCCGCCACCAGCGCCGGCACGATAACCTGGTGCAAGGCATCAACACGATCGTCGCAATGCACCAGGCGCAGCTCCAGGTCATCCTCGCTGCGATGTTTCGCTGATGGCCAACAAGATCCTGACACCGCACGAAACTCGCCAGCTGACGCAGCACGCGCTGAACATCATGCGGTCGGGGATCCTCGAGAGTTTGCGCTATCCGACCGAGCTGGTACCGCTCCCCTGGTACCGGCGTTTCTATTACTGGATCCTGCGCAAGCCACGGCCACGCCGTGCAGTCATGCCACCCTGGCCACGCACCTGCAGCGACACCATCACGATCCGGCGTCCGCCGCGTTTCATAATCTCCGGCAAATAAGCTACACTCCTGCAGGCCAATGGTAATTTTCTAACCACCTGCAGGAGGTAATCATGCCAAAAGGTAAAGGCTACGGCGGCAAAATGCCGAATGACAAGATGGGCAAGGGCGGCAGCATGTCCCCTGGTTCCGGCAAGATGGGATCGAATCACGGAATGTCGACTGGCTTGAAAAAGTCAAACGAAATGCGTTCCGATACGATGAAGACGCCCAACACCAAAAACATGTATCCGAACGGCCTCGCCTAACGGATACCGGATCCAGGCATTGCGCTCTGGACCACCCATAAAAAAACCCGCCTTATGAGCGGGTTTTCGTTTGTCTGGCTGATGGAAGTTTAATCGATGACTTCCACCCGCTCGTATCTGTCGGACTCGAAAAACAATTCCTGCGGCACGTAGACCGTCAGGCCGACACGACTGCCAACGTCCTCGCCACCGAATACGTCCTTGCTGGCGATGATCTCGAGAACAGCTGCACCACCTCGCATGATCTGCGCGATCACCTTGCCTTCGACGTATGACGGGCCGCGGCCTTCGATCGGTTCGAAGTCGTAAGCGCGGATTTTCTGACCTGGTTCGATATGTGAATATTTAAGCATTTCTCTCTCCGGTTGTTGTGAATGCCTTTTTACTTTAGGCACTATCCCCGAATTTTGTCAATACCCGTTTTACGTGAGGTCAACTATAATCCCGCCCGATGGCTAAGAAAGCACCCAAACCACGACGACCGGCAAAGACACCGACGCTGACGCTCAAAATGAAGGCGTTCTGCTTCTGGATGGTGTCAGCTGAGTGTTACGGCAACGGCACGGAATCGGCTCGCAGAGCGAAATACGCGGGCTCTGACGTGGTGCTGGCTGGCATCGCATACGAGAACCTTAGAAAACCGCAGATCCAGGCCGAGATCAATCGACTCGAGGCTGAAGCGTTCCGCGGTGCTGATATTACGATCGAAAAGGTGTTGCGTGACTGTGAAGCGCAGCGCCGGATGGCCTTATCCCTGGGGCAACTCGCTCCCGCGGTTAAGTGTAGCGAGCTCCAGGGCAAGTACCTGAAAATGTGGGTTGAGAAGATCGAACACGTGCAGACGCTCGAGGACATCGAGCTCGATCAGCTGGTCCACATGGCTCAAGAACTAGCGGAGGTAGCAGGTATTGATATCGGCAGACTCTTTAGCGGAAATGGATCCGTTGACGGGCTTGGCTCTGATAATTCAGGAAGTAAGACGACGCACTGAACAGGGCAAGCTGCAGCAACTGTATCCGGATGATGGCCCGCTAAACCGTGCCGCGTACTGGAAGTACATCGAGGTATTTGCTGCCGGCATCGAGCACCAGGAGCGATGCACGCTCGGAGGGAACCGGGTCGGGAAAACTCTCGGGATAGGGGGATACGAAACAGCGCTGCACCTGACCGGGTTGTATCCGGAGTGGTGGCCAGGCAAACGGTTTGACCGACCGATCCTGACCTGGGCAGCTGGAACGAAGACCGCGAAGGTGCGGGACGTGAACCAGAAAATGCTGCTCGGTGCACTGCACCAGCGCAAGGGATTTACCCAGGCCAGCGGCGGACTGATACCGGTGGCCAAAATAGGGAGGTTAACCAGGCGATCGGGTGTTGCTGATGCGGTCGACCAGGTGGTGATAAAGCACGCGCTCGGATTCGAGAACGTCTGCACCTTCAAGAGCTACGAGGAGGGCCGGACATCGTTCGAGGCCGAGGCGGTTGACTTTATCTGGCTGGACGAGGAGCCTAGCAAACCAATCTATGACGAGTGTAAGATGCGGATATTGACAACCAGGGGATCAATCCTGTCGACGTTCACACCGGTGGAAGGGCTCACCGAGACCGTGCTGGCGCTCCTGGATGGAACAGATTTACTATGACGGTCAAGGCGATCGTCGAGCGCAAGCCCTGGCTGCAGCACAGCGATGGCTGGATAGTTTGCGCAATGTGTCCGACCGACAAAGATGACCGCGAAGGCAACGTGCTGTTCCGCGGCTTAAATCTGAATCGGTGTAGTCGCCGCCAGGCGTATCGGTTTTTAAAATCACATCGACACTGTGGTTTCCGAACATGACCAGACGAAGCGTGTACCGCAAAAAATGCTTCGACTGTCGGATAAAGCTGAAACGACACGAGGTGCTCTACAATGACGGACTCTGCGATAAATGCGTCACAGAACGAATCAATGAATCTAGGCCCGACGGGGATCCTGAAACAGGTGGAAGCCTACGCCCAGGAGAACCCGACGGCGACGGAATACTGGATCGATAACGAATTCGCAGCCGCGGCAATCCTGTCCGCAATGGCTGCCTCCCTGAAACATGTCCGCAAGACCACCGGCACCCTGGCTGGTGCTGAAGCTGCCGAGCTGAAGAAGTTCGAGCAGATCTACCGACACAAGTGTGCAGTCGGCGAGGCCTTGCTGTACTTCCGCACGATCGACGATGACGAGGCGCTCGAGATCTTCGGCCTGCGGATCCGCGCCCACCGGTTGATCGTCAATTGAGTAAATACGTCACCATGATCGGCCACGACGATGCACCGCATTTAAACCCGCCGGTGATAACCGTCGAGGAGCGCGAGGCACTGTTCGCTGACATGCAGGAGCACGAACGCCAGGCCCGGGAGACCGGCCGACCTGCACTCGGGGCCGGCGCCATCTACCCGATCCGCGAGGATCAGCTGTTCTGTGACCCGTTCAAGATCCCCGACCATTGGGAATACGGTTACTCGATCGACCCGGGCTGGAACGTGACAGCTGGCCTGCTCGGTGCTCGGGATCCGGACCTGGACAAGTACTACCTGGTCGGCGAGTACTACGGCAAGCGCGACGAGCCAATCATCCACGCTGCCGGCATCAAGGCGATGCTCCCCTGGAAGAAGCTCCCCGGGTTAATCGATCCAGCTGGTGACAACGTCGGCAACATGAAGGACGGCACCAAAATGAAAGAGGAGTACGAAGACCAGGGACTGGTGCTCGAGAAAGCAAACAACGCCGTGCACGCAGGCCTCCGCCATTGCCTGGTGTTGATGCAGAACCAGCAGCTGAAGGTGTTCAACACCCTGACCTACTTCAAAACAGAATTCCGACTCTACCGGCGCGACGAAAAGGGCAAGATCGTCAAGAAAAACGATCACCTCATGGACGATATGCGCTACCTGCTCAACACCGACGGAGCATTTTCCACCAGGCCAATCCCACGCAAGCGACGCGGTCGCCGCGGTGGTGAGTGGTAACCAGGAGACCACCATGTCAACCAGTTCATCAGTCAAAAACCCAGGCACTGCCGCCAACCAGATCCCCGACCAGGCGATCACCTCGAGCGATAACCCTGACGACCGGACCGCGCACGATGCCAAAATGAAACACCGGCGCGATCGGTTCCAGACCATGCAAACATTCTGGAGCGGGATCCACGCCGACGGCCTCGAGGATGACAAGTTCGTCGCCGGCGAGCACTGGCCCGAGCAGATCAAGAAGGAACGCCAGGAGGACCGGCGACCGATCCTGACCTACAACCTGATGCCGTCATTCACCAGGCAGATCACCAACCGCGTGCGCCAGGAGCGCCCGAGCCTGAAGGTGACACCGGTGGAGACCAACCGCGGGGCAGATCCGCGCATGGGCAACATGGCCGGCACTGCTGATTACTCCCTGGCCGACGTCTACTCGGGGATCATCAAGAACGTCGAGCACGTGTCCCGGGCCGACCAGGCGTATGACACCGCAACAAAGCACGCGGTCGATCATGGTTTCGGATACTTCACCCTGATGCCGCAGTGGTCGAAGATCGATCCCTTTGTCCAGGAGCTGGTGATCCGTCGGGTGAAAAACAGCTACTCGGTGATGATGGATCCGGACGCCCAGGAAGCCGACTATCGTGACATGCAGGACGCCTTCATCTTCAGCAACATGCGCAAGGCGACATTCAAAGCCAAGTACGGCGACGACGCGATCGCTGCCGACTTCGAGGGCATCAACCTGGGCGCTGATTATCAGGGCTGGTATGACAGCGACAGCGTGCGGATCGCGCAGTACATGTACCTGGACTGGCGGGACGACGAGGCGCTGATGCTGTCGAATGGCAAGGTGGTTTATTACAAGGACGTGGCGAAAGTGCTGGACGACCTGGAGCGCGAGACCGGGATCCACATCGCTGTCGATGACTCCGGCAAGGATATCCGCAAAGCCGTGAAGCGCCCGATCTGTATGTGGGAGAAACTGACCGCTGACGAGATCCTCGAGGAGGTCGAGCTGCCGTTCGGTGCGGTGCCGGTATTCCCGGTCCTGGGCGAGGAGGTCATGGTCGAAGGTCGCACCCGATACGAATCAGCCATCCGGCACGCGAAGGACGCGCAGCGATCGTACAACTACTGGCGGACAGCCGCGGCCGAGACCGTAGCGCTCGCACCTCGAGCTCCCTGGATCCTGACGTCGAAGCAGCTGGAAGGCCACGAGGATCAGTTCGAATCGGTCAACGAGCAGAACCTGCCGTACCTCGAGTACAACCACCAGGACGGCGTGCCACCACCTTCCCGGGTATTCGCTGCAGGACCAGCAGCTGCCGAGCTCTCCAATGCCACCCAGGACGGTGTCGACATGCAGGCCATCATCGGGCTGCACGATGCGAGCCTGGGACGTGAAGGCAACGAGAAAAGCGGCAAGGCGATCATCGCCAGGCAGAACCAGGGCAACACCGCCACGTTCCAATTCCCTGACAACCTGGGCAGAGCACTCGAGCAGTGCGGCCGATGCCTGGTCGAAGCGATCCCGAAGCAGTACGACACCCGCCGGATCATCCGGATCCGATTGCCTGATGACTCCACCGACTTTGTCGAGATCAACCAATCCGTGAAGGACGGCGAGTCTGGCCAGGAGATCCTGGTGCACGACATCGCATACGGCAAGTACGACGTCACGCTCGAGACTGGACCGAGCTACGCCACGCAGCGCCAGGAGGCCGCGGATCTGCAGATGGAACTGATGAAGGTGCTCGGGCCGGAAGTCGCTCGCAACATCATGCACCTGGTTGTCAAGAACCTGGGCGTGCCTGGATCCGACGAGGTTGCCGGCATCCTGCGCAAAATGCTCCCCGAGGCACTGAAGTCCGAGGAGGAGAAAATGGCGGATCTCCCGAAAGGTGTCACGAAGCATCCGGAGTCTGGCCAGCTGGTCGACGAGAACGGCGAGCCCTGGCAGCCGGAGCCTACCCTGGAACAGCAGATCGCCATGAAGCAGCAGGAGATCGACGAGCTCGAGCACCAGGCCGAGATCGAGAAACACCAGGCCACGAAGGCGAAGGCGCAGGCAGATCTGAAGGAGGCCGAGCTCGAGCTGGCGAAGCTGCAGCAAATGGCAGGCGGCGAAGCCAACACCGGCGAAATGCCGGCCGAGCAGATGAATGGCATGATGGACCAGATCCGCCAGATCATCGAGGAGACCATGCAGAAGCACGTGGACAACCCTGCAGCGCACGCCGCGATGGATATCGAGGGCAAGCTGGCCGACGCAATGGTCGACGTTCTGAAGCGCGTCCGGAACTATGTCGACAAGCAGGTCCGCGACATGCCTGCACCAGGTGCACCCGCGACCACTACGAAGGATCCGGAATCCAATGGCAAAGGCGGCGGTGATACCAACATCACCATCAAGCAAGGTCCGGACTCGCTCGAGATCTCACCAGGTGGCGATGGCAAGACGATCGTCAAACCGGTGTACAACAACGGCGACGACCAGGAGTAAACGATGGCCGATACAGTCCCCGCTTTTGATCCAGTTAATGAACAGCAACGGGTGCAGGCTGAAGTCACGCGACTCGAGCTGAATTTCGACCGGATCCAGACCACGCTCGAGGCGCTGCGCCTGGCAATCAATAACAACGGTGGAACCCAGGACGGCCTGGCCACCGCGGTCGCCACGCTGCAGACTGAAGTGGCCGCGCTGCAGGCACTGGTGATGGCCTTGCCGGCGACGGCAGTGACGGTCGATCGCACGATGTTCAACAACGCGCTGCAGGGCTTCACTGGAACCAACGCGCAGGAGCTGTTCGATTTTATCGACAATCTGAATCTAGGCCAGGGCCGCGGTTTCGCGGTGGGCTTCGATGCTGGTTTCGGTTAAGTGATTTCAATTTTTTATAGGAGCTGACCAATGGTACAGACAGTACGCACATTCGACGCGCTGGTCGCGTTACTGGCCGACAACACTGACGGCGAAATATCACCCGAGGATCTGCGCGATGCTGTCGTGTCGCTTTGGCAGAACACCATTCCGAACTGGACCGACGTCGCATTCGTCTCTGGTCAGCTGGTCCGCCGTCCTGATGGCCGGGTGTTTGAGGCTAACGCGGCGATCACTGCCGGCACTGGCTTTGTCCTGGGATCCACCGGAGCAACCTGGCGCCCGGCACTGGCTGGCCTGGGTGCTGGCCGGGCTTTCTCACAGCTTGCCTATCGGCGGGATAATACCGATCTGACTTTTGGGACCGTGTCCGATGGTGTATTCGGTGCGGGTACGCTCGTCATATTCGACGCATTAACTGCCGGCGATCGCAACCTGCAGCTGCCGGCATCGACCAGCGATGATGATCTCGGCGTGTACTTCGCCTGCCTCAATTCGTCACCTGGTCACACGATCAATCTGACCGCCGAGGTGGTGGGCGGCCACACCATCACGATCCAGGGTTATGCGTTCCCGTTCCAGATCCCCGACGGTGTTTCGGTCGAGCTGATGTGCGTCGAGCGAACCGCGAGCACGACGGTCTATCGCTTGCGTCAATGGGATTCAGGTGTCGAGGGAACGTCCCGGGTCGAGTCAACCAGTGGCGCGACGTTCAACGTCGAAGGACGAGCTGGCCGGCCGCGGCTGATTCGTCACGCGCATACCGCCAACTCGGCCGGCACGTTCACCGGTGTCGGCAGCCTGGCGATCGATGAAGCGCAGACTGTCCGGATCAACAACAATTCGAACAACGGCTCGCTATCGATGGGGATCACCGGCAACGCGACGTATGACGGCCGGATCACCAGCCGGGTCATGCTCGAGCCTGGACGATCGCAGGATTTCACGGTGATGAATTTGGCCGGGAATCTAGCGGTTAGTATCGAATCAGCAGCGCGTCACCGGTTCGCGAGTTTGCCGAACGACATACTGACAAACACCGGGCTCGTCATGCCTGCACCACCGGCGCGGATCCAGCCGATATTAAATAACACCGGCACGCCCGGCCAGATGGTAGTGCAGCCGTTTTTCTCCGGCCTGTTGTCGGTGACCTTTGAGGCGACACCGAACTACGTCGGCAATTCAAATGCGACGCCGAGCCTGGTGTCGGCCGAGCTGTTCCTCGAAGGATCTGCAGCTGGCCAGGGTCGAATCGCAGAATTATCAGTGCAGCGTGATGATCCGTCCGAACCACGTGCGCAGCTGGTCAGGACCTGGACGCATGTCCCGGTGACTGAGGGCAACGTGCTGACGTTCGATATCAGGGGATTGTCCGATACTGCCGGCGCTGAAATGCGGTTGATTGATGTTTTGATCAGTTGGGATATCGAAGTCTAGTGACTGAGTTTGCGAGTCATGGCGGTGGTATCGGATGGGAGCCGGCCGATATCACTATCTGGAACGAAACGCAGACCGATCTGGCGCAGTACTTCAACCAGGTGGCGCAGTGGAACGATGGCACCTATGGCGTGTGGAATCTGTCGGTCGCGCCGGCTCCGTTCGGTGACAGTGGTGAAAGCCAGGACAAACGCCGCAAAGTCAAGCACCCGGCCTGGCTGCAGATGGAACGACGCCTCGAGGCCGAGCTCCGATCGCTACTGCAGCCGACCGTCACCGGTGAGCCCGACCAGGTGCAGCAGGAATACCAGGAAAGCGTCGACCAGGTGCAGAAGGATCTCGACTACCTGGACATGACCCTGGCGCAGTTACTCCGAGCCCGGGACGATGACCGGGTCACGATCATGGATCTCGAGCAGCAGCTCGAGGATCTGGAAGCATTACGACTGTTAGCCCTGGAAATTCAGCGCCGGCAGACGATAATACTGGCCGCGATTGCCGCAGCCATTTTTTACTATTACTGAAGACCCAGGAGGAACCAGTGACCAATCCGCAAAAACCAATCCAGAGCTTTAGCGTGCCGCCGGAGCTATTCAACGCCCTTGTCAATTACCTGCTCGATCGACCGTACCGCGAGGTCAACCAGCTGCTGAACGGCATGGAGCGCGACTGCAAGGCAGTATTCCCCGACGAGGATCCACCACCAGCTGACCCGCCCGAGGATCCACCTGGCAAAATCGTCGATGATCCGGAGCCAGGCCAGGAAGACCTGGGCGATGGGGATCCACCCGAGGACGTGCCGCTCGAGGAGTTGCCACCGGTCGAGCATCGCGCCCTGGAATATCGGGCGGAGCTGGACGAATTCTGTGACCAGTACGGTTACCACTTCGCCGCTGACCAGGTAGATCCGAAGACTGCGCGAGCATTCCCAGGATCCGAGCCGCTGCCATCATCGCCAGCAATTTTGCCGGCAATTGTTGAAAATTCTTAAAAGGGAGACTAATATCATGTCCGAGCAATCAACAACGCAGCCTTCCCAAGTCGCCACCGAGGAGGCGGTCCGACCTGCTGATGAGCATGTCACGACGTCTGACGCACCGTCAGAAACCTCGCAGGCTGCAGACGATACTCAAACCCCGGCCGCGTCAGACGCCAAGTCTGATCAAACCACCGACACGACGGCCACGTCGGATGACAAAGGCAAGAAAGCGCAACCCGCGAAGAAGGACACGCGCTCTGAACGTCGAATCAAGCAATTGAATACGACGGTCGGAGAGCTCCGAACACGTGATGCCGCTAACACTCAGACAATCTCGAAGATGCAGGCGCAGATCGACCGGCTGGAAGCTGGCCAGAACGCAGCGCCGGAGCCAGAGCTAAAGGATTTTGACGACCCGAAGGCCTACGCGAAAGCGTATACCAAGTGGGAAGCAGACCAAAAGCCGGCGGCATCAGACGACACCGTCTCCCGACCTGGTGATGAAGCCAGGGATCCGACAAAGCACGCATCCGATGACAGCGCACAGCTGGGCCTGGTCGACGACGAGGTCAAGTCCTTCAGAGAACGCGGAGCCGAGAAACTCGGCGACGAGTTCCAGGAAGCGCTCGAGTCCGACGGCGTCGCCGTTGATCAGAACATGGGCGAATTCATGATGGATTCCGACTTTGGTCCTGAAATCTACGTCCACCTTGCCAACAACCCCGACGAATCGAAAAAGATATTTGACTCCAGTGCACGGCGTCAGATGTCAGCACTCGAGGATCTCGAAGCGAAAGCCAAGAAGGGCGAGCTCGATGTTGGGGACGATGGTCAGGTGGTCACTAGCGATGACGACACCAGTGACGCAGGCGACCAGGACGCCGGTGGTAAAAAAACCACGCAGTCACGCACCGCGACTCGAACTACCCAGGCGAAGGAACCGCCATCGGATACGACGGATTCAGGCTCGTCCAGCCTGGAACCTGATCCGGAGAATGAATCGATGGACGATTATGCTGCACGTCGTGCGAGAGAAACTCGTCAGCGTGCGGGGTTACCAACTTAAACCTGGGCCGATTATATTGGCCCGCTGATCCCGGGAGGGAATCATGGCCAATACAATCATCACGCCGAGCATCATCGCGAAAGAGGCGCTGTTTCATCTTGAAAACAACGTCATCATGGGCGAGAAGGTGCACCGGCAATACAAAAAGGAATTCGTCAAAATCGGCGATTCCGTCACCATCCGCAAGCCTGTCAAGTTCACCGTAACTGACGGCGCTACCCGTTCCAACCAGGACGTGATCGAGGAAACCACTTCGATCGTCATCAACAATCGAAAGCATGTCAGCTGGTCGTTCTCGACTCAGGATCTGACGCTGACGATTGAAGAATACGCCGAGCGCTACATCAAGCCGGCCATGATCGTCCTGGCGAACAACATCGACCGCTCGTTGTGTGTCGAAGGTGCGCAGGAGTTTTTCAACTCAGTCGGCACACCTGGCACCACGCCTGCAAACTTCCTGGCACTGGCTGAAATCGGCCAGATCATGGACGAGGAGCCTGTACCCGATGACGGTATGCGCTGCCTGGTGTTGAACCCGGCGGCTCGCTGGGCGCTGGCAAACGGCATGGGCGGCACCGGTTCCGGTGGTATCTTCAACGCCGAGATCGTCGGCGGCATGGTCCGCAAGGGTCGCCTGGGAGAGATCGCGAATTTTGATATCTACGGAGATCAGAACATCGCCAATCACCTGACCGGCAACTTCGCTGTCGGCACTCCGCTGGTCAACGAGGCCGCGTTCACGAACGACTCGAACACCATCAACATTGATGGCCTGGGCGTATCGACTGCGAACGCCATCCGAGTCGGCGACGTGTTTGCGATCGCTGGCGTCAACAGCGTCAACGACGTGTCGAAGGAAGATAGCGGAGCTCTGCAGCAGTTTGTTGTTCAGGCCACCGTTTCCTCCGATGGTTCACAGAACGCCCTGGTGACCGTGTATCCGGATATCAACGACGGATCCACCGCCAGCACTGCCGCGTTCCAGACGGTCACAGCTCTGCCGGCCGACAACGCCGCGGTCAACTTCATCGGTACTGCGAACACCAGCTACCCGCAAAACCTGGGCTTCCACAAGAATGCCCTGGCACTGGTGACCATCCCGCTCGAGCTGCCTGATTCGGCAGTGTTCAAAGCACGCGCTGACTGGCGTGGTTACTCGATCCGCGTGATCAAGGACTACGACATCGACTCGGACGAGGAAATCATCCGGCTCGACATCCTGTACGGGGTGAAGGCGATCTACGAGGAGCTCGGCGTCCGTCTCTGGGGTTAATCCCAGGTCATGGCAAACCAGCTACTGAAACCAGGCGCCGGCAATTCGTCGGCGCCTACTATTTCCACTCAAGAGGAAACGACAATGTCGAAAGATGAGAAACCAGTACCACGCTGTTTTTTGTATTCTGAAGCCTGCCCGCAGGGTCAGATTTTTGAAGGTGACGCGATCGCTCGCGCCGAGGAGGCCGGCTGGCAGGATTCACCCGAAGGCCTCGAGGCTGCTGTCAGTGATGGCGCGGATCCCGGTGCCAATTTAGCGCCGCTGGCTGACGAGGAACGCCAGGCAATGCAGGACGAGCTCGCGGATACCCAGGACAACCTGGACACCGTGACCGACGCCCTGGAAGCTGCGCAGACGAAGGTAGCCGAGCAGGCCGAAGCGCTGACCAATGCCGAGAAGGTAAACGGCGACCAGGCCACGCAGATCAAAAGCCTGACCAGCAAACTCGCCGCTGCACAGAAAAAGGCTAAGTAACCGTGAACGCGCTGGAGCTGATCACCCGATCGCTCCGCCTGATCAATGAACCTGGCCGCGGGGCAACTCTCGCGGCCGCTGATCAGACGGATGGATTCACTGCGCTGCAGGAGATCCTGGACAGCAAAGCGGTGTCTCGCGCTTTTGTACCTGGTATCAACCGGCATTTTTTCCCGATGGTGTCCGGCCAGGCAATTTACTCCTACGGATCCGGACCTGACCGCAACCTGCGATCGGACGACTTTGGATCACTGATATCCGGACTCGGGGATCCGGCACCGATCAAGCTCGAGGCCGCGTACATTCGCGAAGGCTCGACCATCACCAACAACGAACTGATCGACGAGTTTCGATTCGAGGCGCAGGGATCCTGGGTGCTCGGTACCGACGTCGAGATCACCAACAACCAGCTGAAGATCGAGACGCCAGCCGCGGCGACCGATGCCACCCAGGTGCTGACCGTTTCCACCAGTGTCACGTACACCCTGCGCGTCAAGGCGATCATCAATGCCGGCGACGTGCAGATCGAAGCCCGGGACAGTGCCGTGGCGATCCAGACCTTCCTGATCGACAGCTCTGGCTTTTACAGTTTTGATTTCACCTGGCCGACCAACGTCGCGCCAGATATCCGGATCTCCGCCGGCGATGTCACTGACGATATCCGCCTGGACGAGATCTCACTGATTGAACGGGGCAAGCGTGACCGCCTCGAGCTCCCGGATTCCCAGGGCAGCGATTACAACATGTACATCGTTGACCAGGCGCACTACAACCGCCGATTCACCAAAGGCACCGGCGGGCGGCCGTATAACGTGCTCTATTCCCGGGGCGCTGATCAGTCGGGCGAGATCCGGTTCGATAACTCTGCGATCGCTGGCGACATCCTGGTGCTCGATGTCCTGGTCAATCGCGTGCAGGTGAATAGCCTGGTCGACGAGATCCGACTCAACCCGAGCGGGATCCTGTGGTTGCGGCACAAGCTGGCCGACGTGCTGGCTCCGGAGTACGGCAAGGCGCTGACGCTGCGCCAGCTGAAGATCATGGACGAGGCCTGGGACAGCCTGGCAACCGGCAACCGTCGGACAAACACCCTGGGCGTCGATCGAGCGTTACGCGATCGGCCGACGTTCGATATCAACCGCGGGGATCCTTAACATGGGTTTACGGAACATACTGGCACCACGTCAGCAGGTACAGAACAGCCAGGGCGAACCAGTCGCTGCTGGCTTTGTCGAGCTGTATGAACCAGGTACCACGACGTTTATCCAGGCATTCCAGGACTCAGGGCTCACCGTACCGCACACGCAGCCGATCCGGCTGTCCGGATCCGGCCGAGCCAATATCTGGATCAGTCTCGACTGCGACCTGCGGATCACCGATCGCAATGGCCAGCTGATACTGACCGAAGACAACGCCAACCCCGACGGCCTGGGTGCGAGCGAGTCAGGCAACCTGATCAGCAACGGATCGTTCGAGGACGACACCAATGCCGACGGCACGCCGGACTCCTGGGATCTGACCAGCTTCACCAACTCGAACAACGCCCGGGACACCACCGAGTCGACCGAGGGCGGTGCGTCGTTCCGGTTCACTGGTACCGATGCCAATGGCGGCGGCGAGCTGCAGACCACCAACTTTTTCCCGGTCAATGATGCAGACGACCTGCGCGTCAATTTCGATATCCGCAGCACGGTGGTCAACGTGCAGAATATTTGCGTGGTCGAATGGTATGACGTCAGCCAGGTGCCGATCTCGGATTCGACGATCTATGACTCGACCGCGAACCCGCTGACCTTCACCAGCCAGCAGCTGTCGGTCACGCCGCCTGCGAATGCCAGGTTTGCAAAAATCGAATTCACCGGTATTGCAGCAGCTGGACCGGTGACGATCGGATCCACATACATCGATCGCGTGCAGGCTTTCTATCCGGCAGTCGTGTCGGGGATCTTCGACAACATCGAGATCCGCAACAACGAGATCATCACAACCAACACCAACGGCGACCTGGATTTCAATCCGAACGGTACCGGTGCGGTGAACATCGGCAACAACGGTGCGGTGGATCTGACCGACGCGAAGAACAGCGCGAACATCGGCTCGCAGCTGCCGGCATCGAATCGACACCTGGCGTTTTCTGATCGAGCGATCCAGGGTAAAACGAACGGCACGTCGGTGGCGGCGATCGAGATCAACACCCTGGGCGGTGGTATTACGATCGGAGCCGCTGGCGTTACGGCTGTCATCCAGGGCGGTCTCAATGTCGCCGAGTCTTCGCAGTACTCCTCCACCCTGGGCGTGACCGGTGCGCTGACCGCTACCGGGCAGATTTTCCACGGCAACAATTACACCCAGACGAGTATCAACCCACGCCTGGTGATGGTTGAATCGGATGCGGCTGCCAACAATGGCCGCTGGGATTTCGCGGTCCAGGCCGAGGAGTTTATCGGTCGTGTGATCGACGACGCCGACTCGGGATCTGCAAACTGGCTACGGGTCAACCGCACCCTGAACGTGATCGACTCGATCGAGTTCCCGACCTTTGTCACTATCGAGACGGCCAACAACGGCCGGATCACATTCCAGAGCGCGATCACCGAGGTCCGCACCGAGGGATCCCTGTACCTGGGCGAGAAGACTGCCGGCACCAATCACGCAGCATTCGGGCAGATCTACGTCAACGCCAGCCAGCAACTGATCTTCCGGACGGATGCCGGCGCCGAGACCGTTCTCGGATCCGGAGCTCCTGCCGGCACCCAGGGCGCTGTCCAGTTTTATGACTCGGCTGCTTTCGGGGGTGTCGCTGCGCAGTTCGCATTCAACACCGGCAACACCACCGGCAACATGGTTGCAATGCTGGATCCGAACACCACGACCGGCCACACCCTGCAGATCCAGGCGCAGGCGGCGACGTTCAGCGGACAGGCCTTGTCGCTCGAGCAGACCAACGCCAGCGCCACCGGCGACGCGCTCGATATCTTCATGGCCCAGGACACCGGTCACGCGATCAACTTCTCCGGAAGCCAGAACAACAACTGGATCGCAGCGCAGGACGTTCGATCGTTCCTGCCTGTCGGTGGTGGTATGCAGATGGCCGGCAACGGTGGCGGCAATCGACGCTATGCGATCGAGCCCGAGTTCGGCCGGCTCATGCTCAGCGAGAACTGGACCAGCGATACCACGTTCTCGACCGTTTCCGATCTGACCATCACCACCGAGTCGTCGCAGTACTACGAGGTCAATATCTGCCTGCGCTTTGGATCCGGAGTCAATGGCAAGGTGAAGCTGAACGCGGCCAGCGGATCCCATACCCTGCACTGCGTGGCGACGGTGATGGACAATGCCGGCGTGGCACAGTCGCCGATCTTTATCAGTGGTACCGGTGACTCGCAGACGCTGACCTTCACCAACGACAGCAACGACGACGCGCTGATCATTATTCGCGGCTTCCTGTTCTCCTTCACTGGTGCCGATATCATCATCCAGGCAGCACAGAACACCAGCCAACCGGTGCAGCTGCGCATGGAAATCGGTTCCTGGTTCCTGGTCAATAAGCACCTGGGTATCGCGGTCTAATGGCGCAGCGGGTCCAGATCCCGTTCGTCGGCCAGCAATCCACGAGTCGATCGATCCTGGTCAACAACCAGCAGACCGTCAATTTCATGAACGCAGTGAAAGGATCCGGAGCGAAGGCACCGGTCGTCCTGGAATCTGCTCCCGGGTTAGTGGTTGTCGACTCGACTGTCGGTGATGGTCCGCTGCGATCGCCGACCATGCTGCCGAGCCGAGTCCGGCCAGCATCGACGCAGGCCGAGCTCTATGGCGTGTACGGATCGAAGCTGATGGCGCAGACCAGTGACCAGGGAAACATCGAGATCGGCACGCTCGGTACCAGTGCGTTTGCCACAAAGGTCCGCATTGCTCGAGGTCGATCGCATATCCTGATTGTTGACGGATCCGAGGGCTACACCTACGACGGCACCACCTTCGCCGCGATCGCTGATCTGGATTTCCCTGCCAACCCGACGCACTGCGTTTACATCGATGGTTTTTTCGTGGTGAACGATGCGACGACCGATAACTTCTACATTTCAGCCAGCGAGGATCCGACCAGCTGGAACGCGCTCGACTTCGAGGCCGCGGCCGTGGCTCCGGATGCAGCGCTCGCCCTGGCTGCAACCGAGTCGATCTTATGGATCATCGGCGACGAGACTGCCCAGGGTTTCTACAACGACGGCAATCCGGACTTTCCCTATGCCATCATCCTGAACGCCACCCAGGAGGTCGGGATCCTGGCACCGCAATCGATCGCTGAATCCGATGCCGGCATTTTCTACCTGGCTACCACTCCGGAGGGCGGGCGGTTCGTGTATCAGATCGGCGGCACTGAAGGCCGGACGATATCGGGTGACGAGCAGGAGGACATGCTCGAGACGGTCGGGGATCCGACGACTGCATACGGTTTCATTTACAAGCAGTCGGGCAAATCGTTTTATGTGTTACAGCTAGGGGCTACCACCGGCGACGATCCCAGGGATTCCGTGACCTTGCTGTATAACATCAAGGCCGGAACCTGGGAGACTCGAGAGATCAACGACGGCAGCGCCTGGCGAGCAGCTGGCCACGGTATCCTGGACAACGACAACATCGTCGGATCCAGGCTGCAGGCGCAGAACCTTCGGCTGGATCTGAACAACTTCCAGGACAGCGGCCAGGAAATGATCCGGCGCCGGCGGGCGCAGGTGATCCACAACAACAACAAGACGCTGACATTCTGGTCGCTGATCGTTGAGGTTGAGGGCGGCATCGGTACCGACTTGTCACCGAACCCGATCCTGAAGATGCGCTACTCCAACGACGGCGGGCGCACGTTTGGATCCTGGCTCGAGGAGTCCCTGGGCGCGATCGGTGAGACGTTGACCCGGGTTAAGTTCGACAAGCTCGGATCCAGTCGCAACCGGGTATTTGAAATTGAATGTTCGGATGCGGTCGAGCTGGTTGTCATTGCCGCCTATGCCGAGATCACGATCGAGAATGATTAATGGCCAGATCCTTATCGCCGTATCGCAACCCGCCACTCGGACCCAGGGAACGCACCGACGGCCGCGAACCGCGCCTGCCAGAAAGGTTCCTCCGCTGGACTGAAAACCTGCGTACCCGGGTCGGTACGCTTCCGCAGTTCACCTACACCACCGGATCCCCTGAAGGCGTCATAAATGGCCAGAAGGGCGACCTGTATTTCGACACCACCGCGAACGTCTATTACACGAAGACCACCGACACCGGGAACACCGGCTGGACGCTCGTCACTCCTTCAGGCCTGACCGGTACCGGCCTCGATACGCAGATCGCCTACTGGACCGGAGCCAGCACGCTCGCCGGCAACACTCGATTCATTTACGACGACGCCACCGACATATTCACCCTGGGCGACGGTACGACCATCAACTCGCCGCAGATGCGGATCAATGCGATATCGACCGGGGATCCGCGCCTGGCGTTTATGCAGAACAGCGTCGAGGTCGCGTTCATCAGTTTCGATGACACGGCCAACGAGCTGCGCATCGACAGCGACAACCGGGTCACGCTGCGCCCGAGCAATACCGACTCGGTGATCATTACCTCGAGTCAGTTCAATATGCTGATGAATACCGCGGTGCTCGGTAACGACACCACGGCCGTCGCCCTGTTCATCGATGCCGGCACCACCAGCGACGGCTCGATCATTTTCCGCAACAACAACGTCACCGCGGCGACCATCCTGTGGGACCAGTCCACCGGTGCGCTCGATTTCAATATCGGCGGTACCGACGTCGTGATCATGGACACCGACGGCACGCAGTTCCTGCGCCAGGCGTACTCCCCGACGTCTGCCCTGGTCGATGGTGCGAACATTGCCTGGAAC
>JBPCXV010000092.1:0-2508 GCA_051008235.1 Pseudohongiellaceae bacterium | reverse complement strand
CACCGGCCAGCGTCGCCGTCACGCTGCCGTCCACCTCGTCCCGGTCGTCATTGTCTATGGCAACATTCAGGGTGGCGCTGGTGTCGCCGGCCATTATGGTAACAGTGCGGTCGCCGAGGTTGGCGGGCAACACGTATGCGCCGTCCTGCACCACTGTTACGGCCACGCCAAGGTTGGCAAGCGGCGCCACATCGGCTGTCAGCACAAAGACCGCATTGACATTGTTTGCCTCGGCAACACTGCTGGCGCTGGCGGCTATGCTGATAACCGGGGCGAACACAGTGATTGCCAATGAGCCACCCGTGTTGTCATTGCCCGCCGCATCTGCAAACAGCGCATCGGCGACGCTGACAGTAACAGTGGCGTTGGTGCTGCCCGCAGTAAAGCTGGCGCTACGCACCAAACCGCCACCAGTCAGGCCAGACAGACTGCCGCCGTCGCCGCCAGCTACATCGGTCAAGGTAAAACTGGGCGGCACATCGCTAAAGGCAAAGGTAACCGGAGTGATGGCGCCCGACCTGAGACTGATTGCCGCCGCCGCAATATCAACAGTCGGTGCCACTGTATCCTTCGCTACCCCAATCGCCGCCGCTCTGGTGGCAGCCTTGCCCGACTCGCTGGCAGTAACTGTAATAGTCAGTTCAACTTCATTCAGGCTACCCAAATCCAGGTCGGCCATCCAATCGCCACCAGTGTCGGCGCTGGTGCTTGCAATGACATCGGCATTAACCCCGTCCGCAACGCCAATGCTGACATCAGCGCCAGCCGCAGCGCTGCCGGACACACGGAAGGCATCCACATTGGCGATATTCACAAAGGCACCATCCTCTGTAGGCACGCTAACCACAGGCGGCGCGCTGGTGGGCAACTCGGCAACGCTTATTTCCAGCCTGGCCGCATCGCTCTCGTTGCCCGCCGCATCGGTAAGGAAGCCAGCCGCCACAGAGATGGTAACCGTCGTTGCGGGCACAGCCCCGGCGGTAAAGGTAGCCGTGTAGCTAGTGCCGGAACCAGACAAGGTGCCCAGCGTACCGCCGCTGGTAATGCTGTAGTTGCTTGCACCAAAGCTGGGCGGCGCCTCATCAAAGGCAAAGGTAATCTCGGTGCCAAGGTTCACCTGCACAGAGTTTGACAGCGCCGTGATGGTAACCTCCGGCGCCGTCGTATCCAGTATCACCTGGCGCCGGGTCGCCGCCGATTCGCTCTTGCCCGCATCAACATCAACCGCTGTCACGCTGATGGTCAATGTGCCATCCATCAACCCGTCAAGATCAACCTCGGTTGACCAGTCGCCATCGGCATCGGCGCCAGTGGCAACCGGCACGCCGCCCCTGCCGCTGTTGAAAGTGCCGCCGCCCGAACTGGTGACGCCTATGCTGATAGTCGCATTGGCAACAGCGCTACCGGCAACAGTCAGGGCGCTGGCGCCGGCGGCATTCACAAAACTGTCGGCAAGCGGCAGGGCCACAGTCGGCGCCGCCGTATCATCATCGGCAACATTGACAGTGGCGGCACTGGCCGCAGTGTTCACATCATAGCCAGCCAAATCCTGCACAGTGGCGGTAACGAAACCATCCGCCTCAACCACCTCATCGTTGACAATGGCAAGACTGAAGCTGGCGCTGGCCTGACCCGTCGCTATGGTTACCGTCCGCGCACCCAGGCCAGCAGCAGCAACATAATTGCCGCTCTGTTCCAGCAGCACACTCACCGCTTCACCCGGCGCCCGGGCAGCCCGGTCGGCCACCAAAGTGAATACCGCATAAACGACATCCCCATCAGCGTCCCCCTCCATCACATCAACACCGGCGGAGATGCCGAAGCCGGTAAGCCGGTCGTCATCTGTGAAGCCTATTTGCAGCAGGGCATCGGCACCGGCATCGCCCAGGTTAAAGGTGTGCGTCATCCCGGGCGCCGATACGGTGAAGGTCAAGACGCCATCCGCCTCGGCAACCCCATCGTCATCAAGGTCTATGACCAGGTCAGGGCCGGCTATGCCAAGAATGGGATAGTCCTCCACCAGCCTCACCGTGTAGGCGGTAGCCGCGCCGGCCGGCAGGAAGCGAGTCGCCCCGCCGAGGGTCACGCTGACATCCACAAAAGGCGGGAAGGCCGTCTCGGGTATCGGGTCAGTCGTAATGACAAAGATGGGCAGCCTGGCAATCTGCCCCTCTGCCAGCGCCACAGACTCCAGAATCTGCCGCCCGCCGATTGATGCAATCAGGCCAAGCCCCTCGGGTGGCGTCCCTTCCCCGCCATCATCATCCAGCACCGAGACGCTGGCGCTGGCCGGCACACCCAGGTCATAAGCGCCGCCGTCCCGCACAGTGGCGATGATGCTGCTGCCATACTCCTCCTGATTGTCGTTGATGATGGCGATGCTCAGGGTGGCAGCGCTCACCCCGGCGGCAAAACCAAGCGAGTGGGTTCTGCTGTCGGCGGCGACAATATGGCTGCCATGCAAAAGCCCGGTAATCTGCGACACGGCCACACTCACCACCATATCCC
>JBPCXV010000091.1:0-86994 GCA_051008235.1 Pseudohongiellaceae bacterium | reverse complement strand
GTTGACAGCACAAATCCATCTGCTGATGATGTTTTAGGAACGATAATTGTCCCACTTCCAGAGCACCTGGAGAATTACATCAGGCCTAACTCAACTATACGTGATATGTGGCAGGGCAAAGACCTTTACAGGAATCGCGTAGTGGAACTCGCTGAAGTGTCTGGTTGGTACAAAGTGTACCCAAACTCCACTATGCGCAACCACGTGGTATTACTCAATCGTTTTCCTGATTCTGCGGAACCGATGCCAGGCCGACGGCAAGATTTCTTTATAGGAACCTGTAAGGACAGCATAAAGTCAACATGCAGAACTGATGTATTGGTCGGCGATATCGTAATAGACTTTCAAATTAGCGCATATAATCAACATTTACTGAATGAGATACGGGAGTTCGTGAGGAAGCAGGTTCTGGAATGGAAGCATGAGGGTGTTCCTAACTGATAGAACCCTTTGTGAGTCGCCAACCAAGATTGCATTGACATTGCTTATGCGTATATTAACTAAACCAATGGATACCATCCGTGCGGCAGTGGCAGGCCTGTTAGCTGGCATCCTGACGGGTGCATTACAGGCCCAACCGCTTAGTCCTAATGAATGGCCGGACCGGCACTTGGACAGCCTGCGCCCGGAACTGAGCTCCATTATTCCCGATGAGGATTATCCCAATAGCGAATTGGGTGGCAAGCGTTATGAAAATTGGCGAGTGACGAACCGAGAAAATATTGATGCCACATTGCGCACGGTGGATGGTGTCGTTGCCAGTGTAAATATCACCGACCCCGAATACCGTACACTCAGAGGCGTAGGGGTTGGCGACAGCTTCGCAACCATGTTGCACGCCTATCCCGATGCTCGTGTGGTATCAACCTGCAGGTTTCCAAGGGAAGAGGAGGGGGAGGAAGACCCTTGGCATGCCGTGGCTCTGGGAGGCAAACTGGCGTTTCAATTCCGCATACCGGCGGCGGTGTTTAGAGAGCAAAACGAGGACTTCCGGTTACTGTGCGGTACCGTCAGCAACAACGATGCCATAGAGGAGGAGTATGTTGAGCCTGAAGTGCCTCACTCAGTCCTTATTAAACGTGTCATACAAAATCTGAATATTCACTCCATACACCTGCGCGGCGAGCCTGGAGTTCATTCCATTCTTGCAGCGCTTTTGATAGGCCGCAGGGCAGATGACTTGCAAGATCATTTCCTGGCCCTGCACAAGCAGTGGTGGGAACACAGTCAAGATTGGTATGTGATTGACCACCAGCGCCGTATGTACCTTCTCTGGGGGTACTTTATGGGGGATAGTACTATGGGAACGATAACAGGTTTTTATACCACGGACCCGTCTTTCCGGATTGCCGGGGTAGGTGTCGGTAGCACCATCGCCGAAGTTCGGCAAGCACTGCGTTCGTACAATCTATCAATGCCTGAGCCTGAGATTCGCGGGGGTTATGCCGTGAATGTGACCAATATTCCCACCGAGAATGGCCCCATAAACATTAGATTTTCGCCAGAATACAGGAATCAGCAATTATATCGACTACACCGGGATAAGGAAAACAAAACCCTTGCCGATACCGAGGCACAACACTTGATTATCAGTAGTATATCCGTTAGACCTGGAGTCCAAGATTGACTCTGGCTAAATGTGGCATCGTATTAGACTGCGCTGTTCGTTCTCAAGACTGCTTTCCGGAGATGGATATGAAGAAAATATCGTTGGTTCTTACTATATGCCTGCTTTTGTTGGCTGTGTTCCAGTTCCTTTTAAACTGTTCTATATGTCTTTTGAATCTGCACCCGATGTAGAAGTTCTTGCTTATGGGAAGTTTGACTTGTATAGGACCATAGGGGATAGCCCCATGCCAATCAGCTATAAATTAACCAGAGAAGAATACACTGTGTTATTAGATACTCACACTGAAAGCTGGTATCCCGCAAGTTTCCTGAGAGCGGAAAGTTCAGAAGGGTTGGAATTAAAGATTGTGCCGGTTAGAAACCCAGGTAGTTTGGGCTATTTTGATACGATGTCTACTAAATATCATTACGCTGGCAGGGGAATGAGGTATGTGTGTAGAGGAAATGAGAGCTGTCCATACGAAAATCCTCACAATGAGGGGCAGCAATTTATAAAATTCACTGTCGTGGATAGCATTGGGAGTATATTGGGTGAAGAAAGCATCCCGTTTACATTGCACAGAAACGGTATCTTCATTGAGAATGACTCAATATAAGAGTGTTGACAGGGTAAATGTGGCATCGTGTTAAATTATGCTATTCATTCTCAAAATTGCTTTCTGGAGGTGAATATGAAGAAAATATCATTGGTTCTTACTATATGTTTACTTTCTGTTGGCTGTGTTCCAATTCCTTTTGATCTGTACTATATGTCTTTTGAATCTGCGCCCGGTGCAGAAGTTCTTGCTTATGGAAAGTCCGCATTACCCAGGACCATAGGGGACAGCCCCATGCCAATCAACTATAAATTAACCAGAGAAGAATACACCGTATTTTTAGACATTGATACTGAATACTGGCCCGCGAGTTTCGTGAGGGTTGAAAGTGTAAAAGGGTTGGAATTGAAAATTGTGCCGATAGTGAAGTTTATGAATTGCGGCTATTTTGATAGACATATATATGGTGAGAAGGGATTGAAGTATGAGTGGGGACGGATTCATGGAAAGGAATGTCCATACGAAGGGTTTTACAATGAGGAGCAATTGATGAAATTCACTGTCGTGGATAGCACTGGCAGTATATTGGGTGAAGAAAGCATCCCGTTCACATTTCATGAAAACGGTATCTACATTGGGTATGACTGGCTATAATGTTGACAGGCTAAAGTGACATCGTATTAAATTATGCTGTTCATTCTCAAAATTACTTTCTGGAGGTGAATATGAAGAAAATATCATTGGTTCTTACTACATGCTTGCTTTCTGTTGGCTGCCAGGTGCATGATTACTACTATATGTCTTTTGAATCTGCGCCCGGTGCAGAAGTTCTTGCTTATGGAGATGTGGCCTTACGCGGCGGCGATAGAACCGTGGGGAGCAGCCCCATACCAATCAGCTATAAATTAATTAGAGAAAGATACACTGTGCTATTAAATATTGATATTGGAAGCTGGTATCCCGCGAGTTTCGTAAAGGCAGTAAGTTTAGAAGGAGTAGAATTGGAAATTGTGCCGGGTAAGAGGAGTTGTGCCTATTTTGATTTACGGCCATCCTACTTACTACCCCCCTATGATAGAAGGGGGTGGACAGATGAATGGCACTACGGGTGGGTGTGGGGGCATAGCCATAGCCCAGCGCGGCCGGGGTCTGAGGATTGTTTGTACAAAAATGCTGGCGATAAGCCGCTCATGATGAATTTCACCGTCATGGATAGCATTGGCAGTATATTAGGTGAAGAAAGTATTCCATTCACAATACACAAAAACGGTATCCACATTATGAGTGACTCACTGTAGGGCCAATCTTCGCCAGCCTCGGCTCGCTGTGCTATTATCTGTGCCCTTGGATTTCAGGTTCAGAGTCAAAGTCAAAATCAAATGAGTTATCAAGTATTAGCCCGTAAATGGCGCCCCGCGAGTTTTGCTGAAGTGGCAGGGCAGGCGCATGTGCTCAAGTCGCTGATTAATGCGCTTGATAATGAGCGTTTGCATCACGCCTATCTCTTTGCGGGCACTCGCGGTGTGGGGAAAACTACACTGGCGCGGATTCTGGCCAAGTGCCTGAATTGTGAGGAGGGTATTAGTTCAACACCCTGTGGCAAGTGTGGTGCGTGCAGTGAAATCAGCGCGGGGCAGTTTATTGATTTGCTTGAGGTGGACGCCGCTTCGCGCACCAAGGTGGAGGATACCCGTGAACTGCTGGAGAATGTGCAGTACACGCCGGCGAGGGGGCGCTTCAAGGTTTATCTGATTGACGAAGTGCACATGCTGTCCAATCATTCATTCAATGCGCTGCTTAAGACTCTGGAAGAGCCGCCGCCTCATGTGAAGTTTTTATTCGCCACCACTGACCCGCAAAAACTGCCGATTACCATTTTGTCGCGCTGTTTGCAGTTTAATCTGAAAAATCTGAGCCCGAAGCTGATTGCGGAATATCTTGATAAGGTGCTGGAGAAGGAAGAGATTGAACACGACAGTGATGCCCTGTGGCAAATCGCCGCCGCCGCCGGTGGTAGTATGCGCGATGCACTCACGCTAACGGATCAGGCCATCGCCTATTGTCAGGGCAAAATCAAGGCCGATGGCGTGGTTGAGATGCTTGGCATTCCGGAACATGCCCAGGTTAAATCATTGCTTGAGGCTATGGCCAACAAGGATATCCAGCAGGTGTTTGATTTGGTCGCCCACCTGTCTGAGCGAACGCCGGATTATGCTCACACGCTGGACAGCCTGCTTTCTGCCTTGCATCGTATTGCCATCGCCCAGATATTACCCGAAGCGGTGGATAACAGTTACGGCGACAAGGAAACTATTTCCCAACTGGCCGGTAAGTTCAGTGCCGAAGATATTCAGCTTTATTACCAGATGGGCACCCGGGGGCGGGCTGATATCAAACAGGCATCAGACCTGCGCGAAGCCTTTGAAATGTTGTTGTTGCGTATGCTGGTATTCTCACCGCAGTTTAGTGCCACGGCATCTGAATCGTCGGCGAAACCCGAACCCGAAAAAAAAAAGGATAACCCCCAACTATCAGAACTAAACAGCGTCGCCTGGGCAGAATTAGCACCAAAATTGCCAGCCAGTGGTTTGATAGCCAATATCCTTGCTAATTGTAATTTGTTGCAAGTAGCCGACAAGACTGTGCACCTGCTGCTTGATGAGACTAACAGCGCAGCATATAAAGATGAGTTGATTCCCAGGCTGGAGGCGGCGTTATCCGAGTTTTATGAAGAACCGATAAGCGTGGAGATTACCATCGGCGCAATAACGGAGGAAACTCCCGCACACTACACCCGGCGCAGAAAAGCCGAAAACCGCGCTGAACTGGTGGATGATTTCTCACAAGACAACAATGTGCAACAACTAGTGCAACGCTTCTCCGGCACATTGGTTAAAGATTCTATTATGTCAAGTGCCAAGCAATGAACTCAAGCCCCCTGATTAACCAACTGATAGAAGCTTTCCGCTGCCTGCCGGGAGTAGGCCCCAAGTCAGCCCAGCGGATGTCATTGCATCTGCTGGAACGCAACCGGGCCGGCGGCAAGCATCTGGGTGAGGCACTTGCCGCCGCATTGGAGAAGGTGGGCAACTGTAGCCGCTGCCATACACTAACCGAAGAAAAACTATGCCACATTTGCGCCAATGAAAAGCGCAATCAAAAATTGTGCTGTGTTGTGGAATCGCCCGCCGATATTCTTGCCATTGAACAGTCCGGCACATTCCGCGGCATTTATTTTGTGTTGATGGGGCACCTGTCGCCCATTGATGGCATCGGTCCGGAACAGTTGCGAATCGGCCAACTGGTGAGACGGGTGAAAGAAGAACAGCTGGAAGAGGTCATCATTGCCTGCAATCCGACTGTGGAAGGGGAGGCCACCGCCCACTACATCGCCGAACAGTTAAGCGGCAAAAAAGTAATTGTCTCAAGAATCGCCCACGGCGTTCCCATAGGCGGAGAACTTGAGTTTGTTGATGGCGGCACATTAAGCCACGCATTTGCAGGGCGCCGGCAAATGGAAAAAATTTAATGCAGGCAGATGACAAAACCGTAGTTTATGTTAACAGTCAGGCAGCGTTTGACGATTGCCTGGCAACACTTGCCCAAAGCTCTCTGCTGGCCATGGACACAGAGTTTGAGCGGGAAAGAACTTTCTATCCGAAAATGGGCTTGTTGCAACTGGCGGATGAACACAGTTGCTACCTGATTGACCCGCAGGCAATACCAAACTGGAAACAACCATTCACCGCATTACTGCAAACCCCCACAATTCACTTCATACTCCACGCAGCAAGCGAAGATTTGAACCTGCTGCTCTGCACCCTGAATTGCCTGCCCCGCAAACTGATTGATACCCAACTGGCGGCGGCCTTGCTGGGTGAAGGTTATTCCCTTGGTTATCGTGCCCTGGTGGAAACTTTCTTCGGCGTTACGCTGGACAAGGGCGAAACCCGTTCCAACTGGTTAAAGCGTCCGCTAACTGAGAAGCAGTTGCTTTATGCCGCACTGGATGTAGTATATTTGCACAGGCTCTGGCAACAGTTCGCCGAGCGGTTGCAAGAGAAAGGCGACAACAGGCTCGCCTGGCTGGATGAAGAGTGCAATAGGATGTTAGGCACTGCAACCGCCAGCGAGTCCAGCGAGCGCTGGGAAGAAATGTATGCGGAAATTGGCGGTGCCTGGACTTTGTCGGATGCGGAGTTGCGCACGCTACAGCGTTTGTGCAACTGGCGCGAAACAATCGCCAGAGAGAAAGACTTGCCACGCTACTGGATTTGCAAAGATAACGATCTGATTGGCCTGACCCGCCTGCATCACCAGCAGCCGGATGCTGAAATTACCGAGCGATTTGTAGAGGAACACTTGACAGAGGGCAGCCCGGATATTGACAGACGTTTCCTGCGCCGCTACGGCAAAACCATCAACAAACTGCTGGCCGCGGCAGATGAAACACTCAAGCCGGTGGACCGCAGCCTGCTAAAACCACCCACACCAAAAGCCATGCGTAGCACACTTAAATCATCGTTAAAATCATGCCAACAAGTTGTTGCCGAGCGCGGTGAAGTGCTGGGCATAGCGCCGGAATTACTTGGCAGCAAGCGTCATCTGCTGCAGCTGCTGCATCAACTGAACAATCGTGGCATGCAAGCCTGGCCCGGTGTATTCGCCGGATGGCGTGCCGAGGTGCTGGCCGATAAACTCCTGCCCATATTGCAAAAGGTCAGCGAAAAACAATGAATGCCATTGCCAACTACACTATCATCTGGCTTATCTACCTGACAGCAAGCGTGGGGCTGATGTTGCTGTTTTGGTCCGCCACACATTTCCCGCGCATGCCCCAGTTGCGCTATATGCTCCGTGCGGTGATGATTGCTCTGGTTTATACGCCCTGGTTCGCCAACCCTGATAACAGTGTGTTGGCGCCCGCCCTGATGATTCTCACGCTGGATGCAATCACCATCGGGCCGATTGCCGCCGTGCGCACTTTTGTGCCGCTTTTCCTGAGCACATTGTTTGCCATGCTGGTTGCTGGCATACTTTATCATGTACAAAAAACCAAACTTCGCCGCCAGACAAGACAGGAGTAGATTGATGAAATTCACCGGCACCGATGAATATGTAGCCACCGATGAACTGCAAATGGCGGTTAATGCCGCCATCGGCTTGCAAAAGCCCTTGCTGATAAAAGGCGAGCCCGGCACCGGCAAGACCATGCTTGCCGAACAGATTGCCGGGGCACTGGATTTGCCGCTTATTCAGTGGCATATCAAGTCCACCACCCGGGCGCAGCAGGGTTTGTATGAATATGACGCGGTGTCGCGCCTCAGAGATTCGCAACTGGGCGATGACAAGGTGCACGACATTGCCAACTACATCATCAAGGGCAAACTTTGGCAGGCGTTTGAATCTGAACCGCGCGCCGTGCTGCTCATTGACGAAATTGACAAGGCGGATATTGAGTTTCCCAACGACCTGTTGCTGGAACTGGATAGAATGGAGTTTTATGTTTATGAAACCAGAGAGCAGATTAAGGCGAAACATCGCCCCATTGTGCTCATCACCAGCAACAACGAGAAGGAATTGCCTGATGCCTTTCTCCGCCGTTGCTTCTTCCATTATATTGAGTTTCCCGACACCCTGACTATGGAGCGCATTATTAATGTGCATTATCCTGATATCAAACGCGATCTGGTAAGCCAGGCGCTGGATACATTCTTTGATTTGCGTAAGATTCCCGGGCTGAAAAAGAAACCCTCAACATCGGAACTGATTGACTGGCTGAAACTGCTCATGGCTGACGACATACCGGAAGATGTGCTGAAGAAGCATGATGCCCGGAACGCCATCCCGCCGTTGTATGGCGCGCTGCTGAAAAATGAGCAGGATGTTCAGTTGCTGGAAAAACTTGCCTTCATGCATCGAGCCAGCCAGCAACAGTAAAGGCTGCCATGCCATACTTACCCGGATAATCGCCGTGCTTATCAACTTCTTTATGACGCTGAAACAGGAACGACTGCCGGTTTCATTCACCGAGTTGTTTGCCTTGCTGGAATGTCTGAAGCAGGATGTGGCCTTTGGCAATGTGGATGATTTTTATCATCTGGCCAGATTGTGTCTGGTAAAAGATGAAAAATACTTTGACAAGTTTGATTTGGCGTTCAGCAAATACTTCAAGAATGTAGAGGTGCTTGATGACATGCTGTTTGCCGAGATACCGGATGAGTGGCTGAGGAAGCAGCTGGAGGCATCCCTTAGTGCCGAAGAAATGGCAAAGATTCAGGCTCTGGGCGGGCTGGAAAAACTCATGGAAGAGTTTCGCAAGCGGCTGGAAGAACAAAAGAAGCGGCATCAGGGCGGCAGCAAATGGATAGGCACCGGCGGCACTTCGCCTTATGGTGCTTATGGTTACAACCCAGAGGGCATACGCATGGGGCAGGACGGCGGGCGGCAGGGGCGCGCCGTCAAGGTTTGGGACCGACGCAACTACCGCGACCTTGACGACTCGGTGGAATTGGGCATTCGCAACATCAAGATGGCTCTGCGCCGCCTGCGCAAGTTTGCCCGCACCGGCGCCATTGAGGAACTGGATATTGATGACACCATCTCTTCCACCGCCAGACGGGCGGGGTTGCTGGATATCAAGATGGTGCCGGAGCGGCATAATGCGGTGAAAGTGCTGATTTTCTTTGATGTGGGTGGCTCTATGGACCCTCATGTGCGTTTGTGTGAAGAGTTGTTCTCGGCGGCACGAACGGAGTTCAAGCATCTGAAGTATTATTATTTTCACAATTTTATTTATGAATCAGTGTGGAGCAAGAACTTGCGCCGCCATGCGGAGACTACGCCTACTTTTGATATTCTTCACAAATACAGTAGCGACTATAAGGTGATTTTTGTCGGTGATGCCTCAATGGCGCCTTATGAAATCACGCACCCGGGCGGCAGCCTAGAACACTATAACGAAGAATCCGGCGCCGCATGGATGCAACGGGTGACTGATATGTTTGAGCATACAGTCTGGCTCAACCCGATTCCGCAGGATTACTGGAGTAGCAGTTACTCCATTGAGTTGGTGCGTGAACTGCTGGACGACCGTATGTATCCGCTAACGGTGAAAGGTCTGGAAGAGGCGATGAGCCGCCTTACCAGATAACTGCAAATATCACTCAAATCGGCGTATAATGCACCGATTCCCTATGGACTGTATAGACGGGTTGCCTGTGTTCAGGCATCCGCTGCATCGCCCGCCGTTGCTGGGTTTGGCCGCTGGTGAATCCTGGCTGGAATTCGGTGTCTAAACTGGTAGCGGCAAGATAACCTGCGAATGGCCGATATTCTTGCTGACTGGGTAGGGCAAAGAGGGAAACAGGAAAATAGGGAAATAGAAGAGTAGCGACTTTAACGAGTTGACGACTCGGTTTGAGATGATAGAGATGATAGAGATGGCAGAGATAACAGAAATGACTATTGCAGATAGCGTGAAACAAGTTTTCTTTTCATTACCGCGGCGCTCCTTACCGATGCGTTTTGCGGGCATGATGTTGTCAGCCATTTTGTTAATCGCAGGCCATCCCGTAGTAGCGGGGCAGGGCGTTGACCAGCAGCAGGCCGCAACTTCGCAGCAAGAAGCCACTTCGCAGAAAAAAGCCACTCCGCAACAAGAAGCCACACAGCAGGAAGTAACCTGGACAATTCTGGTTAACACTCTGCCACGACTCAATGCACAAGAGATGGGAAGCGCAGGGAGTGCAGAAGCCGTGGAGCAACCTCTCCCGAACCGGGACCCCTGGCAAGGCATGAACCAGCGGGTATATCGCTTCAACAATTACTTTGACGGCCTCATCGTGCGCCCGGCAGCCCGCACCTATCAAACGCTGGTGCCCAAATTCATGCGCCGCGGCATAAGAAATTTTTTCAGCAATATCAACGATATCAATGTAATTGCTAATGATGTACTGCAATTCAAGTTTGAAGCCGCAGCAAGCGATTGTGGCCGCCTTGTGCTGAACAGCACGGTCGGAGTCGGCGGCCTGTTTGATGTGGCCACCGGCTGGGGGCTACACAAAAATCAGGAAGATTTCGGTCAAACCCTGGCAGTCTGGGGCGTGGGCGATGGCCCTTATGTAATGCTGCCAGTATTCGGTGCCAGCAATGTGCGCGACTCCCTCGGCCTGATAATGGATTACGCCTTCAATCCCATCCAGTATCACGATGACCTTTCAGTGCGCACAGGCCTGTTCTTGGTGGAGGAAGTGGACTCACGGGAACGCCTGCTGGCACTGGATGAACTCATGGCCGGCGACCAGTATCTGTTCATCCGCGAAGCCTACTTCCAGCACCGGGAATACCTGGTAAAAGATGGCGAAGTGGAAGACAGTTTCGGTGATTTTTAAGAAGCCTGAAGCCGTTTAAGAAACATCACCACGCACTTTAAGCTTGGTGCGAATAAAATCGCTATGCGACACATAAATGAGGTCGCCAATCTTGCGAATCAGGTGGTCCTCATACTTGTCCAGACGCTGATCTGAAAAGGCGATGCGCCACATATTCTCCATCAAAACCAGTTTCTCCTCATAATCCATGCTGTCATTAATCAGGCGGGTAAACTCATAAAGCGAAGTAGCCCCCGCCGCTTCCTCCCTTGCCAGCCGCAGCAACTCATCAGTAGCCCCATCATCCAACCCCAACTGCGCCTTAACCACCGCCACAAACTGCGCCGATTCCCGCTCGTCCAACTCATGGTCGGCATTCATAACCTCAATCAACAACGCCGCGCTGGCAAGTTGCAAGCGCTCCAGACCACCGGCATCATCGTCTATATCGCTGGCGATGTTGCTATCAAAAAACGCTTTGATTTTATTTAGCATAGTTGACTCTTTATTTGACGAAACATTAGCAACAGTCTGGTACCGCTTTGTCCAACATGGCTAATGGCACAAGTTACCCGGCCACAAAGTTTAAGGCATCCCTTAGCACTGCAATACCGGCTCCGGGGTCGCAAGCGTGTTGGGATAGATGGCGGCGGTATTGCCTGCCGCCTTTAACGCCGCGGAAGAGGCCGAGGGTGTGGCGGGTGATGTGATGTAACGGGGTGCCGCGAGCAAGTTCCTGTTCTACATAAGGCAGGAATTGTTCAAGATATTGTTGCCGTGTTCTGTCGGCTGCGGTTTCGCCGAAGATTTCACTATCCACCTGATGTAGCAAGTAAGGGTTTTGATAGGCTTCCCGGCCAAGCATTACGCCATCTACCGCTTGCAAGAATGTTCTGGCTTGAACAAGCGAATCAATTCCGCCGTTGATGATGATTTCCAATTCGGGGAAGTGTGCTTTGGCGGCTATTACCCGCTCATAATTCAATGGCGGGATTTCCCGGTTTTGTTTGGGGCTGAGTCCGCTAAGAATAGCTTTGCGGGCATGAATGATGAATGTTTTGCAGCCGCTGGTGGCAATCTGTTCAATGAACTGGAACAGAAAGGCTTCGTTGTCCTGCTCATCAATGCCGATGCGACATTTCACAGTAACCGGCACCGACACTGCGGCAGCCATGGCGGTAACGCACTTGGCTACCAATTCTGGTTCGGCCATGAGACAAGCGCCAAAGCGGCCAGACTGCACCCGGTCGCTGGGGCAGCCCACATTGAAATTGATTTCCCGATAGCCCGCTCCAGCGCCCAGCACTGCGGCGGCCATTAGTTCATCCGGGTCGCTACCCCCAAGTTGCAGAGCGACCGGCTGTTCTACCGGATTGTGCGCAAGCAGATAGTCAGCATCACCATGACGCAACGCAGCCGCTGTAACCATCTCGGTATAAAGCAGTGCATGGCGGCTGAACTGGCGCAGGAACATCCGGTCATGCCGGTCGGTCCAGTCCATCATCGGGGCTACGCAAAATCTGTGGTCAAGTGTATTCATAGCAAAATCATTACAAACATATCGCTACATACTGCTTATACTGAAGCGAGGCAATAAACATCGCCCGCCATTATAGCCTTTGTCGGCATACCAACACACGGTTACCCCGGAACCTCACGGCTACTCTGATACAATGGCCGACATGAGCAAAATCCGCACCCGAATTGCACCTTCTCCAACCGGCGACCCTCATTTGGGCACCGCATACACGGCTCTGTTTAATCGTTGCTTTGCCCATAGCCAAAAGGGCAAGTTTATTTTGCGTATTGAGGATACTGATCAGGCGCGTAGCACGGCGAAGTCGGAACAGGATATTTTGCAGGCATTGGCCTGGCTTGGCTTGGACTGGGACGAAGGGCCTGACTGTGGGGGCTCTTTTGGCCCGTATCGCCAGAGTGAGCGGGGTGAAATTTACCGCGAACACAGTAAGCAGTTGCTGGAGAAAGGCGGTGCTTTCCCTTGTTTTTGCACTGCCGAACGCCTTGCAGAGTTGCGAACGCAGCAGGTGAAAGACAAGCAGCAACCGGGTTATGATGGCCACTGTCTTGCGCTGGATGAAAAGGAGGCAGCTAAACGCATAACCGCCGGTGAAGCACATGTCATTCGCCTGAAAGTTCCCACCGAAGGCGAGAGCAGTTTCAACGATGTGTTGCGCGGCGAAGTTGCTATCAACTGGGCGCAGATTGATATGCAGGTGTTAATGAAATCCGATGGCCACCCCACCTATCACTTTGCCAATGTGGTGGATGACCATCTGATGGAGATTAGCCATGTTATCCGTGGCGAAGAGTGGCTTAACTCCATCCCCAAACATCTGTTGCTGTATCAGGCTTTCGGTTGGGAACCGCCAGTGTTTTGTCACATGCCACTACTGCGCAACCCGGACCAAAGTAAACTCAGCAAGCGCAAGAACCCCACCAGCATCAATTACTACCGCGACATGGGCTATCTGCCCCAGGCACTGGTTAATTATCTGGGGCTGATGGGCTGGAGCTTGCCATCGGGAGAAGAAAAGTTCACTGTGGATGAAATGAGCAAGCAGTTTGATATTTCCCGAATATCACTGGGCGGCCCCATATTTGATGTGAAGAAACTGGATTGGCTGAATGGCAAATACCTGCGCGAAGATATGAACACGGAGCAATTCATCGCGGCTTACACAGCCTGGGCTTTTGAGCCGGAAAAGATTAAACACATTGCCGAACTGGTGCAGCAACGTGCTGAGCGGTTCACCGACATCGCCCCCATTGGCGGCCACTTTCTGGCCGGGCAGGTGCCCGTAACAGCCGATACATTCAAACCCCTGAAAATGGATGCCACCGAAATCAAACAACTAATCCAGTTCGCCCTGTGGCGGCTGGAAGCCCTGCCTGATTTTGAGCCGGACACTATAAAAACCTGCCTGCAAGGTCTGGCCGAACAGATGAACCTGAAAATCAGAGATTTTCTCGCCCCCCTGTTCATAGCCATTACCGGCCAGCAAGTTTCCACTTCGGTAATCGGCTCCATCAGCATTCTCGGCCTTGACATAAGCCGGGCGCGGCTACGCCATGCCATTGAGCAACTGGGTGGCATCTCCAAAAAGCAGATGAAAGCTCTGGAGCAGGATTACAAGAAGATTGCTGGAAACTGATACCGGATATCTTGAAGCAAGCCGTTAAAACTCATAACTCGCCTCCAACCCATACTCCCGCCTGTCGGTGTTCCAGATGGCGAAGCCGGTGAAGTCGGGGAAGTAGTTTCTTACGCGGGTGTATTCCTTGTCTGCCAGGTTAATGCCGTATAAGGCCAGCGTCCAGTTCTGGTTTGGGTTCTTGTATTGGACGCGCAAATTTAACAGGCCGTAACCAGCTTCTTTCTCAAAGGGTGAGTTGGATATCTGGCCGTAGAAGTCATCCCGATAGGAATAGTCCAGGCGTGCCAGCAGACTGGAACCGCTTTCCAGTGAGAACTCCAGCTGTGGTGAAAGGCTGTAGGTGTATTTGCTCACATAAGGCAGAACATGGCCTTTGCTGAAGTTGGCGGTGATGCCCGCATCCAGTTCAACCTTTTGAATGCTTGCGTCGGTGTAAGCGTAGGTGGCATCAATGCGGAACATGGGCGAGAGGAGGAGGGTCAGTTCAACTTCCGCGCCATTAATTTCCGCTTCGGCGGCATTGAGAACCCTTGTGCTGAACCTGACGCCAGCCTGATTCACCTGTGCCTGATAATCTTCGTAATCATTCCGGTAAATGGAAACATTAAGGCGCAGCCGCTCGTTCAAAGTGAGTGTTTTGATGCCCAGTTCATACATGTTCACATATTCAGGGTCATAAGAAAGCACGCTTGAGGGTATGTTTGGTCTTGGTGTGAAGCCGCCGCTGCGAAACCCTCGCGAGTAAGTGGCGTAGGCCATAATCGCATCTGCAAGCTGGTAGCTCAGGTTGAGTGTGCCGGACAGGGCACCCCAACTGTTATCAAGTGAGTGGGGCCGAATGGCATAGTCAAACTCGCCGCTCATGGTGAGGGCGGGTTTGCCTTCGCTGGTGAGCTTAAGCAGGAACACATCGTAGTCTTTTGCCTCTTTTGTGTAGCGTAGCCCGGCGGTGAGGCTGAGCACATCGTTAAGGTCGGAAGTAATTTGGCCGAAGCCGGCGTAGCTGCGGGTTTCCACTTCAAGCAGGCGGTTGGTCAGAGCGCCGAATTCATCCTGATGCTGGTCGTTGTTGCCATCCTCGGTGAAATAGTAGAGGCCCACTATCCAGTTTGTAGTGCCACCATTGCCGATGCCGGACAGCTGCAATTCCTGGGAGAGTTGGTCAGACTCGCCAGTTTCCGCATAATACACGATGCGTTGCGGGGCACCGTCAAACTCCAGTGCGCCCAGATAGGCCATATCCCTGTATGCGGTGATGGATTTGAAAGTGAGTGTATTTGAGATGTCCCGTTCCACGGTGGCGGCGATGCCGAACAGGTCTTGCTCTGAGTCCAGATTATCCAGCGAGTAGCTGTTGAAAGGGTTGCCCTCAACGCCTTGTGCGCAGGGGATATAGCCAGTGTTGTCCCGGGTGTAGCAGGAGGCGGTGCCCAGAGAACTCTGGTAAAAACTGTGCGGCATTGCCACTTGGCGCGCCCGGGCAAAATCCATCGCCACGGAAAATTCAGTGTCGTTGTTGTAGAAGTAAAGTTGCGCCCGCCCACTGAGGGAATCCTCATCGCCAATTTCAGTGCCGGTGAATATCTGCTCGCCCACGCCGTCCCGAACCTTGCTCAGCAGCCCCAGAGAAAAAGCGCCCTGATTGCCCAGAGCAGACTCAACTGATACGGCACCATTCAGCCGACCGCCATTGCCGGCAGTCAGCTTAAGCGAGCCGCCAGCATCCCCGCCAGGTTTGTGGCTGATAACATTCACCGCGCCGCCGATGGTGTTTTTGCCAAACAGCGTACCTTGCGGACCACGCAACACTTCCACCTGCTGCAAATCAAGCAGGTCCAGGGCAGCCCCCTGATTGCGCCCCACATAAACGCCATCAATATACAAGCCAACGCCGGGATCTGTGGCAACCAGATGGTCTGCCTGACCAATGCCGCGCAGGAACATGGCACCGGCTTCGGAATTGCCTATGCCGTAGGAAGTGAAGGTCATGCCGGGTGTGTATTTGCCGATGTCCCGAAGATCCACCATGTTGGCTTCGGTCATGGTGTCAGCCGAGATGGCGGTGATGGAGATTGGCGTTTCCTGCAAAGACTCTTGCCGCTTGCGGGCGGTAACGACAATCTCTTCAATGCCGGTTTGAACAACTTCCGTTTGTGCAATCGCCGATGGCATTGCCAAACCGGCAGATAATGCTATGGCAACACAAGATGATTGACAAAGACAGGCAAGCCACCTAGAATACACTCTTGTCATTTTCGTAGTGATAGTCATAGCAATGGCAAGCAAGTGGGGCCTTAGCTCAGCTGGGAGAGCGCAACACTGGCAGTGTTGAGGTCACCGGTTCGATCCCGGTAGGCTCCACCAATTATTCTTATTTTTTCGGATAATCACGCGCAGTATACCCCGTGTACAACTGACGGGGGCGGCCTATGCGGTGGGGGCTGCTCATCAGTTCGTGCCAGTGGGCTATCCAGCCGGGGGTGCGGCCAATGGCGAAGATTACTGTGAACAACTTGGTGGGTATACCAATGGCCTTGAGGATGATGCCGGAATAGAAGTCCACATTGGGATAGAGCTTGCGCTTGTTAAAGTAATCATCTTCCAGAGCAATTTTTTCCAGTTTGCGTGCCATGCGGAACATCGGGTCATCTTCGGCGCCGAGTTCGTTCAACACTTCATCGCAAATCTTGTGCAACACCGTGGCGCGCGGGTCAAAGTTCTTGTACACCCGATGGCCAAAACCCATCAGGCGGAACGGGTCATTCTTGTCTTTGGCGCGCTTGATGAACTCGTCTATCTTGGATTCATCACCAATCTCAGCCAGCATATTCAGCACCGCCTCATTGGCACCCCCATGGGACGGCCCCCACAATGCCGTCACACCGGAGGCAATGCAGGCATAAGGATTGGCACCGGTGGAACCGGCCAGACGCACGGTTGAAGTGGATGCATTTTGCTCATGGTCGGCGTGAAGCAGGAAGATGGTATCCATCGCCTTCGCCAGCACCGGGTTCACCGCGGGCGCTTCATCGGCTGTGCCGAATAGCATATTCAAAAAGTTTTCCGCGAAAGCCAAATTCTCTTGCGGCTCCACAAAGGCCTGCCCCACACTGTGCTTGTAACACATGGCGGCGAGGGTGGGCACTTTGGCAATAACCCGATGTGCCACCAGCATGCGGTCTGCTTCCTTGCTGATGTTTAACTGCTCGTGATAGTAGGAGGCCAGTGCCCCAACGGCGGTAACCAGCATAGCCATTGGATGAGAAGCACGGGGGAAGCTTTTGAAAAGCTGCTGATAGTGCTCATCTACGGTGGTTTGGCCGTGAATCGTGTCTTCAAACTCCTTCTTCTGAGCCGCATTCGGCAACTCACCGTGTAGCAACAGATAACAGGTTTCCAGAAAACTGGAATGCTCCGCCAGTTGCTCAATGGGATAACCGCGATAGAGCAGGGCACCCGTGTTGCCGTCAATATGGGTAATTTTGGAATCGCAGGAAGCGGTTGACAGGAATCCAGGGTCGTAAGTGAGGACGCCGCTGTTAATCAGCTTGCTGACATCTACGACGCGAGTGCCCGTGCTTCCTTCATACACAGGACACTCAATCGCCTCATCAATCCCGTCAACTGTCAGGCGGGCGCTGGATTTGTTGCTTTCACTCATACCGAACTCCTGTAGAACACTGCATATCAACTACATCAGGTGGGGAACGGGGCATAGTATGAATTCAGGGGGCTGTTTGTCAAACGGAATTTTGGCGAGCCTTTTGCCGGAGGGCTGACAAACTATTGTCACTAATTTGGAATAACATCGGCTTTTCTTGTATTGACGGGGGTATGAGCATATAATTTACAGTGTTTTGGTTTCATGGGAAATAATGGAATTAGCGAGAGTCAGCGAAAATTTACAAGAGTGAGCAAGGTGAATAACAAACGGCCAGTCAATCTGGATATATTCAGTATCAGGTTTCCACTCCCGGCGATTACCTCGATTTTGCATCGTGTCTCCGGTGCCTTTCTGCTTCTGGGTATTGGCGGCTTGCTCTATCTGCTGGATATGTCCCTCGCCTCCGAGGCCGGTTTTGCCGCCGCCGGAGAACTGCTTGCCGAGCCGCTGGCGCGAATAGTGCTGTGGCTCATCCTGACGGCACTGGCCTACCACTTCATCGCCGGCTGCAAGCACCTGCTGATGGATATGGGCATTGCCGAGGGCAAGGCCAGCGGTAATCTGGCGGCACGCCTGGTTCTGGTGCTGTTTGCCGCCACCGCCATCGCGCTGGGGGTGTGGCTATGGTGAGGAATGTCACAAATAGCCGCAGGTTTGGCCATCGCCACTGCCAAATCACGCCGGGGGCACGGCCATGATAACGAATATCATCAATTTCGCCCGTTCCGGGCTGGCCGACTGGGTAATCCAGCGCCTGAGCGCAGTGCTGCTGGCGGCCTATACCTTGTGTCTGGTGAGCGTTTTTCTGCTTAATCCCGAGTTGGACTATGCCCGGTGGCAAATGCTGCACGGGCACACGGCCATGCGCCTGTTCAGCCTGATTACCCTGCTGGCTCTGTGCGCCCACGCCTGGATTGGGATGTGGACCATCGCCACGGATTACCTGAACACCCACCAGTTGGGCAGATTCGCTACCGCACTCAGGCTGGCGTTCCAGACTGGTTGCGCGCTACTCATTCTGGTGTACCTGCTCTGGGGCATCAGCATCCTCTGGCGGCTCTAGTTATCAAAAGTGTGAAACGTCATTGTTTTTAGATGTTTAAGTATTGTAATTATAGTAGTAGGTACAGATGCCAAAAAACATAGTCTTTGATGCGGTAATCGTTGGCGGCGGCGGCGCGGGTATGCGGGCTGCCCTGCAGCTGGCTCAGTCCGGCTATAAAACCGCGGTGATTTCCAAGGTATTCCCCACCCGCTCACACACCGTGTCGGCTCAGGGCGGGATTACCTGCGCTATCGCCAGTGCCGACCCGGATGATGACTGGCGCTGGCATATGTACGACACCGTCAAGGGTTCCGACTACATCGGCGATCAGGATGCCATTGAATACCTGTGCAGCGAAGGTCCACAGACAGTGTTTGAGTTGGAACACATGGGTCTACCATTCTCACGCACCGAGAGCGGACGCATTTATCAGCGCCCGTTTGGCGGTCAGTCAAAGGACTATGGCAAGGGCGGACAGGCCGCTCGCACCTGCGCCGCCGCAGACCGCACCGGCCATGCGCTGCTGCACACGCTATATCAGGCCAATCTGAAGAACGACACAGTGTTTCTCAGCGAATGGTATGCCAGCGACCTGGTAAAGAATCAGGACGGCGCGGTTACCGGCATCATCGCCATCCACATTGAAACCGGGGAAATCGTGTTCATTGAATCCCGAGCCACCGTGCTGGCCACTGGCGGGGCCGGGCGTATCTATGCTTCCACCACTAACGCCCTGACCAATACCGGCGACGGGATTGGCATGGCACTGCGCGCCGGCTATCCGGTGCAGGACATTGAAATGTGGCAGTTTCATCCCACCGGCATATACGGCGCCGGTGTGCTGGTAACCGAAGGTTGCCGGGGCGAGGGCGGCTATCTCATCAACAAGGATGGCGAACGTTTTATGGAGCGTTATGCCCCCAACGCCAAAGATCTGGCCGGGCGCGATGTGGTGGCTCGTTCCATGGTGCTGGAAGTGATTGAAGGACGAGGCTGCGGCGAACAGGGCGACCATGTGCTGCTGAAACTGGACCATCTGGGCGAGCAGGTGCTGAATACCCGGCTGCCGGGCATTCTGGAATTATCCCGCACCTTCGCCCACGCCGACCCGGTGCGCGAGCCCATACCCGTAGTGCCCACCTGCCACTACATGATGGGCGGCATTCCCACCAATATCCATGGCCAGGCACTCACCCAAAACGGCACCAATGCCGTTGATGCCAGCAGCGCCACCAGTGCCGGCGGTACCGCCGAGGCGCCTGATGCCGCCGGGGCGCCCGGTAAAGACACGATTATCCCAGGCCTGTTCGCCGTAGGCGAAGTAGCCTGCGTCTCGGTGCACGGCGCCAACCGCCTCGGCGGCAACAGCCTGCTGGACCTGGTAGTGTTCGGCCGCGCCGCCGGCAAACACATTGAAGAGATGCTGCAACAGGGCGTTGCCCAACGGCAAGCCAGCGAAACCGATATTGATGCCGCCATGCAGCCACTAACCCGGCTAAACGAATCCACCTCCGGTGAGGCCGCCGCCCCGTTACGAGCAGAGTTGCAACAAATCATGCAAAACCATTTCGGCGTATTCCGCAAAGGTGAATTCATGCAAGAGGGCATCGGCAAACTCACCGCTCTCAAGGAACGCATCCACAAACTGCACCTTGCGGACAAAAGCCAAACCTTCAACACCGCCCGCATTGAAGCACTGGAACTGTTGAATCTGTTTGAAGTTGCCGAAGCCACAGCCATCGCCGCAGAAGCACGCAAGGAGAGCCGCGGCGCTCACGCCCGCGATGATTTCCGCGAGCGCGACGATGATAACTGGCTGTGCCACTCCCTGTATTTCCCAAGCAACAAACAGGTTGGCAAACGCGCCGTCAACTTTGAACCAAAGCAGGTGCCGCGCTTTGAACCCACAATCAGAAGTTATTAACTGGTAACTGGAGAAACCCCCGTGTTAGTCAGCATTTATCGTTACAACCCCGAAACAGACAGCAAACCGGCCATGCAGGATATTGAAGTGCCGGTGCCGGAAGGCAAAGACCTGATGGTGCTGGATGTACTTGAACTGGCTCGCCAGCAAGACCCGGGCATTACTTTCCGGCGCTCCTGCCGCGAAGGCGTGTGCGGTTCCGATGGTATGAACATCAATGGTAGCAATGGTCTGGCCTGCATCACACCACTCTCGGCCGCCGTCAAGCCGGGCCGGAAACTGGTGCTACGCCCGTTGCCGGGGCTGCCGGTGATTCGTGATTTGGTAGTGGACATGGCCGTCTTCTACCAGCAATACGAGAAGGTAAAACCCTACCTCATCAACGACGAGCCGCCACCGGCTACTGAACGACTGCAATCGCCGGAAGAACGAGCCAGGCTGGATGGCCTTTACGAATGTATTCTGTGCGCCTGTTGCAGCACCAACTGCCCCTCGTTCTGGTGGAACCCGGACAAGTTCATCGGCCCTGCGGGTTTGTTGCAAGCCTATCGTTTTCTGGCAGACAGTCGGGACACCGCCGGAGCCGAACGCTTGGCCGAACTGAAAGACCCGTTCAGCGTGTTCCGCTGCCGCGGCATTATGAATTGCGTGGCAGTCTGCCCGAAAGGGCTGAACCCGACTCGCGCCATCGGCCATATCCGCACCATGCTGCTACGGCAAGACACTTAATCTATTCCCACTAATTATGCTAACTGTTTCCAAACCAGGCTTTCACAAGAGTTCCGACAATGCACACTGATATGATGCAGACTTTACGGCAAACCGGCCACCTGTCCGGCAGTAATGCCGAATATGTTGAGGCCTTGTATGAAACCTGGCTGGCTGAGCCTGAATCCGTGCCCGCACAGTGGCAGGAACTTTTTCAGCGCCTGCCTGCGGTGAACGGCAACGGCGCCGATGTATCGCATTTCAGAATCCGCGATGATTTCAAAACGCTGGGCAAGATAAGCCGCTATGTGCCCGTGCTCAGCAATGAAGTTGTAGTTAACTCCGAACATGAACGCAAGCAGGTTCGGGTAACAGACCTGATAAGTTCCTACCGCACGCGCGGCCATCAAAAGGCCAGGCTTGACCCGCTCGGTCTCATGCCCCGAGAGCGGGTGCCGGATTTGGAACTGGAGTTCCACGACCTGTCGCCGATTGACCACTCCACCATCTTTCAAACCGGCTCGCTGTTCATCAGCAGGGACAAGGCACCGCTCGGAGATATTGTTGACACACTGGAACGCATCTATTGCAACGCCATTGGCTACGAGTTCATGCACATCGTCAATCTTGAAGAAAAGCAATGGATTCAGCAACGCATTGAGAGCAACGAGGGAGTGCCGGCATTCAGCGAGACCGTTAAAAAACATTTGCTGGAACGCCTCACCGCTGCCGAAGGTTTGGAAAAACACCTTGATGGCAAATATCCGGGCACCAAACGTTTCGGGCTGGAAGGCGGCGAGAGCCTGATTCCGGCACTGGATGAACTGGTGCAGCGCGCCGGTGGTTACGGCGTCAAGGAAATCGTGCTGGGCATGGCACACCGCGGGCGGCTGAATGTGCTGGTGAACATTCTCGGCAAAAATCCGGCCAGTTTGTTTGATGAGTTTGAAGGCAAGATGGAATACACCAGTTCAGGGGATGTGAAATATCATCAGGGTTTTTCCTCCAACATTATGACCAGCGGCGGCGAAGTGCATTTGGCTCTGGCCTTTAATCCTTCTCATCTTGAAATTGTTGCGCCGGTGGTTGAAGGTTCGGTGCGCGCCCGACAAGAACGCCGGGGAGATGATAACGGGCGTATGGTGCTGCCAGTCATTATTCATGGTGATGCCTCTTTCGCTGGCCAGGGTGTGGTGATGGAAACTTTTCAAATGTCCCAGACCCGTGCCTATCGCACCGGTGGCACGGTGCACATCATCGTTAATAACCAGTTGGGCTTTACCACCAGCCGTCGGGATGACGCACGTTCCACCGAGTATTGCACCGATGTGGCGAAAATGGTGGAGGCACCAATTTTCCATGTTAATACGGATGACCCGGAGGCGGTGTTGTTCGTCACCCAGCTGGCGCTGGATTTCCGCTATCAGTTTGGCAAGGATGTGGTGATTGATCTGGTTTGCTACCGGCGCCGCGGGCATAACGAGACTGACGAACCCTCCATCACCCAACCGACAATGTACAGTGCCATCAGACAACACAAGTCAGCCCCCGCGCTATACGCTGAGAAACTGGCCGCCGAACACAGCATCTCTGCCGCAGACGCTGCTACCATGAACACCGACTATCGTGCCGCGCTGGATACCGGCGAGCATGTGGTGCAAAGCCTGGTCAAGGAGCCATCGGTAGAATTGTTCGTTGACTGGAGCCCCTATCTGGGGCATGACTGGAGCCCCGACTTCAACACCGCCATGCCGGCGGAAAACCTTGCTCATCTGGCGCGCAAACTGGTTGATGTGCCGGCGGAGTTCACGCTTCAGCGGCAAGTGGCCAAACTGTTTGCCGAACGCACCGCCATGGCCGCCGGTGAGCAGCCGGTGGACTGGGGCTTCGCCGAAATTCTGGCCTACGCCAGCATTCTCACCAGTGGCAACCGGGTGCGAATCACCGGCCAGGATGTGGGGCGCGGCACCTTCGCCCACCGCCACGCCATTGTGTATGACCAGAACAACGGCGCGGCACATATCCCCCTGCACAGTGTGGAAAAAGAACAGGGCGCATTTGCCATCTATGATTCGCTGCTGTCGGAAGAGGCGGTGCTGGCCTTTGAATACGGCTATGCCACCACAACGCCGAACGCGCTGATAGTCTGGGAAGCCCAGTTCGGTGATTTTGCCAATTCCGCCCAGGTGGTTATTGACCAGTTCATAACCAGCGGTGAACACAAGTGGCAACGTTTGTGTGGCCTTACATTGTTGTTGCCACATGGTTATGAAGGGCAGGGGCCGGAACATTCATCGGCGCGGCTGGAACGTTTTCTGCAACTCAGCGCGGAACATAATATCCAGGTTTGCCTGCCCACCACGGCGGCGCAGGTGTTTCACATGTTGCGCAAGCAAGTGTTATGTCCGGTGCGCAAGCCGCTGGTTGTTATGTCGCCGAAGAGTTTGCTGCGCCACAAGGAGACCGGTTGTTCGCTGGAAGAACTGGCCGGCGGCAGTTTCCAGGTGGTGATTGACGAAACCGATGGGTTAAACCCCGAACAAATTCGCAAGGTGATAATTTGCAGCGGCAAGGTTTATTACGATTTGCGCAGTGAACGCCGGGCAAGAAATATCAAAGACATTGCCATAATTCGGCTGGAGCAACTTTACCCGTTCCCGAAAGACGCGTTTGAGCAGTGCCTGTTGCAATATGGCAATTTACAACAAATAGTCTGGTGCCAGGAAGAGCCCATGAATCAGGGAGCCTGGTATGCCAGCCAGCATCACCTGCGCGAACCCATCAAGCGACACTTCCCACATATCTGGCTGAAATACGCAGGCCGTGAACCTTCCGCCGCCGCCGCCACCGGTTACCCTGACTTGCACCTGCAACAACGGGATAGCTTCATTGATAGTGCACTGACAAGAGACTGGGCTGACAGCGAGTTATGAGCACTGAAATTAAAGCACCAACCCTGCCGGAATCCGTTCCTGACGGAACCATTGCTACCTGGCATAAGAATGTGGGTGATCCGGTCAGCCGCGATGAGCTACTGGTGGACATTGAAACCGACAAGGTTGTTATTGAAGTCGTGTCGCCCGCCGACGGGACACTTGCGGAAATTCTTAAAGCCACCGGAGACACCATTGTCAGCAACGAGGTTATTGGCAACATCGGTGCTGCCGTTGCTAATACTGATTCAGGTTCCGGAGCCGAAGCCAGCCCGGGTTTGGCAGCCGCCGCAGGCACATCAGCGTCAGCGATGGATAGAGAGTCACAAACACCATCAGACACTCCCTCTGCCAACTCTGCGGCAGGAGCCGTCAGCCCCCTAGCGGGAGCCATCAGCCCAGCAGCAAAGAAACTGATTGCCGAGAACAATCTTGAAGCAGCCGCACTAACCGGCACAGGCAAGAATGGACTAATCACCAAAGAAGATGTGCTTAATTATCTGGCTTCGGGACAGCCTGCGGCATCGGCTGCTGGTGCTTCAGCAATGGCCAAATCAGCATCAGCGAACACCGATGCCTCACCAGCATTTAAATCAGCAGCTGCGGATAACGATGCTGCGCCAACATTCACATCAACTACCGATAGCGGTGCCGCAGGCCGCCGTGAAGAGCGGGTGCCAATGAGTAGGCTACGGGCAACAGTAGCCGAGCGGCTGCTACAAGCCACTCGCAACACAGCCATGCTAACCACCTTTAACGAGGTGAATATGCAACCGATTATGGCTATCCGCAATCGCCATAAGGAAGAGTTTGAGAAAGTTCATCAGGGTGTGCGGCTGGGTTTTATGTCTTTCTTCGTGCGCGCTTGCATTGAAGCCCTGAAACGCTTCCCGGCGGTCAATGCTTCCATTGACGGGAGCGATATCGTGTATCATGGCTATCAGGATATCGGAGTTGCGGTTTCCTCACCGCGCGGTTTGGTGGTGCCGGTGTTGCGTGATGCGGATCACAAAGGTCTGGCGCAGATTGAGAAGGAGATTCGCGCTTTCGGCGAAAAGGCTAGAGATGGCAAACTGGCTATTGAGGAAATGACCGGCGGCACTTTCACCCTGTCCAACGGCGGCGTGTTTGGCTCCCTGCTATCTACGCCAATTTTGAACCCGCCGCAGACTGCAATCCTCGGCATGCACAAAATTCAGCAGCGCCCCATGGCCGTTGACGGCGAAGTCAAAGTTTTGCCGATGATGTATCTTGCGCTGTCTTATGACCATCGTTTGATTGATGGCAGGGAGGCAGTGCAGTTTCTGGTAACAGTCAAGGAACTACTGGAAGACCCGACAAGGCTATTACTTGAAATATGAGCAAGAACAGTCTATTAAAGTTAAAATATAAAGTAAAAGGCAAAGCATAAAAGCAGACGCAGCACTACGGCAAACGAAGACAATGTAACTACAACGAAAGCAACACCAGAGGAGCAAGAGAGAAGCATAATGGCGACAGAATACGATGTAATAGTAGTTGGTTCAGGCCCCGCAGGTTATGTTGCGGCCATCCGTTGTGCCCAGTTGGGTTTTAACACCGCCTGCGTGGAGAAGTGGCTGGACTCCAAATCGAAAACAGTATACGGCGGCACCTGCCTGAATGTGGGCTGCATTCCCTCCAAGGCACTGCTGGACACCTCGCACAAATTTGCCGAAGCCAGCAAAGACTTTGCCGCTCACGGCATCAACACCGGCAAACTGACCATTGATGTTCCCGCGATGATTGAGCGCAAGGCTCAGGTGGTGCATAAACTTACCCAAGGTATAAGTGGCCTGTTCACCGCCAACAAGGTAACAGGTATCGCCGGCACGGCGAAAGTGCTTGCTGGCGGACAGGCGGGTGGGAATACACACAATAATGTGGAAGTAACCGCCCACGATGGCACGCAAACAACGCTCACCGCAAAGCACATCATCATCGCCAGCGGTTCCGTCCCCATTGAGATTCCCCCGGCGGCGCTGGATAACAAAACCGTGGTTGATTCAACCGGCGCGCTGGAGTTCGAGCAGGTGCCCAAACGACTTGGGGTAATCGGTGCCGGTGTCATCGGGTTGGAACTGGGTAGCGTCTGGGCGCGGCTGGGCGCGAAAGTTACCGTGCTGGAAGCGCTGGATGAGTTCCTGCCGATGGTGGACCAGCAAATAGCCAAAGAAGCCCTGAAGTTATATAGTGCACAGGGGCTGGACATTAAACTGGGTGCCAAAGTTACCGCCAGCAAAGCGGGCAAAAGCAGCAACGGCGCAAATAACACAGTAACCGTGCAATACGAAGACAGCAAGAGCAAACAAAAAGCAGAGTTTGACAAACTGGTAGTCGCAGTAGGCCGCAAACCCTACACCGAAGAGTTGCTTGACCCGGGACTGGGGCTTGAACTGGACCAGCAGGGTTTTATCAAGGTTAATGAGCAATGTGCCACCAGCATCCCCGGCATCTATGCGGTGGGCGATGTGGTGCGCGGCCCGATGCTGGCACACAAGGGTATGGAAGAAGGTGTTATGGTCGCCGAGCGAATTGCCGGCAAACGCACCCAGGTGAATTACGCATTGGTGCCATCGGTCATTTACACTCACCCCGAAGTGGCCTGGGTTGGCAAGAATGAGGAAGAACTCAAGGCCGAGGGTGTGAATTACAGCGCAGGCGTGTTCCCGTTCGCCGCCAGTGGGCGAGCGCTGGCCGCAAACGATGCGCAAGGCATGGTGAAACTTATCGCCGATGCCGATACAGACCGCATCCTCGGTTGCCACATTATCGGTCCCAGCGCCGCCGACCTGTTGCAGCAGGTGGTTATCGCCATGGAGTTCAGCGCCAGTGCCGAAGACATCGGGTTGACCATGTTTTCCCATCCGGCCCTGTCCGAAGCGGTGCATGAGGCGGCGCTGGCGGCGCGTGGTCATGCCATTCACATCGGTAACCGGAAGCGTCGTAGCAAATGAACTTACACGAATACCAGGCGAAACAGTTATTCGCCGAATACGGCTTGCCGGTGTCCGCCAGTGGTGTCGCAGCCAGTCCGGATGAGGCGGTGGCCGCCGCCCGCAAGATTGGCGGCGACAAATGGGTGGTCAAGGCGCAGGTTCACGCTGGCGGGCGGGGCAAGGCCGGTGGTGTCAAACTGGCCACCAGTGAAGATGAGGTCAGAGCCTTTGCCAGCCAGTGGCTGGGTCAGCGTCTGGTTACTTATCAAACCGATGCCCAAGGCCAGCCGGTAAGCCGGATATTAGTGGAAGCCTGCGTGGATATTGCCCAAGAGTTATATTTGGGGGCGGTAGTTGACCGCGCCACCCGCCGCATCGTATTCATGGCCTCCACCGAGGGTGGCGTGGAAATTGAGAAGGTGGCGGCGCAAACTCCGAAAAAAATCCTTAAAGCCAGCATTGATCCCCTTACCGGCGCACAAGCCTATCAGGGGCGAGAGCTGGCATTCCGTCTGGGTCTGGCGGGGGAGCAGATTAAGCAGTTCACAGGGCTGTTTCTGAGCCTGGCACGACTGTTTCAGGAGCTGGATTTGGCCTTGCTTGAAATCAATCCGCTGGTGATTACCAAAAGCGGCGCACTAAATTGTTTAGACGGCAAGATAAATGTGGATGGCAACGCCTTGTTTCGTCAACAAAAATTGGAAAATATGCACGACTCGTCCCAGGATGACCCCCGCGAAGCCGAGGCGGCGCAATGGGGGCTGAATTATGTGGCGCTGGACGGCAATATCGGTTGTCTGGTGAATGGTGCCGGGCTGGCCATGGGCACCATGGATATCGTGCAACTGCACGGCGGTAGCCCGGCCAACTTCCTTGATGTGGGCGGCGGCGCCACCACCGAGCGGGTTACCGAAGCGTTCAAGCTGATTCTCTCTGATGATAAGGTTGAAGCGGTGCTGGTCAACATATTCGGCGGCATCGTGCGCTGCGACCTTATCGCTGAGGGCATCGCTGGTGCGGTAAGCGAGGTGGGTGTCAAGGTGCCGGTAATCGTGCGTCTGGAAGGCAATAATGCAGAGCAGGGCAGGAAGCTGCTGGCGCAGAGCGATTTCAACATCACCGCCGCCGACAGCCTCGCCGATGCCGCTCAAAAAGCCGTGGCGGCCACCACCGAAACAGGGCAGGGCAGCGGCAGCAAAGTGCCCGAAAAAGACAGCAAGCCTGCGGCGAAAGAGGCCGCAAAGGGCGGCGCATGAGCATTCTCGTCAACAAGGACACCAAAGCCATCTGCCAGGGCATTACCGGCTCGCAAGGCAGTTTCCATTCCAGCCAGGCCATTGAATACGGCACCCGCATGGTAGGCGGCGTAACACCGGGCAAGGGCGGGCAGCAGCATCTTGACTTGCCGGTTTTCAACACGGTGCGTGAGGCCTGCGATGCCACCGGCGCGGAGGCCTCGGTAATCTACGTGCCAGCCCCGTTCTGCAAGGACTCCATCCTTGAGGCGGCGGATGCCGACATCAAGCTGATTGTGTGCATCACCGAAGGCGTACCCACGCTTGATATGCTGGTGGCCAAAGAGAAGTGTGACCAGGCCGGGATACGCCTGATTGGCCCCAACTGCCCGGGCGTAATCACCCCGGACGAATGCAAACTGGGCATCATGCCCGGCTCTATCCACCGCCCCGGCAAGGTGGGAATCGTCTCCCGCTCCGGCACCTTAACCTACGAGGCGGTGAAACAAACCACCGACCACGGCTTCGGCCAGTCCAGTTGCGTGGGAATAGGCGGCGACCCTATACCGGGTTCCAGTTTTAGTGATATTCTGGCCTTGTTTGAGGCCGACCCGGCCACCGGAGCCATAGTGATGATAGGCGAAATCGGCGGTAGCGCCGAAGAGGAAGCCGCCGCCTACATCAAGGCACATGTCAGCAAGCCGGTGGTGGCTTACATCGCCGGGGTAACCGCGCCGCCGGGCAAGCGAATGGGCCACGCCGGGGCGATAATCTCCGGTGGCAAGGGCACCGCCGAGGAAAAGTTCGCCGCACTGGATGACGCCGGAGTGAAAACAGTGCGTAGTCTGGCCGAAATAGGCACTGCTCTGGGGCAAATCCCCGGCTGGTAGATATCTGAGCAGAATGTTGTTCAAACAGCAAGATGGGTTATGATAGGCTAGCAACCTGCTGGCACCGGGTGTAGTATAGGCGTCGCATATAGTTGCAATATATGAACAGATGTACCAGAATTGCGGAAACCGAGAGTCAGCAAATTTAATTCCCTATCGTCAACAACAAACAGGATGGCAGCATGAGACATATAACACACCGTCAACCCCCACCCACCACAGGCAGGTTCGCCCCTGGTCTAATCAAGGCCTGTTTCAGCATCCTGTGCACAGCCGGCTTGCTAGGGCTGGCAGGCAAAGCCCAGGCCGCAGAAATTAATGTGGACGCCTCCATCATAGACCGGGCGCTTGAGGTAGTTGAGCAAAAGTTCAACGCCACGGCGCAGCAGCAGGAGGAGATAGTCCGTCTGGCCAACGCCAACAGTGCGCTCTTTGATGAGTTCCAGCAGGAAAATGACAATCTGGAAGCCTGGCTGGTACTCAATGCGGAAACCCGTGGCAAGATTGTCCGCCAGGAGCAACTCATCACCCAGCTGGATGAATCTATCGCCGAGGTAGAGGCCATTACCCGTGAGATGCCCCTGCTAACGGAGAAAATGCTAACCGCCATTACCCAGTTCATTGAACGGGATTTCCCGTTCCAGCTGGAACGGCGCAGGGCGCAAGTAGCCTTTGCCCGCGACGCCATAACCAATCCGCAGGTTTCAATTGCCGAACGCTTCAGGCAGGTGCTGGTGCTCTATCAGGCCGAAGCGGCGGCAGGCCGCACCAATGAAACCTATCCCGATACCATTACTTTTGAAGGGGTTGAGATTGATGTCAACATCCTGCGTATTGGACGGATTGCCCTGATTTTTCAAACCACCGACCGGCGGGTTACCGGAGTCTGGAATAACGAACTCGGCCCCAATCGCGGTTGGGTTGAGTTGCCCGCCGGTCGCTACCGCACCGCCGTGCAGCGCGCCATCCGTATTGCATCCCAGCTGGATGCACCCGACATTATTGAACTGCCTGTTAAAGCACCGGAGTCAGCACAATGAATAAATCTATAGCAACAAACCTCACCCTCTCGCTTGCTGCACTGTTTCTGCTGGTCGGCAATCAGGCCACGGCACAACAGGACGCAACAGCGCCCCAGGCCGCATCACAGCCGACTGCTCCCACCATTGTGGAATTGCTTGAAATGGTTGAGCAAGACCGGGTTGCCGAATCCGAGGACTATCGCCAGCGTATTCAGGAATTTCAACAAAGCGTCAATCGCCGGCAGGAACTCCTCAATGTGGTGCGGCAGCGCATATCAACCGAAGAGACTACCAGCGAGCGGCTGACCGAAACATTTCAGGCCAACGAAATCATCCTCCGCAACAAGCAGGAGATTCTTCGCGACCGCCGTGGTGATTTGAATGAGTTGTTTGGCACCGTGCAAGGTGTGGCGGGCGACTTTCTCAACACCTTCCAGAGTTCACTCATCAGTGCCCAGTATCCCGAGCGCATCCCCTTGCTGGATGAGTTTATTGACAAGGCGGGCAGCACCACCGACCAGGTGAACATTGAGGAGTTGGAACAATTCTGGCACACCATGATGCAGGAAATCGTTGAGTCCGGCCGTGTGGTCAGCTATAACGGCGATGTGGCCTTGCCCAATGGCGACACTGTGAATCGCAACATCATTCGCATTGGTGCATACAACTCCGCATCAGATGGTGAGTATTTGAGTTATTCCGCCAACATCGGCCACCTGCAAATGTTGCCGCGGCAACCCGACGGCGGTGTTCGCTCATCCGCCCGTGATTTGCAGGGCGCCTCAGACGGTTTCACCAAAACGGGCATTGACCCCACCGGCGGTGTGGGTGGTCAGGTTATGGCGAATCTGGTGAACTTCCCTACGGTGGGAGAGCAGGTGCGTAACAATTCCGGCATCATTGGTTTTATTATCATCGCTGTGGGTATTGTAGGTGTCGGGCTTGCTTTTTATCGCCTTACCATTTTGATGCTGGTTTCCGTTCAGGTGCGTAACCAGTTGCGTAGCAACAAGCCATCAAAGAACAACCCGTTGGGTCGGGTGTTGCAGGTAGCCGAAGCCAATCCCGGCGCCGACACGGAAACGCTGGAACTGAAACTCGGCGAGGCCATTCTGCAAGAAACACCGCAACTGGAAAAATTGCTGACCATCATCAAGATGATTGCCACCATAGCCCCGCTCGGCGGCCTGCTGGGTACGGTAACCGGTATGATTCAGGTGTTCCAGCAAATCACAGTGTATGGTGCCGGCGACCCGACCATCATGGCCGGCGGTATTTCCCAGGCACTGATGACCACCGTACTCGGTATCGTAGTGGCCATTCCCACAATTTTCATGCACACCGTGGTGAAGAGTCGCAGCGACGAGATTATTCACATTCTGGAAGAGCAGGCGACCGGCATGATTGCCGCGAAAGCAGAGCGTGGCGACTAACAGTCCGCACGGTGCGCACAGTCCGTATAGATGGTGACAAGTTATGCAGTTTCTAATACTGGATATGTTTGATTCAATCGGCACCTTCATGACCAGAGGCGGCCCGGTATTGAATGTCATCGCCATACTGATGCTCATCAAATGGTCGCTGGTGTTTGAACGAGTATGGTATATCAACACCATCCACCGGAATAATGTGAAGCAAGCTCTGGCCGACTGGAACGCCCGCAGCGATACAAAATCCTGGAGTGCCCACCAGATTCGCACTATGGTGATTTCCAAAATTTCACTTGAAGTCCGCAATACACTGCCGATTATTGAAGTATTGGTGACCATTTGTCCGCTAATGGGGCTGATAGGCACGGTAACCGGCATGATTGATGTGTTCAATGTGATGTCATTCACCGGCGGCGGCGATGCCAAATCCATGGCCGGCGGGGTATCGCGAGCCACCATTCCCACCATGGCGGGGATGGTAGGCGCGATTTCAGGCCTGTTTGCCTACAACTACCTGAAAACCACGGTGGACCGTGATTTGGAACTGCTGGCAGACCACTTGCCGCTCAGCGAATAGGGGTATAGAGTATGAAAAGTGGACTAATGAAGAAACAGGATGCCGGAGAGGGCGGTGAGATTGACCTCACCCCCATGCTGGATGTGGTGTTCATCCTGTTGATTTTCTTTATCGTAACCTCGGTGTTTGTTACCGAGGCCGGTATTGATGTCAGCAAACCGGAAGCCTCAACACCGGAGAGCCAGTCCGGCGACCTGATTCTCATTGCAGTGGGCTCAAACGGCGATATCTGGATGGATGGCGAGCAAATTGACCCGCGCTTTATTCGTGCCCGATTTGAGTTGCGCCTGGTTGATGCACCGAATTCATCCGTGGTAATACAGGCTGACCAGTCGGCAAACAACGCCGAAGTAATGCTCATTCTGGAAGCCGCCCGGGAAGCAGAGATTGAAAGTATATCCATTTCAGCGGAGGCATAGTCATGACAGTTCTTAAAAGATTTGTAATATCACTCCTGTTGGCCTCAGGTGTCACCATGGGTCTGTTCTACTTCATGCAGGCACTCATCGCCACCGGTGAACGTTTCAGCGACCCGGTGATGGTTGTGAGAATGGTTGATGCCACCATGCCCAATATCGAGATGGACCTCATTGTAGATGTCGAGAGACCGGAGCTCCTTGAACAGGTACTTGACGAGCAACCGGATGTTCCGGACAAGGAGATTTCCCTGGACGACGGCCCCTCGCTTCTCATTGATATGCACGATGTTAATGTTAATACCGGCCTGGAATTTGACAGTGCCACAATCAGCTCCACCGATGGCGAGTATCTGCCGCTGGTAACCATCGCCCCCGAATATCCCACCCGCGCCGCACAACGGGGCATTGAAGGCTGGTGTCTGGTGAGTTTCACAGTGGATGGTTTGGGCAATGTCATATCCGACACCATCGTCGTAGTGGATGCGGAACCGGCCGGTATATTCAACCGCTCGTCCATCCGCGCCGCGTCACGCTTCAAATTCCAGCCCCGTGTGGTTGACGGAGAGGGCATTGAGGTTCCGGGTGTGCAATATCTGTTCCGCTACAATCTGGACGACGAGGATTAACCGCACAACCGCATCATCTGTTCCGCCACACACCGGAGGATAAATAATGGTTAAACATACTCATCCGCATTATGTAAGGCAGTTTGCCTCGCTGGCATTTGCCATAGCAGTCACCACTGTCGTCACTGCCACCGTTGTTGCCATTGGTTTCCATGCACCCGTCGCGCTGGCCGGTGATGAGCCGCGGGAGCCGCCCCGGGCGCGTACGGCGGGCACGCTCAGTGAGCCGGTAATGCGGGCAATTACCGATATTCAGGAAATGATGCAGCCTGAAGATGAAGACGACGAACCGGATTTGGCCGGTGCCAAAGCGGAACTTGACGAACTCTATGAACGGCGTTATGAGCGCATGAATGATTTTGAGAAATCCACTATTCTCAACTTCTACAGCAACTATTATCTGATGAGCGAGAACTATCCCGAAGCCATCAGGATTTTTGAGAGAATTCTCCTTATAGAGAACCTGAGACCGGACTTCCGGCTGCGCACACTGCGCTCGCTGGGGCAGCTGCAAGCGGCACAAGAAAACTGGGGTGAATCAATTCGCTACTATCAGCAATGGCGTGATGAGTCTGAGGAAGAAGATGAAGTCGTCTATCGCGGGCTGTCCGGTGCTTATTACCAGCAGGATAATCTTGATGAGGCCTTGCCTTACTGGATAGATTATATGGAACTCTCTCTGGACAACGGCTTAACACTTGACCGCAACGACTATGCCTACCTCATCGGCATCTACTTCACCTGGGAGGAGTATGACAAGGCACTGCCAGTTACAAGAAGCATGATAACGCTGTTTGATGATCCGAGAGACTGGCGCAACCTCAGCGGGCTGTACGCCAATAATGAGGATGATGACAGGCGCCTTGGCATTCTCAACATGGCCTATATGAAGGGTTATTTTGACGATGAGGACGGCGAGCAATTGTATTTGAATCTGGGCCAGTCTCTAATGGGGGCGGAGGTGGCTTATTCCGGAGCCAAGGTTATTCAAAGGGGGCTGGAAAATAACTACATTGAAGCTAATGTAAAAAATCTTACCACCCTGAGTCAGATGTATCAGGTTGCCGGTATGTTTGAAAGGGCTATCCCGCCAACTGAACGCGCCACGGAACTTGATGAGACCGGGGACAGCTATGACACATTGGGATATCTGCATTACCTGACCCACGATTTTGAAGCCTCAGCCGAGGCGTTTGAGGATGCTATTGATAAAGGCGATTTGTCCAACGAAGCCGATACCCTGGTGTTCTATAGCAGGGCGCTGGTTGAGCTAGAGCGTTTTGATGACGCACGGGAAGCCACAGAACAGGCCCGTGATATGGCAGTGGATGAGGACGATGGGCGCGGCATTGAAGCGGCAGACAACTATCTGGACTTTATCGGTAAAGTTGAGCAACGCAAAAGCCTTCTGGATGCGAAAAAAGCAGAGTACATAGACCACTACCAAAGCTACCCCCCGCTTCGCATGGACTAACAACTTGGCCACAAGCAAAACCAAAGCCGAAACCAGAGGATTTGAGGCTGAGGCAAAACAATTGCTGCACCTTATGGTGCATTCCCTGTATAGCAACAAGGAGATATTCCTGCGTGAACTAATCTCCAATGCTTCCGATGCGGCCGACAAACTGCGCTTTGAAGCCCTGTCGCAACCTGAATTGCTGGATAGCGGAGCCTCTTTACAGGTGCGCATTGATGTCAATGAGAAAGAAAAAACCATCACTGTTTCCGACAACGGCATAGGTATGAGCCGTGATGAAGTCATCAGTAATTTGGGCACCATAGCCAAGTCGGGCACCGCCCAGTTTCTGCAATCCCTAAGCGGCGACCAGCAAAAAGATTCGCAGCTAATCGGCCAGTTCGGCGTGGGCTTCTATTCAACGTTTATTGTGGCCGATGAAGTGGAGGTGCTAAGCCGCAAGGCGGGAACCCCGGCGAATGCGGCAACCCGGTGGAAATCCGACGGCCAGGCGGATTATTCCGTTGCAGCGGCCAGCAGGCCGGAAGCAGGCACCAGCGTCACCCTGAAACTGAAAAAATCCGAGCAGGAGTTTGCCGAGCCTTTGCGTCTGCGCGAGATTGTCAAGAAATACGCCGACCACATCGCCATCCCGGTACTCATGGCAAAGCCTGAACTGGCACAAACTGAGCCCGCAACAGAGACAACACAGGAAGGCGAGGGGGAACACAACAAGCAAAAGCAGGCAAACAACAAGCCGACCACAGAACAGGACTACCAGGCGGTTAATGACGCCAAGGCACTGTGGACCCGCCCGCGCAAGGAAATCAAAGCCGATGAATACAAGGCCTTCTACCAGCACATCAGCCATGATTTCGCTGAGCCGCTGGATTGGAGCCACAACAAAGTTGAGGGCAAACTTGAATACACCAGCCTGCTATACCTGCCCGCCCGTGCCCCTTATGATTTGTGGAACCGGGATGCCGCCCGCGGCCTCAAACTTTATGTGCAACGGGTATTCATCATGGATGATGCGGAGCAATTCCTGCCCCTGTATCTGCGCTTTGTGAAAGGAGTTGTGGATTCCGGCGACATATCGCTAAACGTATCACGAGAAATTCTTCAGCAAGACCCGGTGGTGGAATCCATGCGTAGCGCACTAACGAAACGGGTGCTAAACATGCTGCAGAAGCTGCACAAGAAAGGTAAGGCAGGAGATAAGCAGGACATGGAACAGGGCAGGGAAGAGTACAACAAGTTCTGGAACGAGTTCGGCCAGGTAATCAAGGAAGGGCTGGTAGAAGACCCGGCCAACCACGAAGATATCGCCGGCCTGTTGCAGTTCACCTCCACCCGCAGCGAAGGTGATGCACAGGACCAGGGTCTGGCAGAATACATCTCCCGCATGCAGGACGGGCAGGAGAAAATCTACTACCTCACCGCAGACTCACTGAAAGCAGCCCGCAACAGCCCACATCTGGAAATCTTCCGCAAGAAAGGTATTGAAGTCTTGTTACTGGCTGACCGTATTGATGAGTGGACCATGAGCCACCTGCACGAGTTTGATGGTAAACCATTTCAGGATATTTCCCGTGGCGACCTGAACCTGGGCAAACTGGACGACGAAGCCGACAAGGAGCAACACAAGGCCAGCGAAGAAAAATTCAAAAATCTGCTAGCCCGCATCAAGAGCGCGCTGGCGGACAAGGTGGAAGATGTGCGTCTCACCCATCGGCTAACAGATTCCCCGGCCTGCCTCGCAGTGGGCGAATTCGATATGGGTATGCAGATGCGCAAAATCATGGCGGCCAGCGGGCAACAGGTTCCCGACAGCAAGCCGGTATTTGAAGTAAACCCCGAACACCCTCTGGTGGAACGGCTGGACAAGGAAACGGACGAAGAGCGCTTCACCGAACTGGTCGCAGTTTTGTTTGACCAAGCCAATCTGGCCGACGAACGACAACTGGCTGACCCGGGCGAGTTCATTCAACGTCTGAATAAACTGTTGCTTGAACTTACCGGCTGACAAATGACAACTGGCCGACTCGGGCGAGTTCATGTAACACCTGAACAAACTGCTAATTGAACTTACCGGTCAAACAGTTACATCTTGTCCAGTGCGGTGATGCCGAGCAGGGTGAGACCCTGCCGCAAGTTGGTGGCGGTGAGATTGGCAAGAGCCAGACGGGAATCACGCACCGCACTGTCGGCCTTCAGAATAGGGCAGGATTCATAGAAACGCATAAAACAACCGGCCAGTTCATACAGATAAGCACATAACTGATTGGGATAGCAGTCATTCGCCACCTGTTGTACCACCTCTGCCAGTTGCAGATTCTTCAGCAATAAATCTCGCTCCTCAGGGACTTCTGCCGCGTTAATACGCAAGGGTGCAACATCCGCATTATGCTTGCGCAATACGCTGCAAATTCTGGCGTAGGCATACATCAGGTAGGGCGCCGTATTGCCGTCAAAGGACAACATGGTTGACCAGTTAAAAACATAATCACTGATACGGTTTTTTGCCAAATCGGCGTACTTCACTGCGGCTATGCCCACCGTTTGCGCTATGTGCTGCTGCTCGGCTTCACTCAGCTCAGGATTTTTCTCCCGCACCAGCTCATAAGCGCGGGATACAGCCTCATCCAGCAAGTCGGACAGTTTTACTACGTCGCCGGAACGGGTTTTGAAAGGCTTGCCATCGCTTCCCATCATAGTGCCATAAGCAATATGTTCCAGCGAAATGGATTCGGAAGCCAAACCGGCAAGCCTGGCCAGGGCAAAAATTTGCTGAAAATGCAATGACTGACGGGCATCCACCACATACAGCGCACGGTCGGCACGTAGCGTATCACTGCGATGTCTGGCCGCCGCCAAATCTGTGGTTGAATACAGATAACCGCCGTCTGATTTTTGCACAATAACCGGCAGGGGCGTGTCGTCCTTACCCTTAAACTCATCCAGAAAAACACACTTGGCACCGTCCGAAACAGTCACCAACTTCTGCTTTTCCAAACCGGATACGATATCCGCAAGTTGCGGGTTATAAAAACTTTCCGCCGCCATATCGGCTCGAGTTAGCGTGACACCAAGACGTTCATAGATTGCCTCGCAATGACGCAGAGACTCCTCAATAAACTGCTCCCAAACGCGCAGATACTCCGGGTCGCCGCCTTGCAGCTTGACCACTGCCTGCCGCGCCCTGTTGGCAAATTCCGGCTCCTCATCAAAGCGATTCTTGGCAGCCCGATAGAAATCTTCCAGATCAGCTAGCACTTCATTTGGGTCGTCTTTTTTTTGCTCTTTGTTTTGCTTCTGCTTTCTTGCCTGATCTTTTGCTTGTTCTTCCATTTGGGTTTGTGCCTGCGCCTGGCCTTGCATCTGATCCTGCATATGAGTGATTAACATCCCGAACTGGGTTCCCCAGTCGCCCACATGACTCTGGCGAATAATTTTATAACCCAGCCGTTCAAACACCCGCGCCAGACAATCCCCAATGATAGTGCCACGCAAATGCCCCACATGCATCTCCTTCGCCAGATTGGGAGAACTGTAATCAACCACGATAGTCTGTGGCGTTGGTGTTGGCGGTATGGCACTGTCCGGTTGTTCAAGTATGCCATTGCCAAGGCGGCTCAATTCATCCGGCGCCAGATGGATATTAATGAAACCCGGCCCCGCCACTTCAAACCGCTCAACCAGAGGGTCAGCTTGCTGCGCCAGCACATCACACACCCTTGCAGCCAGTTCACGCGGATTCTGCCCGGCCTTTTTGGCAATGGCCATCACCCCGTTTGCCTGATAATCACCAAACTCAGGTCGCGAGGACACCACCACATTGGCATTGGCACTGCCACCGCCACCACTATCATCTCCACCATCGGCCTGCTTAATGGCCGTAGCGACCAGGTCGTTAAGATGTTGTTTGAGATTTGTCATAACAATCTGCTTTGCTAAATGGGGAGATTATACAACACAGGTATGTCTGGCCTGATAAACTGTTGCACCTTGCCGCATATAGAACACCTATTTTTGGAATCCGCCGGAATTTACGACAGTTACGATAATGGAATCACATAAAGTACAGCTCTTGAGCGTGGCAGCCGAGCAGGACGGGCAGCGGCTGGATAATTATCTTATCCGCCGAATGCGGGGCGTGCCGCGCTCCCGCATTTACCGGCTTATTCGCCAGGGCGAGGTGCGGGTTAACAAGAAGCGTAGCAAACCCGATTACAAACTGGCCTGTGGCGATGAGGTGCGGCTGCCTCCCTATCGGGGTGCCGACACGCCAATTCCCGGCAAACCAACGCCCGGTCTGAGCCAGTTGCTGCTGGATGCGGTTATTCATGAGGATGAGGATTGCCTTGCCATCAACAAGCCAGCCGGGTTGTCGGTACACGGCGGTTCAAACATCCCGCTGGGCATCATTGAAGCGCTGCGGCAGATAAAGCCCGAATGGCGGCAGGCTGAGTTGGCACATCGGCTGGACCGGGATACTTCCGGGGTATTGCTCATGGCAAGAACGGCACCCGCCTTGAAAGCATTACAGGCGCAATTCAAGGCCAAAACGGTGAACAAATCCTATCTGGCATTAGTTCACGGCCACTGGGACGCTGCAACCACAGTCGTGAATGCACCACTGAAGAAGGGTGAACTGAGTAGCGGCGAACGCATGGTCAGAGTGATGCCGGATGGCAAGCCGGCTCTTACCCGCTTCCGAATACACACCCGCTACGAGGCGGCCACCTTGCTGGAAGCACTGCCCGACACAGGGCGAACCCACCAGATTAGAGTACATTGCCAACACGCTGGCCACGCCGTAGTTGGCGATGCCAAATACACCACGCCGAATTCACAGCAGACACTAAAAAGGGTTAAACATCTCTGCTTGCACGCCGCCGCTCTCAGTTTTACCCATCCCGCCAGCGGGGCAACCCTTGAATTACAGGCAGAACCGGACTCACGCTTCGTGGCACTGCTTGAAACCCTGGCAACCCACACAACAACATAAGCCGGTGGCGGGACTCCTGATGTGCCTCATAAGCATTGAGTCAGAACAACCCTTTGACAAACGGCGTGCAGTGGCTTATCATCGCGCCCCTGCAAACTACAGACAAAACCATCAGGAGACAGGCAAATGGCAGTTCAAAAAAGCAAGGTAACCCGTTCCAGACGCAATATGCGTCGGGCGCATGACTCTCTCAAGAACCCGGTCTTGTCTGTTGACAGTACCAGTGGTGAAGTACATCGACGACACCACATCACCGCCGATGGTTTTTACAAAGGCAAGCAGGTGCTCAGCAATACCACCGAGCAAGCCGAAGAAGAATAATCTTGAAACCTTCGTTCTGCATAGCGGTTGACGCTATGGGTGGTGATGGCGGCGTGGCGGTAACCGTTCCGGCCGCGCTGCAAGCCCTGGCGCGCTTCCCCGAACTCAGACTTAATCTGGTGGGCGATACCACACTGCTGCAAACCCATACCAGTAATATCAACCCAGCCCTGCGCCAACGCCTGGAGTTAACCCACACCGACAGCATAATCGGCGATGACGACGAGCCGGGCAAGGTGCTGCGCAGCGGCGTGGAATCGTCCATGTATCAGGCCACAGAACTGGTTCAGTGCGGACAGGCCGAGGCCATGGTCAGCGGTGGCAACACCGGCGCCCTGCTAATGATTAGCAGACATCTGCTAAACACCATTGAAGGCATAGACAAACCCGCCCTGATTGCCAAAATTCCCACGGCATCGGGCATGGGATTCCTGCTGGATGTGGGTGCCAACCCGCAGTGCGATGCCAGACAGTTGTTTCAGTTTGCGGTGATGGGTGCGGTGCTTGGCGAGAGTCTGCACGGTGTTGCACCCAAAGTCGGTTTGCTAAACATCGGCGAGGAAAACTTCAAGGGCACCACCGAAGTGCGGGCGGCGGCGGATTTGCTGCGGGCTTGCCCGGCGATTAATTTCGTCGGTTATATTGAAGCCGACAACCTGTTCAGTGGCGCGGCCGATGTGGTGGTCTGCGATGGCTTTGTGGGCAATGTAACTATCAAATCCAGCGCCGGTGTGGTTAATATGGTGAAGGACCTGCTCGCTACGGAGATGCAACAAAGCCGCGTGTTGCGCCTGAGTCGCTTGCTGTCATCATCATGGCTGACAAGACTGTCCAGACAAACAGACCCTAGCCGATACAACGGCGCCAGCTTGCTCGGCTTGCAAGGCAGCATTGTGAAGAGCCACGGGAATACCAGCAGCACCGGCTTCGCCAATGCAATTTATCAAGCCATGCACGAGGTAGAACATAAGGTGCCACAATTGATTGCCAGACAAGTGGCCACCATCATGGCGGACTCCTGACTCCCATCTCCACCATCACCTTCATATTCATCTTAATCCCCACTTCAAACCGATTCCTGCAACCCAAACAGGTAAACAATTATGCAAAAATTTGCCATGCTGTTCCCCGGCCAGGGCTCACAAAAGTCGGGCATGCTGGCCGAATTGGCAGCGCAACATCCGGAAGTTGAAAGTACATTCGCCGAAGCCTCGGAGGTTCTGGGGCAGGGGCTATGGGACATCGTGCAACACGATACCGAAGGACAACTGCTTAACCAGACCCATATCACCCAGCCCGTTCTGCTGACCGCCTCAGTAGCAATCTGGCGCTTGTGGCAAGCCCGCCAGGCCCCGTTACCCGCCGTGCTGGCCGGACACAGCCTCGGTGAATACTCGGCGCTGGTGTGCGGCGGTGTGCTCGGCTTTCAGGATGCAGTCGGCCTGGTATCGCAACGGGGTCGCTATATGCAAGCAGCAGTGCCAGCCGGTGAAGGCGCAATGGCAGCAGTCATGGGTCTGGAACCACAACAGGTCAGCGCAATATGCGCCAGCACTACCACAAAAGAAGAGAGCGAGGTAGTTTCCGTCTCCAGTTTTAACTCACCGGAACAAACCGTGATTGCCGGCACCGCAGCCGCTGTCGCCCAGGCCATAACACAATGCAAGGAAGCAGGCGCAAAACGCGCCGTGCCGTTACCCGTCAGCGTGCCTTCTCACTGTGCGCTAATGACCCCCGCAGCATCCCAACTGGCACAAGAACTGGACAAGGTAGAATTCGCCGAACCTCAAATCCCCATTATCCAGAATGTCACCGGCACAAGCACAGAGCATTCTGCCACTATAAAGGAAAACCTCATAAAGCAGTTATACCTGCCTGTTTTGTGGTCAGATTCAGTAAAAATGATATATCAATCAGGAATCCGGCTGGCAGTAGAATGCGGGCCGGGCAGGGTGCTTTGCGGTCTGGCAAAGCGCACCGAAGCTGAACTGCTATGCCACAGCAGCGATACCCCGGCAGAACTGGATAATGCCATAGCTGCGGCTTGAAATAGTGTAGAATGACCGCCCCAACCAGCACAGCAGAACCCTAATGAATCAAACGGAAATCCACTATGAATGAAAACAACAAGATAGCCCTGGTAACAGGCGCCAGCCGCGGCATTGGCAAGGCGATTGCCGAGCAGCTTGGCAAGCAGGGCTGCGTGGTCATCGGCACCGCCACCACGGAGTCGGGAGCCGCAGCAGTTTCAGCCCACTTCGCCGCCGCCGGTATTCAAGGTGAGGGCATGACAGCCGATGTAGCCAATGCCGAATCGGTAAGCACACTCATTAATGCAATCACCGACAAATATGGCAGCCCCACAGTGCTGGTCAACAACGCTGGCATCACCAGAGACAATTTGTTGCTACGCATGAAAGAAGAGGAATGGAACGCCGTCATCAACACCAACCTCAACGCCATGTATCGGGTTTGCAAAGCCTGCCTGAAAGGCATGACCAAAGCCCGCTGGGGAAGAATCATCAACATCAGCTCCGTAGTGGGCTCCAGCGGCAATGCCGGGCAAAGTAACTACGCCGCATCCAAGGCGGGCATAGAAGGCTTCACTCGCTCTCTTGCCGCCGAAGTGGGCTCCCGCGGTATCACTGCGAATGCAGTGGCACCCGGTTTCATCGACACGGATATGACCCGTGAACTACCGGAAAAACAGACCCAGCAGTTACTCTCCCATGTGCCCCTGGGCAGATTCGGTGAAGCAGCTGAAGTGGCCGCCGCAGTAGGCTTTCTGGCCGGCGATGGTGGCGCCTATATCAGCGGGGAAACCCTGCATGTAAATGGTGGTATGTACATGGGCTGAATATGGGATAATGCCCCGAGGCAAGTAAATATGATATTGGTCCATGACAACATCCCTGAAAACAGGTAAACTTGCGCCCCCTGATTAGCCGTGGCTGGAATCACCCAACTGTGCTTAACTAATAGGCAGTCAGGCTAAACAAACAGCAACATCACAAGCCATAAATTTCATACGAGGAGCTTAGATAACTTATGAGTACCATTGAAGAGCGCGTGAAGAAAATAGTCAGCGAACAACTCGGCGTAAAAGAGGACGAGGTTAAACCCACGGCCTCCTTTGTTGAAGATCTGGGCGCAGACTCTCTGGATACAGTTGAACTGGTTATGGCTTTGGAAGAGGAGTTCGAAACCGAAATCCCCGACGAAGAAGCCGAGAAAATAACCACCGTGCAACTGGCCATTGAATACATCAACAAGCATCTCAGCAAGGGTGACTAGCCTGGGGGGTGCGTTTGAGTAACAGGAGAGTAGTCATCACCGGGCTTGGCTTACTCACCCCGCTTGGTAATGATGTCGCAAGTTCGTGGCAGGCCGTCAAAGAAGGCCGTAGCGGCATTGCCCCGATTGATGCGAGTGTATTTGATACCAGTGCATTCAGCACCCGCTTCGCCGGCATGCTGAAAGGTTTTGATTGCACCGAATACATGGAAGCCAAGGACGCGCGGCGCATGGATGAGTTCATGCAATATGGCATTGCAGCAGGCATGCAGGCGGTGGCGGATGCCGGGCTGTCAAACCCCGTTGCCAATCCGGAACGGGTCGGTGTGGCAATCGGCTCCGGCATCGGCGGCATCACCCTGATTGAAGCCACCACCCTCACCATTCACAATAAAGGCCCGCGCAAGGTTTCACCTTTCTTTGTGCCCGGCTCAATCGTCAACATGATAAGCGGCTCCCTGTCGATTCAATATAACTTCAAGGGCCCCAACATCGCAGTAGTTACCGCCTGCACCACAGGCACCCACAACATCGGTTTGGCCGCCAATATGATTACCGCCGACCAGGCCGACATCATGCTGGCCGGAGGCGCCGAAAAATCCACCTCACCGGTGGGGCTGGGCGGATTCTGCGCAGCCCGCGCCTTATCCACCCGCAACGACGAACCGGAACGCGCCTCACGCCCCTGGGACAAAGACCGCGATGGCTTCGTGCTCGGCGATGGCGCCGCCGTGCTGGTGCTGGAAGAGATGGAACACGCCCACAAGCGCGGTGCCAACATCTACGCCGAGCTGGCCGGATTCGGTATGAGCGGCGATGCCTATCACATCACCTCACCGGCCGAGGGTGGCGCGGGCGCGGCGCAGTGTATGCACAATGCCCTCAAAAGTGCGCGCATGAATCCGGAGCAGGTGAATTACATCAATGCCCACGGCACATCTACCCAGGCCGGTGATATTGCGGAAACCGAGGCCATCAAAACCGTGTTCACAAACCATACTAACGAGATTAGTGTGAGCTCAACCAAATCTATGTTTGGCCACCTGCTCGGTGCGGCGGGTGCCGCCGAGGCAATCGTATCGGTGCTGGCTCTGCGCGACCAGGTGGCCCCACCCACAATCAATCTTGACGCACCCGATGTCGGCTGCGACCTTGACTATGTGCCGCACACCAGCCGCGAACAGAAAATAGATGCCGTGCTATCAAACTCATTCGGTTTCGGCGGCACCAACGGCACACTTATTTTCACTCGCTTTAACGGCTGATGCTGTCATCCTCTTCAGATAACTCCTCGTGGCGATACTTCGGGTATGCGCTGTTCATAAGTGCCTTGCTGCCCATCATTACCATCACCACTGTCGCGCTCATTAGCTGGAACACGGCCATGGCCGAGCTTGAAGCGCCGGTTGATATTGTGGTGGTACCAGGCAGTTCCCTGTCCCGTATCAGCGAGAATCTGGCCGCGGCAGGCCAGTTGAAACGGCCACGGCTGCTCAGAGCTCTGGCGCGGCTACGGGGAGTGAGTGACAGCATCCAGGCCGGGGAATATCGCCTTGAGCCCGGCATCACCCAGCGCGAATTGCTGGACAAACTGGTTGCCGGCGACACCATTCAATATCGGGTTACCCTGGTGGAAGGCTGGACCTTCCGGCAGGCGCTGGAAACCCTGTGGGCATTACCGCGTCTGGAACACCGGCTGCAAAACATGAGTGATGCGGAAATTGTTGCGCAAATTACCGCACCGATTAGCGCCCGGACTGCTACTCAGCGTGCCACTCAAGCTACTACTCAATCTTCCACGTCAACGAGTGCGGCGTTCGTTATGCCACTCACCACGCAAGAAAATCTGCCGCTGTCATCGCCGGAAGGTATGATTTTTCCCGACACTTATTTTTATACCTCCGGCACCAGCGACATTGAACTGCTACGCCGAGCCCACGCCCGGCTGCTATCGGTATTAATGGAAAGCTGGAACAAGCGGGATCAAACATTACCTCTGGCAAGCCCTTACGAGGCTCTCATTCTGGCCTCAATAGTAGAGAAGGAAAGCGGGCTCGCCACAGAACGGGATATCATTGCCGGAGTGTTTCTCCGCCGTCTGCAATCAAACATGCGCCTGCAATCCGACCCTACGGTGCTGTATGGCAGAAACAGTGGCAACAATGGTGGTGACGATGTTGGTAATCATGCTGGTAACGACATTGGCAAAGACGTTGGCAGCAACAGTGTCAATAATCAAATCTTCGCTGGCGATATTACGCAGCAGGATTTGGATACCGCCACAGCGTACAATACCTACCGCATTGATGGCCTGCCGCCGACACCAATAGCCTTGGTAAGCCGTGAGGCCTTGGCAGCAACAATGAACCCGGAAGCCACCGAATATCTGTATTTTGTTGCCCGCGGCGATGGCTCCCATGTATTCTCCACCACTCTTGAGCAGCACAATGCCGCCGTGGCACGCTATCAACAAAATCTGGAAAACACGACCAGAGACTAAACAACTATGGTAAAGCCAGACAACATCACCAGAGGCAAGTTCATCACCATTGAAGGTATTGAGGGTGCAGGCAAGGGCACCAATATTGAGGTCGTTAAACAATTCCTCACCGAGTCGGGTGTCGAGTTCATCGTCACGAGAGAGCCGGGCGGCACAGTGTTTGCCGAAGACATTCGCAAACTGCTGCTGACACCGCGCGATGAACCCATGAGCGCAACCTGCGAGTTGCTGCTTATATTTGCTGCCCGCGCCCAACACCTGTCAGCACTGATAGAACCGACACTGAGTGCCGGCAAGTGGGTGCTATGCGATCGCTTTACCGATGCCACTTATGCCTATCAAGGCGGCGGCCGTGGTCTGGGCAGGCAACCTGTCGCCGAACTGGAACAACTGGTACAGGGCACACTGCGCCCCGACCTGACCCTGATTCTGGATGTAACGCCGGAAACCGGACTTGCCAGAGCACGCCAGCGGGGCAAGCTGGATCGCTTTGAACAGGAAGAGCTGGATTTTTTCCATCGGGTGCAACAAACTTATCAGGAGATTGCCCGACAACAACCGCAACGCTGCTGTCTCATAGATGCCAACCAACCACTGGAAGCCGTGCAACAATCTCTTGTTGCCGCCTTGCGCGAACGACTGGCAATATCCTGAAGGAGGAAGTCCGGGGATATTAAATCCGCTTGTGAGTAAAAAATCCTAATGACAGATTCAGACACATCACACACTCAACTACAGGCACCACTGCCTTGGCAACAGGCGCAATGGCAACAACTCCGGGACAGTCATGCCCGGCGAGAGTTAGCCAATGCCTATCTGCTCAGCGGTGCGCAAGGCCTCGGCAAGCTGCTGTTCGCCACAGGCTTCGCCCGTGCCGTGCTATGCGACAAACAAGCCGAACAAGAGCAGCAAGCGGGGCAGGGCACCATCAGCACAAATGACGGCGCCTGCGGCCAGTGCTCCAACTGTCGGCTGGGCAGTGAATCTCTGCATCCCGATATACAGCTGGTGGCAGTGGGGGAGGGCAGCCGCCTAATCAGCGTTGACCAGATTCGGGATTTGGCCGAGTTCATTCATCACACCAGCCACGCAGGCAAGTGGAAATTTGTTGTAGTGCCCGACGCCCATTGCATGAATCTCGCCGCCGCCAATGCACTGCTGAAAACGCTGGAAGAACCTTCCCCGGCAACCACCCTGTTTCTGATTAGTGATTTGCCAGGCAGGCTGCTGCCCACAGTGCGCAGCCGCTGCCAAAAAATACAGTTCCCAACACCCGGCACCGAACAGGGGCTGCACTGGCTGGAAAGCCAACTAACCGGGCAACCTTGCCGGGAACTGTTGGCAATGGCCAAAGGCCGACCGCTGGCGGCATTACAGCTTGCCGACACCGACGGGCTGGCCACACGGCAGCAATTTACCACTCGCCTGGAACAACTCTGGCAGGGCACAATTGGCATTGAAGCCGTGTGCAAGGAAGTGGAGCAACTGGATGTGGAAGCCATGCTTGAGCATTTATCGGGAATCTCGTCTATGCTTGTAAGGGCAGTGCTGAACATTCGCCCGGCACAGACTGCGGAGACCAGCAGCGAGTTACAGTCTCTGCAGCAGGTGGTTCGGGAGCAAGTAGCCCAGGAACAAACAGTTCAGGAGGCCGCCAGTTCAGCACAAACCCAACACAGCATCGCCCGGCGTTTGCTAATGTTTAGTCAGGATGTGAATCAGGCCATCAGGCAGATTCGCAGCGGCACAAATCCGAATATCCAGTTGATGCTGGAGTCTTTGTTGTTCCGCTGGCAGTCTGTCAAATCCGGCTAACTTCACCAGGAGCAGAATCATGACAACCCGTTTTTTCCATGTTCAGTTAAACAGCGATACCGAGTTACAACAAATGTTTCTATCGGAATTAAAGCAGGGCGGTTTACTCCTGCCTGGAGTTACCGATCTGTCTTATCAGGAGCAGGTGTTCATCCAACTGGAACTTCCCCACCATGATTTGGTAGCACCTCTGCTAATGCGAGCAGTGTGGATTTCCCGCAAGCCGCTCACCGCCACGGTGCCGCCCGGCTGCGGCATGGAGTTTGCCCAGGCGGACCACAAGCTGGTGCGGCGGATAGGCAAACTCGCATCAGCAGCCAAACAAAGCCCCTGATGTCGCAGGTCAGAGATGAAATACGACTATGATTTTTTTGTAATTGGTGCCGGTTCCGCCGGAGTGCGAGCCTGCCGGGTGGCGGCTGGCCTCGGCGCTTCCGTGGCGGTCGCCGAGGAGCGCTATTTCGGCGGCACCTGTGTCAATGTGGGCTGCGTGCCGAAGAAACTGTTCAGCTACGCCGCACATTACCGGGATGACTTTGAAGACAGCGCCGGATTCGGCTGGAACTTGCCTGAACCCGCCTTTAACTGGCAAACCCTGGTGCAAAACAAGAACAGGGAAATCCAGCGCCTGAACGGCATCTACAAAACCATACTTGATGAGCACAAGGTAACCGTGTTCCGGTGCCGGGCGCAGCTCGCGGACGCACACACCGTAATCGTTGGCACAGAGCGGGTTAGCGCCCGATATATCCTTGTCGCCACAGGCGGCTGGCCGTGGATACCCCCGTTTCCCGGCCATGAGCACGCCATAAGCTCCAATGAGGTGTTCTTTCTGGAGCGGCTGCCAAAGTCCCTTGTGGTGCTTGGCGGCGGCTATATCGCGGTGGAGTTTGCCAGCATCTTTGCTCGCCTGGGCAGCGAGGTTACTCTTGTGTACCGGGGCGATGCCTTGCTCAGGGGCTTTGACAGCGATGTCAGGCACTTTCTGGGCACCGAAATAGGTCGCTGCCTAACTCTGCGCCTGAATGAGGATATTACGGAAATAACAAAGAAAAACAATATATTAAAGGTTAATCTTAAATCCGGTTCCCAGATTGAGTGCGACACGGTGCTGGCAGCCACCGGCCGGCGGCCACTCACCGCCGATTTGGGTCTGGAAAACACCGCCATCCAACTGTCTGACCACGGTGCCATTGTGGTGGACAAGCAATTTCGCACCGCCGAGCCCAGTATCTACGCTACCGGCGATGTTATCCAGCGGATAACCCTCACGCCGGTAGCGCTGGCTGAGGCTCAGCTGGTGGCACGGCAACTGTTTGATCAGACTGCCAGCGCGATGGACTACGACAACATCCCCAGTGCCGTGTTTTGCCATCCCAATGTGGGCACCGTCGGTCTGAGCGAAGATAAGGCCAAAAGTCAGGGATTCGCCGTTGAGACTTATGTGAGCAAGGTACGCCAGCTCAAACACACTCTGAGTGGCCGTGAGGAGCATTCCTTGCTGAAACTGGTGGTGGATTCCGCCACAGATCGCGTCCTGGGGCTACACATTGTCGCTCCGGAGGCGGGCGAGCTGGTGCAGGGCTTCGCCGTGGCACTTAACAGCGGCGCCACCAAGGCGGACTTTGACCGCACCATAGGTATCCATCCGACCCTTGCCGAAGAGTTCGTCACCATGCGCACGCCGCAATAGGGTAGACAGGGTGCAGGCTGGGGGGCTGATTACCCCTATTTCAGTTATTCCACTATCTCCGGTAATAAAGATTACCGGAGATAAGATATGCCAGACAGGCAGTCAAGAAACTGCCCTGCTAACCGACAAACTCTAAGCCATGCCCACAAGCAAACCGGCAATCCCGGTGCCCTATTTTGATACTCTGGAGGCGATGCCCAATCCGTTCAAGCAACCGGCATCCAGCCTCAGCCACCTGCCGGGCGACTATCCCGCAGAAGCAGTGGCGGATTACCAGCACGCCAGTGAGTTCATCTACTCCTATCGCGGCAGCCCGGACACCTTCAGCGCCTACCGCCGCGAGGTGGAACATTTCCTGCACTGGTGCTGGCTAATCGCAAAAAAATCGCTAAAACAGGTAGTTCGGGCTGATATTGAATCCTATGTAGAGTTTTCACGGCAACCGCCGGCAAACTGGGTGGGCAAGGCGCAGGTGCCACGTTTCACCGAAAAAGGTGGCGCCCGCCTCCCCAACCCCCTGTGGCGCCCCTACATCAGCCAGCAAGGCGAATACACCCTGTCCCAGGCCGCCGTGCAGTCCCTGTTCGGCGTACTCAGCAGTTTTTTCAACTTTCTCGTTCAGGAAGGCAACCTGGAAGCCAATCCGGTGTCTCAACTACGACAGAAGAGCAAGTTCCTGCGCAAGCACCAGAGCCAGGGCAGAATCCGCCGCCTGTCCCCGCTGCAATGGGACTATGTGATTGACTGCGCCGCCACACTGGCCGCGGAGAACCCGAAGGAACACGAGCGCACCCTGTTCATCATGAATGCCCTTTATGCCATGTATCTGCGCGTCTCCGAACTGGTGGAAACCCCGCGCTGGCAGCCGCAAATGGGGCATTTCCAGCTGGATCAGGAGGGCAACTGGTGGTTCCTCACCGTCGGCAAGGGCAACAAGGAGCGGGAAATCTCCGTCAGCGACGCCATGCTGGAAGCCCTGAAACGCTACCGTCAGGCCAGAGGCCTGTCCGCCCTGCCCGCTCCCGGCGAATCCAGCCCGCTGATTCACAAGACTCGCGGCAAAGGCGGCATCACCAGCACCCGCCAGATTCGCGCCATCGTGCAGAAGTGTTTTGACCAGGCCGCCGCCAAAATGCGCCAGGACGGATTCGCCGAAGAGGCGGAGCGGCTGAAGACGGCTACGGTTCACTGGCTACGCCACACCGGCATCTCGGAAGATGTAAAACACCGCCCACGGGAACATGTGCGAGATGATGCCGGCCACGGTTCCAGCGCCATCACCGACCGCTATATTGATGTGGAACGGACGGAACGCCATGCCACCGCCCGGCACAAGGTAATCCAGTAGTGCAATTATTAACAGGTGCGATTCTTCCAGAAATCAGGTATTCTTCACCGCAATAAACGCCGCAATAAAGGACAAGACATGATGAAAAACCTATCACACGCAGAGCAAAGGCAAGTCAAACAATCAGGGTTGTGGGCCATCATCACCCTGCCCCGTCAACTCGCCCTGCTGTTACTCGTCTGCCTGCTGGCAGCAACAGCTTATGCCCAGGACGATGAACCCGACCGGCTCAATCTGGTACTTGATATTGAAGCCCTCTACTCCCCCATAGACAGCCAGCCCATACACGGCGAAACCGCCATCAGCCTGCTGGAACGATTACAAGTCGGCTACACCCCCATTGAGATAGACGATGCTTTCTCCTCACTGGTGTTTGACCGCTATCTGGATGCCCTGGACGGCTCGCACATGTACTTCCTGCAAGAAGATATCAACCTGCTCAACACCCTGCGCTACGGGCTGGACGACAGCCTCAAGGCAGGCATCGTTGATCCGGGGTTCCACATCTACAACCTGTATCACCGCCGCTCACTGGAACGCCTCATCTACGCAATCAAGCGAATAGAAAACCACATCCCCGAGATGGACTTCACACTGGATGAATCAGTTGATGTGGACCGCGAGGAAGCCCCTTATGTGACAACCATTGAAGAACTGCACGAACTATGGCGCCTGCGCGTCAAGGGCGATGTGCTCAACCTGAAACTGGCCGGCGACAGCGATGAAGAAATCAATGAAAAACTAAGCGAACGCTATCGCAACCGACTGCGTCAGGAACTTGAAACCAACGCAAGGGATGTATTCCAAAGATTCCTCTCCGCAGTAGCCGGTGCCGTTGACCCGCACACAAGCTACTTTTCACCCTGGGAAGCAGAAAACTTCAACATGAACCTGTCGCTGAAACTGCATGGCATCGGCGCGCAACTAAGCCGGGAGGATGATTACACCAAGGTGGTATCCCTCATCGCCGGCGGCCCCGCCGAGCGCGGCGAGGAACTCACGGTGGGAGACCGCATTGTTGGCGTCGGCCAAGGCTCCGTCGGCGAAATTCAGGATGTGGTGGGCATGCGCCTCGACGATGTGGTGGCACAAATTCGCGGCGAGAAAGACACCGAAGTGCGGCTGGAAGTAATCCCCGCCGACAACCCCAATGAATCCAACACCAGAATCATAAGCATCATCCGCGACATCATAAAACTTGAAGACCAGGCCGCCAGCAAGGAAATCATTGAGTTCTCCTATAACGACGAAGATTACCGGATTGGCGTGATTGACCTGCCCACCTTCTACTTTGATTTCCAGGCGGCCGCCGCAGGCAACCCGGATGCTACCAGCGCAACCCGTGATGTAAGAAAATTACTTGAAGAGTTAAAAACCGAAAATGTTGACGGCGTAATAATGGATTTGCGCAACAACGGCGGCGGCAGCCTGGATGAGACCAACAGAATGCTCGGCCTGTTCATTGAAACCGGTCCCACAGTGCAGGTTCGCCAATCCGGGCGGCGCAATTTCAGAATCACGGCACTGGGCGATTCCAATCCCGAAGTGGTCTATTCCGGCCCGCTGGCTGTGCTGGTTAATCGTTCCAGTGCGTCCTCCTCGGAAATTTTTGCCGGCGCTATTCAGGATTACCAGCGCGGCGTTGTGCTCGGCGGCCAGACTTATGGCAAAGGCACAGTGCAAGAACTCATCGGCATGGAACACGGCCAGATTAAACTCACCCGTTCCAAGTTTTACCGCATCTCCGGCGGCAGCACCCAGCTTCGGGGCGTAATGCCCGACATCCTGCTACCGGACATCTATGAGGCCTACGACAACATCGGTGAAAGCAGCCTTGATGGCGCCCTGCCTTGGGACACCATCAACCCGCTGGCGCACAACACCTATTTGCCCATACCAAGCCTGTTACCTGAACTCAAGTCCCGCCATGAGGAACGGGTGGAAGATTCACCGGATATCAACTACCTGCTGGGTCAGATTGAACGCGCCAAGCAACAGCAGGAAAAAACTGTATTCTCGTTGAATGAAGCAACGGTTGAGGCTGAACGGGAAGCCGAACGGCGAGCCGAATTTGATGCCGACAATGTGCGCCGCTCACTGAAAGGGCTACCCCTGCGCGACTGGGAAGAGGAAAATGCCGAGGAGGATGAGGCGGATGAGCTGACTACGGCGACTGTCGCTGATGACACCGATCAAGCGGAAGCCGAGCCAACCGCAACGGATGATACAGAAATGAGCCAGAACGCGGCGGATACAACTCCTTCAACGGCCACAGCAACAGCAGATACATCAGACACTTCAGCAATCGCCGCCAACACCAGCGAAGTGGAAGCCGAACCAACAGCAGTTGATGTGGCAACAGTAAACGGCGATCCGGAGTACACTGAGGGGGAAGACGAAAACGAAGATGATGAGGAAGACGAAGAGCCGGATCCCCTGCTGATGGAAACAGGCCACATACTTGCCGATCTGATTGCTCTGACCTCTCAACAAATTAGTCGCCTGGAGCAATAATTGTATGGCGGAGGGGGAGAGATTCGAACTCTCGGAGGGCTTTCACCCTCGCTGGTTTTCAAGACCAGTGCATTCAACCGCTCTGCCACCCCTCCGCTCCGCCATCGGCGGTCTGTTGGGTCTGAACGACCACGGTGCAACTTAATCAGCAGGCTGCGGAGCGCATCTTACTACAATCCGCATCAGAGTCAATCGTACGCTTGGTGCCATATTGAAATTTGCCACCCATGACCCCAAATCAAGTTATACTGACCTCTCAAGCGGCTAACTCAAGCAAACCCAGAGCAGGCCGCTAAATCCCCATAGATAAGCATCCGCAGGAGATTATCCCATGAGCCAAACCGAATTGAATGTTATACACAGCCAAAGCCAAAGCGCCATATTGGCAACTAACAAGGTTCTCAGGAACACCTACCTGTTGCTGGCACTCACCCTGGCTTTCAGCGCCATCACCGCAGCCCTGAGTTTCAACGCGCCGCCGCTGGGCAGCCCCTGGCTCTTCCTGCTGGGTGCCTACGGCCTGCTGTTTCTCACCCACGCGCTAAAGAACAGTGCCTGGGGATTATTAAGCACTTTCGGCTTTACCGGATTCATCGGCTACAGCCTGGGCCCACTCATCGGCTATCTAATGACCAACAGCAGTGAAACAGTACTCACCGCACTTGGCGGCACAGCGTTTATTTTCTTCGGCCTGTCCGGCTATGCACTGGCCTCACGCAAGGATTTCTCTTTTCTGCGTGGTTTCATTGTCGCCGGTGCTCTGGTGCTAATCGCTGCCATTATCATCAGCCTGCTGATATCAATGCCCGCCCTGAATCTGGCCATGTCGGTGGCTTTCATGCTGTTCTCCAGCGCGGTAATTCTGTATCAGACCGGTGAAATTATTCACGGCGGCGAACAAAATTACATACTGGCCACCATCACCCTGTATGTATCAATTTACAATATCTTCATGAGCCTGCTTCACCTGCTGATGGCTTTCACAGGCGATGACTGATTTTGCCATCGTGATACACGGAGCGCCCTGCTCTTCGGAATCCGCTCACACCGCCTACCGGTTCACCCGCGCCGCACTGGAAAACGGGCACCGCATCCATCGCCTGTTCTTCTTCGGCGACGGGGTGTATAACCTCAACCGCCTCGCCGTTGCGGCGCAGGATGAAACCAACCTGCCCGCCCAGTGGAATGAACTGATTCTGAAACACAAACTGGATGCCGTGGTGTGCGTGTCCTCAGCCGTAAGGCGAGGCATTGTTGACACACAGGAAGCCGAGCGACATGAACTGGGGGCGGCAAGCGCCTACCCCTCCGCAGAAATAGCCGGTCTGGGCCAACTGGTTGACGCAGCCCTGCACGCAGACAGAACAATAAACTTCGGTTGACACGAACCACTCACTACCGACATCAACTAAGCCACCCCGCGTTCAAATAAGGCGATAAACTTTGGCTAATACACCGCTCACTAAAACTTTCACTGTTCTCAGTAGAACTGCACCTTATGGTTCCGTCCGTCCACACCTGTGCCTGGACATAGCCCTCGCCGCGGCAGTGTTTGAACAACAGGTGAACTATGTTTTCCTGAATGATGGTGTTTATCAACTGCTGAATAAACAGGACGGCGCAGCCATTGAAACCAAAACCATCGGCAAGGCACTTGGAACATTGAATCTGTATGGCATTGACAATGTGTATGTCTGCAAAGATTCCCTTTCCCTGCGCCAGCTTGAGGTGGCGGATCTGGTGCTGCCCGCGACCCTTATCGGTGCCGGAGAGTTGCACGAGATGCTTGACAACACCGACTGTGTATTTAACTTCTAATTCCCCTCCCCTGTGCGTTGCGGCTCAGCCCTTCAGTGCAGTGTAGTTAATGTGTAGTTTAGAACAGCACAGTACAACTTAGTACAATTCAGTGCAGTTAAGTGTGATTAGTCCGGGAAATACAGTGGGTGAACATAATGAGCCCGATAAGCACAGCGAGTAAGACGAGAGAACCCAGTGAGTACATTACATACTGTTAATGGTAGCCCAGACTCCGGCCTGCTGGATGATTGCCGTACCCGGCTCGGTGCCAATGATGCGCTGTTACTTATTGAGAACGGCGTTTTTTACGCCACTGACACCGATGCCAACGACTCTGCCAGCTTGCAACTGCCAGACTCGGTAAAGTGTTATGTGCTGCGTGAGGACTGTGTGGCACGGGGGATACTGGAGCACTGCCACGCAAGGTTTGAGATTATTGATTATGGTGGATTTGTTACCTTGTGTGCAGAGTATGATAAAACCATCGCCTGGTTTTAACCTTGATTCTGAACCTGATTTTAAAAAGAGTGTGGTGAGTTCAATGTCGGCACATATACTACAGATTGACTCAAAAACAATTCCGGTTGACAAGGAGGGTTACTTGCGGAATCTGGAAGATTGGTCTGATAGCGTGGCCGATGCCCTTGCCGATGCCGAAGATATCGCACTCAGCCCGGCGCATTGGGAAATACTGCACCTGCTCCGCCGCTTCTATGACGAACACCAGTTATCACCCGCCAATCGCGCCCTGACTAATCTGGTAAAGCGCGAACTCGGCGCTAAGAAGGGGCGCAGTCTTTATCTGATGCAGCTATTCCGAAGCAACCCTGCCCGATTGGCCAGCAAGCTGGCCGGTTTGCCCAAGCCGGATAACTGTCTCTAATCTTTGGTGTTAGCGGCCAGATATTCAAGCCCGTCCATATAGGGCACCAGTTTTGCCGGAATCTTTACTTTGCCATCGGCCTGCTGGCAATTCTCCAGAATTGCGACCAAAGTGCGGCCAATCGCCAGACCGGAGCCATTCAAGGTATGCAGCAACTCCGGCTTGCCACTGGCCGGATTACGCCAGCGAGCCTGCATACGCCGAGCCTGGAAATCCGTAAAAGTGCTGCATGAGGAAATTTCCCGATAGGTATTCTGGCTGGGTAGCCACACTTCCAAATCATAAGTCTTGGCGGCGGCAAAGCCCATCTCGCCGCCACACAACAACACCTTGCGATAGGGTAACTCCAGCAGTTGCAGAATGCGCTCGGCATGTTCGGTGAGTTCTTCCAGCGCGGCTGGCGAGTCCTCGGGGCGCACCAGTTGCACCAGTTCCACTTTTTCAAACTGATGCTGACGAATCATGCCCTTGGTGTCCTTGCCATAACTGCCAGCCTCGGCGCGGAAGCAAGGCGTGTGGCAAGCATATTTAAGCGGCAAGTCCTGAGCGGCGATTATTTGCTCCCGCACCAGATTGGTAACCGGCACTTCGGCGGTGGGAATGAGATAATAGCCCTGCTCCCCTTCCAGCTTAAACAAGTCCTCAGCAAACTTGGGCAACTGCCCGGTGCCCAATAGCGAAGCACTATTCACCACATAAGGCACATTCAGTTCCTTGTAGCCGTGTTCGCGGGTATGAATATCCAGCATAAACTGAATAAGGGCACGATGCAGTCTGGCCACCTGCCCCTGCATCACCACAAAGCGCGCGCCGACAATTCGGGTGGCGGCGGCAAAATCCAGCCCCTCCCCGGCCAGACTTTCCCCCAAATCACTATGGTCTTGCAGCGGAAAGCCAAACTCCGGCGTCTGCCCCCAGCTGGACAACACCGGGTTGTCGCCCTCGTCCTTGCCTTCCGGCACATCATCCGTCGGCACATTGGGCACACCAAGCAGATAGCTGTCCAGTTCATCCTGTATGCGCCCCAGTTCCGCCTTGTTCTTTTCCAGTTCTCCTTTCAATGACTCCATCTCACCCATAAGTTCACTCAATGGACTTTTAAACCCTGGGTTATTACTCACAAGGCTTAACGCGTTTTTTGGGATATCTGCCTTGATTCTACCAATCTCTTTTGATTTATTATTGCGGGTGTTTTGTAGTGACTCGGTTTTTAGTTGTATTTCTTTTCGCTTTGCGTCAAGTACGGCCAACAATTCCACATTAAGGGTGAAATGTTTCTTTTGCAGTTTAGCCGCCACCGCTTCCGGTTCGTTGCGAATCCATTTAGGGTCTAGCATGGCAAAATCCTGATTAACGTGTCTTGAGTTGAATAAAAAATGTTCTCACATAACCGCTATGTTCGCTATGGCCAAGCAAGAGCGGTACAGGTTCAAAACACCGCCCGAACCAGCATGATGCCGCCGTAAGCAGCCAGCAGGCAGATAACCACGCTGAGAGCCACATAAGCGAATGCGGTAGTGTAATGGCCTTGCTGCATAAGCAACAAGGTGTCCAGGGAGAATGTGGAAAATGTGGTCATGGCTCCCAGAAACCCTATCGTTAACAAGGGCTGCCATTGCTGGCCGAGAATTGATTTTTCTACTATGAGAACAAACACCACATCAATAAGAAAGCTGCCAAGCACGTTTACCAGAAATATGCCGGCCGGAAACTGAGCAGAACCCGGATTACCCAGGCTTCCGAACTCATTAACAAATTCGCTCAGCCAATATCGACTCAGGGCGCCGAGTGCCCCGCCGATTGCTATGGAGAAATATATGCTCATGGATAGGTATTAACAATCACTTCTATCCCTTCCGGTGGAGTGAAACTGAACAAGTCTGGCGCAAGCTCGGAGTTCTTGATTAGCGAATAAAACCGCCACACTGTTTGCTGCCCATTTTTGCCGCGTAGATATATTGTGTCCAGGTTAGCATTTACAAAAGTCAGGTTGATTGCGCTGTATGGGCTTTCACTGGCGCGAGGGGTTAGCAGGAACTCGTCCACCTCTCTGTTCATAATAATTCGATAGTCTTCATTCAGGCTGGCGATTTTGCCGCTTAGCAAACGGGCGGCCAGTTCTTCGGCAACATCGTCCCAGTTCTCAATAACCACTTGCTCCAAATCCGGTTGATAGTTCCACAGGGTTTCCCCGTCCGTAACTATGAGTTCCGGAAAAGGCTCCGTGGTTTCCCAATAAAAGCCATCAGGCCGTTTCAGGCGCATCCGAATCTGGCTGGTTTCCAGCACCCCGCCGTCTTTCTCCACGATTAACTGTTCCACATCGGCGGATAACGTTTCAATATCAGCCAGCAAGGCTTCAAGCCTGTCAATATCCCCATTATTTTCAACCGGAGCAGCCGTATCAGTTGTCTGGGCAAAAGCAACAGTAGCCCCCAGCAAACCGGCCATGGCCAATAGTCCACAGCGGCTGAATAACTTGTTACCAAAACGCTTGCTCATAATACCCACATCAACACCACTACGGCGGCGGTGCGATTACTTCGCGGGTTCCGTTGCTGCTCATTTCGGATACCACACCGGCCATTTCCATGGATTCTATCATGCGAGCAGCCCGGTTATAGCCGATACGCAGTTTGCGCTGCACGGAGGAGATGGAAGCCTTGCGGGATTCAACCACGAAGCGCACGGCCTCGTTATACAGGGCATCGTCTTCACCATCGCCGTCGCCATCGCTGTCCGGCATGGTGAAGTTGCCGAGGTCCTGCCCTTCACTGCTTTCCTGAGTAATGGATTCAATATAAACCGGCGTGCCCCGCTCCTTCCAGTCGGCAACAACCCTATGCACTTCCTCATCACTAACAAAGGCACCATGCACCCGGGTGGGAAGCCCTTCGCCGGGCGGCAGGAATAACATATCGCCATGCCCAAGCAGTTGCTCGGCTCCCCCCTCTCCCAAAATAGTGCGCGAATCAATCTTTGATTGCACCATGAAAGACAAACGGGTTGGGATATTAGCCTTGATAAGACCGGTAAGCACATCCACCGACGGGCGCTGGGTGGCCAATATCAAATGGATGCCGGCAGCGCGCGCTTTTTGAGCGATGCGGGCAATCAGTTCTTCCACCTTCTTGCCCACCACCATCATCATATCCGCCAACTCATCAACGATGACAACCACGCTGGGCAGCGCATCCAGTTCCGGTGCCATTTGCTCGCCCTCCGCCAGCGCCGGGTCCGCCTGCCAGGTGGGGTCCAGCAAAGGCGTGCCAGCTTCTTGCGCCTCAACCACCTTGCGATTGAAGCCGGCCAGATTGCGCACACTCAGCGCCGACATCAGTCGGTAGCGGCGTTCCATTTCCGCCACGCACCAGCGCAGGCCGTTGGCGGCATCTTTCATATCGGTGATAACCGGCGTGAGCAAATGGGGAATGCCATCATATACCGACAGTTCCAGCATCTTCGGATCAATCATAATCATCCGCACCTCCTCAGGTGTGGATTTGAACAGCAAGCTGAGCACCATGGCATTAATGCCCACCGACTTGCCGGAACCGGTAGTTCCCGCCACCAGCAGATGCGGCATTCTTTCCAAATCCACTATCACCGGCCTGCCGACAATATCGTGCCCCAACGCCATGCTCAGGGACGAACCGGCGCGGTCAAACTCCGTTGAAGAAAGCACTTGACTCAGCTGAATAATCTCCCGCTGCTCATTGGGAATCTCAATACCGATGACAGTCTTGCCCGGAATAACCTCCACCACCCGCACCGAAATAACGGCCAGCGAGCGCGCCAAATCCTTAACCAGATTGCTGATGCGATTAACTTTTACCCCCGGCGCCGGTTGCACCTCAAAGCGGGTAATAACCGGCCCGGGGTTAACCGCCGTCACTTCAATATCAATGCCGAAATCTTTCAGCTTCAATTCCAGCAGCCGCGACATCGCCTCCAGAGAATCTTTGGAAAAGCCCGATTCATTACTCTCCTGCCAGGCATCAAGCAAATTGATAGCAGGCAACTCAGTAACCGAATTGGTAACGAACAGCGCCCCCTGTTTCTCCTTCTCCACCCGCTGGCTTTTTATCGGTGGCTTGATAACAGGGTCAGCAATGGTGGGCGCCACGCGCTTTCTTGTTTTCTTCAAATGAACATCCAGCACCTTCTTGCGATCTTCCACCCGCTGCCGTGCTTCTTGCCGCTGCCTGTAAACCTCCTGCCATTTCAGTATATACAACCGAATCCATGAAACACCGCCCAGAATCCAGCCGCCTAACGTGTCAACCACATGCAACCAAGATATGTTCATAATGACAGTGAGACCAAACAGGAAGCAGGCAAGAAAAAATAAAGTGCTACCCAGAGTAGCCAGCAACGACTGAAACGGAGCAAGCAACAAAGCACCAATCCACCCGCCGGCAGGCCAGCCACTAATTTCGGCCGCCGTTTGTGCCGACCTTTCAAAGTGCAACGCAGCCAGGCCGCAGGCTGAAAGAAGCAACAACAGGAAGCCACTGCTCTTCAATGCAATCAGCGCCCAGACATTTTCTTGCGGCCTGTTGTTATCTTCCACATCCGTCTCGCGGTATTGGGCGTAGATGAGATAACACAAACTAATCGGCAAGGCATAAGCCAGATAGCCCAGCATGTGCAACAACACACTGGCAATCCAGGCCCCGGAAAAGCCCACCGCATTGCTCACTTCCCGGCCGCTGTGGGTGGTGTTGAAACCCGGGTCATCCGGCGAGTAGGAAATGAGTGCAATCAACAGGAAGCAGGCCAGCACCGCGTAAACAATAAGCAAGCCCTCACGCAGCAGGTGCTGCGTGACCGTGCCAGCCCCGGATTTGGAGCCAGTATTATTTGCGGTGGCGTTCTTCATGCGTTCGGCCAACTTGTGTATCTATCGTACCTACATTCCGCATCCCTGCTTCCAGTAAGTTTAGCGTCTGTTCCGGCCTAAAATTGAGTAGAATATGCCCCCCGGCACGATGTCCGGGCTAGCAAACATGAGGAGAAACCCCCGCTATGCCAGAAGTATCAAAAGTGCTGAAAGTTCGGCATCACCGCCTGATTATTCTCGGTTCCGGCCCCGCCGGTTACACCGCCGCCATTTACGCCGCCCGCGCCAACCTTGACCCGGTGGTGATTACCGGCATGCAGGCGGGCGGCCAACTCACCATCACCACCGATGTGGATAACTGGCCGGGGGATGTGGAAGGTTTGCAAGGCCCTGATTTAATGGAGCGCATGAAAAAACACTCTGAACGCTTTGATACAGAAGTGATATTTGACCATATTAAAGCAGTGGATTTGGCCACCCGCCCATTCCGGCTTGAAGGCGAAACCAACACTTACAGTTGCGATGCCCTCATCATTGCCACCGGCGCCTCGGCCCAATATCTGGGGCTGGAATCGGAACAGGCTTTCATGGGCAAGGGAGTCAGCGCCTGCGCCACCTGCGATGGTTTTTTCTATCGTGATAAACCTGTGGTGGTCATCGGCGGCGGCAACACGGCGGTGGAAGAGGCGCTTTATCTGTCCAATATCTGCTCTCATGTCACGCTGGTACACCGCCGCGATGCCTTGCGGGCGGAGAAAATCCTGCAAAAGAAACTGTTTGAGCGAGCCGAGGCGGGCAAAATCACTCTCTTGTGGGATCACATCCTGCGCGAGGTCAAAGGCAATGAGATGGGCGTTACCGGCGTGGAAGTGGCTCATGTGAACACCGACGCGGCGCAGGAACTCACCGTGGATGGCGTGTTCATCGCCATTGGCCATATACCCAATTCGGAAATCTTCAAAGGCCAGCTGCACATGAAAAACGGCTATGTAAAAGTGGTGGCCGGACTCGCCGGCGGTGCCACCTCAACCAATGTGGCCGGCGTGTTCGCAGCAGGAGACATCGCCGACCAGCACTACCGGCAAGCGGTAACCAGTGCCGGCTTCGGCTGCATGGCGGCACTGGATGCTGAAAAATATCTGGATGAACTATAGAGCCCTATCGTGTCCTCCATGCCCAAACCTTTGCCCTGGCTTGACCCGGAAGTGGTTGAGTTCCCGCCAGTGGAAACCGCCCTGCCCAGCCCCAACGGCCTGCTTGCCGCAGGCGGCGACTTGACACCCGACTGGCTGCTCACCGCCTACCGGCAAGGCATCTTCCCCTGGTTTGATGAGCGCCAGCCCATTCTGTGGTGGGCACCGGACCCCCGCCTGGTGTTATATCCCGGACAAATGCACATCTCGCGCAGCCTGAAAAGGCTGGCTCGCAAAACATCCTACCGCATCACCGCCGACACCAGCTTTGCCGCCGTGGTGGATGCCTGCGCGGAAACCACAGACCTCGCCCGCCCCGGCACCTGGATAACCCGCGATATGAAGGCGGCCTTTCAAATTCTGCATGAGTTGGGTTATGCCCACTCGGTGGAAGTGTGGCAGGATAAAGATTTAGTCGGTGGCCTGTATGGCCTGGCGCTGGGTAAAGTATTCTTCGGCGAATCCATGTTCTCTCTGGAACCCAACACCTCCAAGTTGGCACTGTGGTGTCTGGAACGGCAACTCGCCGCCTGGGGTTATGGTTTGATTGATTGTCAGGTGAGTAGCAGACACCTGATTTCACTCGGCGCCGAAACCATTCCCCGCCGCCGCTTTCAGGAACTCTTGACGCAAATGCTGGGTGATGATGGCACTAATAATGCTGATGGTTCCAATAATACCGGGCAATGGCAACTGGATGTTAGCTTGATGTTTAATGAAAACGAGCCTGACACAACATAACCCCACACCAGTCCTTATCCATGCATCCTAACCCCAACACAAAAACCAATACAAACCAGGCCGCCTCCGTTCGCCTGTTCAAAACCAGCACCCACCCGTGCAGTTACAAGCCCGACCAGGATGCAGCAACCGTATTCGTGGACCCCAACGTCCCCATCAACCGCCGCCTGAACACCAAACTCAGTGAACAAGGCTATCGCCGCAGCGGCACCCTGCTCTACCGCCCGGATTGTGAATCCTGCAACGCCTGCATCTCCTGCCGCATTCCTGTCGCGCACTTCACCCCGCGCCGCAGCCACCGCAAAATCATCCGCAGCAACAGCGACCTAACCATGACCGAATGCAACAACCCCGGCGACCTCGCCCTGTTCGATCTCTATCAACGCTACATCAACACCCGCCACCTGGACGGCGATATGTACCCCGCCACCATCGGCCAGTACGACGCCTTCATCAAAACCTGCCCCCCACACACCCGCTTCCTCACCTTCCACCACGGCGATGAACTAAAAGCCGTAAGCGTAGTAGATGAACTGGAACACGGCCTATCCGCCGTCTACACTTTCTACGACCCCCTGGACGAACGCCGCTCCCTCGGCAACTATGTAATCCTGCAACAAATAGAACTGGCAAAATCCACAGGCCTAACCTATCTCTACCTCGGCTACTGGGTAAAAGACTGCCCCAAAATGCACTACAAAACCAGCTTCCGCCCACTGGAACTACTAATAGATGGCCGTTGGCTACTAGTGAAATAAACTGATTAGATGCTATACTTAAGTAATCTGAACTGAAGGATTGATATATGCAATATGCAGTAGTAATTGAACAGGGCGAAAAAAGTTATGGTGCCTATGCACCTGACCTGCCCGGCTGTGTTGCTGCTGGCAAGACAAAAGATGAAGTTAAGAAACTCATCTTTGAGGCCATTGAGTTCCATATTGAAGGACTCAAGGCAAATGGAGAACCTGTTCCGGAACCATTATCCAGTGTTGAATTCATTGAAGTTGCTACATAATCAAATATTACATCAGGTGCATGTATGGCAAAAGAAGACCAAATTGAAATGGAAGGCGAAGTCATAGACACTCTTCCCAACACCATGTTTCGGGTCAAACTCGAGAATGGCCACACCGTAACTGCCCACATATCAGGCAAGATGCGCAAAAACTACATCCGTATCCTCACGGGAGACCAAGTGCGCGTAGAGCTAACTCCCTACGACCTCACCAAGGGACGCATTACCTACCGTGCCCGATGATGAGTCGCAGACCTCGGCGACCATTGATATTTAAACAATGCTTATAGTGCATCGTATAATCAGGAGGAAGCGCCATGAAAACTAAAACACACACCATCGTTCTGGCTTTGAGCATACTCTGCTGGCTCGTAGTCGCACATGCACAAGATGAAGAGCCGGTCAGGGTCAGTGCCGACGAGATTGGCCGCACATGGTCTCAAAACGAGGTTCGGGCAAAGCTGAGGTACAGCGACAAACCACTGATTATTACAGGAGAAATTTCGAGTATTCAACTACGCGGGGACGACGAAGCCGTCATTTATCTTGATGCTGATGAAACATTTTTCGGGATTGAAGTAGCATTGATTTCAAGTGAATTGTACAAAGCGGCGGACCTAAATGAAGGAGAAAGAGTTACCCTGTACTGTGAAGACCTGCGAGACCCTATGTTCGGGGGATTAGAGTGTGACAAGGGACGTATTTTGTAAGGGGATGATGACGCCAGTAAAGAGCCGCATTTATCTATTTTTTAAACTAACATGGGTTTAACCTTAATCAGGAGAAAATAATGTTCTGGAAAATCATTTGTGGTGTCGTTGGCGGTTACTTTTTAGCCGACCTCGGCTTTATAGTCGCAATGGCGATTACTGCCCCAGAAATTTTACCAATAATGGCCATTGGCGATTCAGCAATTTTTTCTGTTGCTCTGGGTGCATCTCCAATATTAATGATTGCATTTTGGGGATCATGGGCTTATGGATTAATTCTGGCACTCACTGCACCCCGCCCTGCTAAAGCCTGGCGCCGAATTTTGTTAGCTTACGCGACGTTATCATTTATAATGTTTTTCTATTCCCTTTATGGAGGACCATCAACTATTGAATCTGGAAGCTTGGGGGCGGGCATATCAGAAGACAACCTGCTTATGTTTGTATTCGGTGCGATGGGATTTGTTTTCGGTGTTGTTTTTCTCATCATAGGCTTGCTGGTTGGAAGGGATTCGGTGGTAGTGGTAATCAAAGATCAAGAAAATAGAGTATTAAAACAAATTACCAAAGGTGTTAAATATGAGCGTTAAATCACAACTAGTAACTAACCACTTAGAAGGGATATCCGTAGATGTTTTTAAAAAGCATCCGGAAGCAATCCGCAGCCTAATAAAAGGCAATGCTGGTGTGTATGCTTTGTATAATAATAAGAAATTATATTACATAGGGCTGGCATCTGATCTTATGGGCAGATTAAACGCGCACTCAAAAAACAAACATAGGGGGGCATGGGACGAATTTAGCGTTTATCTCATTCGCCGTGATGAACATATTAAAGAATTAGAATCTTTGTTGTTAAGAATAGCTGATCCCCGAGGAAACAAGACAAAAGGCAGATTCGCACGGTCTATTAGCCTTAGCGAGGAGCTTAGAAACAATATACAACAAGAAGTTGAAAATATTTTTCCAAGCAGAAAGGGTAGCAAAGCAAGAGCAAAGAAAAAACTAAAGACATCTGATAATAGAAAAAAGAAACTAGGAGAACTTGCTCTCTCCCATATGACATTGAAAGGCCAGTATAAAGGCCGCACATACATGGCCTCATTAAAGAATGGCATTATTAAATACAAGGGACGTATTTATTACAACCCCACGGCGGCGGCAACAGCTGCTACGAACCGAAAAACAGGAATTACAGGCTGGTCATTTTGGCATTACAAAGATAAATCCGGTGAATGGGTTAAGTTGCGGAACGCCAAAAGAAGTACAAAACACAGTGTTTCCCGTAAGCAGCCCAAGGTCATAGGCAAAAACACTGATAAAGCAGAAACAAGGAGAAAAAGGGCGCTAGCAGGGCTTATTTTCTCTCAGATGACGTTAAAAGGCCAATATAAAGGCCGCACATATATGGCTTCATTAAAGAAAAATGGCGATATTGAATTCAATGGAAGTATTTATCAAACCCCATCAGGAGCCGCGAAAGCTGCTAAAGGTGGGCAAGAGGCCAATGGTTGGATGTTTTGGCGTTACAAAGACCCCAAATCCGGTGAGTTGTTTCCATTACAAAACCTCAAAAAGTAGTAACACGCATCACCTTTACCAAAAGATGGTTTCCTCATTTTGCGACCTTGACAGGCTATATGCAACCAGTTACCTTTCCCTAGTGGGCTAGACTACTTGCTACAGGCTTTTGTATTCCTATATTCTTGTGGTATAGCTTTACTTGACAACGGGAGCAAATCTCAACAATGCCAGAAATAACAGTCAGCAAACTAGCTAATATTATCGGCGTACCAGTGGACATGTTACTGTCTCAAGTGAAAGAGGCAGGGTTGCCGCATACCGTTCCAGATGACAAAATCTCCAACGAGGACAAAAGCGCCTTGTTAATGTTCCTCCAAAACAGCCACAAGGAACATCGCAAAGCACCTCTCAAACAAAAAACTGTTGAAAACTCGAAAGATGACAAGACAGAACAGGACATATTAAAGAGAAATCGCGAGATTATCCTTAAATGCCTAGAACTTCTGCCAGACCCCATGATTCCGTTTGTTGAAGCGCACCTGCAAAAAGCACTAACAGGTAATTGGCAAACACGGGTCATGGAAGATTTAGATGATTTAGAGCGAAATCAACAAAGCGGTAATATTAGATGGGATCAAGCAGCATTGCTTAAGGCAATGTCCCAATTTTGGGTTAAAGCATTCCAAAAGAAACTCACCGAAAAGAAAGTAGGTTATAACGTAAGATCTATTATCCAAGAGTTGATAACAGTTCGCAATAATGCCTATCATAATAGAGAGTTCAACAATGAAGATACTGCACGAGCAATTGATTCCATGTGTCGACTGATGGATGCCATTGATGCAAAAGATATAGCTAAAAACCTTCGCAAAATACGTGACCCTATTTGGTGCGAGATTCTTGGCATCACGGACGCAGGGTCTGCTTAGCGCGGACAAACCGCTATTTGCCTTTCTTCTTGGCAACCCAAACTTTAGGTTCACACTCGAATTCCTTTTTAAATGTTTTCTTGTCAAATAAGTGCCAACGCGGCTTCTCAAGAGCATTAGTTACCAAAGCAAGCCGCCATCCTGGCTGGTTTCCTTTCTGGAACTCGTATTCGTTTGGAGTGAGGAAGAATTGCATCCTTTTTAAGGATGTGCCTTTAACCTCAACAAGAAGAGTTTCGTTTTTGTCATGTCTGGCTATCAGGTCATAACCACAATTCAAATTTTCAACAGACTCGCATTCGTAGCCTTCTTTCTTGAGTTTCAGCTTGGTGAAATCAACTGCCTTTCTTTCGACCTCTTTTCTGTGCTCAATCGTACCATAGCCTGTCAATGGGTCTATTTTGTTATTCTCATCGTCTGACTTCAGGAGCGCAAGGCTTTCACCTAAGTTATCAGCATGTGTGCGACAATAGATTAATTGAAACACTTTTCCTAAAAATTCATCAAGATCAACACCGTTAGGATGTGCTGGAATAGAAATACGAGTCGAACCATTATTTATGGATTTAAAAATCTCTTTTCTTTGAGGGTTTTTGCCATCTCGCTTTGTTACTTTGTATTCCCAATAAAGTTCAAACTTGTTGTTACGCAGTTCTGTTTTATAAATCTCTGCTTGTGTTACTTTAGGTGGGTCTGGATATAAACTGAGATACCACTCATTCTTAACTCTGGCAATCAATAACCAAACTTTGTTATTCTTGCTTTCTATCAAAAAGCCACCCAAAGAAGAATTATATTGGTAATAAAATGCAAAGGAACGATCGACTTTTCCGCCTTTCACTGTCTTAATCAAACGAAAATTAGCACTATGCTTGATTCCTTTGGAAAGCGTATTAAAAATATTTTGCGCTATTTTCTTATCCATAGCGAAAACTTACCTTAATTTATTGACATAGCGAGCCGCCATTTTTCTTTTAAAAAGCTCTACATCAAACGGCTTCGCATCGCCGCTTTCCTCGCCCTCAATCAATGCAGCTCTAATCGCCTCGGTATGGTCTTTATGGTTCTTGTCTTGCTGGATTGAGTTCTTTATCTTTCGTGTGGTATCCATTGTTCTCTCCAGGTAATCGTATATTAATCAGAACCACTCATACTGGCAGCCTTATCAGTCTTGCTTTGTTGCTCCTGATTTCGCGGGCGTATTTGTAGCACGATGTCATCATCCTCCACGCTCACATCTACATCCCCTCCCCCGCTTGCCAGGTTGCCGAACAGGATATCTTCGGCCAAGGCTTTTTTGAGTTTTTCCTGGATTAGGCGAGCCATGGGTCGGGCGCCCATGGTTTCGCTGTAGCCGTGCTTTATGAACCAGTCGATGGCGAGGTCATCCACATTGATGAGGACATTTTTTTCGTCCAGTTGTACTTGCAGGTTGACGAGGAATTTATCTACTACGGTGCGGATGGTTTCAGGGCTGAGGGCGCCGAACTGGATGATGCCGTCCAGGCGGTTGCGGAATTCCGGGGTGAAGGTTTTTTTCAGGATTTCCATGCCGTCCCGGCTGTGGTCTTGTTCGGTGAAGCCGATGGAGGCGCGGGACATTTCCTGGGCGCCGGCGTTGGTGGTCATAACCAGAATGACATTGCGGAAATCGGCTTTGCGGCCGTTGTTGTCGGTTAGGGTGCCGTGGTCCATTACTTGTAGCAGCAGGTTGAATACATCCGGGTGGGCTTTTTCTATTTCATCCAGCAACAGCACGCAGTGGGGGTTTTTGGCGATGGCTTCGGTCATCAGGCCGCCCTGGTCAAAGCCCACATAGCCGGGGGGCGCACCAATCAAGCGCGATACGGTGTGGCGTTCCATGTATTCGGACATATCAAAACGCACCAGTTCAATGCCCATAATTTTTGCCAGCTGACGGCTGACTTCGGTTTTGCCAACACCGGTGGGACCGGCGAACAGGAAGCAGCCGATGGGCTTTTCACCTTCATTCAATCCGGCGCGGGATAGCTTGATTGAGGTGGCGAGGCCGTCAATGGCCTTGTCCTGGCCGAACACCACCAGTTTCAAATTGGTTTCCAGATTGCGCAATGCCTCAACATCCGAGCTGCTCACATGCTTGGGCGGAATGCGGGCGATGGTGGCCACCACTTTTTCCATATCGGTTACCTGAATTACCTTTTTGCGTCTGCTGGCCGGTTGCAGGCGCTGGTATGCGCCGGCTTCATCAACCACATCAATGGCCTTGTCCGGCATGTAGCGGTCGTTGATGTAGCGGCTGGCCAGTTCCGAGGCGGCTTTCAGTGCCCTGTCGCTGTAACGCAGTTCGTGGTGTTCTTCAAAGCGCGACTTCAGGCCTTTTAGAATTCGGTAAGTGGTGTCTGCATCCGGTTCGTCCACATCAATTTTCTGGAAGCGGCGCGACAGGGCACGGTCTTTTTCAAAGATGCCCCGGTATTCGTAATAGGTGGTGGAACCTACGCAGCGCAGATGGCCGGATGTGAGCACCGGCTTGAGCAGATTGGAAGCATCCATAACACCGCCGGAGGCCGCGCCGGCGCCGATGATGGTGTGAATCTCGTCAATGAACAGGATGGCCTTGCGGTTTTTCTTCATCTCGGCCAGCATGGCCTTGAAGCGCTTTTCAAAGTCGCCGCGGTATTTGGTGCCGGCCAGCAGGGCACCGAGATCAAGGGCGAAAATCACGCTGCCTTTGAGTACTTCGGGCACCCGTTCTTCCACAATCAATCGGGCAAGGCCTTCCACTACGGCGGTTTTGCCAACGCCGGATTCGCCTACCAGCAAGGGATTGTTCTTGCGGCGGCGCGACAGCACCTGGATAACCCGGCTGACTTCCGCCTCGCGGCCAATGAGTGGGTCAATGTGGCCTTGTTCCGCCTCAACATTAAGATTGGTGGCGAAGCTTTGCAACGCGCCCCTGCTGCGTGTGTTGCCGCCGGTTTCTTCTTCCATTTGCTCTTGGCCATCTGCGCTACCCGGGGCGGCGGTGTCGCCGGGTATTTTGGTGATGCCGTGGGTGATGTAGTGCAGCACATGAATGCGGGCCACGCCTTGCTCTTTCAGAAAATAAGCGGCCTGGCTGCCTTGCTCGCTGAAGATGGCCACCAGCACATTAGCGCCGGTTACTTCCGGCTTGCCTGAGGATTGCACATGGAACACAGCCCGTTGCAGCACCCGCTGGAAGCCTAGTGTGGGCTGGGTTTCCCGGTTGCCGTCCTGCTCCGGAATGAGCGGGGTGGTGCCTTCAATGAAATTGCCCAGTTCGCCGCGCAGGCGGCTCAGGTCGCAGTCGCAGGCCAGCAGAACGCGGGAGGCTGTTTCGTTATCCAGCAGTGCAAGCAGGAGGTGTTCCACGGTCATGAACTCATGCCGTTTCTTGCGCGCACCCCTGAATGCTTCGTTGAGGGTGATTTCCAGATCTTTGCTTAGCATTGGTTTGCCTGTGTGGTTGTTTGCCTGTCTATAGTTGTCGTCTGTGAGCTCGTCTATATTAGTTCTAGCGCTTACTACCTTCCGGGCTAACGGTCCACTTCAACATTGCACAGCAAGGGTTGCTCATATTCCCTGCTGTAATCGTTCACCTGGGCGGCCTTGGTTTCCGCCACATCCTTGCTATACACCCCGCACACGCCCTTCCCTTCCGTATGAATCTTCAGCATCACCTGGGTGGCCTTTTCCACATCCATTGAGAAGAATATACGCAATACATCAACCACGAACTCCATGGGGGTATAGTCATCATTGGCCAATACCACTTTATACAACGGCGGCCGTTTGAGTTTCGGTTTCTCCGTGGTGGTGGCGAGCCCTACATCGTGGTCGCCCCCGCTGTCATCCTGGGAGTTTCGCGGCGCTAGCGGCGGGCTGGACATAACCGGCTCAAATAGTGGGTTGTTCATGTTCCGCATCAATCACATTACTCTGGTATCCAGCCTATTTATACCAGATTTCGGGCAACTCTGGAATACTTGGCGCCCCGGTATTGACAAGGGCGGGAATGCCTCGGTATAAAGTCGCCTTTCATTAAACCTATATATTTTGGAGCGATAGCACGACAATGAGTAGCGGACAAGTAAAGTGGTTCAACAACACGAAAGGCTTCGGTTTCATATTGCCCGATGAGGGTGGCGATGATTTGTTCGCCCACTACTCGGCAATCGGCATGGATGGTTACAAAACCCTGAAAGCGGGGCAACGGGTGTCATACGATGCCGCCGAAGGGCCAAAAGGTTTGCATGCAATCAACATCAAACCCTTGGACGATGGCCCGGAACCGGAAAGGATACGCGTGGCGCCGCCGATTGATTCGGGTGCCGATAGCGGACATGATGGCGACCGCAGAGATGATGCCGATGGCGAAATCGATGCTGGTCTTCCAGCGGGTGGCATTGGAGATGCTGGCGTTGGTGATGGCGGATAGTGCCCTCGTAGGGCAGAGCAAAGCCATCAGCACCAGCATCAGTTTGCCGACTTCTCCCATGCGGCTAGCGCGGCGTGGTCGGATTGTCGGCTCTCAATCCAGCGCAGGCCTTGATTAGAGAGTTGCTTCTTCCAGAAAGGGGCGTGGCTTTTCAGGTAGTCCATGATGTAGCGGGCGGCATCCAGAGCGGCTCGGCGGTGGGCGCTGGCTACGCCGACAAAAACAATCTGCTCTCCCGGCAACAAACGCCCAACCCGATGCAGCACCTTCACCGCGAGTAATGGCCATTGCTGGCAAGCCTCATCAACAATGCCCTGCAGCCGCTTCTCAGTCATGCCCGGATAATGTTCCAGAAACAGTTCAGCCACAGTTTCAGACTCGGCGGATTCTGGCGCATACAACTCCCGCACCAGGCCGCTAAAAGTAACAATCGCCCCGACATCACCCGCCGCCTCACGCAGTGCTTGATACTCCTGCCCTAACTCAAAGTCCTTCTCTTGTATCTGTACCTGAGTTTGTGCTTGAGTCATTTATCCTAACCTCCTGTCATTGGTGGAAAAAATGCCACCTCATCATCATCACCAAGTTGATAGTCTTCGCCAACCACGGTCTGATTCACGGCAAACTTCAGTTGCTTGCTTCCCTGCTTCCGCCTTTGAAACAGTGCGCTAAGGCTGCTCAGGAATCCGGCTTTTCCGGCGCTATGTTCAAACTCCCCCCGCCCCTGAAACAAGGCATCAAACTCAGGCCTGATGCCGCGTAAATGCCGCACCAAATCAGCAAGCGTGTGCACATCATCAGGACGGAAGATATCTTCCCCCTCACTCTTCAAGGCTTCACGCACACTGGCAAAATATCTGATTTTAAGCATGGCCTGCATTCCTGATTTATTGACAAGCTGTCAACCTGGTAATCTGGCAGATTGGCAGTTTAGCAGTTTGGCAATGTGCCAATTGACAGTCTGACAAGCCGTCAACCTTGCCGTGTAAAATGTCCGCTACGCCCGCCCTGCTTTTCTTCAAGCACGATGTCGGTTACCTGCATATTCTTATCCACCGCCTTGCACATATCATACACAGTCAGTGCCGCCACCGAGACCGCGGTCAAAGCCTCCATCTCCACTCCGGTCTGACCATGCACACCACAAGTGGCACTGATTTGCACAGCATTGGCAGCTTCATCAAGGCTGAGTTCAACAGACACCGATGTCAGCGGTAATGGATGGCATAACGGTAACAATTGCGAGCACTGCTTGGCAGCCTGAATGCCAGCGATACGGGCAACCGCCAGCACATCCCCTTTCTTGTGGCCGCCGCTACGAATTAACTCCAGCGTCTCCGCCGCCATCAGCACCCGACCAGAGGCCGTAGCTTCCCGTCGGGTCGCAGGCTTGTCGCCCACATCCACCATCCGGGCATTGCCGTCCGCATCAAGATGGGTCAGTTCATTCATTGTTGCAATCTCCTAACCGGGGTTACGCAGGTGCTTCATCAGTCAATTATACAGTGATTTCGTATTACAATAAGCACTTTGAGTCATTCACCATGAACCAGCAGACACTTCATTACGACCCGGCTACCACGCAGCTTATTGTGGGGATGTCCGGCGGGGTTGATTCATCTGTTGCCGCCCACTTGTTACAGCAGCAGGGCTTTCAGGTGAGCGGCCTGTTTATGAAAAACTGGGAAGAGGATGACGGCACAGAATATTGCACCGCCAAAGAAGACTTGGCCGATGCGCAAGCCGTTTGCGACAAGCTCGGCATAACGCTGCATCAGGCAAATTTTGCGGCGGAATATTGGGATAATGTGTTTGAACATTTCCTCAGCGAATATCGCGCCGGACGCACGCCAAACCCGGATGTGTTGTGTAACCGCGAAATCAAGTTCAAGGCTTTTCTGGAATATGCCGGCGAACTGGGTGCCGACCTTATCGCCACCGGCCATTATGTGCGAAGGCAGGACAGCGCCGATGGCACTCAGCTGCTGAAAGGTCTGGATGCCAACAAGGACCAGAGTTATTTCCTCTGCCAAGTAAGTGAACGCTGCATCAGGCAGAGCCTGTTCCCCGTCGGTGCGCTGGAAAAAACCGAGGTTCGGCGTATTGCCGCCAGTCTCGGCCTGCGCACCCATGATAAAAAAGACAGCACCGGAATCTGTTTCATCGGCGAGAGACGCTTCAAGGATTTTCTTGAGCGTTACCTGCCGGCTCAGCCGGGAGACATTGAGTCCACAGATGGTCAACAACTTGGCCGTCATGCCGGGCTGATGTATTACACTTTCGGCCAGCGTCAGGGGCTCGGCATTGGCGGTCTCGCAGATCGGCCTGAAGCAGCCTGGTATGTGGTTGACAAAGACCTGAAGCGTAATGTGCTCATCGTTGGCCAGGGTAACGAGAACACTCACCTGTTCTCCGGCGAACTGCTAACCTCCCCGCCCGCCTGGATTAACGAGCAACCGCCACAGTTGCCGCTGTCCTGCACCGCAAAAATTCGTTACCGGCAAGCAGACCAGGCTTGCACGGTGCGCCCGCACGGAGAGTCCGGGCTACAGGTCAACTTTGAGGTTCCCCAGCGCGCGGTCACACCCGGGCAATACATTGTGTTTTATAACGGAGAACAATGCCTGGGCGGAGCAGTTATTGAACATTTCATCCGTAATCGGCTATAATGCCCGTTTTCGCCTCTGAACAGATGGCGCACCTGTCCTGAACAGACGGCGTACTTTTCTTGTAACAGTATGCCCCTTGCTTTATGACGAAAGATACGAACCACAACCAATTAACCGCCCTGTCGCCTCTTGACGGGCGTTACGGTGCTATGAGCGCCGAGTTGGCAGATTACTTCAGCGAGTATGCACTAATCCATTGTCGGGTATTGGTGGAAGTTTGCTGGCTGGAGTTTATGTTAATGGAATATCTGCCATCCGTTCAGGACAGTGGGCAAAACAAAGATAAAACCAAAAGTAACATCAGCAAAAGCAGTCAGGAAGCTCTGAGCAAACTGGTGGATAACTTCTCGTTGGATGATGCAGCCCGAATCAAAGCCCTTGAAGCTTCCACCAAACACGATGTCAAGGCGGTTGAATACTGGTTGAAGGAACAGTTGGCAGAACATGAGGAACTTCGCGCTCATCTTGAGTTCGTGCATTTCGCCTGCACTTCGGAAGACATCAACAATCTCGCTTACGCCCTGATGCTGAAAGGAGGCCGCGAACAAGTGTTGTTTCCGCTAATGCAGCAACTCATGGACAAACTCGCCGAGTTGGCTCATAACTATGCCAGCCAACCGATGGTCTCCCGCACTCATGGTCAAACCGCCTCCCCTACCACCATGGGCAAGGAGTTTGCCAATGTGCTTGCTCGATTAAGACGTCAGTTCGCGCAGTTTCAGGCGCAGGAAATACTCGGCAAGGTTAATGGCGCGGTGGGCAACTACAACGCGCATTATGCCGCTTATCCCGATGCAGATTGGCCGCAGCTGACCAGGCACTTCGTTGAAGATTATCTGGGTTTGACACAAAACCCTCGCACCACCCAGATTGAACCCCATGATTACATCGCCGAACTCTGTCATACGCTGTCGCGCTTCAACACCGTGTTGCTGGATTTCAACCGCGATGTGTGGGGTTACATCTCGCTGGGCTACTTCAAACAGAAAGTTGCGGCCGGTGAAGTGGGTTCATCCACCATGCCTCACAAAATCAACCCCATTGACTTTGAAAACTCCGAAGGCAATCTGGGCATGGCTAACGCGATACTCAGTCATCTGGCCGCCAAGTTGCCAGTATCCCGCTGGCAGCGCGACCTCACCGATTCCACCGCGTTGCGCAACATCGGTAGTGGTTTGGCGCACTCTGTAATCGCTTATCACAACTGCCTCAGCGGATTGGGCAAACTGGAGTTGAATGCGGAAGTGATAGATGCCGAGATAGATGCCGCCTGGGAAGTGCTGGCGGAAGCTATTCAAACTGTGATGCGGCGTTACCAGATAGAGCAGCCTTACGAAAAATTAAAGAAGTTAACCCAGGGCAAGAATATGGATAAGGCTGCGGTGCAACAATTCATCAAGGATCTTGATATTCCCGAAGCAGCAAAAAAATCCCTGCTGGAACTTACCCCACGCACATACTTGGGCAACGCCGTAGAACAAGCCAAGTCAGGCTAAATCAAGTTGCCGTTCACTGGCCTTGATGAACTCCTGCCGCAACTCCTCGTAAGTTTGAACCGCAGGATATTGGGGAAACTCCTTAACTACATTATCCGGCGCTCTGAACAGGATGCCCGCGTCCGCCTCGGCCAGCATGGTGGTATCGTTATACGAATCACCGGCTGCGATGGTTCGGAAGTTGAGACTGTGCAACGCCTTGACACTGCTGCGCTTGGGGTCCGGCTGGCGTAACTGGTAATCCACTATCCGCCCGGCCTCATCCGCTACCAGGTGATGACAAAACAGCGTGGGAAAACCAAGTTGACGCATCAGCGGATGAGAAAACTCATAGAATGTATCCGACAGGATGATGACCTGAAAACGAGCTTTTAACCAGTCAACGAACTCTATCGCCCCGTCCAGTGGTGCCATTTCGGCAATCACCCCCTGAATGTCGGTCAGTCCCAGCTTGTGCTGCTCAAGCAGTTTAAGGCGCTGGCGCATCAGCACATCGTAGTCGGGAACATCACGCGTGGTGGCCCGCAATTCATCAATACCAGTTTTTTCCGCAAGCCCTACCCAGACCTCCGGCACCAGCACCCCTTCCAAATCCAGACAGGCAATTTCCATAAGCTACTCGTTGACGACCCCGTGTGGTACATGGCCAGTGGCAACATGGCTGCGCGCTGAATCGCAATGTTCCTGCTGGTCATCAAAGAACACATCCGCATCAAAGGCGCGCAGAAACTCGCCCTTGGGTTTCCCGCCGAGAAAGATTGATTCATCAATGCGGATATTCCAGTGCCGTAGCGTACTTATCACCCGTTTGTGAGCCGGTGCGCCCCGCGCCGTTACCAGACAGGTGCGTAATGGCGCCTCGCCCGCTGGAAAGGCCATCTGAATCTGCTGCAAGGCGGCCAATACCGGCTTGAATGGTCCGCCGCTGAGCGGCTCGTTAGCGGCGTCCTCCTCATTGTCGGCGAATGCCTCCAGACCATCCTTTTGAAAAACACGTTCAGCCTCATCCGAGAACAGCACTGCATCACCATCAAAGGCCACCTTCAGAATGCCCTCCTCGGTTGTGTGTTTGGATGGCAAAATGGTGGCGGCGGCCACACCCGATACCAAAGCCTGCCGCACATCAACACCATCCGTTGAAAGAAACAAATGGCTGCCGAATGCCGAAATATAACGATAGGGACTGTCGCCGCCACAAAAAGCCGCCCGGGTAATATCCAGATTGTAGTGCTCAATGGAATTGAATACCCGCAGCCCGGTGTCGGCGGAATTGCGCGACAGCAGAATGACCTGCACCGGAGACTCATCAAGCAAAGTGTTGAGGTGCAATAGTTTCTTCACCAGTGGGAAGGCATGACCAGGTTCCAGCGGCTTGTCCTCGCGCTCAATCTGATATTGCTGGTAGGCTTCCAGCCCCTCCTCCTCATACACCTGATGACTTTCGCTCAGGTCAAACAACGCCCTTGACGAAATGCCAATCACAAAAGGATCCACACGGGACGATTTGTTGGTTTGTTCAGCCATCTGCTTAACGCTCATGTTTGAATTAAGGTTCGGGTGGCGCTCAATGAATTAGCCAAAACCCGCCTAAGCGGCGGGAACAGCAGGCTCCGCTTGCCCCGCTGCTTGATAACAGGCACCAGTGCCCGCCAGGCCACAATAGCCGCCCGGGTTCTTGGCCAGATATTGCTGGTGATAGTCCTCTGCATAATAAAACTCGGCCAGCGCCTTTATCTCGGTGGTGATAGCACCATAACCTTTCGCATCAAGCGCCACCTGAAACTGAGACTTGCTTGCCGTGGCCAGCTTCAACTGTTGCTCGGTCGCCGCATAAATTACAGAACGATACTGGCTACCCCGGTCATTACCCTGCCGCATACCCTGAGTGGGGTCATGGGATTCCCAAAACATCCGCAACAAAGTTTCGTAATCAACACTCGCCGGGTCATAATGCACCAGCACCACCTCCGCATGACCCGTATTGCCGCCACACACATCCTCATAAGTGGGATGCACACTATGCCCGCCACTATAACCGGCAGCCGTGCTGAACACCCCCGGCATCTCCCAAAACAAACGCTCAACACCCCAAAAGCACCCCATGCCAAACACCGCCTTGGCGACGCCTTCCGGGAGCGGTTCAACAATCGTATTGCCATTGACAAAATGTTTGCTGGAAATCTGCATGGGCTGTGCCTCGGTTTGTGTGTTACAGTATATTATGGAATCTTCCTCACAAGCCACCCCAAATGAAATCAAAGGCATTCTGGCGCGCATTGAGCGTGCCGGTAACCGCTTGCCCGACCCGGTGTTCATCTTCGTCTGGTGTATTCTCGCCGTGGTTGCCATTAGCGTGGTTTGCTCCCTGGCCGGTGTCAGTGCACTCCACCCCACTCAGGTGGACGCGGCGGGTAACGCGCTGGTCATTGAAGCCGAGAGCCTGCTGTCCGCCATCAACCTCCGGCGTTTGCTGGTGGATATGCCAGCCACCTTCACCGGCTTCCACCCGCTGGGCTATGTGCTGGTAGTGATGCTCGGTGCCGGTGTGGCTGAACGCTCCGGGCTGTTTGCTGCCGCCATGAGCGGTGCGGTATCACGGGCGCCGAAACTGCTGCTCACCCCGGCGGTGGCGCTGTTTGGAATGCTGGGCAATCTGGCCGCCGATGCCGCTTATGTAGTGCTGATTCCCCTTGCTGGCGTAGTGTTCGCCGCCGCCGGACGACACCCCATAGCCGGTATTGCCGCCGGTTTCGCCGGTGTTTCCGGTGGCTTCTCCGCCAATCTGCTGCCGGGCCAGCTGGATGCGCTACTGTTCGGCATCACTGAAACAGCCGCCGAAACCATTTTGCCCACGTGGGATGCCAACATCGCCGGCAACGCCTACTTCATTATCGCCATGACATTCGTGTTCCTGCCGATTATCTGGTACATCACCGACCGGGTAATTGAACCGCGTCTGGCACCGCTGAGCGCAGACTCCATGGAAAGCAGCACCGCCGGTGTGGTGAAAGACCCCAACACCAGCCTCAGCGTAGCGGAAAAGGCTGGTCTGGTGCGGGCCGGGTGGGCTTGTCTGGCCGTCATTGCCGTGTGGGTGCTGCTCACTATAGGTAACACGCTGATTGATGAATCGGCAGAGCCGGAGGCTCGCTTTAATCCACTATTTCAATCACTTGTAGCCGGTTTCTTCGTGTTGTTTCTGGCAGCCGGCTGGGCTTACGGTAGCGCTGCCGGTTCCATCAGCAATCACCGGGATGTGGTGCGCATGATGAAAGAGGCCATGGCCGACCTCGGCTATTATCTGGTGCTGGCCTACGCCGCCGCTCACTTCGTGGCCATGTTCGATTGGTCCAACCTGGGGCTCATCTTCGCCATCAAGGGCGCGGGGGTATTACAGGAAGCCAGCATGCCCGACCCGCTGTTGCTCGCCCTGATTATTTTGTTCTGCGCCACACTTAATCTGTTTATCGGTTCAGCCAGTGCCAAGTGGGCGTTGCTGGCGCCGGTGCTGGTGCCTATGCTGATGCTGGTTGGCCTGAGCCCGGAAATGAGCACGGCGGCCTATCGTACCGGCGACGGAGCAACCAATATCATCACACCGTTAATGCCCTACTTCCCGCTGATACTGGTATTCTGTCAGCGCTGGCAAAAAGAGTTCGGCCTCGGCAGTCTGGCGACCACGATGTTGCCCTATGCCATTTGGCTACTGATAGGCGGCCTGCTACTCAGCGTGGCCTGGGTCATATTCGGCCTGCCACTGGGGCCCAATGCGCCGGTGCAGTTCAGTTTGTGATGTGAGTGAAACAGGCGTAGCGAATCAGCACATTTGAGATAAATAAAAAGTCCCCCCACCGGCTTAACTACAAACCTCGCCCTTGTTTCATCACCGACTCCCCCTCACCATTTTGTCTCAAGGTTAATTATTCGCCATGTTGTTACGCTGAATTGCGGGAAGCATTGATATTGCCGAACATACTGCGAATAACCAGTTTTTCCAACACTTCGCTACTGTAGCCGTGTTTGGCTTTATGCTTGGTTTCGTCTCTGGTTTCACGCAGTTTCATCATTCCGAACTGCTGGATAATTAACGACGGCAATACAATTCGTTGCCGCAGCTTGATGCTGAGTTGGCTGCGGGGATTATCTTCCAGTAACTCCGTAAGGCCGGATACTTTTAGTGCCATTTCCTTGCTCAGCAAATACTCGGCATGGATAAGCCGCCAAAGCTCCCCGTAAGTTTCATCATTCTCCATATAGCGCGTAAGTTCAAAATCCGCCTTGCTCATGCTTTGCATACTGTTATCCAGCAAGGTGCGAAAAAAGTGCGAGTTTTGATACAACTGCTTGCACTCTTCCAGCTTGCCTTCCTGCGCCAGTTTCTCCAGTGCCGTGCCAATACCAAAAAAACCCGGCACATTCTGTTTCAGTTGACCCCAGGCACCGACAAAAGGTATCGCCCGCAGGTCTTCAAAACGAAACTCATCATCTTTGCCGCGCCGCGCTGGACGACTGGCGATGTTGGACAGGCTGTAATAACGCAGCGTGCTCATTTCCAGCAGATAGGGCACAAACAGGGCATGCGCTTTCAGCGATTGATAGCTGGCATAACCCGCCTCAGCTAGTTGCGAGATAAGTGTGCGCTGTTCATCGGTTATCTCCCGCTCCGGTCGGTTGTAGAGATTATTTTCCAGCCCCGCAGCAAGCAACTGCCGCAGATTATGCCCCGCCGATTCCAGCGTGCCGTAATAGGAACTGATGGTTTGTCCCTGCACGGTAAGCTGAATCTGATTGGATTCAATGCTCTTGCCCAGCGCCGCATAAAAACGATAGGTATTACCGCCGCCGCGACCCGGCGGACCGCCACGGCCATCAAAGAACGCCACCTCAATGTTTGCCTTGCGTGAGGCGGCGGTAATGTCTTCCTTGCCACGGTAGATAGCCCAGTTTGCCATCAGGTAGCCGCCATCCTTGGTGCCATCTGAAAACCCCAGCATGACAGTTTGTGCTTGCCCACGCTGTTTCAAATGTGCGGCATAAGCGTTGATGCCGTAGAGATGTTGCATCACCTGCCCCGCCTCCTCCAAATCGTTGATGGTTTCAAACAATGGCACCAAATCAACACTGAGCGGCTCATTGTGCCAGCCGGACAAGCGGAACAAGGCCATCAGATTGGCAATATCGGCGGCGCCACGACAGTTGCTGATAATGTAACGATGACAACTGCGCTCCCCGTTGCGCCGTTGCAACTCACGTAGCGCTTGCATGGATGCCAGCGTGTCTCGCACCTGTGCGTCATCAAATGAGGCCGGGTCAAGTTTAGCCTTGAGCTTGAACAGACTGTCCAGCCGTTTGTTTTCATCCAGACTCTCGTAGTCGGCGGGGAACAGCCTTGGTTGCGCCTGACGGATACTTTCAAGCGCCCCGGCCAGCACACGGGAATCCTGACGGATATCCAGGCTGGCAAAGTAAAACCCGAACGCCTGAATACGACGTTGCAGGGAACGCAGTTGCTCCAGAAACAAACCCTGATAATTGCCGGACACCTTGTCTGCAATCACATCCAGTTCATCCAGCAAAGCCTGTGCGCTGGGGAAACAGGCTCCCGCCTCATGCACCAGTTCCTGATTAAGCCGTTTTTCAATAGCCTCCAGCGCTTCATACACGCCGGCGAAACTTAGCCGCCGTTTCAGTTGGCGGATGTCTTGATGATAACGTTCAATAATCAAAGCCCGCAGCTTGGCACCCACCGCAAGCGTGGTGTCGGCGGTAACCAGCGGGTTGCCATCACGATCGCCGCCCGGCCAAAAGCCGATGCTGAGTAGCGTTGAATTCAAAGTATGCTGTGTTGTTTCAAACTCACACAATTTATCCAGCATGGCGCTGATAACCGGATAGAACACATTGCCCAGATACCAACTCAGGCTGGTTGCCTCATCAAGCGGCGTCGGTTTTTCCTTGTTAAAGAATGGCGTGTTACCAAGTTGCTGAAGCAGATTGCGCGCCAGCGCAATATCATTACGGCGAATGGCCGCGGTAAGGTCGGTAATAATGGCCAGCACTGGCCCCGGATAAAACTGTGTGGGATGAGCAGTGAGCACTACTCGCGCCGCAAAACCTTCAAGTATTTCCGCCAGCGCCTGCTGCTTATCATCAGAGATAACCCGTTCGCTGAGCTTGCGCAGTTCATCAGCGGCATCGGTATCATGAATTTCCGCAAAGGCAGCATCCTCCAGCGCATCAATCAACACCACCTGACGCTCCACATACTGAACAATTTTAAACAAAAACTGAATCTGCTCCTGCGCCGAAAATCGTGGCCGGTGTGTGCTAAAAAACTGCTCAATAATCTGCACCGGATTATGCCCCTCACCAAGACCCTTATGACAACTCTCCTCCAGCAACGGCAACAACAAGCCGGTTTGCTCAATAGCATCCAGCGGCAAGGTAAGAAACAGCCCGTTATAAAGCTGATAATTCAGTTCTACCCGATTTTCGTAGGTGGTGTGAATTTCTGTATGAGACATGGACCAAAAAACTCCTGAACAAAGATGACTCTTTCTTTTATTGAGTCATCTCTTTGTTATCCGTGCTTTATATGTGTCAGTGTGTGATACAACAGCGTTCCTGTCAAGTTCATCTCCATAAAGCCGTGCAGGGTTTTCCGATGCCAGATACAATAAGCAACAGAACAGGGCTTTCTTATGACATGGGATTCCGCGATTGTTTTGCTTGTGCTGGTAGCAATAACCGCCAGTGCCGCCCTGCCACTGGCTGCATTTCGTCAATGGCAAGGATTGTGGCGTTTGGGTGCTACTCTGCCTTTGGTCGGTCTGCTACTGTGGGTGGCTGTGATTGTTACCGGTCGTGCGCTTGACTCTGCTTCTCATGCGCTCTGGGCTTTTGAGTTGTTTGCCTGGGCAATGTTAAACCTTATCTATATGATGATGCTAATGACTGCCAAGCGTATCTTTGCCAAGGCCGATGCAGCCGCAGAAGATGTTCGGGAATCTTCTGATTAACATACTATTCCCAAAACCAAGCCTGAGAATCTTTTAACCAGTCGCGTCATCCCAAACTCAAAGAGCAACAAGCCCCAGCAGGAAGAACCCTGCCGTTGCCATGCCCGCGCACAGTAAGGCATAGGGTAACTGGGTGCGCACATGGTCAATATGGTCTGTGCCCGAGGCCATGGAGGCAACTACGGTGGTGTCGCTGATGGGTGAGGAATGGTCGCCGAATACTGAACCTGAAAGCACTGCCGCAAGGAATAGGCTGGGCGAATAATCCAGTGCTAACACAATCTGCATTGCGAGGGGAATCATGATGGCAAAGGTGCCCCAGCTTGAACCAATGGAGAATGCAATCACGGCAGACACCAGAAACAGCAACGGCAGCATAAACGCCGGACTTAATGTTTCCTGTGCTACCCCCGCCACATAAACGCCGGTACCCAGTGCATTGGCCGCATCGCCCAGAGCTAAAGCAAACAGCAGTATGATGGAAATCGGTAACATATTCCCTGCCCCTTGCATGAAAGTGTGCATTAATTCATCCACCTTCAGTCGCCGATGCCGGAGACTGAGTAGCCAGGCCGCCAGCACGCCCAGCAATACGGCCCACAGCACTGAGGTGGAGCCTGAGCCAGCTTTGATATCCCCATCGCCGGTAATATACAAGCCGACAGGCATGGAAAGAATCATCGCCAGTATGGGCAGCACCATAAAACGCGCCTTGTCCCCGGCCAATACATCCTCTGCTATGTGTGCTTCAACGATGGTGCCGGGCACCCCGCCAGCCGCGCCTGCCTCCGCTACTGGCAGGAATGTATTATCTGCCGTGCCTGCCTCCGCTGCTGGCGAGAATGTTTTGTCCGCCGTGTCTGTCTCCGCTGTTGATGGCAATGTATTGTCCGCCGCCTCGGTGCGTTGCTGCACGGTGCGCATGGGGCCAATATCCAACTGCCGCCATATAACCAGAGCGCTAAATGCAATTACAATTAGCGGATAAAAATTAAACGGAATTGCCGTAACAAACACAGCCGCAGGGTTATTAATTTCTTCTGCCTCAACAAAAGCAATCACCGTCGCACCCCAGGCGTTCAGGGGAATGAGAATACATACCGGTGCCGAGGTGGAGTCAATAATATAAGCCAGTTTTTCGCGCGCCAGTTTGTAGCGGTCAAACAACGGACGGGCAACGGTGCCGGCCACCAGCAACGTAATATTGGATTCAATGAAGATGACAATGCCAGTGCTATAAGCCAGCCACTGGGCGCCCCGTGGTCCGTTGACCCAATTGCGCGACTCCAGCATACGAATAAATCCACGCACACCGCCAAGCCGTTCAATGGTGGCAATCAGACCGCCTATAACCAGTGTGAAAATTAATACTCGGGTATCGCCGGGGTCGCTGAATACCGATACCAACCCTTCAACAGCGGAAGCCAGACCGGTAATCGGGTTCAGGCTCTCCAGCAAGCTGTAGCCAATCCAGATGCCAATCCCGAGCGACAGAATGACCTGCCTCGTAAGTATCGCCAGCACAATCGCCAGCACGGGTGGTATTACCGACCACCAGCTCGGTTCAGTCATATTGCCTCCTGATTAGGCACTGTTGCTGGAAAGCATGAGTTAAGCAACGCAATATGTCGCACTTTCCCCGCCAGTGCAAGCACGATGGGCAGTTGTTTCCTGTAATTTTAATGTGGTATCCTTTCCGCCATAACCGCCGCCGACCCGTCGTAAAGCCACGGTGGTAAGGGTTTGCCACCAAATTAACCTTGCTGGCAGACGAGGCTTGAATTACTGTGTTCAATCAACCAAAGGAGCCTGTACTGTGTTTAAAAAGAACCAGTTAAGTGCAGCCGTATTAGCCGCTGTAGCTGCCTCTGCCGCACAAAATACCTATGCTCAAATTGAAGAAATACTCGTCACCGCAACCAAGCGTGAAGCAAGCACTCAGGATATTCCTGTTGCAGTGCAAGCCCTGAGCGCGGAAACGCTGGAACAGGCAGGCATAGCCACCTTTGACGACTATCTGTTACAAATGCCGGGGATTACCGCTGGGGGCAGCGGCCCAGGCCAAAGCACCATCTATATTCGCGGCGTTGCCTCAACCACGCCGACGCTAAGCGTGGCGGGTGTTGCCGGCCTCGCGCCCAATGTCTCTTTCTATCTGGATGAACAACCGCTGGCGCAACCCGGCAGAAACCTTGATATTTATGCCGCCGATCTGGCGCGCATAGAGGTGCTGTCCGGTCCCCAGGGCACCTTGTTCGGCACCAGTTCGCAGGCCGGTGCCGTGCGGCTCATCACCAACAAGCCGGACCCGAACGACACCTACAGCCGCGTCAAGCTGGGCGGCGGTGCCATCAGCGACGGCGGCAACAGCCACAATTTTGAAGCCATGTTCAACCTGCCAGTGTCGGAAAGAGCCACACTGCGCGCCGTCGGCTATGTAGATAAGCAAGGCGGCTGGATAGACAATGTCTTCGGCGAAGAGGACCTGCAAGGCAGCGCGCGTTTCAGGCCAGAAGGCACCCAGCGGCCAAACGGCGTGCCGGTTCAGTCGCACCGGGCAGGCCTGCAGGCGGACGGCGATCCAGATGATCTCGCTAACGCCGAGCCCGGCGACGTCACCTTCCAGTTGGCCGACAACACAGCGCTGCTGCAGGAAGACTTCAACGAGACCACCTACACTGGCGGGCGCATTAGCCTGCTGTATGATTTCAACATCGACTGGCGGCTGAACCTGTCGCACACAGAGCAGATGGTAGAATCGGATGGCGTCTTCTTCGCCGACCCGAACCTTGATGACTATCAAATCCAGCGCTACGAGGAAGACGCACTTGAAGACCAACTAAGCAACACCAACTGGGTTCTGGAAGGCAGGCTCGGCAACCTGGACATGATTTACGCCGGCGCCTACACGGACCGGGAAGCGGAACAGACGGTGGACTATACGGACTATCTGTTCAGCGCCCAGTATCTGCCCTACTACATCTGCGATTTTTCGGTTGTTTACCCCGGTGCCAGCATGACCCCGGCCGGCACTTGCTACTCGCCGGCCATCAGCTTCGACTCGTACACCACTTTGGAGGTAACCACGCACGAACTTCGCTTTGTCACGGATGCATCTTATGCGGTGCGCGGGACTTTCGGTGCTTTCTTTAGCGACACGGAAATCACCGAACGCAACGATTTCGTCTATCCGGGCATAACCAATCTCACGGCGCCGGACACCAGCCTCGCAACCCCCTTCGCGCCCAACCGTCCTTTTATGACTGGCTACTTCTCCAGGCCTGGCCCCTTCCCGGAAACAGCGGTTTTCCGCAACGACATTCTGCGCACTGACGAAAACTACGGCATCTACGGCGAGATGAACTGGGACATAACCCCAAACCTGACCCTGACCCTGGGCGGCAGATACTACGACATAGAAGTGGACATGGAGGGTAGCGCCAACACATCCTTTTGCAACTACAACACGGATGTGGACGCGAATGCCTTCGGCACCGACATCTCCGACCTTTACAACGGCGATGGGCTATACACCTACATCAATAGCTGCACGGCTGATAACAGGCGCACCTACACACTTGATGCGAGCCGCGCCGACAGCGACCCTAACCTGTATCACCCCGACAGCATCCTGAACAGTTTCAATGGCGGCCCGGTTGAGGCCGACACTACTATCCTTGACCTTGCCGAAAGGGAAGCAGACCGAATGGCAAGGGAAACAGCGCGGCTCGCCAGCGCCGAGGCTGCGCAGCTGCTGGTGGTCGGCGCTCTGGCAGCGCCCGATGTTGCGATTGCTGACGGTTTTGTCAGCAAGGTGTCGCTGTCTTATGCAGTGTCTGAGAACGCGCTTTTGTATTTCAGCAGGTCCGAGGGCTTCCGGCCAGGCCTGCTGAACCGCCCCGGCGGGCGCTTGAACAGGGATGGCTCTTACAGCGTGCCTTTTACCGTGGATACGGACGACATCACCAACTACGAAATCGGCTGGAAGACAGACCTGCGGAACAGGTTTCGCTTCAACGGCAATATCTTTTTGGCGGAGATTGAAAATCTGCAAACCACCATTTTTGACCCGAACATCGTTAATTTGTTTTTCTCGGACAATGCCGCTGATGCTGAAGTGCGCGGCGTAGAGGGGGAACTCACCTGGCTGCCGACTGATGCGCTAACCATATCCGGTGCCTTCAGTGTGCTGGATTCAGAGATTACCCGGGTGATTACACCAACCAACGATGTGCGCAAGGGAGATGAACTTGCTTATGCGCCCGGGTTCCAGACCAACCTGAGCTTCCGCTACGAATGGGGGATGGGCGGCGGCCTGACCGCACATGTGATGCCGCACCTGAGCCACTCGGACAAGTCCTACAGCGACATCATCACCATCAACCGCGATGAGATTGACGGCTGGACTTTGTTTGGCCTAACCGCCGGCATAAGAAGCGAAAGCTGGAACGCCGAACTTTATATAGACAACCTGACGGATGAGCTGGCCGAAAGATCGCGCAATCTGGGGCAGGATGTGGAACGGGTAACTTACGCGCAGCCCAGGACGATTGGGTTAAGGGTTAGTTTTGATTTCTGATGTGCGGTAGTTTGTTGCTATGGCATCTGACCAACTGCAAACCATTCAGCAACA